>JBDZVD010000010.1:0-98573 GCA_040255525.1 Micromonosporaceae bacterium | reverse complement strand
TCGACCGTGTCCACCGGTACCCCCTCGCCCCGCGGGCGGGCGGCACGTCCAAGCGGCGCAGACACCACCGACCGCCCGTCACCGACCACCCATACCCGGAGGGTCCCCGCGCAATCGCGCCCGCCGCCCCGGCACCACGGGCAATCGGCCCCGCCGGCGAGCCCGGGGCCGCCGCCGCACCACACCGGCGACCGGTTCGTGCCGGGCTGCCCGGTCGCGCACCGCGCGGGCGGTGACGTACCCGCCGGGTCAACCGCGCCGGATCGCCGGGGCCTGACCCACCACGGTCAGCGAGCCCGGTTCCAGCTCGGTCAGGCCGCCGTCGCGCACCGTGGGCAGGCCGGCGCCGAGCAGCCCGGTCCACTGCGGCCCCGAGGCGGTACGCACGGACAGCGCGAGCCCGCCGGCCAGCCAGCATGCGCGGTCCGCCTCGCCGGTGGCCCACCAGAGCAGTTGCGCGCCGTGCCCGACCTGAGCCATCGCCTTGCCCGCGACCAGCCCGCGCCCCGCGCGCGGCGGACCACCTTCCGGATCCGGCCCGCCTCCCACCGGCGGACCGCCGCCGACCACTCCCCGCCGGTTGTGCGCGGGTCGGCGAGCAGCGCGAGCACCGCCCGCGCGGCCGCCTCCAGCGCGTCGGTGCGCTGCGGTGGTTCCGCCTTCTCCAGCCGTACCACCAGGGGAAGCACCATGCCGGGCGGGGTCTCGTCGTCCATTCCTCCATGATCCCAGCCGTCTCCGTGGCCCCGGCCCGGGCCGGGGGCGAGCCGCCGGGCTCAGCCCAGGTGGCCGAGCAGCTTGTCCAGCCGGATCGGCAGATCGCGCACGCGCACACCGGTCGCGTGGTACACCGCGTTGGCGACCGCGGCCGCCGCGCCGACGATGCCGAGCTCACCCACCCCCTTGGCACCCATCGGGTTGAGGTGGTTGTCCTCCTCGTCCATCAGGTACGCCTCGACCGCGCGCACGTCCGCGCAGCCCGCGATGTGGTACTCGGCGAAGTCACGGTTGACGTACGCGCCGTACCGGGGATCCAGCACGCCCTCTTCCATGAGCGCCATCGACATCCCCATCGTCATCGCACCGATCAGCTGGGAGCGCGCGGTACGCGGGTTCACGATCCGCCCCGCCGCGAACACCCCGAGCGTCCGGTCCACCCGTACCTCGCCGGTGTCGACGTCCACCCGTACCTGGCAGAACTGCGCCCCGAACGAGTAGCGGCCGTACTGCTGCAGTGACTTGAGGTCGTCGGTCGTGTCCACGCGTACCTCGAGCCCGTCCGCCGGTACCGATCCGCCGTGGTCCCGCGCGAGCTGCTCGCACAACTGGCGGCAGGCCTTGGTGACCGCCCAGCCCCAGGAGGCGGTGCCCTGTGAGCCGCCGGCACCCTGGGCCGGTCCGATCGACGAGTCCCCGATGCTGATGCGTACCCGCTCGGGGGCGGCGCCCAGCTCGTCCACCGCGATCTGCCACAGGGCGGTACGGGCGCCGGTGCCGATGTCCACCGCGTTGACGAGGATGTGGAAATGCCCGTCCGGATGCGCGCGGGCGACGGCCGTGCTGGGTTGGGAGCGCGCTTGCAGGCTCGATGCGGCCATCCCGGCACCGACCAGCCAGTCACCGTCGCGGTGCGAGCGCGGCCTGCGGTCCCAGCGGTCCCACCCGAACAGGCGCGCCCCCTCGCGCAGGCAGGCCACCAGATTCCGGCTGCTGTACCGCCGCCCCTGCTCCGGCTCCAGCTCCGCGTCGTTGCGGATGCGCAGTTCCACCGGATCCCAACCGCCGCTCACGGCCAGTTCGTCGAGCGCCGACTCCAGCGCGAACGAGCCCGGCGTCTCCCCGGGGGCGCGCATCCAAGCCGGCGTCGGGACGTCGAGCCGGACCAGCCTGTGCGTCGTGCGCCGGTGCGGTCCGGCGTACATCCACCGGGTCAGCACCGCGGTCTGCTCGGCGAACTCCAGCACCTCGGAACTCTGGCTGAGCGCGTCGTGGCCGATCGCCGTCAGGCGGCCGGTCGCCTCCGCGCCCAGCCGGACCCGCTGGATCGTCGGTGTGCGGTACCCGACGTTGACGAACTGGTGCTGGCGGGTCAGCGCGACCTTCACCGGGTGGCCGACGTGCCGGGCGGCCATCGCGGCCAGCACGGCGGCCGGGCGGGGATGCCCGCCCTTGACGCCGAAGCCGCCTCCGATGTGCTCGGCGAGTACCCGCACCGACCGCCGATCGATGCCGAACAGGTTGGCCAGCCCCTGCGCGACCGCGGTCGGGTACTGGGTCGAGTCGTACACGGTCAGCTCGTCGCCGTCCCACCAGGCGATGCTCGCGTGCGGCTCCATCGGGTTGTTGTGCTCCGCCGGCGTGGAGTACCTCTCGTCGACCCGTACCGCCGCCTCCGCCATGCCGGCCTCGAAGTCGCCGACCGCCGTGTCGGGCGGGTAGCCGCCGTTGACCCGGACCGGGCGGTACAGCCCCGGATGCCGGTCGGTGAGCACCGCGTCGTGCGGCTGCGTGTCCGCCTCCACGACCACGAGGTCGGCACCGTGTCGGGCCGCCTCGATGGTGTCCGCGACGACCAGCGCGATGAACTGCCCCCGGTACGCGATCGTCGGCTCCTGGAGCAGGTACAGGTCCTCGTTCTCCCGGGATTGCAGCCGGTACGCGTTGGAGTGCCACAGCACCGCCAGTACGCCGGGTGCGGCCAGCGCCCCGTCCGGATTCACCAGGGTCAGCCGGCCCTTCGTGAAGGGCGCGGCGACCGGCCAGGCGTAGAGCACCTCCGGTACCGGGTACTCGTACGCGTACCGCGCCGCGCCGGTCACCTTGTCCCGGCTCTCCAGCCGTACCGGGTCGGCGCCCACGGCGGCGGCCGCGCTGCGAACGTCCTCGCGCGTCACCAGGTACCCGCCTTTTCACTCGTTCCCAGCGCCGGCTTCTACCCTGTTCCATGCGCTTAAACCGTAAAGGCGAGAGTTACACTGAGAAAGCCCAGATGCCCGGCTCACGATTACTCTCGATGCGCACGGGGCACCCAACCGGTGCCCCGTCGACCCCGGGGCCGCGAACTCAATACCGGCCGGACGGATATTTCAGGAGGCACCGTGCGCACCAGAGAGATCGACGATGCCGGGCACCGGGTACTGGTCGTCGTGTGCGACAAGGGCGAGGATCCGGTGGCGACGGTGACCACCGCCGTGCGGGAGCACGGAATTCAGGCGGCCTCGGTCACCGCGGTCGGCGGGCTGAGCGGCGGACAGCTGGGGTACTTCGACCGGGTGAGCCGGCGCTACCTGCCGATCCCGGTCACCGAGCAGGTCGAGGTGCTCTCATTGGTCGGCGACGTGGCCGGGCACGACGGCAAGCCCCGGCTGCACCTGCACGCGGTACTGGGCCGCCGGGACGGATCCACCCTCGGCGGCCACCTGCTGCGCGGCGAGGTGTGGCCGACGCTGGAGGTGATGGTCATTGAGGTCGCGCCGGAGTTGGCTCGGCGCTACGACCCGGAGACCGGGCTGTCGCTCATCTCTGTCTGACCGTCGCGGTGGGTGGAATGCCGCGCCCGTGGCCGGTGCCGCGCCTGCCGAAGCTGCCCCGTGCCGGGGCGGTGCACGTGCTCGGCCTGGTGGCCGGCTACGCCGACGCCGCCGCGTACCTGGGGCTCGGCCACATCTTCGCGGCCAACATGACCGGCAACACCGTACTGCTGGGGATCGGCGCCGTCGCGTGGGCCACCCGCCAGCGGCTTCTGCCCAACTCGCCGCTGCTCGCCGTGGGGTCACTGGCCGCGTTCGCGGCGGGCGGCCTGGTTACCGCCCTGCTGCTGCGCGCGACGAGCTGGCGGCGCGGGTACCGGCTGGGGCTGCTGCTGGAGGCCGGCCTGGCGGCCGTGGTGGCCGGCGGCTGGACCGTCGCCGGCCGGCGACCCGACCTGTACCCGACACTGGCGCTGCTGGTCGTGCTGTCCGCGGCGATGGGTACCCAGGGCGCGCTGGCGCACCGGGTCGGAGTGGCCGGCGTGCCGACGACCGTGGTCACCACGTCGATGGTCACCGCGCTGGTCGGCGCGGTGTCCGGGAAGCGGGTCACCGCTCCTGCGCTCGCGTGGGCGGTCTACCTGATCGGCGGCGCCGCCGGGGCGGTCGGCATCCAGGCGCTCGGGTCCGCGGTGCTGTGGCCGCTCCCGCCGGCACTCGCGGCGCTGGCCGCGACGTCCAGCGAGACCGGCCGGGTACCCGAAGCTACCCGCTCGGCCCGCTGACCGCCGCGCCCCGGTACGCCGGGTGCTCGGCCGCAGTGCCGTGGACTGTGCTCGCCTCCACCACAGTTCGGCTCCGGCTGCTCAGCCGAGCACGATGCAGCCGTGCCCGACCTTGTTCAGGATGATGCGGTGGTGCCCGGGCGTGGGGGCGACCAGGTACCGGTGGCGGGCCGCCAGCAGTAGCGGGATGTCCACGGCACTGTCCGTGTACGCGTACTCCACCGGGACCCGGATCCCCGCCGCCCGCAACCGGTGTACCTTCTCCACGCCCCGGCACCCGCGCACCGGACGCATGCCCGAGCGCCCGGAGCGCAACTGGGCCGCGACGATCTCCACGTCGCCGAGCCCCAACTCCCGGCAGATCGCGACGGCCAGCGGCTCGGCGCACGCGGTCGCGATGATCACCCGGTCCCCGGCCTCCTGATGGGCGCGCAGCCGCTCCAGCGCGACCGCGATCCGGTTGCCCGACGCCTCGCCGGCGTGCCCCTCGGCAAACCGCTCCGCCAGCGTCATGAAGTGCTCCGTGGACAGGCCCGCCGTCGCCAGCCACAGGAAGCCGGTCGCCGCGAGCCGCCGGGTCGGCGGCAGGAGCAGCAGCGGCCCGAGCAGCGGCGCGGCCAGCAGCGTGGCCGCGATCCGGAAGCTGCCGCGGAAGACCAGCTGCCGGCCGAAACGGGAGAACGAGTCGCCGCGCAGCAGGGTGCCGTCGAGGTCGAAGACGGCGACCGGCCGGCCGTCATCGACCCCTTCGCGCACCGCTCGGGGAACTCCGGGAGGGTCGGGAAGTTCGGCCATCACGCTCATTGTCCCCGGCGGGGCGCCCGGCGGCCGCCGGATCGCTCTGTCAGCCCGGCCCCGGCCCCCAACCCGCCCGGCGCGTCACCGCGTGCATGCCGAGCAGGCCGACCCCGCCGATCACCGGTACCACCACCGGCATCATCCAGCCGATCAGCGTGGTCAGGCCGATCACGGCGGCGATACCCAGCGGTACCGACGGGGTGCGCAGCGCGGCACGCCAGGCCCACGCGGCGCCCGCGGCCCAGCCGGTACCCGCTTGCTGGCCGACCCGGACCACGGTCAACCCGGCCAGCCCGGCGGCGGCCACCAGGACGATGACCGTGCCGGCCACCACCACCGGTCCGCCCGGTACCGTGCCGCGCGCCGACGCGGACACGTCCAGCAGCAGCACCGCGGCTCCGGCCACCGCGACGGCGAGCGCACCCAGCCCGGGAACGATCCCCCGGACGAACGTGCGGGCCAGCACCGCGACCGGAGGCAGCCTGCGATGGGTGCACCAGTGATCGACCGCCGACGACGCGGCCGCGACCGCGCCGCCGGCGGTGACCATTGGCAGCGCGGCCAGCAGCAGCGCCAGGCCGAGCAGGGCCAGATCCGCCGCGCCCGCGACGGTCTCCCGCCAGTCCGGGCGTACCGCGTCCCGTGTCGCCATGCTCACCCCTTCAGGCCGGACGTGTTGATGCCCTCGACCAGCAGGCGCTGGAACGCCGCGAAGAAGAAGAACACCGGCAGCAACGAGACCACCGCCATCGCGAACATCGGTCCGATCGACTCCTGTCCGGTGGCGTCCATGAACATCCGCAGGCCGACCGGGACGGTCTTCCTCGGCAGGTCGTTGAGGTAGATCAGCTGCGAGAAGAAGTCGTTCCAGGTCCAAATGAACGAGAAGATCGCGGTGGTCACCAGTGCCGGCCGCACCAGCGGCAGGATCACGTGCCGGAACACCCCGTACGGGCTGCATCCGTCCAGCCGCGCCGCCTCGTCCAGCTCGCGGGGGATCCCGCGCATGAACTGCACGATCAGGAAGACGAAGAACGCCTCGGTGGCCAGCAGCTTCGGCACCACCAGCGGCAGCGGAGTGTTGATCCAGTTGAGGTGCCGGAACAGGATGTACTGCGGGATGACCAGCACGTGGTTCGGCATCAGCAGGGTACCGATCATGATGGCGAACCAGAACCTGCGCAGCGGGAAGCGCAGCCTGGCGAAGGCGTACGCGGTGACCAGGCAGGACGCCATGTTCGCCAGCACCACGCCGAGCGAGACGATCAGGCTGTTGACAAAGAACCGGCCGAACGTGACGCTCGGCAGCCCGAACCAGCCGTCGTGGTAGTTGGCCCAGGTCCAGTGCTTCGGTAGCAGCCCGGTGTTGCTGGCGATCTCGGTCGGCGACTTGAGCGAGTTGCCCACCATCCACACCAGCGGGTACAGCACGAGGCACAGCAGCACGAGGACGACCACCGCCCGGACCACCCGACCCACCGGGCGGCCCCGACGCGTCGTGCGCCGCGCCGGAACCGCCCGGGGGCCCGTCATGAGTTGCGCGGCCATCGTCAGTCCTCGCTATCGGAGTAGTGCACCCACAGCCGGCCGGTGCGAAACAGCACCGCGGTGAGCAACCCGACCACGGCCAGGAAGACCCACGCCAGCGCCGAGGCGTACCCCATCTCGAAGTCGCTCCAGCCGCGCAGGTACAGGTACAGCGTGTACACCATGGTCGAGTCGACCGGGCCGCCCAGCCCGTTGCTGACCACGAAGGCCGGCGTGAAGGTCTGGAACGCGTGGATGACCTCCAGTACCAGATTGAAGAACAGCACCGGCGACAGCATCGGCAGGGTGATCCGCCAGAACGAGCGCCAGGCACCGGCGCCGTCGACGGCGGCCGCCTCGTGCAGGTCGGACGGGATCTGTTTGAGCCCGGCCAGGAAGATGACCATCGGCGCGCCGAACTGCCAGGCGCCCAGCAGCACCAGGGTGCCCAGCGCGGTGTCCGGATCGTTGACCCACGCCTTGCCGTGGATGCCGACGAGGCCCAGCGCGTGGTTGACCGCCCCGGTGCCGCCGAACATCGCCTGCCACACGATCGCCAGTGCCACGCTGCCGCCGAGCAACGAAGGCAGGTAGAACAGCGCGCGGACCCAGCCGATGCCGCGCCGCTCCCGGGCCAGCAGCAGCGCCACCCCGAGTGCCGCGGCGAGCTTGAGCGGCACGGCGACGACCGCGTACAGCACGGTGACGCGCACGGCGTGCCAGAACTGCGGGTCGTTCGTGAACATCCGCTGGTAGTTGTGCAGCCCGACCCACTGCGGGGTGGTGAACAGGTCGTAGTTGGTGAAACTCAGGTACAGCGAGTAGAGCGTCGGCGCGGCGGTCACGCCAAGCAGGCCGAGAAGCCACGGGGTGAGGAAGACGTAGCCGGCCGACCGCTCGCGCGTCCGCCACGAGGCGCGCCCCCGCCGGCGAGCGACGGGGGCACGGTCGGGAGTCCGGTCGCCGGGCGTCCGCGGCGAGGCCGTGGTGAGCGCCACGGGTGTGCTCCTCTTCGATAGGGGCCGGATGCTTTCGGTCGCGACCGGGTGCCAGTTGCTTGGCGTCAGGCCGCGATGGCGGCCTTCGCCTGGCCGAGGAAGGAACTGGCCGCCGCCGAGGGGGTGGCCTTCTTGTACTGGACGCTCTCGGCCGCCGTGACCAGCAGCGTCTTGACCTGGCTGTGCCCCTTCGGCGGCACTGGCGGGGTCGGCCCGAACTTGGCGGCCAGCCCGGTCTCGAAGGTGACCGAGGTCTGGTCGGTGGCCTTGAGCGTCGGCGCGACCTGAGCGCGCACGTCCAGATTGGGCGCCAGCCCGCGCTCGGCGCCGAGGATCTTCCCGGCGTCCGGGTCGTTGACCAGGAAGTTGATGACGTCGGCCACGGTCGACTTGTGTTTCGTGCCGCTGTACCCCGACCAGTACATCGAGGCCCGCGCCCACTCGCCCTTGGGGTCACCCGGGTAGGTGACCAGCCCCAGCTGGTGGTCCGTGCCCTTCTGCAGTGTGGAGAGCTGGTTGGACCACAGGAACGAGGTGGCGCCCTTTTTCGTCTCGATCAGTTGCTTGGCCACGTCGCCGCTGTTCGCGGTGTGGATGAGGTCGGCCGGCGGGGTGGCCTTCTTCGTCGCCGCGTCTGCCCACAGGCGAAACCAGCCGGTCAGGTCGTCGGCGGCGAACCCGAAGGTGCCGTCCGGCGTGTACAGGTCCTTGCCCTGCTGGCGCAGCCAGACCTCCAGGGCCTTGTAGTCGCCGCTGGGGTCCATCGTGCCGTAGAGCTTGCCGCCGCTTTCGTTGAAGACCTGAGCGCCCCAGTCGATCAGCTGTGCCCAGGTCATCCCGACCGTCGGCTCGGGCAGGCCGAGCTGGGTCACCGCGGTCTTGTCGTAGAACATCGCCGGAGTGTTCTCCGCCGCGGCGATGCCACCCACCCGGCCCCTGACCACACCCGAGTTCCGCAGGCTCGCCGGGAACTTGTCGACCTTGATGTGGTTGCCCACGTACGGCTTGAGGTCGAGGCAGATGCCCTTGGTCGTGTACTCCGTCAGTCCGTTGTCGTCGATCTGGAAGATGTCCGGGGCCGTCCCGCCGGCCGCCATCGTGGCCAGCTTGTCGTAATACCCCGCGTTGCCCTGCCACTGCTGCTTGAAGGTGACGTTCGGGTGCTTCTGCGTGTAGAGCTTGAGCACCTTGTCGGTGATGTCCGCGCGGGCCTGCGCACCCCACCAGAACACGCTCAGCTCGACCGGGCCCGTCTCTTGCGCGGCCGGCTGCGAACCACCGGATCCGCTGGAGCAGCCGGCCAGAGCGGCCGGTACGCCGACACCGAGCACGGCCAGCACGTTGCGCCGCGTCGGCCCGCTGCGGCGCCGGGCGACCGAGGGCGGGTCGACCGCTGGGGAGGGCGAGGATGGCATGACGATCACTCCTTGAGATGTGAGGTTGGCGGCCCGCTTGCGCGGGGCGGCATCGGTGCCGGCCCGGCGCGGCCGCGGGGCGGGGCCGGTCGAGTCGCGGACGACCAGAGTGGTCTGAAGCGTCACCTTGGCGCTGGTGCGGCGGTCGGCACCGTGCTGGAGAAGCATGTCGACCGCGGCGCGCCCGGCCGCGGCGGTCGGCGTGGCCACCGTCGTCAGCCGGGGTCGCACCAGCCGGCTGAGGGGGATGTCGTCGATGCCGACAACGCTCACGTCCCGCGGCACGCGCATGCCCAGGCGCATCAGGCCGTCGATGAGCCCGATCGCCATGAGGTCGTTGTAAGCGAGCACCGCGGTCGCGCCGGAGCGTTGCACGTGGCAGGCCGCGGCGGCGCCGGCGTGCTCGGTAGGGGGATTGGGTCCGTGTACCGTCAGCGTGAGGCCGCAGCTGCGTGCGGTGGCGGTCGCGGCCCGGCGGATCTCCCGGTTGGTCCAGGAGCCGCGCGGCCCGGACAGCAGGACGACGCGTTCGTGGCCGAGCCCGGCCAGGTGGGTGATGGCCGTGCGGGCACCCTGCCCGACGTCCATCACCACGGAGGGCAGACCGGCCACCACCCTGTTGATCACGACCAGCGGAACATCGCGGCCGAGCTGGTCGATCAGCCCGTTGCCCATCCGGGGGCTGCACAGCAGCACCCCGTCGACCTGGCGGGCGATCGCCTGCACCAGCTCCTCCTCGACCACCGGATCCTCGTCCGTGTCGGCCACGAAAAGGTGATAGTCCCGCTGCCGCGCATAGCTTTCCGACGCTTTGATCAATGGCGGGAAGAACGGATTGGCGATGTCGGCCACGATCAGGCCGAGGTTGTGGGTGCGGCCGGTGATGAGGGCGCGCGCGGCGCGGTTGGGCCGGTATCCCATGGCCTCCGCGACGGCCAGAACCCGGCTGCGTGTCTCGGGATTGACCATCCGCGGCGCGGTGAACGTGCGGGAAACCGTCGACGCGTGCACGCCCGAGGCTTTGGCCACGTCTCGGATCGTCGTCGGCACGCCGGCCTCCTGGAAAGCGCTTGCAGGGACGGGACGAGAGCTAACTACGTACGTGGATGGCTCATTAATGCAAAGGTTTGCGATGCATGTCAATGCCTCGGTGTTGCAGATTTGTTGCAGCCGCCGATCCCATTGACGCCCGGCATCACGTTGGGCGACAGTCTTGGTGCAAGCGCTTTCCCGGGTACTTCCCCGGGTCGCTTCTACCCGGCGCTTTTTCCCGGCCTGGAGGCAGGATCCCGATGCCAGCGATCCACACCAGAAACCCGACCAGATACGCGATTGTCGGCACCGGTTCGCGCGCCGAGATGTTCGTCAAGTCCATCGCCGTCGACCACGCCGCGGCCGCCACACTGGTCGCGTTGTGCGACGTCAATCCCGTTCGCATGCGGGCCCACAACCGCTTGCTGGACAGTCTGGGTGCCGAACCCGCGGCGACCTACCCGGCCGAGAGCTTCGCCGCCATGCTGGACAAGGAATCCGTCGACGTCGTCCTGGTGACGTCCGTCGACCGCACCCACGACGAGTACATCGTCGGCGCGCTCGACGCCGGCCGCGACGTAATCAGCGAGAAGCCGATGACCATTGACGCTCCTCGCTGCCGGCGGATCCTCGACGCGGTCGCCCGGACCGGCCGCCAGGTCACCGTGACGTTCAACTACCGCTACAACCCTGTGCATGAGGCCGTGCGCCGCGTACTGGCGGCCGGCGAAATCGGCGAGATCGGGTCCGTGCACTTCGAGTGGCTGCTCGACCTGCGCCACGGCGCCGACTACTTCCGCCGGTGGCACCGGGAGAAGGCGAACTCCGGTGGCTTGATGGTGCACAAGGCGAGCCACCACTTCGACCTCGTCAACTGGTGGCTGGATGCCCGCCCGGTCGACGTGTTCGGGATGGGCCGGCTGTTCTTCTACGGCGCGCAGGGCGCGCGGCACGGGTACGACCGCGGGTACCAGCGCGCCCATGGCGACCCCACCGCCATCGGCGACCCGTTCGCGTTGCACCTGGCCGACCGCCCCCGGCTGCGTGAGCTGTACCTCGATGCCGAGTCCGAGGACGGCTACCTGCGCGACCGGAGCGTGTTCGCGCCCGGGGTGACGATCGAGGACGACATGGCCGTGCTCGTGCGCTACGACACCGGCGCCACGATGACGTACCACCTCACCGCGTACTCGCCCTGGGAGGGGTACCGGGTGATGGTCAACGGCAGCCGGGGCCGGCTGGAACTGGAGGTGGTGGAGAGCGACCACGTCGACCCGGCCACGGCGGGCGAGGTGAAGGGCGACCGGGCGGCCACGCGCGACCGGGCGTTGCTCACGAAGGCGGTGGCAACCGCCCGGGGTTCGGGCGCGGGTTCCGGCGCGGCTGACCCGACCGCGATCGGCTCGGCCGCACTGCACGGCGTCGAGGCGGCGGGCGAGCGCGGCTGGGTCAGGTTGACCGTACGCCCGTTCTGGGCACGGCCGTACGACGTCGAGGTGCCCGGGTACACGCGGGAGGGGCACGGCGGTGCGGACGCGCGGATGACGGCCGCCATCTTCGGCGGCGCGGCTGGGCCGGATCCGATGGGCCGCGGCGCCACCGCGACCGACGGCGCCCTGTCCCTGCTGACCGGGCTGGCCGCCAACGAGTCGTTCGCCACCGGCCGGCCGGTGCGGGTGGCGGACGTGCTGGACGTGCCGTGACCGGCGCGCGGCGGACCGCTCCGGAGACCGGGACGCCCCACCAGGACCCGCCGCCAGGGTCGCGGCAGCCCGCGGCGCGGCAGCGCACGCCGCGGCACCGCACGTCGGAGCCTGGCTGGCTCGCGCAGCCGCCGACGGTCGCGCTCGTCGGGGCGGCCGGGCACGGTGCCACGCACCTGAGCCGTCTGGTCGCCCTGGCCGCCGCACACCGGATCCGGCTGGCCGGCGTCTGCGACCTGCGACCGGTACCGCTGCCCGATGGGGTACCCGCCTTCACCGACCACCGCCGGATGCTCGCCGACATCGGCCCGCAGGTACTCGTCGTCTGCACTCCCCCGCACACCCACCTGCCGATCGCGCTGGACGCCGTGGCGGCCGGGTGCGACCTGTTGCTGGAGAAGCCGCCCCTGCTCTCGCTCGCCGAGCACGCCGAACTCACCCGCGCGCTCGCCGGCACCGGCCGCGCCTGCCAGGTCGGGTTCCAGGCGCTCGGCTCACCGGCGCTGGCCCGGCTGGTCGATGCCATCGCGGCCGGCCGCCTCGGTACGGTCACCTCCGTCGCCGCAGCCGGCGCGTGGTGGCGCCCGGACGCGTACTTCAGCCGGGCGCCGTGGACAGCGCGGCGGGTACTCGACGGCAAGCGCGTCCTCGACGGCGCCATCGCCAACCCGTTCGCGCACGCGCTGATGGACTGCCTGGTGCTCGCGTCCGCCGCCGGAGCCGGCTGGCCCGAGGCGTTCGCCGTCGAACGGTACCGGGTACTCGACCAGGAAGTCGAAGACAGCGCCTGCCTCCGGCTCCGGCTCTCCGGCGGGTTCGACGTGATCCTGGCGGTCAGCCTCCGGTCCGCGACGTTCATTCCCGGCGATATCACCGTCGCCGGGACCGGCGGGGAGGCGCTCCTGGAGTACCCGACCGACCGGCTGCGGCTGCCGGGTCAGTCCAGGCCCGTACCCGTTCCGGGGCGTGTCGACCTGCTGGAGAACCTGCTCGACTACCGCGCCGCACGCGACCGGGGTTCCGTGCGGTTGCTCGCACCGCTCGCCGCGACCGCCGCCTTCACCGCGGTCGTCGACGCGCTCGCCGGAGGTCCGCCACCGCACCCGATCGGACCGGACCACCTGGCGCTCCACCAGGGCGAGACCGCCATCGACGGGATCGCCGAACTTGTCCGCCGCGCCGGTGACGAGCGCGCGCTGTTCGCCGAACTCGGCGTGCCGTGGGCGACCGGCGCATGGCGGTCGACAGTGTCCACTATGGAGGGTTTCGATGCGGAAGCTGAACCTGGATGACCTGTCCCGCGGCGCGGACGGCCCCGTGCTGTCCGCCGCGGTACCGGGGTATGTGGTCGAGCGGGGCGGCGTGAGCCGGTACCTCGCCGGCCAGCGCACCCATCCGGAGGGGCGTCACGTGCACGATGTTCCGGAGGTCTTCACCATCCTGCAGGGCAGCGGGGTCATCGAGATCGACGGTGCGTCGAGCCCGTTCCAGGCCGGCGACGTGCTCGTGGTGGATCCCGGGGAAGACCACCACCTGCTCAGCACCGGAGCACTGCCGCTGGTGTCGATGTGGCTGCACCTGCAGCCGGAGCCCGGCGATTCGCCCGCTCGCCCCTGATTCCGCCCGCACTCCCCGCCGCGCCGGCCGTGCGGGGCGTGCCAAGCCCCGTGCTCAGCCCTCGGCATCCGTGCCCGTCCTTCCACCCTGCCCGTCCTTCCACCCTGCCCGTCCTTCCACCGTGCTCAGTCCTTCGGCATCGAGGAGAGGTCCATGCGCCTACGAGTCACTGTTCCGGCCGCGCTCGCGGCCCTCACCCTTACCCTGGCGCCGGCCGGGACCGCCAGCGCGGCGAGCGCCCACCATCCAGGCGGCGACCGCCTGTCCCGGCTCGCCGAACTGCTCGGCCGGCAGGCGCTGCCGGCAGGCGACGGATGGGCTTCGGACGGTACCGGTACCACCGGCGGCTCCGCCGCCGGGGCGGACCACGTGTACGTGGCGCACAACCGCGCCGAACTGGTGACCGCGCTGGGCGGCGACAACGCGACGAACGCCGCCAACGCGGCACCGAAGATCATCTACATCAGCGGCACCGTGGACGGCAACACGGACAACGCGAACCATCCGCTGTCCTGTGCCGATTACGCCGACCCGGCGTACACCCTCGACGCCTACCTGAGCGCCTACGATCCCGCCGTCTGGGGCCGCGCCACGAAGCCCAGCGGTCCGCTGGAGGAGGCCCGGGCGCGGTCGGCCAAGAACCAGGGTGCCCAGGTCGATATCAACGTCGGATCCAACACCACCATCATCGGGTTGCCCGGCGCCCGCCTGGTCGGCGCGAACCTGATGATCCAGAAGGTGGACAACGTCATCGTGCGCAACCTGACCCTGCAGGACGCGCACGACTGCTTCCCGGCATGGGACCCGACCGACGGATCCACCGGCAACTGGAACTCCGCCTACGACACGCTGTCCGTCATCGGCGCCACCCATG
This sequence comes from Micromonosporaceae bacterium, assembly GCA_040255525.1. GTDB lineage: Bacteria > Actinomycetota > Actinomycetes > Mycobacteriales > Micromonosporaceae > Rugosimonospora. Next base: position 84,354 of record JBDZVD010000010.1, on the reverse strand, counting down.
TCTGGGTCGACCACTGCGACTTCAGCGACAGCGACAACCCCGACTCCAACCAGCCGCAGTACTTCGGCCGGCCCTACCAGGTGCATGACGGCCTGCTCGACATCACGAAGGCCGCCGACCTGGTGACGGTCTCCGGGAGCTACCTGCACGACCACGACAAGTCCATGCTCATCGGGTCGACCGACAGCCCGACGTACGACGTGGGCAAGCTGCGGGTCACCCTGCACGACGACCGGTTCGCGAATCTGGGACAGCGGGGGCCGCGGGTACGGTTCGGTCAGGTCGACGTCTACAACAACCTGTACGAGATCCCGCGAGCAACCGGCCCGTTCGCCGCCGACGGCTACTCGTACTCGTGGGGCGTCGGCCACCTGTCCGCCATCTACGCCGAGAACAACGCCATCATGCTGGGCTCCGCCGTGAACCCGGCGGACATCGTCCACAACTGGGGCGGCACCGCGATGACCGAGAAGGGAACCTGGATCGGGCAGGACGGCAGGTTCGCACCGGCCAGCGCGCTGGCCGCCTTCAACGCGGCGAACACCGCCACCATCGGCACCGACGCCGGCTGGACTCCGTCGCTGCGCACGGTGGTGCTGCCGACTGTGGTGGTGCCCGTGGTGGTCCGGCTGACCGCCGGTGCCCGCCTGCTCGGCTGAGTCGCCCTCGCGAACGCGCCCCGCAGCCGTCCACGGACGGCCCCGGGGCGCGTTCGCCTGCACTTCCTCGCGTGTCCGGAGCGCGCCGCCCACGGCACGGGGCGCGTTTCCGCCTCGAAAGCCGCGAACCTAGCGCGGCGGCGGACCGGCGCTGGCCCGGCGGACGATCTCCGCCGGCACGTGCTGTACCCGTGGCGCTCTCGGCTCGCGCGCCGGCCCCGGCGGGTCCAGCGCCAGGCTCATCGCCCGTACTCCCATCTCCACCAGCGGTAGCCGGATCGTCGTCAGCGCCGGTGTCACGTCCCGCGCGATCGGTACGTCGTCGAAGCCCACGACCGACACCTGACCGGGTACCGCCACCCCACGCGCCCGCAGCGCGGCCAGGGCACCGACCGCCATCGTGTCGTTGAGCGCGATGATCGCCGTCAGGCCCGGCTCGGTGTCCAGCAGGTCCACCGCGGCGCTCGCGCCGCCGTCGCGGCTGAAGTCGTCGTACCGGATCCGCCGCGCCGGCAACTGGCGCCCGAACTCGCGAGCCGCCCGCTTCAGACCGGTCAGGCGGTCCGTGGTCGTGGTGAGTACCCGGGGCCCGGCGATGACACCCACCCGCTGGTGGCCGAGCGCGAACAGTTCCGTACCGAGGAGGTACGCGCCGCTCTCGTTGCCCGGTACCACCGCGTCGCCCACGATCTCGTGCCGGCCGATGACCGCGACCCGGCCGCCGGCCTGTTGGTACGCGCGCAGTTCCGCGTTGAACTCGCGGGTGAACTTGCTGTCGTGGTACCCCGAACCGGCCGGCACGATCGCGGCGACCTGCTGGGCGCGGAGCAACTCGACGTACTCCAGTTCCCGTACCGGGTCACGGTAGCTGTTGCAGATGACCAGCAGCCGGCCGTGATCGGCGGCAACCCGTTGCAGTCCCCGGGTGAGTTCGGCGAAGTACGGGTCCGACACGTCGTGCACGATCACGCCGACCGCGGTGCGCTGCGGGCGGGCGAGCAGCTGAGCGTGCGCGTTGGGGACGTACCGCAACTCCTCGACCGCCTTCATCACCCGGGTACGCAGCGCCTCCGTCACGTGTTTGGCGTTGCCGTTGATGACCCGGGAGGCGGTGGACGGCGAGACTCGTGCCCGGCGAGCGACATCGGCGAGCCGTACGACACCGGAAGGCTCATCAACCATGGCCGCCACCCTGGTCCGTCGGGGTTCTATGGTGCGCAGCGTACCGGGGTGCGCAGCGTACCGGGGGTGCGCGGCGCACGGCCTGCCGCTTCCGCTCGGGCGGGTGCGCCGGTCATCTGTCCACGGCGGCCACGGGAGCACCTCGCCCGCTCGCACTCCGCCTTCACGGCAGGTCGAGCCCTATACACGGCAGGTATACCTCATGGTGTAGAGTCGTCCGCATGCCAACCGGGGACGACCTCGTCCGGACTCGTCGAGCCATGTCCAGCCTGCGATCACCGAAGGCGGCAAACCGATGACCGGCCCACGACGCTGGAGCGCCGACCTCGCCCTCGGCGCCCGGCTCACCCTGAGCGGCGGCCGCGAAGGATGGGCCAGAACCCTGCTGGCCGCCATCGGCGTCGGCCTCGGCGTGGCCCTGCTGCTCATCGCCGCCGCGCTCCCGCACGTCCTTCAAGCCCGGCATGACCGGATCGCGGCTCGCGACTACCCCATCGCGTCCGGCGAGAAGCCGCTGTCCCGCTCCGCCAACACCGAGTTGGTCAGCCCGTTCAACACCACGTTCCGGGACAAGTCAATCAACGGCCTGGTCGTTGCGCCCGAAGGCCCGCAAGCCCCGGTACCGCCAGGACTCACCGCGCTTCCCCGGCCCGGCCAGATGGTCGTCTCCCCGGCCCTGGCGCACCTGCTCGCCTCGCCCGCAGGCGCGCTGCTGCGGCCCCGCCTCGACCATCCGATCGTCGGGACCATCGGCGCGGCCGGGCTGTCCGGACCGAATGAGTACGCCTTCTATCTTGGCAGCGACCAGCTCAGCGGCGCGCGGATCCAGCCCGGCACTCTCGACCGCATCGACCACTTTGGACAGCAGGAGTCGGGTGGCCGGCTGGACCCGATCCTGACGATGCTCGTCGCCATCATCCTCGTGGTGCTGCTGCTGCCGGTCACCGTGTTCATCGCGGCGGCCGTACGGTTCGGCGGGGAGCACCGCGACCGGCGGCTGGCCGCCCTGCGGCTGGTGGGCGCGGACCGGCGGATGGCCATCCGGGTCGCCGCGGGGGAGGCGCTGCTCGGCTCGCTGTTCGGAGTCGGCATCGGTGTGCTGTTCCTGCTGGCGGCGCGGCAGCTCGTCATACCACGGTTCACGCTGTGGGGTGTCAGCGTGTTCGCCCAGGACGTCCGGCCCGGCCTCGCGCTGGGTGCGCTCATCCTGCTGGCGGTACCGGTGTCAGCGGTCGCGGTCAGCATCTTCGCGCTGCGTCACGTGGTCATCGAGCCACTCGGCGTGGTACGCCGGTCGGGCAGTGCGCGCCGGCGGCTCTGGTGGCGACTGGCGCTGCCCCTGGCCGGGCTCGCGCTGCTGTTCCCGATGCTCAACTCGGTGCACCACACCGGGTCGGCACCGAACGAGTTCCAGCTCGTCGCGGGCACGACGCTGCTGCTGATCGGCGTCGCGGCGCTGCTGCCGTGGCTGATCGAGGCTGCGGTACGCCGCGCCGGAGCGGCCACCGTGTCGTGGCAGCTCGCGGTGCGCCGGCTGCAACTCAACGGTGATACGTCGACTCGCGCCGCCGGTGGCGTGGCGGTGGCGGTCGCCGGCGGGATCGCGCTGCAGATGATGTTCGGCGGAGTCCAGCCCGACTACACCAAGGCGACCGGACAGGATCCGTCGCGCGCCCAGGTGATGGTGGTACTGAACAACGGCGTGACCCCGGCGACGGCGAGTCGACTGGTCGCGGCGCTCGGCGCGACCCCGGGCGTCGAGCGGGCGTACTCGCTCCTGGTGGCGAGCATCGGCTGGACGCAGTCGCCGGACGGCACGCCGCAGGAGGGCACGCTCATCCTGGGCGACTGCCCGTCGCTGGCCGCCCTCGCCCGCCTCGACCGGTGCACGGACGGCGACGTGTTCATCGCCCACCAGAGCGACACCCGGACGGGCGAGGAACCGCTGCCCTCGCCGGGCCGCGCCGTGATGCTCGTCCCCCCGGCGGGCGGCACCGGCCCACAATGGACAGTGCCGCGGACGGCCCGCTCCGTCACGCCGTCCCAGGATCCGAACGGCACGTCGTTGCGCGGGGTGATGGCCACACCGGCGGCGATCGCGGCCTCCCGGCTCCGCGACCCGGCGCTGGACGTCTACCTGCGCACCGACGGCCGGCCCGACACGCTGGAGTACGTCCGCAACGCGGCGGCGGCGACTCCGCTGGCAAGCGTCAACCCGCTTGTGGCGACGGCACAGGACCACCAGTTCGCGGCGATCCGGCGGGGACTGCTGATCGGCGTCGTGGCGGCGCTCCTGCTGATCGGTGCGAGCCTTCTGGTGGGCGTCCTGGAGCAACTCCGCGAGCAGCGCCGCACGCTGGCGGTACTGGTCGCCTTCGGCACCCGGCGCAGCACGCTGAGCTGGTCGGTGCTGTGGCAGACGGCGGTACCGGTGTTCCTCGGCCTGGTCCTGGCCGCCGTCACGGGTACGGGGCTGGGCTCGGCGCTGCTCGCGGTCGCCGGTGAGCCGATGCGGTTCAACTGGCCGGCGATGGCCGCGATGTCGGGCGCGGCGGCGCTCGTGGTGCTGCTGGTCACCGGGATCAGCCTGCCGCCGCTGTGGAGGTTGCTGCGGCCGGAGGGCCTGCGTACCGAGTGACCCCGCGCCCGGTCGCTACGCGAACACCCGGCCCGGAACGCGCCGCTCGTCGAGCCGATCAGACCGTCCGGCGAACGATCGACATCCACCGAAGCCCACCGGGGTGATGATCGAGTCAGCCGTCCGGCAAAGCTCACCAGCGAGGTGTTCCCATGTACCAACAGGTGCTCGATCCGGTATCCGGCTCACTCGGCCTGAGCGCGATCTTCGCCGCGCTCCCTCTCGTGATCCTCTTCCTGCTCCTCGGGGTCCTGCGCATCACCGCGTGGATCTCCGCGCTCATCGCGCTTGTCGTGTCCGTCGTCGTCGCCACCGTCGTCTACCCCATGCCGGTGGGTCAGGCCGTACTGTCCGCGACGCTCGGCGCGGCGTTCGGCTTCTTCCCGATCCTGTGGATCGTCATCAACGCCATCTGGATCTACAACATGACCGTCGACACCGGGCACTTCGATGTGCTCCGGCGCTCGTTCAGCCGGGTCAGCGACGATCAGCGGATCCAGGCCATCATCATCGCGTTCTGCTTCGGCGCTCTCATGGAGGCGCTCGCCGGGTTCGGTACCCCGGTCGCGATCAGCTCGGTCATGCTCCTGGCGCTCGGGTTCACCCCGCTGCGCGCGGCGGCACTGGCACTGGTCGCGAACACCGCGCCGGTCGCCTTCGGCGCCCTCGCGGTGCCGATCACCACGCTGTCCACGGTGACCGGCCTACCGGTGCACGACCTCGGCTCGATGGTCGGGCGGCAGACGCCGGTCCTGGCGGTGATCGTGCCCCTGGTGCTGGTCGGCATCGTCGACGGCTGGCGCGGCGTACGCCAGACGTGGCTGCCGGCCGTGGTCTGCGGGCTGGCGTTCGGTGTCGCCCAGTACGTGACGTCGAACTACATCTCGGTACCGCTGACCGACATCGTCGCGTCGCTGTTCTCCGCGGGCGTCGTCGTGGTACTGCTCCGGGTCTGGCACCCAGCCACGTCCGGGCTCACGGTGGCGGCGGTACGGCCGGTGGCCGGCGGCGCCGTCGACAACCCCGACCCGGGCTTCCAGAGCCGGGTGGCGCACCCGGACAGCCGCAGGGAGGAGCTGCGCTCCTACGCGCCGTACCTGGTCATCATCGTCATCTTCATCGTCGCGCAGATTCACCCGGTCCTGCACGCGCTCGACACGGTCACCCGGTCGTTCAACTGGCCGGGCCTGCACATCGAGAACCCGGCCGGCAAGGTCTCCACGGTCAGCGTGTTCAAGTTCAACTGGTTGACCACGGCGGGCTCGCTGATGCTCATCTCGGGCCTGGTCACCGCCGCGGTGCTCGGGGTGTCCCCGATCCGGGCGCTGCGCGCGTACGGCCGGACACTGCGCCAACTGGTCTGGGCCATCATCACCGTCATGGCGGTGCTGGCGCTGGCGTACGTGATGAACGCGAGCGGCCAGACCGCGACCCTGGGCACCTGGATGGCCGGTGCCGGAGGCGCGTTCGCCATCCTGTCGCCGATCCTCGGCTGGCTCGGTGTCGCGGTCACCGGCTCGGACACGTCCTCCAACTCGCTGTTCGGCGCGTTGCAGGTGGCCGCGAGCACGAAGGCGGGCCTGGATCCCACGCTGATGGCCGCGGCCAACTCCTCCGGCGGTGTACTCGGCAAGATGATTTCGCCGCAGAACCTGGCGATCGCGGCCGGCGCGGTCGGTCTGGTCGGCAAGGAGGGAGACATCTTCCGCCGCGTGTTCGGCTGGAGCCTGGCGTTCCTCGCCGGCATGTGCCTGCTGGTCTACCTCCAGTCCACGCCGGTCCTGGCCTGGATGCTGCCCTGACGGCACGCTGGAGGTTCACCGGGCGACCGCGCCGGCTCACTGGATGACCTCGTGAACCTCCAGCACCCGGCTGGTCAGGTGCGCGTCGCCCAACTGCTCGCGGTACTCGGCCCGCCGCGGATCGGCCAGAAAGGAGTCGTACCCCTCGCGGGAGGCGAAGGACAGCAGACGGACCTCGGTCGAGGAATCCGCGCTGCGCCACCGCTGCTCCACGCGCCCGCCGTGGTGGACCAGCAGGGGCAGCACCAGGTCCTCGTACCGCTGGCCCGCCTCCCGGTACTCCCGCGGCATGTCGATGACCACGGCGATGCGCAGCCGCGGCGCGGCGCACCTGCTGTCCAGGCGCTTGAAGAAGTGGACGTCGCAGTGGCCGCCGGGCAGCCCCTCGGTGCGGCCGGTCTCCACATAGCCGTGCCGGCGGTAGAAGCCGGGCGCCTGGAACGACATCGAGGACACCACCATGCGGCTGCAACCGCGGCGGCGCGCCTCATCCTCGGCGGTACGCAGCAGCCGGGTGCCCCAGCCTTCGCGGCGGCACTGTTCGCGGACCCACAGCAGCCCGATGCCGCCACAGCCGCCCCAGGTCCAGCCGGACAGCCCGCCGATCAGTGCCCCGGACGGGTCGGTCACCCGGACGGACAGCGCCGCCTCGTCGTCGGCACCGGTCGCCCGGACGTTGTACGCGGTCAGTTCGTCCTGCAACCGCGCCGTGAGTTCCTTGTCGCCGGCGCCGACGCGCACGGTGGCCGCGGTTTCCCGGGCCGGGCCTCCCACGCCCGTGCCAGTACCGTGATCGAAGATCATGGGCGGAGTATGCCAGGGGCGCGTGGCGATCGGCCGCGCGCACCGGGCATACTCCCGTCGTTCAGCGGCCGATCGGCTGGGGCTGGTTCGGGACGGACTGGTCGGGGCGCTCGCGGTAGCTGCGGATGATGTCGGCGTACCGGTGCCCGCTGGCCTTCATGGTGCGCCGCTGAGTCGGGTAGTCCACGTGTACCAGGCCGAACCGCTTCGCGTACCCGTACGCCCACTCGAAGTTGTCCAGCAGCGACCACGCGAAGTACCCGGCCAGCGGTGCCCCCCGGCGAGCGGCCGCGGCGCACGCCGCGAGGTGCTGCTCCAGGAAGTCGGTGCGCTCCTTGTCCTCCACGTGACCGTCCGGCTCGATCTCGTCCGGCCACGCCGAGCCGTTCTCCGTCACGTAGATGCGCTGGGCGTGGTACTCGTCGGCGAGCCGGACCAGCAACTGCTCCAGCCCCTCGGCGTGTACCTCCCAGCCCATCCCGGTCAGCGTCCAGTCCGGGACGCTGACCATCCGTGCCCACGGCACCGGCCCCTCGGGGTCGTCCGCGACGACCTGGCGGAAGTAGTAGTTCAGCCCGACGTGGTCCATCGGGGTTGCGATGACCTCCAGGTCGCCGTCGCGGACCGGGGGCGCGATGCCGTACGCCTCGACCATGTCCTCCGGGTACCCGCGCCCGTTGAGCGGGTCCAGCCACCACCGGTTCGTGTGCCCGTCGGCGCGCCGTGCCGCCGCCACATCCTTCTCGTCCTCGCTGGCCGGCTCGCACGGGCTCAGGTTCAGCACGGCGCCCACCCGCGCCGGGCCACGCGAGGTCGACCGCAGCGCGGCCGCCGCCAGCCCGTGCCCGAGCAGCAGGTGGTGTGCCGCCGGTACGGCCCGGGACAGGTCCTTCTCTCCCGGGGCCATGACACCTTCCAGGTAGCCGATCCACGCCGAGCACAGCGGCTCGTTCACGGTGAACCAGTCCGAGACGCGGTCGCCGAGCCGCTCGCCGACCACCCGCGCGTAGTCGGCGAACGCCATCGCCGTGTCCCGGGACGGCCAGCCGCCGCGGTCCTGCAACACCTGCGGGAGATCCCAGTGGTACAGCGTGGCGAACGGCCGGATCCCGGCCTCCAGCAGCGAATCGACCAGCCGCTCATAGAAGTTCAGCCCGGCCTGGTTCACCCGGCCCGTACCGTCGGGGAGGATGCGCGGCCACGCGATGGAGAAGCGGTACGCGTCGGTGCCCAACCGGCGCATCAGCTCGATGTCCTCCGGCCACCGGTGGTAGTGGTCGCACGCCACATCACCGGTGTCACCGTTGTCGATCGCACCCGGAACCCGACAGAACGTGTCCCAGATCGACGGTGATCGGCCATCCTCGGCCACCGCACCCTCGATCTGGTACGCGGACGTTGCCGTACCCCAGACGAAGTCCGGCGCCAGGTCCCGCAGATACTCCATGACTCTCCTTGGCTGTGAAACGTTGTGTCACTTGACCGCGCCAGCGGTCAGCCCGGCGACGAAGTGGCGCTGCAGCGCGAGGAACCCGGCCACCACCGGGACGCTGACCACCAGGGACGCCGCCATGACCTGGTTCCAGTACACGTCTTCATAGGTGGCGTAGCTCTGCAGCCCGACCGCCAGCGTTCGCGTGCTGTCGTTGGTCATCACCGAGGCGAAGAGCACCTCTCCCCACGCCGTCATGAACGCGTACACCGCGACCGCGATCACACCAGGCAGCGCGGTGGGCAGGATGACCTGCACCAGCGTACGCAGCGGCCCGGCGCCGTCGACCTGAGCCGACTCGTCCAGCCCGCGCGGGATGGAGTCGAAGTAGCCAACCAGCATCCAGATCGAGAACGGCAGCGAGAAGGTGAGGTAGGTGACGACCAGTCCGGTACGGGTCGCGTAGAGCTGGAGACCGGTGTACTTGTTGATGTTGACGTAGATGAGGAACAGCGGGAGCAGGAACAGGATCCCGGGGAACATCTGGGTCGACAGCACCGTGATGGAGAAGACCCGCCGGCCGTGGAACCGGTACCGGCTCACCGCGTACGCGGCGAAGATGGCCACCACGACGGAGCACGCCATCGCGCACGAACTGACGATCACGCTGTTGATGAAGTACCGGCCCAGCGGCACGGTGTGCCACATGTCGACGAACGGCTCCGCCGTGATGTGGGACGGGATCCAGCGGAACGGCCCCTGCACATCGCGCAGCGGTTTGAGGCCGGAGGTGAGCATCACGTAGATCGGGATCAGGGTGAACAGGGCGAGCGCGGTCAGCACGACGGCGCGGGTCACCTTGACCCAGCTTGGCTCACGCATCGTTCCTCCGGCGGGATGTTCCGTACAGGTAGACCGCCGTCACCACGAGCAGGAACAGCAGCAGCAGCACGCTCATCGCCGAGCCGAGGCCGAAGTTCCAGGTGACGAAGGAGCTCTGGTAGATGTGGATGGAGATGAGGTCGGCGGCGTGCGGTGCCGCCGAGCCGAACAGCACGTACGGCGTGTTGAAGTCGTTGAAGCTCCACAGGAACAGCACCAGCAGCAGCACCTGGTTGACCGGGCGCAGCATCGGCAGCGTGATGCTGCGCAACTGCCGCATGAACCCGGCGCCGTCCATCGCGGCCGCTTCGTAGAGCTCGCCGGGGATCGTCTGCAGGCCGGCGGTGAGCACCAGCAGCGCGAACGGCCAGGTGCGCCACACGGACACGACCACCAGGGAGACGAAGCTGTTGCCGCCGATCAGCCAGAACGGCCGGCTGTGGAACAGGTGCAGCTCGTCGACCAGTACGTGGTTGACCACGCCGGTGTCCCGCTGGAGCATGAAGCTCCAGGTGATGACCGCCGCGTAGGCCGGCAGTGCGTACGGGGCGAGGAAGACGGTGCGGATCAGGCCGCGGCCGCGGAACGGCCGCTGCAGCAGGACGCCGGCGGTGACGCCGAACAGCCAGCAGATGCCCACGGTGAGGGCGCTGTACCCGGCGGTCACGCCGAGCGAGTGCACCAGATTCCCGCCGATCGGGCTGTTGAAGTCGAGCGTGACCCGGAAGTTGCCCAGGCCGACGAACGGCGCGGCGGACCAGTTGCGGATGTAGAACTGGGTCAGTCCCCGCAGGCTCATCCAGACGCCGGTGATCATCGGAATGATGTGCACCAGGAGTTCCAGGAGGATGGCGAGGAGCAGCATCAGGTACGGGGTGGCCCGGTTGCCCTTGACCCGGCCGCGCCGCCGCTTCTTGGCGGACGCGTCCTTACCGCCGGCCGCCGTACCGGGCCCGGCCGCCGGGGTGGTGACGGTTGTCATGAGACTCCTTACGGTGCCCGGAAAGTGCTCTCGCACTGCTTACCGCGGGGCGGGCATTCTACGGAGGATCCTTCTGCGGAGGGGTGCTTCGTCGAAGCCGGTCGCATCCACTATGGAGCGTGCCGCTCGTGGAGCAGGTCTGGCGTGGAGCGGGCGCCGGGGCCGCGGAGAGGACTCCGCGGCCCCGAGCCGTCGAGCGTGAGCCGGCGACTCAGCCGCCGGCCTTCACCTGCTGCTGGGCTGACGTGAGCTTGCTCTTGATCTCGGCGTCGGTGACTGCCTTCCCGCTCGCCGCCTCCGCGAACAGGTCCTTCATCGCACCACCGACGAGCGTCTCGAACTGGCTCTCCTCGGGCACCGCCGGCAGCGGCGCGGCCGTGGTGGACAGGATCTGCTGGTACGTCTTGACCGTCGGGGTCTGGAACGCCGGGTCCGAGTAGGCACCCTGCACCGTCGGCAGCGAAGCGTACGTCTTGTTCAGCGTGATCTGCTCGGCGTCGCTCGTCATGAACTTGACGAACTTGAGCGCGGCGTCCTTGTGCTTGGTGTTGGCGAACACCGCCATGTTGATGCCGGCCACCATGCTGTTGATGTGCTTGGCACCCGCCGGGGCCGGCTCCTCGAACGGTACCGGCGCGACGCCGTAGTCGTCGGGGCTCATGCCGTGCGTCTTGATGGTGCTGTCGGCGGCCTGCCACAGGATCATCGCGGACTTACCGGTGGCGAAGTCCGTGATCGCGGCGTTGTTGGTGTACTGCACGTCGCTAGGATTCACGATCTTGTCGGTCGCCATGAAGTCGATGTACCGCTTGAGCGCGGCGACGTTGGCATCCGTGTCGAAGGTCGGCTTGCCGGCAGAGTCGAACCACGAACCGCCGTACTGCTCGCTGAACGTGAACGCGTGGTGCGCGTTCTCGGTCGGGTTGCCCGCCTCCAGCGCGAGGCCCCACTGGTTGCCGTGGGTGAGCTTCTTGGCGTCGGTCACCAGCTCGGACCAGGTGGTCGGCGGGTTCGCGATGCCGGCCGCGGCGAACATCTTCTTGTTGTAGTACAAGCCGTACGCCAGCGAGTAGATCGGCACCGCTGCCGGCGGCTTGCCGGGCGCGCCGGTGGCCGACAGGCTACCGGCCAGGAACCGGTCCTTGCCGCCGATCGCCGACATGGTCGCGTCGTCGAAGGGCAGCAGCGCACCGGTGGCCTGGAGCGTGGCGGACCAGGTGTTACCGATGTTGAGAACGTCCGGGCCCTGGCCGGAGGTGGTCGCCGCCAGGATGCGGTTGAGCAGGTCGGGCCAGCCGATGACCTCCAGCTTGACCGTGATGCCGGTCTGCTGCTTGAACTTGTCCAGCTCCGGCTGAAGGATCTGCTTGTCGTTGTCCAGGCTGGAGCCTTGGTTGCTCGCCCAGTAGGTGAGAGTGGTGGGTCCGCTGTCTGAGCTGCCGCTGTTGCTGCACCCGATGAGGGCGGGCGCGACCAGGAGCGCGGCAGCGGCCAGCAGGCCGAATCTGCGAGGGCTCACGTATGGCCTTCCTGTTTGTGCGGGCGGAAACGCGGGGTAACTGGTCTGTTGTCGCGCGGGAAGCCGCGGTGCTTCCGGGTGGGGCCGGACGGCTGGGCCGCCTTGCACCCGGTCGTCGGCGACTGGTCTGGGTCATGGCGCGGCGCCAGACGCGCCGAGCCAGTCTGGTCGGACGACTGGTCTGGGTCGTGGCGCGGCGCCAGACGCGCCGAGCCAGACTGGTCGGAACTCATTTGCGGTGCGGGCGAAGACCGGTGGCCAAGGGGACGGTCGCCGATCTAAACTTTGGGATTGAACTATGTCCTGGATTAAACATCCGGCCCCCGGTGCCGTCAAGACGGGAGAGCGTTCTCTGAGAGCTCACCGGGACAGCCCGTTCGGCGACTGTTCCGGCCACCGATTCTCTGCATATCCGCGTCGCGACTGTCCATAGCCGTGCTGGCTTGGCACATCGAACCGGGTGCCTATCGTTATCCAAATGTGGTCTGCCGGTTACCTTGGCTCGGCGCGTACCGGGCAGGCCGCACGCGGGAGAGCGCTCCCCGGAAGGTACCCGGGCAGGCGTGGTTGGGCCTCGGTGTGGTTGGCTACCGGGTGGACACCGCGCCACGGGCGCACTCGTCGGCGCGCGCGAGCAGCAGGTCACGCTCGCGGTTGTTGCGGGTCATCGACGCCGCGCGCTCGAACTCGGCGCGGGCCTCGTGATAGCGGCCCAGCCGGGCCAGCAGATCGCCACGCACGCTGGGCAGCAGGTGGTATTCGCGCAGTGACGGCTCCGCGGTGAGCGTGTCGACGACATCGAGGCCGGCCGCCGGGCCGACCGCCATCGCGAGCGCGACGGCCCGGTTCAACTCCACCACCGGAGACGGGATCAGGCGCACCAGGACCTGGTACAGCGCGGCGATGCGTGCCCAGTCCGTCTCTTCCGCGGTACGGGCCCGGGCGTGGCAGGCGGCGATCGCGGCCTGGACGACGTACGGCCCGGGCTCACCCCCGAGCGTCTCGGCCCGATCGAGGGCCGCCAGACCGCGACGGATGAGCAACTGGTCCCATGCGGCGCGGTCCTGGTCCAGCAACAGCACGGGCTCACCCGACGGCCCCACCCGGGCACGCAGGCGCGACGACTGGATCTCCATCAACGCGACCAGCCCGTGCACCTCGGCCTCGCGGGGCGCCAGTTCGGCGAGGACGCGCCCCAGCCGCAGCGCCTCCTCGCAGAGTGCGGGCCGCACCCAGTCGTCCCCGGCCGTCGCCGAGTACCCCTCGTTGAAGATGAGGTACAGCACCTCGAGGACGGAGGATAGCCGCGCGGCCCGGTCGGGCCCACTCGGTACCTCGAACGGCACCTGCTTCTCGGCCAGCGTGCGCTTCGCGCGCACGATGCGTTGCGCCACGGTCGGCTCCGGTATGAGGAACGCGCGGGCGATCTCCGGAGTCGCCAGCCCGCCGAGCATGCGAAGAGTCAGCGCCACCCGCGCCTCCGTGGACAGCACGGGGTGACAGGCGATGAATATCAGCCGGAGGAGGTCGTCGCCGAGGTCGTCGCCGTCGAGCGCGGCTTCCAGGTCGGCCGCGTCCGTACCCTGGGCGATCTCCAGCTCGCGACCGAGTTCCTCCTGCTTACGCTCCAGCCGCTTCTCGCGGCGGAACGTGTCGATCGCGCGACGCTTCGCGATGGCCATCAGCCAGGCACCCGGGTTGTCCGGGATGCCGGAGACGGGCCACTGTTCCAGCGCGGCGACCAGCGCGTCCTGTGCGAGGTCTTCGGCCAGACCGACATCCCTCACCATCCGCGCGAGCCCGGCGATGAGCCTGGCGGATTCGATCCGCCAGACCGCCTCGACCGTGCGCCGTGCCTGTGCCGCTGTCACACCACTGACTAAAGCATCTGCCGCGCCCGGCGCCCACCGGGGCACGCCCGACTAGCGAACGTGCCCCGCCTGGTTGGTCACGCCCTGTGCTGCTCGGCCGCCTGCGCGCGCAGCCGCTCCTCCGCCTCCCGCAGCTCGGGCGTGAGTTCGGCGCCGAAGTCGTCGGCCTCGAACACCTGACGGATCTCCAGTTCGTCGCCGTCCCTCATCGGGGCGCGCTTGATCCATTCGATGGCTTCCTCCTTGGACGCCACCTGGAGCAGCCAGAAGCCGGCGATCAGCTCCTTGGCCTCGGTGAACGGCCCGTCGATGACGGTGCGCTGGCCGCCGGAGAACCTGACCCGGGCGCCCCTCGAACTCGGGTGCAGCCCCTCTCCGGCCAGCAGCACACCGGACTTGACCAGCTCCTCGTTGAACTTGCCCATGGCGGCAAGCTCCGCCTCGGTCGGCATGACGCCCGCCTCGGTGTCCTCGTTGGCCTTCACCATCACCATGAATCGCATCGCAGCTCTCCTCCGGTCCCGGGGTCGCCCCCGCTGGGTGACCGGCCCTCAGCGCCGGTCTCGTACACGCGTCGAACAAGGGTGACCCGGAATCGACATGACGGGCGGACCATTTTCACGATTTTCTGCGAGGCGGGCGCGTGGCGGGTGCCCGAGGCGGCCGGGCCTTCGAGGTCGTGTTCAGCCGGCGGAGCCGACGTGGCGGGCAACGGTGACCCGGAAGTGTCCGGTGCCCCCCAAGCGCCATGGCGCGGCATAGTTGATCAGCCAGGAGTCCTCGCCCAGCTGGTACACCTCCCTGCGCCCCACCTTGTCCCCGGCGGTGTCGGGCTGGTGCCGGAAGGCCATGTCCTGGCCGGTGGCCCTCGCCGTGGCCAGGTCGCCGCCGACCGGCTGTATCAGCGAGATGTGCCACTCCCTGCTACGGCGCCTCTTCTCCTCCACGATCACGGCATAGAGCGGGGCGGACTGGTGCGGGCCGAGGTTCTGGGGGGTTTCGGGATGCATCTGACCATAATGACGGGCCGGGTCACGCGCATGCGCCCCCGATGGGTGGCCCGCGACCCTTCGGAAGCCGCTCCCGGACCTCATGCGTGCGGCCGAGCTCAGGGCCGGCACCGTGAGCATCGCTCCGCTGTATCGATCCCGGCCGCTGCGTTGACGGCGCCGTAGTGGCTATGTAATCTTTAGCCAACTTGGTGCAAGATTTTTGCACAAACATACGTGAGTTATTTCTGCGATACCGCAAGTTCCGGCAAGGACGCATCCGCTCGGTGTCCGTGCACCCGCTCCGCCATCCCCGGAGAGGCCCACGTGATGTCGACCCCGCTCGCGCACAGCCGGCCACCCAACAGCCGATCGCCGCCGGCCCCGGCACGGGAACGCTCACCGTCCCCGGCGCGGGAACGCTGCCCGCTCGAATCCCGCCGCCGACCGATCCCCTGCGGCAACACCAGCGCCCGCCGGGCGCCACCTTCGTCCCTGCCGTTCCCGATGAGGAGATAGAGGAACGCGATGAGAAAGACGTACCTGCGGATCGCCGCCGCGGCACTTGCCGGGCTCCTGGTGCCCGCGCTGCCGGTGCTGGCGGTGTCCCCCGCCTCCGCCGCCGGCCCCAACCTCGCGGCCGGCAAGGCCGCCTCGTCCAGCAGTTCCACGAGCCCGTACACGCCGAACGATCTCAACGACGGCAACCAGGCAAGCTACTGGGAGAGCGCCAACAACACGTTCCCCCAGTGGGCTCAGATCGACCTGGGCGCCAGTACGAGCATCAACCAGGTCGTCCTGAAGCTGCCCACCGGCTGGGGCGCCCGGACCGAGACTCTCTCCATCCAGGGCAGCACGGACGGCAGCAGCTTCGCCACGATCGTGGCCTCCGCCGGATACCACTTCGACGGCTCCGGCAACGTCGTGACGATCAACTTTGGCGCCACGAACGCCCGGTACGTACGGGCGAACATCACCGCCAACACCGGGTGGCCGGCCGGGCAGCTCTCCGAGTTCGAGATCTACGGTTCGGGTACCTCGTCGTCGACCAACCTGGCGTCCGGCAAGGCGATGAGCGCGAGCGGCGTGTCCCAGACGTACGTGGCGGCCAACGCCAACGACGGCAACGCCTCCACCTACTGGGAGAGCACGAACAACGCGTTCCCGCAGTGGCTCCAGGTCGACCTGGGCAGCTCGGTCAGCGTGAACCGGCTGGTGCTCAAGCTCCCGCCGTCGGCGGACTGGGCCACCCGTACCGAGACACTGTCCGTACAGGGCAGCACGACCGGGTCGAGCTTCGCCGACATCGTGTCCTCGACCGGGTACGTGTTCAACCCGTCCACGGGCAACACCGTGACGATCAACCTCACCGCGACGACCACCCGGTACCTGCGCCTTTCCATCACCGCCAACACCGGGTGGCCGGCCGGCCAGATCTCGGAGTTCGAGGTGTACGGGCCATCCACCGGTGACACCCAGGCACCCTCGGCACCGTCCAACCTGGCCTACACCGAGCCGGTCACCGGCCAGATCAAGCTGACCTGGAACGCCTCGACCGACAACGTGGGCGTCACCGGGTACGACGTGTACGCCAACAACACACTGGTCACCACGGTGCCGGGTACGGTGCTGACCTACACCGACACGCGGCCGCTGACCGCCACGGTCACCTACTTCGTCCGGGCGCACGACGCCGCCGGCAACCAGTCCGGCAACAGCAACAGCGTCACCCGCACCGGCCAGTCCGGCGGCGACACCCAGGCGCCGACGGCGCCGAGCAACCTCGCGTACACCCAGCCGGCGTCCGGCCAGATCACGCTGACCTGGGGCGCGTCGACCGACAACGTGGGCGTCACCGGGTACGACGTGTACCGCAACGGTTCGCTGGCCACGACGGTGGGCGGCACGACCCTGACGTACACCGACAGCCAGCCGGACACCGCCACGGTGTCGTACTACGTCAAGGCGCACGACGCGGCCGGCAACCAGTCCGCGGCGAGCAACACCGTCACCCGTACCGGCAGCGGTGGCGGTGGCGGCTCGAACCTCGCGGTGGGCAAGCCCATCACCGGTACCGCCAACACCTACATCTACGTACCGGCCAACGCCAACGACAACGACCTCACCACCTACTTCGAGGGCTCGACCTACCCGAGCCAGCTGACCGTCAAGCTCGGTGCGAACGCCGACGTGAACACGGTCGTGGTGAAGCTCAACCCGGACCCGGCGTGGGCCACCCGCACCCAGACGATCCAGGTGCTCGGCCGCGAGCAGAGCGCCGCGTCCTTTTCCGCCCTGTCGGCGTCGCAGGCGTACACGTTCAACCCGTCGACCGGCAACTCGGTGAGCATCCCGGTCAGCGCTCGGGTCGCCGATGTCGAGCTGTCCATCACCAGCAACAGCGGTGCCCCCGGCGGCCAGGTCGCGGAGTTCCAGGTCATCGGCGCGCCGGCGCCGAACCCGGATCTGACCGTCGCCGGCTCGTCGTGGAGCCCCGCCTCGCCGGTCGAGACCGACTCGATCACCGCGTCGGCCATCGTGAAGAACGCCGGCAACGCCTCGTCCGGCGCGACAAACGTGAACTTCTACCTCGGTACCACGAAGGTCGGCACCGCCTCGGTCGGTGGGCTGGCCGCCGGCGCGTCCACCACGGTGTCCGCGAACATCGGCACCCAGACGGCCGGCACGTACCCGCTGACCGCGAAGGTGGACGAGGCGAACAGCGTCATCGAGCAAAACGACGGCAACAACAGCTACACCAACCCGACCAACCTGGTGGTGAGGCCGGTCCAGAGTTCCGACCTGGTCGGCTCGGTCGCCTGGACGCCGGGCAACCCGGCGGCCGGCACCACCGTGGCGTTCATGGTCACCGTGAAGAACCAGGGCACCGTCGCCACCGGCAGCGGTTCCCACGCGGTCACCCTCACGGTCGTCGACACCTCCAGCAACAGCACGGCGGGGACGCTCACCGGCTCGTTCAGCGGTGCGCTCGCGGCCGGCGCGGCCACGAACGTCTCGATGGGTTCGTGGACGGCGGCCAACGGCCGGTACAACGTCCGGGTGGTCATCGCGGTCGATGCCAACGAGCTGCCGGTCAAGCAGGGCAACAACACCAGCGACACCGCGATGTTCGTGGGCCAGGGCGCGAACATGCCCTACGACACGTACGAGGCGGAGTCGGGGACGGTGGGCGGCGGGGCAGCGGTCGTCGGCCCGAACCGCACCATCGGCGACGTCGCGGGCGAGGCGTCCGGCCGCAGGGCGGTCACGCTGAACTCGACCGGCGCGTACGTGCAGTGGACGTCGCGGGCGGCCACGAACACCCTCGTGGTGCGGTTCTCCATCCCGGACGCGGCCGGCGGCGGTGGCATCACCTCGTCGCTCGACCTGTACGTGAACGGCACCCTCGTCCAGCCGCTCAGCCTGTCCTCGCACTTCGCCTGGCTGTACGGCGCGGAGACCGGCCCGGGCAACTCGCCGGGCGCGGGCAGCCCCCGGCACATCTACGACGAGGCGCACTTCCTGCTCCCGTCGTCGTACCCGGCAGGCAGCACCATCAAGCTCCAGAAGGACGCGTCGAACACGTCCCAGTACGCGATCGACTTCATCAGCCTGGAGCAGACCGCACCGGTGGCGAACCCGGACCCGGCGCACCTGACCGTACCGGCCGGGTTCACCCAGCAGGACGTGCAGAACGCGCTGGACAAGGTACGGATGGACAGCACCGGCACGCTGACCGGCGTCTACCTGCCCGCCGGCCAGTACTCGGTGGCCGGCAAGCTACTGGTCTACGGCAAGCCGGTGAAGGTGGTCGGTGCCGGAGTCTGGTACACGCAGTTCAACGCGCCCGCCAACCAGGAGAACACGGACGCCGACTGGGACCTCCAGTCCGGTGCCAGCGGCTCCTCGTTCACCGGGTTCGCCTGGTTCGGCAACTACGATTCCCGCGTCGACGGGCCCGGGCACACCTGGGACCTGCGGAACATGTCGAACATCACCATCGACAACGTGTGGATCGAACACCAGGTGGTCGGCGTCTGGGGTGCGGCCGCGGTGACCAACTCGACGTTCACCAACCTGCGTATCCGCGACCTGTACGCCGACGGCATCAACCTCACCAACGGCAGCCAGGGCAACGTCATCAGCAACGACGAGGCCCGGTCGACCGGTGACGACAGCTTCGCGCTGTTCGCCGCCACCGACCAGAACGGCGGCGACCTGAAGAACAACACGATCCAGAACGTGACCGCGCTGACGCCCTGGCGGGCGGCGGGCGTCGCGGTGTACGGCGGCTACGCCAACACCGTCCAGAACTTCTTCGTCGCGGACACGTTGTGCTACTCGGGTCTGACCATCAGCTCGCTGAACTTCGGGTACCCGTTCGAGGGCTTCGGAGCCAGCCCGCCCACCACCATCCAGAACTTCACTCTCGCCCGCGACGGTGGACACTTCTGGGGCGACCAGGTGTTCGGTGCGATCTGGGTCTTTTCGGCGACCCAACCGTTCCAGGGCATCCGGGTGAACAACGCGAACATCACCGATCCCACGTACTCCGGCATCATGTTCCAGACGGACTACGTCGGGGGCTCCCCGCAGTACTCGGTGACCGACACCGTCTTCACCAACACCACCATCACCGGCGCGCAGCGCAGCGGCGACACGTACAACGACAAGTCCGGGTACGGCATCTGGGCCAACCCGCTGCCGGAGCCCGGACAGGGTCCGGCGGTCGGCTCGGTGACGTTCAACCACCTGGTCGAGAGTGACAACTACGTCAACATCCAGAACACGACCTCGACGTTCACCATCACGGTGAACCCGTGAACCCGTACCCGGTGAAAGAAAGTCCTTGAGCCACACCAGTTCCGTCCCACACGGCGCCGCCGGGAGGTCGAGACCTTCCGGCGGCGCTGTGGCACGGGAGGGTTCCGCCGCAACCGCGAAATTCTTCGGGCGGGGATTGCGCACGGGAACGTCTCGCGCCGCGAGGTGGGTCGGGCCCCGTCCGGTCGCCGGGACCGGCACAGGGGCGGAGGATTCGGGCTACCGCTGCTGCGGGCGCAGGCCGTCGATGACGTAGCCGAGCAGCCGCTCGCCGTCGTCTGGCACCGACTCGCAGGCCATCGCGACCCCGTGCGTCAACCGCAGCACGTCCGCCGGCTCGATGTCGGCGCGGATCAGCCCGGCCCGCCTGGCCGGCTCCATCAGCCGGGCCAGCGCGCCGCGCAGGGTGTCCCGGCAGTACGTCATGGTCGGCGCGTTCATGCCGAGCATCGCCTTGACCGCGGCGCCCAGGCCGCGCTTGACCTTCACGTAGTCGAGCTGGATCACCAGCCAGGCCGCCAGCGCCTGGTCCGGCGGGAGGTCGCTGTCGAGCAGCCGGTCCGCCTGCGCGGACAGCGCCTCGATGTCGTCCAGGTACACCGCGGCCAGCAGCGACTCGCGGGTCGGGAAGTGCCGGTACAGGGTGCCCGGCCCGACCCCGGCGCGCTTGGCGATGTCGTCCAGCGGCGCCTCGGGGCCGTGCTCGGCGAACGCCTCGCGGGCGGCCACGATCAGCCGGCCGCGGTTGCGCCGGGCGTCGGCACGCATCGGCCGCCCGCCGGGCAGCAGGTCGTCGGGGGAAGCGCCGCCAGCCGCGGCCGTGCCGGAAACCGCGGCCGTGCCGCCGCCGGGAGCCGTGCCGGCAGGCGGGGCCGCGCTCCCGGCCGCGAGTGCCCCCTCGGCCCGGGGCGTGCCGTCAGCGGGGAGCACGTGCGCCTCCTTCGCGGCTAAGCGGAGAATCTCTCCGAATCCGGTTGCGAAGCGGAGAGCATCTCCGTACAGTATCCCAAGAGAGAAGCGGAGAGCTTCTCCGGATATTCCCGCGTACTTTTCCTGGAGCAGTCTTGTCCCAGCAGACGCTGTCCACACCTGTCATCCACCGTGGCGAGGCACCCCCGCACCGGCGCGGGCTCGCCCTCGCGATCATCCTCACCTGCCAGCTCATGCTGATGCTCGACGGCACCGTGATGAACGTCGCGCTCCCCCGGATCCAGACCGGCCTGCACTTCTCGGCCACCAGCCTGGCCTGGGTGATGAGCTCCTACACCCTGACGTACGGCGGCCTGCTCCTCCTCGGCGGCCGGGCCGGCGACATCCTCGGCCGGCGCCGGATGTTCGTGATCGGCGTCGCACTGTTCACCGCCGCGTCACTGGCCGGCGGGTTCGCCACCTCCGCCGGGTGGCTGCTGGCCGCCCGGGTCGCGCAGGGGGTCGGCGCCGCGGCCGCCGGCCCGAGCACGATCGCGCTGATCGCGACGACGTTCACCGAACCCCGCGAGCGGATCCGCGCGCTCGCCCTGCTGTCCGGCGTGGCCAGCGGCGGGTTCGCCGTCGGACTGGTTCTCGGCGGCGTACTGACCGAACTGGCGTCCTGGCGGTGGGTGCTGTTCATCAACGTGCCGTTCGGGCTGGCGGCGGTGATCCTGGCACCGCGGTACGTCCGCGAGCCGGAGCGGCACCCGGCCCGGCTGGACCTGCCCGGCGCCGTGACGGGTACCGGTGCGGTGGCCGCCCTGGTCTACGCGTTCATCCACGCCGCGTCCGGCGGCTGGTCCAGCCGGGAAACCCGGCTCACCCTCGCCGGCGGCATCGTGCTGCTGATCGCGTTCCTGGCCATCGAGTTGCGGACCCGGCAACCGATCATGCCGTTGCGGCTGTTCGCCGACCGCAACCGCGCGGCCGCGTACCTGAATTTCCTGCTCGGGCCGGCCGCCATGATGTCGATGTTCTTCTTCCTGACCCAGTTCCTCCAGGAGGTGCGCGGCTTCGGCGCGCTGGCCACCGGCTTCGCGTTCATGCCGATGGCGGCGGCCATGTTCACCATGACCCGGCTGGTCCCCCGCCTGCTGCATCGGCTGGGACCCAAGCCACTCGTGATCACCGGTACGCTCGTCATGATCAGTGGGCTGATCTGGCTCACCCAGATCTCGACGGCCAGCGGGTACGCCGGGGCGATCCTCGGCCCCATGGTGCTCATGGGGTTGGGCGGCGGACTGAGCTTCGTACCGCTGACCCCGGTCATCATGGCCAGCGTCGCGGCCAGGGACGCCGGGGCGGCCGGGGGCGTCCTGCAGACGATGCAGCAGAGCGGTTCCTCGCTGGGGCTGGCGGTGCTTGTCACGGTGTTCGGTTCGGCGGCCCGGCACGCCGCGGTCGGGGCGCCCGCCGGAGTGGCCGGCGCTCACCACACGCTGGTGGCCGGGATGGCGAGCGCGTTCACCGCGTCGGCAGTCATCGCCGCCGGCACGGTGGCGGTGGCGCTGACGTTCCGCAGTACCCGGCGGGAGAAGCCGGCGGCCGGATGAGCCGGTGCGGCGGCCGGAGTCAGCGTTCCCGGACGCGGGCCCGGTCGCCGCTGTCCGCGGTCGGCGTGCCGGTACGGGCCGCTCCCGCGTCCGGGGCCGGGGTGTTCACCGGCGCCGGGGAGGGCAGCAGCCGCCCCTGAAGGGTCTCGAACCGCCGCCGTACGGTGCTCTCGTTCACCCCCATCGTGGCGGCCACGCTACGGAAGCTCGCCCGGCCATCCCCCGCCATCAATTCGATGATCGTTCCGAGCGGTTCAGTGCGCGACGTCGACCACCACCCGCGGCGGGTTGTTCAGCGCGATCGCCCGGAATCCGGTCCGGTGTGCCAGGCCGAGCCCGGCGGCGATGTGCGCCTCGAACTCCCCGCCGAACCGGACCTGGCGCAGGGCCGGGAGCGCGGGATCGACCACCAGGCGCAGGTCGAAGGATCCGGCGCCGGTGCGCGGGGCACGGGTGTACGCGCCGGTGAACTCGACGCGCAGGTGCGCGCCACCGGCCAGCGGTACCAGCGCGCCGGTGGCCTCCTGGCGCAGGTCGCCGTACTCGACCCGGAACGCCGGCGTGCCGCCGGAGAAGTCGAAGACGGTGCGGTCATAGCTGGCGTGCCGGCCGGTACGCACGCCGGTCAGCACGGGAGGCGTCGGCCCCCAGGGGTCGGCGGTCGCGGCACCGGTCACCGGGGCGGTCGCGGCCGGGGCCGGAAGGTCGGTCGCGGCGGCCACTTCGGTCGCGGCGGCCACCGTGGACACCGCGACGTTGGTGGCCACTGTGGACACCGCGGACGCCGCCGGTGCGGTGGACGCGGCGGCGGATGTGGTGGGGCGGGTGGAGGCGCACGATGGCAGCGCTACGGCCGCGACGCCGGTGAACAGCGCCAGGGCGGCCAGCACGGCGGTGCGGCGAAGGGCGGTGGGCATGGCGGTTTCCTTCACGGGTACGGGCGGAAGCCGCCCCCGCGACCTCCGGCGGCCGAGCCGGCCGTGCCCGTACCACGTCTGCGCCGCCGCGGTGGTTTACCGGCGCCGGCCGGACAGCCACGGTGTCGCGAACGCGACACGGCGGGGCCGGCTCACAGCACGCGGATCGGCTTGCCGTCCAGGAACGCCGCGATGTCCCCCACCGCCTCGCCGAAGAACGTCCCGTAGGTGGCGCGGGTGACGTAGCCAAGGTGCGGCGTGAGCACCGTGTTGGGCGCGGTGCGCAGCGGGTGGTCGGCGGCCGGCGGCTCGGCGTCGAACACGTCCAGGCCCGCTCCTGCGATCCACCCCTCGCGCAGCGCGGTCAGCAGAGCGGCCTCGTCGACGATCGGGCCCCGGGACGTGTTGATCAGGTATGCGCCCCGGCGCATCGACCGGAGTTCCGCCTCGCCGATCAGGCCACGGGTACGGTCGCTGAGCCTGAGATGGATCGTCACCACGTCCGATCCGGACAGCAACTCGTCCCGGGTCACCGCGCGGGCACCGACCGCCGCGGCCTGCTCGGGCCGCAGGTTCTGGCTCCAGGCGACCACGTCCATGCCGAACGCCTGCCCGACCTTCGCCACCCGGACCCCCATCCGGCCCAGCCCGATCACACCGAGCGTGCTGCCGCTCAGGTCCCGACCGACGGTGCGCTGCCAGCCGCCGGAACGCATCCGCTGCGACTCCTCGGGGATGTGGCGCAGCAGGGCCAGGATCAGGCCCCAGGTCAGCTCCGCGGTACCGGTCGCCAGGCTGGACGTGCCGCAGACCGTGACGCCGCGCCGACCGGCGGCCGTGAGGTCGATGGCGGCGTTCGCCATACCGGTGGTGACGAGCAGCCGGAGCCGGGGCAGGCGGTCGAGCACAGCGGCCGGGAACGGGGTGCGTTCCCGCATCGCGACCACGATGTCGAACCCGGCGAGCCGGTCGACCAGTACGGCGTCGTCGACGTGGTCGGTGAAGACGGTCAGCTCGACCCGATCGCCGAGGCTGTCCCAGTCCGCGAACGCGCGCGCCACATCCTGGTAGTCATCCAGCACAGCGACTCGAACCGTCACACCTACCCGCCTCCCGGAGCGCTCGACGCGGCTACCGGGATCATGTCACGGCGGCGGCTCGCCCTGGCCGGCGGCACTGCTCGACCGGCCGGATCAGTCGCCGATCGGTCGCCGGTCACCAGGCGGCGTCGCTCTCCTCGCCGCCCTCGCCGAACTGGCCCCGGTCGTCGCCGTGGTCGGCGTGCAGCGGGACCGGCCGGCCCCGGACCCAGACGCTGTCCGAGTGGATCGCGTCCCATCCCTTCGGCAGGATCACCTTGCGGCGGAACCAGGTCGACGGGTCTCCCGCGCTGAGTTGCATGCCGGTCAGGCCGTACAGGCAACTGGTCAGGAAACCGCCCAGGTTGGCGGTGAACGGGCCGGCCCGCGGGTGGTCGGGGAAAGCGTTCGGGCTGTACTCCAGGGTGATGGTGTACGGGTCGACCATGAAATCCGCGTACCCCCTCTCGAACAGCTCCAGCGAGCGGGCCCGGTCCCCGAGCCGGGCCGCATACACGCCGAGCATCGACGAGAGCATCGGTTGGCCCGCGTACTTGTCCGCCATCGCGACGTAGTACTTCAGCGTCCGGCGCTCGAGTTCGGGATCCACCTGGAAACCGACGGGGAACATCCCGGCCGGCGGCTCCGGGGTCGCTCCCTGCTCTTCGTCCGACCGGTACTCGTCGTGCGTGACGATGATGCCCTGTTCCGGATCCTCCGGGATGACCATCCCGCTGGCGATCGCCTCCCAGCACCGCCGGTACGGCAGCTGGAGCTTGCGCGCGATCGCGGTGGTCTCCCGGAGCGCGACGGCCGCGGCCATGTTGGTGAACGCGCTGTTGTTGACCGGCGTTTCGGTCTCCGCGATGCCGATCACGCCGCGGATCTCGTACCCGCGCTCGGTGCGCTCGACGCGGCTTTCGATCCAGTCGGCGACACCGGCCAGCAGCGGCCACGCCTCGTTGCGCGCGAAGGTGTTGTCGCCGGTCGCGTGCACGTACCGGGCGAACGCGATAGCCACGTCCATGCTGACGTGGTGCTCGGTCGCCGGTCCCCGCGCCCCGAGCGGCGCGGCCTCGTGCCCCATCCGCAGGCTGCTCTCCCAGGGGAACTGCGCGCCGTGGTAGCCGGTCAGCGTCGCGTTGGCACTCGCGGCCGGCAGTCGGGAACTGCGGTAGCGCAGCATGCCCTGAGCGGCCGCCGGCTGGGTGAGCAGCAGCGGCGGTACGGCAAAGGTCTCCAGGTCCCACATCAGGTGACCGCGGTAGTAGTGGTAGTTCGGCCAGTACGAGAGGCCGAACACCGATGTGGCGCTTGGCGAGGACGCGTGTACCGACGCCTGCAGGTAGTAGAACGACGCGTCGGCGAAGGCCTGCCACCGGCTCGACGCCCCCTCCAGCACGATCCGTCCCCGCCAGAGCCTCTGCCACGCGACGCGGTTGTCCTGGCGAAGGTTGTCGAACCCGCGCCAGCGGGCCTCGTCCACCAGCCTGGCCGCCTGCATGTGCGGCTGGGAGTGCAGGGACTGCGGGACCAGGCTGACCACCTGGCGCAGCCGGTACTCCTGACCCGCCCGGGCCTGGAACATGTAGGTGGTCGTCAGCAGTTCGCCGGACTTGTGATCGAACGACCGCTCGTACCGGTCCATGCCGATCAGCTCGGTCGCGAACGTGATGCCGCACGCGCTCAGGTCGCCGATGCTGCGCCAGCGAAACGGCCCCTCCGGCCAGTCCGACCGGCTCTCCAGGCTGCCCGGTTCGTCGTGCGTCCACGAGCCGGGGGTCTCCCGGGAGTCCACGGCCGTCGACATGGTGAGCTCGGTGTCGGCGTCGACGCGCAGCTTCACCTCTTGCAGCACGATGGTCGGCTGGGTGCGGCTGCACAGCGTGACGATCTCGAGCTCGGCCCGCACGCCGTCGGCGTCGAAGTCCACGGTGGTGTGCAGCTCGCCGCAGGAGAAGTCGTAGCGCTGTTCCCGCAGCTTCGCCCGACCCGGGTCGGACAGCGCGACCCGGCCGATGCGGATGTCGCCACCGAGCGGGTATGGCACGGGCGCGAACGACTCGACCAACGTCTCCGGGTCCAGGCCCTCGAAGCCGCTGAGCATGGCGATGCCGTACAGCAGCGGGATGTGACCCACGCGCAGGCCGATCAGTCCGTTCGACAGGTACGCGGGCAGGAAGTCCGGCTGCCACTGGTGAACCGGACGAGGACTGATCGGTCCGGCCACGAAGCATCCCCCTCATCGGTATGGACCACGCTCCTACCCCGATCCTCGGCGGGCAAACACCCGGCGGCCGCGTAGCGCCGCGAGGACCGATCCGGCGGGCAACCTCATCGCACCGTGCCAGGAGCGCACCCGAGCCGCGGCCGGCGCCGGCCGGCCGTCACCCGGTGCCCGCCGCCCCCCGGGCCTCCCGGTCGCGGTCGACACGTTCCGCTCCGGGTACCGGCCCGGGGGCGGGCGGGGGCCCGGACAGCGCCAGTACCGTGATCGCCGTGAGCGCGGCGATTCCCAGCCACACGTCGATGTCCCGGGCCAGTGCCTGGTACCAGGGCCGGGCGAGCACCCACCCGGGTAGGTGCGGGTTGCGCGCGGTCAGGTGGTGGAAGCCCGGCGGGGTGAGCAGGAACCACACCACGCCGGCACCGCCCACGGCCAGGGTCGACCGCCAGCGCGACACGGCGGCCGGCAGTGTGCCGGGGCGCAACCGGAGGGCCACGCTCCAGGCCAGCGTGAAGACCGGCACGAACCACACCCAGTGGTGCGACCAACTGATCGGCGAGACGAGCAGGCCGGTGACCCCGGCGGCGCAGGCGCCCGCCAGGGCACGTCCGCGCAGGTGGGCGAGGCACGCGACGCCGAGGCCGGCGGCGGCCACCCCGACCGACACCGCCAGCGCGGTGGCGGGCGCGAGTTCGGTGACCTTCAGGCTGCGGGTCAGCATGCCGGCCAGCGACTGGTTGTCGGCATAGCTTTCCGGGCCGACCCGGCGGGTGTCGAACACCGCCCGCCGCCAGAAGGCGAGCGAATCGTGGGGCAGGACGGCGAACGCCACGCCGGCGGTGGCGGCGAAGGTGACCGCGGCGGTGACCGCCGCACGGAACTGGCGGGTCACCACCAGATGGACGATGAACAGCGCGGGGGTGAGTTTGATGCCGGACGCGAGACCGATGGCCGCGCCCCGGTACCATCGCCCGCGCGGCGCG
The DNA here is from genome assembly GCA_040255525.1 of Micromonosporaceae bacterium. Lineage (GTDB taxonomy): Bacteria > Actinomycetota > Actinomycetes > Mycobacteriales > Micromonosporaceae > Rugosimonospora. The sequence goes on along the minus strand of JBDZVD010000010.1, from coordinate 57,039 downwards.
GCCAGGTCCGCCAGCACCGCCGCCAGCAGGAACAGGTTGATCTGGCCGAGGAACATCGTCCACCGCACCGGCTGGATCCACAGCAGGAGCGCACCGAGCACCAGCGCCTCGGTGACGCGGCGAGGGCCGGCTGCCCGGCCGGCCAACCGCAGCGACAGCCAGACGCTCGCCAGCAGCGCGGCCGCGCAGGCGGCCGGGAAAGCCACCGCGTAGACCGGAGGCGGCACCCGCACGATGGCGGTGAACAGCAGTGCCGCGAACGGTGGGTAGGTGAACAGCCCGGACAGGCCCGAGGGATCGGCGTCGTCGTAGAGCGGCAGGTGGCGCAGTACCCGCTCGCCGCCCATGTTCCGGTACACGCCGCTGTCGTACAGGTATCCCGGGTCGCGCATGTGCAGCAGCCCGTATGTCAGCAGCGCGGCGGAGCCGGCGAACAGCCCCAGCGCGATCAGCACCCGCCGAAGACCCGACGGCGTCGCGCGCCAAGGGCTGGAGGGCATCGCTTCCCGACCACGGCTCACTGAAGCGAAGCCTACCCACGTTCCGGGTCGATACCGGCGAAAGCGAGGATTCCGGACCTTCCCGGTGACCGGGTGAACCGGTCGCGTCTGGTCGCCTCGCAGCCGCCAGGCGGAGGCGCACCGCACGAACGCCGGGCCGTGCCGCGGCCGGCGACGACGCGGTCCGCGAAACGCCAGGGCCCGTCACGCCGGATCCGGAACGCTTCGAGGGGCGCGGCAGGTCGCCCGAACCGGCCGGCGGTGGGCGGCCGGTGCGGGACAATTCTTCGCTGTGAGCGCAGCGGCCGGACGTGACGGCGGATGTCCTTGCTGTGGCCGGGCGCTGACCCGGATCCCCCGCGCGACACCGTGGTGCCCAGCCTGCGAGTGGGGGCTGGACCGGTACGAGCCTCACCGGCGCAAGCCGGAGGCCGGGTGGCCGTGGCTGGACCGGGCACTGTTCCGCAGCGCGTACCGGCTGACCACCGCCCAGTTCGCCGCGCTCGCGGGCAGGCCGGTCGGCCGCCGTGCCTGGGGTACCGCCCGACTCTGCCTGCTTGGCGCGGCCCTGCTCCTGTTCGCGATGGTGGCGGGTCTGCTGGCCGCCGGCGCCTACCTCGTCGCGGACCGGTTCCCCGGTTGGCGGATCGCGCCGGGCGTGCTGCTCATCCTGCTCGCGCTCGCTGCCTGGCCGAAGCTGGGCCGGCTCGACGACCGGTACTGCCGGATCGACCGGTCGCGGGCACCCACCCTGTTCCGGCTCATCGACCGGGTAGCCGCCACGATCGGCGCGCCGGCACCGCACGTCGTGTGCGTCGACCCGTGGTTCAACGCCTCGGCCCGCGCCGCCGGGCTGCGCCGCCGCCGGTCGTTGACGCTCGGCGTGGCGATGTGGACGGTGCTGCCGCCGCAGCAGCGGGTCGCCCTGCTCGCACACGAACTGGGTCACTTCGTCAACGGCGACGCCCGGCGCGGTCCGCTGACCCACATCCCGCTGGCCACGCTGGGCGCGCTCGCCGACCTGCTGGCTCCACCGCCGGTACGAGGCGGGGGAACGGCCGGCCGCGCCGCCGGGGCGGCGGCCCGGGTCACGCTCGGTACCCTGCGCCGGATAGTCCTCTGTGGACACTTCGCGCTCGCCCGGGTGTCCCTGCGCGACTCGCAGCGCGCCGAGTACCTGTCCGACGAGTTGGCCGCCCGGGCGGCGGGCAGCGAGGCGGCCGCCGGCCTGGCGGACACGCTGGTTCTCCGGGAGATCCTGTACCCGCTGGTGTGCCGGCAGGCGCGGCGCGGCGAGCCGGTCGCGGGCTGGCTGCCGGCGGCGGACGAGGCCCGGGCCGCCGCGGCGGCCCGGCTTCCCGGGATGCGGCAGCTGTCGGTCCGCGACGAGGTGTCGATGTCTGCCACCCATCCGCCGACCGGGCTTCGGGCCAGGATGATCGAGTCCCGCCCGCCGCAGGCGGCCGCCGTCACGCTCGGGCCGGCGGACTGCGCACGGATCGACGAGGAGCTGGCCGAGCCGTACCGCTCGGCCGGCCGCCGCCTCGCGAGCGCCTGACGCAAAGCCGCCCCGCGGCGCCGGGAGCCCAACCCACCGGCCCACCGCCCAACGGCGGCAGCGGCGCGTACCGCGACGCCGCCGCGCGCAGCGGAGTTCGGCTGGCGCTGCAACGAACCTGCACACCCCTTCTATTGACTATTGCCGATACGACGTGGGACTTTGTCGTCTGGGAATGCGCTTTCCCATGGGGCTGTCCCAGCTTCGCGGACGCGCGTTCCCGGTTACGGGCAAGCCGGTGCACCGCGACGGATTCTCGCCCACCGGCCCCTCTTCGTCCCACGCGCGCGCAACACGCGCCTGCTTCCTAGTACCGGAGGTTGCGATTATGGGATCGCAGACCCGATCTCGCCGGAGATCGTGGAAGTTACTGGCCGCGGGCGGCACCGCCACGCTGGCCATCGGCCTGATCGGCGTGACGCAACTGGCGTTCGCCGCGACGGTGTTCAGCGCGAACTTCGAGGACGGCACCACCAACGGGTGGTCGAAGTCCGGCGGCACCTGGACCGTCGTCACCGACGGGACGAAGGCCGTCCAGCAGTCGAAGGGCAGCAGCGAAAACGCTCGCCTGTTCGCCGGCGACACCGGCTGGACCAGCTACACCGTGCAGGCCAGGGTCAAGCCGCTCAGCCTGGGCTCGGGCGGCTTCGTCGGCCTGCTCGCCCGCGCGAGCAGCTCCACTACCTTCTACCGCCTGGCTCTGATGCCGGGCAACCTCATGCAGTTGCAGGCGGTCAACAGCGGTGCGGTGACCGTACTGGCCAGCAAATCGCAGACCGTCTCGACGGGCACCTGGTACACCCTGGCGCTGACCACGAACGGCTCGACGATCAGCGGCTCGGTCAACGGCTCCAGCATCGGCAGCGGCAGCAGCTCCGTGGTCGCCAGCGGCCGCATCGGCCTGCAGACGGCGTACTCCACCGGCAACTTCGACGACGTCACGGTGGACTCGTCGGTCACCACGCCGCCGACTTCGCCGACCGCGACGCCGACCAGGACCTCACCGACCCCGACGCCCACCCGGACGACGCCGCCACCCACGACCGCGCCGCCGACCACCAACTGGCCGACCAAGACCGGTGACGTCTCGGTGTCCGGCACGATCAGTGTGAGCGGCACGTTCGACGGTGGGCTCAAGCGTTACTGCTGCATCGGCGACGGAAGCCAGAGCGAGAGCCAGGACCCGATGTTCGACCTGGCCGACGGCGCCACCATCAAGAACGTCATCATCGGCTCGCCGGCCGGTGACGGCGTGCACTGCGAGGGCCGCTGCACCATCCAGAACGTGTGGTGGGAGGACGTCGGCGAGGACGCCGCGACGTTCAAGGGCACCAACGGCGACTCGTACGTCATCGGCGGCGGGGCGATGAGCGCCGACGACAAGGTGTTCCAGCACAACGGCTCGGGCACCGTACACATCTCGGGCTTCTACGCCAAGTCGATCGGCAAGCTGTACCGGGCCTGCGGCAACTGCACGAACTCGTACCAGCGCCACGTGACGGTCGACAACGTGATCCTGGACAGCGCCAAGTACGTCGTGGGCATCAACATCAACTGGGGTGACACGGCGACCCTGACCCGGGTCACGCTCATCAATGGCTCCAAGACGCACATCTGCGCCGAGTACGACGGCGTACCGAAGGGCAGTGAGCCGCCGTACCTGGGCGACGGCATGGGCGACGGCTACTGCAACTTCTCGACGTCCGACATCACGTACCGGTAACCCCACCGGACGATGAACCGGCCCGGGCGAGGTGCCCGGGCCGGTTCGCGTCGGGTGGGGGGCTTCTTCTCCGGCCTCAGCCGGGCTCAGCCGCGCTCAGCAGGGCTCAGCGGGGCTCAGCCGCGCTCAGCAAGGCTCAGCCGCGCCCAGCAGGGCTCAGCCGCGCCCAGCAGGGCTCAGCCGCGCTCGATGACGTGACCGACCACGTCGAGCCTTCCCCGCACCGGCGTGCCGGAGCCGTCCCGGCGCTGGTCCGCGGCTGGCAGTTCGACCGGATCGCCGGTGCTGGTCGCCCCCGCCGGGCGCGGCCCGATCCAGGCGACGGTCAGGCCCTCCTCCCCCTTCAGGAAGCGGTGGGCGCGGACACCGCCGGTGGCGCGTCCCTTCGCCGGGTACCCGCCGAACGGGGTGACCTTCACGCTGTGGCCGGTCGCCGTGACCACCATCGGCTCGCCGTGCTGCGGGTCATCGGTGCGGATCGCGCCGAAGAACACCACCTGCGCGTTCGCGCCGAGGTTGATCCCCGCCATGCCGCCGCCCCGAAGGCCCTGCGGGCGCACCAGCGTCGCGGCGAACCGTAGCAGCGACGCGTCCGACGTGACGAACGCCAGCGTCTCGCTGCCGTCCTCCAGCCAGGTCGCGCCGACCACCTCGTCGTCGCCCTTGAGGCCGATGACCTCGAACTCGTCCGCCCGAACCGGCCACTCCGGCGCGACGACCTTCACCACGCCGTGACGGGTGCCCATCGCGAGCCCCGGCGAGCCGGCCGCCTGTTCGCCGAGCGGCGCGAGACCGATGACCCTCTCCCCCGGTTCGAGCGGCACGAGTTCGGAGGCCGACATCCCGCCGCGCACCGACACGGTGCCCGACTGCTCCGGCAGCACCGGCAGCGGCAGCACGTCGGTCTTGAACGCCCGACCGGTGTTCGTCACCAGCAGCACCTGGCCGCGAGCGGTGGCGTGGACGACCGCCCGCACCGCGTCGTGCTTGATGCGGCCGCTGCGCCGGCGCCCCTCGCGGGCCTCCTCGGACTCCGCGGCGGTGCGCGCGACCAGCCCGGTGGCGGACAGGATCACCTGGCACGGATCGTCCTCGACCTCCAGCGGACCGGCCGGCGCGGACGCCGCGAGGACCTCCTTGAGGTCGCCGTCGATCAGCGTGGTGCGCCGCGGCGCACCGAACTCCTTCGCCACCGCGGCGAGTTCGTCGGAGACCACCTTCTTGAGGACGTTCTCATCGTCGAGGATCCGGGACAGCGCCGCGATCTCCTCGCGCAGCCGGTTCTGCTCGCCCGAAAGCTCCAGCCGGTCGTACTTGGTCAGCCGCCGCAGCGGCGTGTCGAGGATGTACGTGGCCTGCACGTCGGTGAGCTTGAACCGGCGCATGAGGCCGTCCTTGGCGGCCTGCGCGGTCTCGCTCTCCCGGATCAGCCGCACCACCTTGTCGATGTTCAGCAGCGCGATGAGCAGACCGTCGACCAGGTGCAGCCGCTCCTGCCGCTTCTGCCGGCGGAACGTGCTGCGCCGGGTCACCACGTCGTAGCGGTGGGCCAGGAACACCTCGAGCAGCGCCTTCAGGCCCAGCGTCTGCGGCTGCCCGTCGACCAGGACCAGATTGTTCACGCCGAACGACTGCTCCAGCGGAGTGAGCCGGTACAGGTCGGCGAGCAGCGCCTGCGGGTTGACGCCGACCTTGCACTCGATCACCACGCGGGTGCCGTTCTCCCGGTCGGTCAGGTCCTTGATGTCGGCGATGCCCTGCAACCGCGCGGCCTGGCGCTGGCCCTTACGCGGGCCGGAGGTGATCGCCCGACCCCGGACCTCCTCGCTGACCGACTCGATGACCTTCTCGGCGCCGACCCCGTACGGCAACTCCGTCACCGTGATGGCCTGCCGGTTCCGGCTGCCCTCCAGCGGCCCGATCTCCACCCGGGCACGCATCCGCACCACGCCGCGACCGGTCTCGTACGCCTTGCGGACCTCGTCGAGGCCGAGCAGCAGGCCGCCGGTCGGCAGGTCGGGCCCCGGTACGAACTCCATCAGCTTGTCCAGCGTCGCGGCCGGGTGCCGGATCAGCCAGCGGGCCGCCGCGACCACCTCGCCAAGGTTGTGCGGGATCATGTTGGTGGCCATCCCGACCGCGATCCCGGAGGTGCCGTTGACCAGCAGGTTGGGGAAGGCCGCCGGAAGTACGCTCGGCTCGGTCAGCGAACCGTCGTAGTTCGGCCGGAAGTCGACCGTACCCTCGCCCAGCTCCGACACGAGCAGCATCGCCTCGCGGGACATCCGCGCCTCGGTGTACCGGGACGCGGCCGGCCCGTCGTCGGGGGAGCCGAAGTTGCCGTGCCCGTCGATCAGCGGGGCGTTCAGCGAGAAGTCCTGCGCCATGCGGACCATCGCGTCGTAGATGGCACCGTCGCCGTGCGGATGGTACTTACCCATGACGTCACCGACGACGCGGGCGGACTTCACGTGCGCGCGGTCGGGGCGGTGCCCCTGCTCGCTCATCGAGTACAGGATCCGCCGGTGCACCGGCTTGAGACCGTCCCGCGCGTCGGGCAGTGCCCGGGAGTGGATGACCGAGAACGCGTACTCCAGGTAGGAGTCCTCGACCTCGGTGACCAGCGGGTTGTCCAGAACCCGCGCCCCCGCCTGGTCGAAGGCGGACAGGTCGACCTTGGACTGCGCGCCCCTGTTGCGTGCCATTGCTCAGTGCTCCCCTAGCCATTCTCCCCGGGCCGCGTGAGCGGCCCACCCACCAACCGGACGGGCCCGGCGGCCAGACGCCCCGGCGTCGTCCGCGCGCCGCGCGGGCGCGCGCTCAGGCATCGATCGTCTCCTGGTCGACCCGGCTGGCCGAGTCGATGAGCCAGTTCTTGCGCGGCTCGACCTTCTCCCCCATGAGCAGGTCGAGCGTGGCCTGCGCGGCGTCCGCGTCGCCCATGGTGATGCGCCGGACGGCGCGGGTGGCCGGGTTCATCGTGGTCTCCCACAGTTCGTCCGCGTCCATCTCGCCGAGGCCCTTGAACCGCGGGATCGGGCTGACCACCTGCTTGCCCGCCTTCTCCAGCCGGGCGACCACGCTCTCCATCTCGGCCTGGCTGTAGGTGTAGATGGTCTCCGGGTTGCGGCCCTTGGTGAGGATCTTGTGCAGCGGGGGTACCGCCGCGTACAGCCGGCCCTCTTCGATCAGCGGGCGCATGTACTTCGCGAACAGCGTGATGAGCAGGGTCCGGATGTGCGAGCCGTCGACGTCCGCGTCGGCCATGATGAGCACCCTGCCGTAGCGCAGGGTGGTGGAGTCGAAGGTGCGCCCCGACCCGGCGCCCAGCACCTGCACGATCGCCGAACACTCGGCGTTGTCGAGGACCTGCTGGAGGCTGGCCTTCTGAACGTTGAGGATCTTGCCGCGGATCGGCAGCAGCGCCTGGTACTCCGAGGAGCGCGCCAGCCGGGCCGTACCGAGCGCGCTGTCGCCCTCGACGATGAACAGCTCGCTGCGCTGCACACCGGTGGACCGGCAGTCCACCAGCTTCGGCGGCATCGACGCGCCCTCCAGCGCGGTCTTGCGCCGGGCGGCGTCCTTCTGCTGCTTCTGGGTCAACCGCACCCGGGCGGCGTCCACGATCTTCTGGAGCACCGTGTTCGCCTCGGCCTTGGTCTTGCGGTTGTCGATCCACGCCTTGACGTGCTGCTCCACGATCGACTGGATCACCTTGGTGATGCCGGCCGTGGACAGCTCGTCCTTCGTCTGGGAAGTGAACTGCGGCTCCGGCAGGCGCACGTGGATGACCGCGGTCATGCCCTCCAGGATGTCGTCGAGGACCGGCGGCTCCTCCTTCGCGCGCAACAGGCCGCGGGCGCTGCGGACGGCGTCGACCAGGGACCGCACCAGAGCGCGCTCGAACCCCTTGCGGTGCGTGCCGCCGTGCACGTTGCGGATCGTGTTGGTGAAGCACTCGATGGTGCGCTCGTAGCCGGTGCCCCAGCGGAACGCGACCTCGACCTCCGCGCGCCGTTCGACGTTGGCCCGCATCACGCCGTTCTCGTCGGCGGCGTTCTCCTTGTACGTGCCCTCGCCGGTGATCATCAGGGTGCCGGAGACGGCCCGCTCGCCGGACGGCGACAGGAATTCCACCATGTCGGTCAGGCCGTCCGGGAAGTGGAACTTCTCCTCGGTCGCCGGATCCTGTGTCTCGTCGCGCAGCACGTACCCGACGCCGGGGACGAGGAACGCGGTGTTGCGCAACTTGGTGCGCACGGCCTCGATGTCCAGCGCGGCGCCGGACTCGAAGTAGCGCGGGTCGTACCAGTACCGCACCGAGGTGCCCGAGGACTCGCCGCGCTTCATCCGCCGGACCACGCGCAGGCCCGGCTGCGCAGTGAACCGGGCGGTGCGGCCGGTGCCCTCGAACACGCCGGGGACCCCGTGCTGGAAGGACATCTGGTGGACCTTGCCGGACTGCCGCACGGTCACCTCGAAGCGCCGGGACAGGGCGTTGACCGCCGAAGCGCCCACCCCGTGCAGGCCGCCGGAGGTCTTGTAGCCGGAGCCACCGAACTTGCCTCCGGCATGCAGCCGGGTCAGGACCAGCTCAACGCCCGAAATGCCGGACTTTGCGTTGATGCCCGTGGGGATGCCCCGGCCGTCGTCGTCGACCTGGACCGAGCCGTCCGCGTGCAGCATCACCTCGATGTGCGACGCGAAACCCGCGACGCCCTCGTCGGTGGCGTTGTCCAGGATCTCGTTGACGAGGTGATTCACGCCACGGCTGTCGGTGGAGCCGATGTACATGCCCGGCCGCTTGCGGACCGCGTCCAGGCCCTCAAGGTGGGTAAGGTCATCGGCCCCGTACAGGGACTTGGTCTCCGGCTGCGCGGTCACCTTGCGGTTCTCCCCGATCTTGTGTGGATGGTGCGCGTGCGACGGTGCCGCGCGCGGCACCCGAACACGGCAACGAGCCTATCCGGCGGGTCCGACAGGAAGCGGGACCCACACGGAATGCGCGGGTGGTGCGCCCGACAGCGTACCGGTGCGGACCATCCATCATGATCCTCACGGCTCGCCGCGCCGAACGGGCCCCGGCCGGCCCGGCCCGCCCAACCGGTCAACGACACATTTCCATCGCACGATCCGGCCGGGCCATCCGCTTTCCGGCCACGGCCCGCGTCCCTGCCCCGACGATGCGCCCCGGGCAGGCAACTGCGGACCGTCACCGTCCGGAGTCAGACAACGACCGGCGCCGGCAATCTGTTCCCGAGCCTCCCGAGAAACCGGACACTCCGCTACGAAGTAGGCCAGGGTCGCACCACCCCCGACCGCCAGGATCCGGCACCGACGGGATGAAAGCGCGCTTTCCGCCGTTTAGCCGCACCCGGCCCGGGGAAGGGGGAAACCATGATCGGGCGCGGGCTGCTGGAGCGGCTGGAGAAGGCGAACAAGCTGGATCGGCTGGGCGATCCGTTGCAGCGCAAGCTGCAGGAGGGGTTGCGTGGCCGGGTGCGCGACGTGCTGCACGGCGTGTGGCTCGGGCATCCGCTGCACCCCATGATGGTTCAGGTGCCGGTAGGCGCCTGGGTCAGCGCCGCCGTACTGGACGCGGTGCCCGGCATGGACAACTGCTCGACGGTACTGGTCGGAGTGGGTACCGCCAGTGCCGTACCGGCCATCGTGGCCGGCTGGAACGACTGGTCGGACCTGCCGACCGCGGCGCGCCGGGTCGGCCTGGTACACGCCGTCGCCAACGCTGTCGGGGTCGGCCTGTACGGCGCCTCGCTGGTCGCCCGGCTCACCGGCAACCGCCGGCTGGGCAAGCAACTGGCGTACGGGGGGTTGAGCGCGGCCTCCCTCGGCGCGTACCTCGGCGCCCACATCGTGTACCGGTTCGCCGCCGGGGTGAACCAGGCCGCGCCGATCGAGCAGCTGATCCCGCAGGGCTGGCACGACCTGTGCGAGCTGCGGGCGCTCGGCGACAACCAGAAGCTGGTGGCCCACATCGGCGACATCCCGATCCTGGTCAGCCGCACCGGTGACACGGTGACCGCGATGGTCGAGCGGTGCGCCCACGAGACCGGGCCGCTCGGTGAGGGAGAGGTCGTGCAGGTCGACGGCGCCGCGTGCGTCGTCTGCCCATGGCACGGCAGCACGTTCCGGCTGGCCGACGGCGCCGTGGTGCACGGGCCGGCGACCACCGATCAGCCGGTCCTGCGCACCCGGATCCGCCAGGGCTGCGTGCAGGCATCGGTGGCCTGACCGGCGCCGCTCACGTCACCCGCCGTCCCAAAAACGCCGGTTCCCGCGCCAGCGCGGGCGCGCCGGAGGCGGCCTGCCGCCCCGGCGACGCCGGTTCCGGCGTCAGCGTGGGCGTGCCGGACGGGTCGCCTGCCGGGGCGCCTGGCGGCCGGCCGGCGGTAGCGTCGCCGCAATCCGCTCCGCGGCGGGCGGCGGCCCGTCGGCGTACCCGCGGATCGGCGGCCCCGCCGGCACCAGGTGCTCGTGCGCCGCGGAGGAGTCCGCGGCCCACGGCACATCCCGCAGCCGGCGCAGCGCCTCCGTCTGGGCCGCCCAGTCGTGCTCCTGGCCGAACAGCGTGGCCGCCTGCATCAGCCGGCGCCGGCCGTTGACCACGTCGCCGTGGCACAACAGCATGTCGCCCATGGCGCGCCACACCAGGGCGGTCAGCGGGCCCACCGCCGGCCCGGCGACCTGCGGATCGATGGCGGCCAACTCCTGCTCCGCGGCGTGCCCGACGCGCTGCGCCTCGATCCGGTGCCCGGCGGCCAGCAGCGCCCGGGTCAGCATGCAGAGCGCGCGGACCTCGCCGAGCTTGTTGCCGGTACGGCGGAAGATCAGCACCGCCTCGGTCGCGTGCCGCACCGCGTGGTCGGCCAGCGAGAACTCGGTGGGCGTGCCGCCCGCCGGGGATGCCGACGGCCCGTACGGCCAGCCGTGCTCGTGCAGGTGCCAGGCCAGGTTGAGGCCGGCCATCCGGTACCGCACGGTCGCCTCGCGCTGCGCGTCGTCATCGCTGCGCTCAAGGGCCCGCTCCAGGTACTCGCTGGCCTGCCCCCACTCCCGGCGGCGCCGGGTCGCCTCCGCCGAGCCGAGGATGGCCCGGAACCGGCTGGAGTCGCCGCCCCGCGCGTCCAGCTCGTCCGGGTCCGGGCTGTCCACCTGACGGGTCTCCGCGAGCAGCAGCCGGACCAGCCGCCGCTCGTTCTCGTCGCCGCTCGCGGCCGCGGCCAGGTATGCCGCCCGGAACGCGTTGTCGGCCGCCTCGTACGCGCCCATCTGCAGGTACGCCTCGCCGATCTTGCGCCGGGCGAGCACCTCCATCCGGGCGCCCTCCCGGGCGGAACGCCGGTCGTCGCCGCGACGCAGTTGCCGGGCCAGCTCGATGACGTCGGTCAGCGTCTTCTGCCCGTCCTGGTAGCGCTCGACCCCGTTGAGGAACGTGCCCTTGGCCAGCAGCACCTGGATCAGCCCGAGGTCGTCGCGGTCGGTGCGGGCGGCCTCGATGGCGAGGTCGTACGCGGCCAGGCTCGACCCGGGCCGCAGCTCGTCGGGTACGCAGCCGTCCAGTTGAGCGGCGATCCTCCAGCACAGCGCCGGCTCGTCCACACTGGAGCGCCGGATGCAGCGCAGCAGGTTACGGTACTCCGCCCGGATCCACGGGTACGGGTCCGCGGCGAGCCGGCGTGGTACGTCGCTGTGCGGCTTGAGGTACCGGGGCCGCGGGGGTGGCAGCCAGAACGTCGGATCGACCCGCGCGAGCACGTCCATGATGACCTCGCGGTACGCCTCGTCGAGCCGGCGCCGGGCCTCGGCGCGCTCGTCCGGGCTCACCTCGTCGTCCAGCTTCGCCTCCGCGAACAGCCGCACCAGCGGGTGGAACGAGTAGCGGGCCAGGCCGGTCGCCTCGTCCCGCCGCACGTTGTCCAGCATCTGCGCCGCGCCCAACTGGGCGACCAGGTTCTCCGCCTCCGAGGACGCGACGCCCAGCAGCGGTGCCAGCACCCACGGCACGAACGTCGGCGAGTCGATGAGCGTCAGCAGTTGCAGGGCGCGCTTCTCCTGGCCCAGCAGCCGGTCGTACTCGCTGGCGATGCGCTCCACCACGCTGATGTCCGGACGCTCCAGCCAACTCAGCCGGGACATGGGCGGCGCGAGCAGGCCGGCGACGTGGCACAGTTCGGCACCGCCGGGGTTGACCCGCTCGGCCGCCGCCCGGATCGCCAGCGGCAGCGCGCCGCACGCCTGGACGATCTGCGCGGCGCACTCCGGCCGGGTGCCGTCGTCGGTGCCGCTGGCCGACCGGAGGATCGCGATGGCCCCGTCCGGGTCGGGCACGTCCAGCGGGTACGAGGGCGCGCCGAGGTCGGCGCCGAAGTCGCGCCGGCTGGTCACGATGACCGCCGCGCGCGGATCGGCGGGGAGCACCTCCAGTACCTGGTCGGGCTGGCGGGCGGCGTCGAGCACGAACAGCATCCGGCGCTTGGTGGTCAGCGAACGGAAGATCTTCGCGCACTCCACCGTCTGGGGCGGGATCTCCGTCTCCGGCCAGCCGAGCGCCTTCAACAGGATGCCGAGGATCTCCCGTGGGGTACGGGCGTCGCGCAGGGTGCCCAGGTTCGCGTACACCTGGCCGTGCGGGTACTGGTCGGCCAGCCTCCGGCCCAGCTCCAGCGCGAGCGCGCTCTTGCCGACGCCGGGCTTGCCATGGATGAGCAGGAGCACCGGACCGGTGGTGGCGCGCCCGGCGTCCTGTTCCGCTGGTACGGGTGAGCGGGCCGCCGGCTGCCGGGCGGCCCGAGCCGCGTCGTGCCGCTCGGTCAGCTCGGCCAGTTCCCGTACCCGGCCGCAGAACAGCCCGTCGCTGGGCGGCAGCGCCGGTGCGATGCGCCGGGGCCACCACCGCCACCAGGCGAACCGGGGACGAACCCGGCCACCCGCGTGACGTCCGGTACCGTGCGCCGCGTGCGGGCCGCCCGGGTGGCGGCGCCCGCGGTCGAGCGGCCGGGAGTCCGGCGGGTTCTGGTCCTCGGTCCGGCCCAGCTCGTCCGCGCCCTTGGGCGGTTCGGTGAGCACGACCGCCATCGCGGTGAGGACACCGATCGCGATGATCGTGACGATCTTCAGCCGGGTTTCGATCTGGTCGTAGACCGCGCCCAGGACGGCGCCGAGACCACCGGCGATGCCCGCGATGACCAGGCGGTACGGGTGCAGGACGCGCCGCAGTCCCCGGACGGACAACCGGATCCGGACGATGTACCGGCGGCCGATGAGCCGGCGCATCAGTCGACCCGCACCCGCATGCCGACCACCAGCGGCCGGGCGACCCGCAGCAGCGGGCTCTCCTCGACCGCCTCCCGGCGCCGCCGCGCGTCGGCGACCCCGAGCCTGGCCCGCGCCCGCCCGCGACCGCGGAGGTCGCCCAGGTCCTGGAAGTCCTGCGCGGCCTGGGCGAACGTCTCCGCCGCCGGCTTCAGCCGGCCCGCCGACAGGTGCGCCTCGCCCAGCCAGGTGCGGCACTCGGCTTCGATCCACCGGTCGCCGCACCCGCCGAACGTCTGCACCGCCTCCTCAAGGATCGGGGTGGCCGCCGGTTCGTTGCCTTCGTCCAGGTACGCGCGGCCGATCGTCATCCGGCAGTGGGCGATGCCGTACCGGTGGTTCATGTCCCGGAACGCCTGGCTGGCCCTAACCGCGTGCTCGCGGCTGCGCCCGTACCGGCGCTGCTCCAGCGCGACCAGCGCGCGCTGGTGGCGGATCCAGGGCAGCCACAGCCGCTGGTGCGGCCCGGGTCCGGCGAACAGCACCTCGGCCCGGTCGAGCACCCGGTCGGCCTCGTCCAACTCGCCGGCCGCCGCCAGCACGGCGCCCTGTGCCCAGAGGACCGCGGGCAACCGGTGCGACGCCGCCTCCTCGCCGGACGAGCAGGTGCGTACCGCGTCGAGGATGGTTTCCCGAGCCTGCTCGCGCTGCCCCCGCTGAGCCTGGATCACGGCGAGGTCGCGAGTGGTCCGGACCACCTCCCAGCGATCGGTGAGCTGTTCCGCCGCGGTGACCGCCGCGTCCAGTTCGCGCTGCGCCTCGTCGAGCCGCCCGGTCCGCGCGTACACCTGGGCCAGGCACCGCAGCGCCCGCGGCCGGCACGGGTTGGTCCGCGTGTCCAGCGCCGCCTCGGCGTACTGCCGGGAGTCCTCCAGCCAGCCCAGCTCCGCGTTCACTTCGGCGAGGGCGGCCAGGGCCAGGCCCTCCTCCGCCCTGGCGCGCTGCCACTCGTCCCTGCTGCTCACCGCCGCGAGGCTGTCCACCACGTCGTTGGTCTTCACGGCGCTGCCGGCCGTCACCGCCTCGCCGGCGGTGTCGAGCCGTTCCCGGCACAGTTTGAGGACGGCACGGGCGGTGTTCAGCGCCGCGGACAGCTCGCCGTCGTGCAGCTGCCGGTACACCTGGTAGCGCAGCAACCGCTCCGGGCTGCGCTCGCCGTGCGCCCGGCGGGCGTGGGACAGCTCGTCCACCGCGCCCTGGCGAGCCTCGGCGGGCACCTCGGCGAACAGCCTCGCCCGCAGGTACGACTCGATGTGCCCGGCGATCCGGAACGTGGCCACCCCGGTGGCGTCGTCCAGCCGGCGCTCCACCAGCCTGGCGTACACCAGCCGGTCGAGGACCCGCTCGGCCGTGGCGTCGGCGTCCGGATCGGACCCGCCTGCGGTGCCTAGCGGCACGGCTCCGGTGGCCGGCGGCACGGCGCCGTTGCCGCCCGCCCCGGAACCGCCCTCGGCCCCGGAACCACCGCCCGCCCCGGAACCACCGCCCGCCCCGGAACCACCGTCGGCCTCGGCGCGCCGGGCGCCACGCAACAACGCGGCGAGCATCCACGGCATGAACCCCGGCTCCTCGATCAGGCCGAGCATCAGCAGGCCGCGGCGTTCCTGCTCGGTCAGCAGCGCGTAGCTGAGGTCCAGCGCGGCCGCGTACGCGGGCAGCGGCTGCCCGGCGGCGGGTACCAGCCGCGCCTCCGCCATCCGCTGCACCGCGACCTTCAACGTCCAGTTCCGCCGGGACGCCAGCGCGGCGCCGGCCACCTGCAACGCGAACGGGTGGCCGGCCGTCGCCTGGGCGACGCGCAGCGCATCGGCCGCCTCGGCGTCCACCCGGCCGTCGCCGACCAGCGCGTCCAGGACCCGCAGCGCGGCCGCGTCGCTGAGCCGGTCGATCGGCACCTGCTTCCACGACGGGTCCAGCGCCAGCGCGTCCCGGGAAGTGAGGATCGCGCCACAGCCCCGCCCGTGCGGCAGCAGCGGCCCCGCCTGCGCCAGATCGTGCGCCGATTCGAGGATCACCAGTACCCGGCGGCTAGCCGTCAGCTCGCGGTACCGGCGGGCGAGTTCCTGCCCGGTTTCCGGCACCGAATCGGCCGGCTCCTGCAGCGCGGCCACGAACGTCCGCAGCACATCGTCGACCCCCTGCCGGCCGGGAGCGGCCCGGTCGAGCCGGGCGAGCAGCTGCCCGTCGCGGTACCGGTCGGCGAGCACCTGCGCGATGCCGATCGCGAGCGCCGACTTCCCCACCCCGGTCGGCCCGGTCAGCACCACCACCGACGGGCCGTCGCCGGCCGGCCGCGTGAGGTGCTCGCAGATCGTGCGTACCTGTTCGTCACGGCCGATCAGCACGCCGGGCGGCGGTGGCACCTCGGTCGGGATCACGTACTCCCGGCGCCGGGCCCGGCGGCCGGCGGTGAACTTCCGGTTCGGTCTCCGCCAGCTGGGATCGGTCAGCAGGCCGGTGCTGAGGAACTTCACCAGCAGGTACCCGAGCACCCAGCCGGCGACCGCGACGAGCGCGACCACCAGGCGGATGTGCGAGGGCATCACCAGGACCGCCGGACCGGCGCTGACGAGAAAGACGACTATCGCTCCGGTTCTGCGCGAGATCCGTACCCGTCGCATGGACAGTTCCCCAATTCATGCGCTGCGTTGCGGTTCATGGTGGCGGCGTCGTCCAACCGGCGCGGTGGCGCTCCCCCGAACGGGGGAAGCGCTCCTGCTCGGCCCAACCAGCCACGCTGGAGGTATCATTGCCGCTGGTCGCCGATCCCCTCCAGCAGGTCCCGGGCCTGCCGCCGCTTCGCCTTCTCCTGGTCCATCCGGGACAGGCACTCGGACGCCGCGTCCTCGCTCATCAGGCTGAGGAACTTCGCCGCGAGTTCCGGGTCGATCTCGTCGATCAGCTGCAACCGGATGGTCGCCGCGCCGCGTTCCATCCGGTCGAGCAGCGCCGCGGCGGCCGACGGCCCCATCCCGATCAGCAGGCGGGCGACCGGCTCGCTGCGCATCTCCGCCAGGATCGCGACGGCCCGGCGGTGGCTGACCCGGACCAGCAGCGCGGCGGCGGCCTCGGGCGGCATCAGCGTCAGGTGGACCGCGGCGCGCGCCGGTTCCGCCACCGCCAGCGTCTCGGCCGCGGACTCGGGTTCCCAGGTCTGCAGCCAGCGGGACGCCTCGCCGGGCTGCAGCACGGCGAGCAGCTCGGTCATCAGCAACGGCCGCTCCTGCGCGATGTGGTTGAACATCGGCACGTCCCGCATCACCCGCAGCAGGTTCGCGACGATCGGCAACGGGACGGCCTCCTGTACCGCGGCCAGCCAGGCGAGCGCCTGGTCCTCCGGCTCGGCGGGCGGCCCGCCCGCGCTCCCGCCCGGTGCCGCCGTGTCCACTGTGGAGGTCCAGTCCGCGGGTGGCCGGCCGGGTGCCGCCGCCGGCAGCTCGGACACCTCGGGCGGCGGTGCCAGCGTCGCGGGTGCCGCGGGCATACCGGCGAGCATCTCGGTACACGCCTCGTCGATGATGTCCTGCAGCCGGCGCAGCGCGAAGTCCAGGCTGCGGACCAGTTGGGTGCTGGCGGCCGGGTCGTCGAGGTCGGTCTGGGCACGGGAGGCGGCCAGCTCGTTCTTCAACCGGCGCAGCCGCTGCGCGCAGCGCTCGCGTACCTCGAGCATCCGGCGCGCGCTCGCCGCCCGCGGATCGTCCGGGCCGGCCGGTCGGGGGCCGACGGCCGGATCGCGTGCCGCCGGTCCGGCGACCGGACCGGTCCCGGCCGGATCAGCCCCGGTGGGTGCCGGCCCCGGCTGGGCCGGGACGTTCACCGACTGTGGCCGCATGCGGCGCTCACCGGCCGCCCTGGCCCACGCGTCGTCCCAGCGCCGGCGCTGGCTGTCCGGAACCCCGTACGCGTACAGCAGCGCGCGCAACTCGTCCCGGCTGGGCCGGACGGTGCCGCGCAGGATCCGGATGACTCTGTTGCGGCTCAGCGAGACCAGCCCGGGCGCCGCCGACGTGGACCGTTTGACCTCGCCCGCACCCGGCCGGCCGGCCCGTTCGTGCAGGCGGTTGAGCATCGACCGCAGCGCGGCGAAGCTGCGCACGTGCTCCAGCGGGATGTCGTCCGTCGTACCCGGACCGTGTGGCATGTGCCGCCCCTCACCGTGATCCGTCCCCAGCGTTCCCCGGCATCCCCATCAAAGCACCGCCCGCCACATCGAGGGGCCTGCGAACCGGAGCGCGCCGCGGTCGGGGACCGGCGGGGCGGCACGCGGCGACGGACCGGAGCCCGCGACCGGGACAATGACGCCGGCCGATTGCCGTTCACCCTAATCGACGGCTCCGGCGGCGGGAAAGCGCCGGTACCCCACCCGGATGGCCGTTCGGGCCGCGTCAACCGGCGACCGGTCCCGGTCGTCGCGGGCGCCGGACGCACCGAGCAAGACCGGTGGGGCACGAGTCGCCGCCGGACGCCGGTTCAGGCGCCCGCGGCCGGACGGACGCCCAGGACCTTCTCGATGGCGGCCGCTCCCGTCGCGGTCAACTCGACCTCCCGGGGTCCCCGGCGCCGGGCGATCCACCCGGCGTCGAACAGCGCCCCGCTCACCGCTGCCCCGAGCGCGCCGGCGAGGTGGTGGCGCTGCTCGGTCCAGTCCACGCAGAACCGCAGCAGCGGCCGGCCGCCACCGGACCCGCTCGCGAGCAACGCCGGCAGATCGACGCCGAGACCGTGCAGCACGCCCTCGGCGGCCGGCCCCAGCCGGTACGGGTGCTGGCGCACCGGGGCGGACAGCCGGTCGCCCGGGCGGCGCGCGGTGTCCGGTACCCCGTCGGTCGCGACCAGGACGTCGCGGTCGATCAGCGCCTGGGTCACCGCGACGCCGAGCGCGCCGGCCAGGTGGTCGTAGCAGGTCCGCGCGAAGCGCAGCCGCTGCGCCCGGGTCCCCTGGCGCAGGGAGGTGATCGGCTGGCGGGGTGCGATGGCGGCCAGCGCCTCGATGGTCGCGGCGACCTTGGGGCCGGCGAGCGAGTAGTACCGGTGCCGGCCCGAGGCTTCCACGGTGACCAGGCGCTCGGCGCGCAGCTTGGTCAGGTGCGCGCTCATCGCCGCCGGGGACACGCCGGCCTCGGCGGCCAGTACGCTCGCCGGCAGGCGGCGCCCGTCAGCGAGGGCCATCAGCACCCGCGCCCGGGACCGGTCGGCGAACAGGGCGGCGACCCGCGCGATGTCGGCCTCCCCTCCCGGTATGCCGGTTGACCTGCTGGTAGTCATGAATCCAGTCTGCCCCGGCGACACTTCCACCGCGATGGAAGTGTTTCCGCACCAGACTCGGGAGCATGAACGCGATCAACACGGAGAACCCTGCCCGGCACGCCGGGACCGGCCCGTACGCCGGCGACCGGCGCGCGCTGGTGCTGGCGGTGATGTGTGTCGGCATGTTCCTGGTCCTGCTCGACGTGTCGATCGTCAATGTGGCGCTGCCCACAGTCCGGCGCAGCCTGGAGGTCAGCCCGGCCGGCCTGCAGTGGGTCGTCGACGCGTACGCCGTGGCGATCGCCAGCCTGCTGCTGGCCGGCGGCAGCCTGGGCGACCTGCTCGGCCACCGCGGGATCGTGCTGGCCGGCCTGGCCGCCTTCGGGGTGGCGTCGGCCGGGTGCGGTCTGGCCGCCGATCCGGCCATGCTGATCTGCGCCCGGTCGGTGCAGGGCGCCGGCGCGGCCCTGCTGCTGCCCGGCAGTGTCGCGGTGATCGCCGACGCGTACCCGGAGGCGGCGGAGCGGGCCCGGGCGCTGGGGGTGTGGGCCGCGGTCTCCGCGCTGTCCCTGCCGGCCGGCCCGCTGCTGGGCGGGCTGCTGGTCAGCACGCTGGGCTGGCGGGCGGTGTTCCTGGTGAACCTGCCGGTGGTCGCGGCCGCGCTGGTCGCCATACCGCGGCTGGTCGGCGCGGGTACCCGGACGCCGGGGCGGTCGCTGGACCTGGCCGGCCTGGTCGCCGCCGCGCTGGCGCTGGGCGCGCTGGTGTTCGCCGTCATCACCGCCGGGCGCACCGGGCTGTCCGCCGGGGTGGTCGCATCGGGCGCCGTGGCGGTCGTGGCCGGGGCCGGGTTCGTCGCGGCCTCGCGGCGGGCGCGCGATCCGCTGCTACCGGTGAGCCTTCTGCGGGTACCGACGTTCACCGGCGCCAACGCCGTCGCGCTGGCGATGAACCTGGTCGGGAACGGAACCATCTACCTGACCACCCTGTACCTGCAGGACGTCCAGGGCCGCGACGCGCTCCGGGCCGGGCTGATGCTCGTACCGGGACTCCTGCCGCTGGCCGTGCTGTCCCCGGTCACCGGGCGGATCACGGCACGGCTGGGCCCCCGCCCCCCGATGGTCGCCGGCCTCGCGCTCGGGGCGGCCGGGGAGACCGGCCTGCTGCTGCTCCACCGGGCAAGCCCGTACCCGCTGCTGCTGCCGGCACTGGTCGGCCTCGGGGTCGGGCTGGGGCTGCTGACCGCGGCGGTCGTCACCGCGGCCATCGCGGCCGTCCCGCCGGACCGGTCCGGGCTGGCCAGCGGCGTCAACAACACGGCACGGCAGGCCGGAACGGCGCTGGGTGTCGCGGTGTTCGGCGCTCTCGCCGGCGGTGGCGACGACCCCGGGCACTTCGTCGCCGGCCTGCACCGCGCCGGCCTGCTCGGGGCCGCGCTGTGGCTGGCCGCGATCGTGGTCACGCTTGTCGCGGTGCGTCCGCGCCACGCGGCACGTTGACGGGTGCGATTTCCACGGCTACGCACACACACCCGACGGCCGACCGTTGCCGGCGAGCCGGCCGCGACACGGCCGGTCGGACGGGTTTCATCGCTCGATGATCCTCGCTGAACCGCGGTCGAGGTCAACGATTATCGCCTGGTGGCGGACGGCTGGCGGTGCCATGATCGCTGAATGCTCACCTTCGACGAACTGATCGACGAGGCCGCCTCCGCGAGCGTGGAAGGGTGGGACTTCTCCTGGCTGGACGGCCGCGCGACCGAGGAGCGGCCCGGCTGGGGGTACGCGCGGATGATGGCCGAGCGGATGGCGCGCGCCCGGGTCGCCGTCGAGCTCCAGGCCGGCGGCGGCGAGGTGCTCTCCGGCGTACCCGCGCTTCCCGCCGTGACGCTGGCCACCGAGGCGTGGCCGCCGAACCGCGCCCGGGCCCGGGCGCGGTTGGCCCCTCGCGGCGTCCGGATCGTCGGCGACGACGGGCACCACCTGCCGCTCCGGTCGGGGACGTTCGACCTGGTGGTCAGCCGGCATCCGGTGAGCACCCCGTGGGCGGAGGTGGCCCGGATACTGGCTCCCGGCGGCGCCTACTTCTCCCAGCAGGTCGGCCCGGACAGCGTCATCGAGCTGACCGACTTCTTCCTCGGGCCGTGGCCGCGCGGCGAATCCGGTCGCGAGCCCGAACTGGCGAGGGCGGCGGCCGAGGCCGCCGGGCTGTCCGTCGTCGATCTCCGGCAGGCGAGGCTGCGCACCGTGTTCCACGACGTCGGTGCCGTGGCCTATTTCCTGCGCAAGGTCATCTGGATCGTCCCCGGCTTCACCGTCGAGCGGTACCGGGACCGGCTCGCCGCGATGCACGCGCGGATCGAGGCCGAGGGTCCGTTCGTCGCGCACTCCACCCGGTTCCTCATCGAGGCGCGCAAGCCGGCGGTCGCCCGAGCCTGATCCGGGCGGATGAGCAGGCCGAGGCCCGGCTGGCGGCACCCGGCCGGGGTCGCGGCCGCTCAGACCGCCGCAGGCTCCTGCCGGGCCGGGTCGTGGTGGCCAGGTTCGGCGTACGCCCGCGCGACATCGGCCCGGTTGAACACCCGCCAGGTCACCACCGACACCACGATCGCGACCCCGAAGCCCACCCAGTACGGCGCCGTGATGCCGAAGTTCGCCGCGACCACGCCGCCGAGCACCGCGCCGACGCAGTTGCCGCCGGCCGAGATGAACAGGGTGGAACTGGACACCCGGCCGAGCATCTCCGGCGGGGTGAGCCGCTGGCGCAGCGAACTGGCCGCGATGCCCCAGAGCGCCCCGTGCACGCCGAAGGCGAACAGCGCGAAGCCGATGAAGTAGGCGCTGCGCGAGGCGGCCAGGGCCAGGTGCATGCCGGCCTCGATCAGCAGGCCGATCCGGATCGTCCAGGTCGCGGTGACCCACCTGATGAGCCGGTCGCCGACGACCGAGCCGAGGATGCCGCCGATCGACATGCAGGTCAGCAGCAGGCCGTACCCGACGGAGCCGAGGTGCAGCCGATCCTTGGCGAGCAGTACCAGCACCGCGACCGCAGCGGTGAGCGTGAGGTTCAGCAGCCCGATGAGCACCGCCATGGTACGCAGCAGCCGCTGGCGCATCAGCCACCGCAGGCCCTCGACGATCTGCGCCCGTACCGTGCTGGGGGCGGCCGGCCCGCCGTCGCCGCCCGCCGGCACGGCCGCCGACCGGTAGGCGCCCGCCACGAGTGCGATGAGCACGGCGCTGGCGGCGTACGTGCCGGCGTTGACGACGAACGGGATGCTCACCGCGACGGCGAACAGGAAACCGGACAGCGGCCCGGCCAGCATGCCCTGGGTCAGCGTGACGCCACCGACCAGCCAGCCGTTGGCGCGCTCCAGCAGCGGGCGCGCAACGATCGACGGGATCATCGACTGGCTCGCCGACCGGAACACGACCTCGCCGGTGTTGACCACGAACAGGACGGCGTACAGCAGCGCGATGCTGGCGTGCCCGGTCACGATGGCCACCGAGAGGATCGCCAGCGCGACGACCCGCACCGCGTCGATGAGGACCATCAGCCTGCGCCGGTCGATCCGGTCGACCAGCACGCCGCCGGGCAGCGAGAACAGCAGCCAGGGCAGCCAGGACACGCCGAACCCGGCGGACACGATCAGCGGATCGCTGGTCCGGGACGCGACCAGCAGCGGTGCCGCGATCGTGGCGAGGCCGCTGCCGAGCGCGGAGGTGGTGCTCGCCGCCCAGAGCTTCGCGAACCGGCCGTCCAGCCGCTGCCGCCGGTCACGCGCCGGCCCCTCCGCCTGCTCCGTCCCCTGGTCCCCCGTCATCACGCGAAGCTATCAGGGCGTCGCGGGGGCGGACACCGGGTTGTCGCGCGTTCCGCTCCCGGCCGAACGTGGCGGGCAGCAGCCGGCGGCACCCGCGTCCGGTTCACCGGGTGCGGTCGCGTTTGGCGGCCAGTACGGCGAGGACCACCAGGCACAGCGCGGCGACGGTACCGGCGAAGTACCGCACCGCCGCGAGCAGGCCGACTTCGGTGGTGAGCAACCCCACGCCGACCACCGGTACGCCGACGCGGGCCGGACGGCCGCCGGCAGCTGCGGGCGCCGGGGGCGCCACCGGGCCGGGCCGGTACCGGTGGCCGGCAGGCTCGCCATGGCCAGCGCCGCCGGTACCAGCAGCACCAGCTCCACCATGAACGGCAGGACGCGGGGCGCCGGGGCGTACTGCGCGAGAACGCCGGCCAGCAGCGGCCCCAGGCCGAGCCCGCCCACCGAGACCACGGTGGACACCAGGGCCGCCCTGCGCCGGTCGCCGCGCGGCTCGAGTTCGGTCAGCGCGGCGGTCAGCGCTCCCGAGGCGGCGCCCACCGCGAGTCCCTGGAGCAGCCGGGCGGCGAACAGCCAGCCGGTGCCTTCGGCCGCGGCGAAGACCAGCGACCCCAGGGCCGCGACGCCGACCGCCGGCAGCAGTACCCGGCGCCGCCCGACCGCGTCGGACAGCGGCCCGACCATCAGCAGCGAGGGCACCAGGACGAGCACGTAGGTCGCGAAGATCAGCGTCACGGTGAGCGGCGAGAAGCCGAACCGTTCCTGGTAGCCCCGGTACAGCGGGGTGGGCAGATTGGTCCCGGTCAACAGGATCAACGACGTGTACGCGCAGGCCCAGAACCGCCACCGTGACATCGGACCCCTCCCGTCATGTTCGAGATTTCCGAACATAGCACATGTTCGAAAATCACGAACATGCTGCGGTACCATCGGGAAATGGCAAGCCGCACCGCGACGCAACTCGTCCACCCGGACCGCGACGAGTTGCGCTTCACCGACGTGATGGCCGCCCTCGCCGATCCGGTGCGGCTGGCCATCGTCGCCCGGCTCGCCCAGGTCGAACCCGACGGCGAACTGGCCTGTCACACGTTCGCGCTGCCGGTGAGCAAGTCCACGCAGAGCGGCCACTTCCGCACGCTGCGCGAGTCGGGAGTCATCCGCCAGCGCGACGAGGGCACCCGGCGGCTGAACCGGCTGAGGCGGGCCGATCTCGACCGGCGCTTTCCCGGCCTGCTCGACCTCGCGATCGCGCAGGGCCGCGACGTTCTGGAGGAGTGGTCCGCGCCGGCGCGCCCGTGACCTTCGGCCGCGCGGCCGATCGGCTGTTGTGTAAGGATCGCTCCATGCAGCGTCGAGTACTGGGCCGGACCGGCCACGAATCCAGCGTCGCGATCCTGGGCGGCGCAGCGTTCTGGGAGACCACCGTCGAGGTGGTGGCCGCCGCCTTCGACCGGGCGGTCGCGGCCGGCGTCAACCACCTGGACATCGCCCCGCAGTACGGCATGGCCGAGGACCTCGCCGGCGAGGTGCTTCCCCAGTACCGGGACCGGATGTTCGTCGCGTGCAAGACCCTGCAACGGGACGCCGACGGCGCCCGCGCCGAGCTGGAGCGCTCGCTGGGGAAGCTGCGCACCGACCGGTTCGACCTGTACCAGATGCACGCGGTGAACTCGGACGAGGAGTTGGCCGCCGTACTCGCCCCGGGCGGTGCCGCCGAGGCGCTGGTACGGGCGCGCGATGAGGGCCTGGTCGGAGCGATCGGCATCACCGGCCATTTCCAGCGGGTACCGCGATTGTTCCGCACCGCGCTGGAACGGGTGGACCTGGACACGGTGATGCTGCCGGTGAACGCGCCGATGCTCGCGCTGCCCGACTACCGGGCGCGGTTCACCGCGCTGCTCGATGTCGCGGCGCAGCGCAACCTGGGCGTGATGGCCATCAAGGCGGTGGCCCGTGGCCCGTGGCGCACCGAGGAGCACACCGCGACGACGTGGTACGAGCCGCACCGCGACCCGGCGGCGATCCGGGAGGCGGTGCGTTTCACGCTGTCCCAGCCGGTGACCGGCTTCTGCATGCCCGGAGACGTCTCGATCCACGCGGACGCGCTGGCCGCGGCGGAGCAGTTCACGCCGCTGTCGCCAGAGGAGATCGAGGCGCGGATCGCCGCCGCCGACCGGGCCGACGCGCTGGTCGCCTAGCTTGGTTCTCGACCTTCGGCCGATCGGTATCGGCCCGGCCGATCACGTCCGGGGCGCTGCGCGCCGGCCGACCGGCGATTCCCGGTGCGCATCCGCGGGCGGAGCCGGATGATGTGACGATGTCCTGGACACCGCGCGCGGGCGTCGACTTCGTGCCGTCGCCGGAGTTGGTGGCGGCGCTGTTCATGCTCGGCGACGCACCGCTGGAACGAGTGCCCTGGTGGGCCGCGCACTGGCTGGTCATCGGGCATGACGGCGAGGCGCTGCGGGAACTGGCCGGGCTCGACGACAACGATGTCCGGGCGGTGGCAAGCGTGCTGCCCACCGCCCTCGCGGAGATGGCCGTCGCGCTGCCGGCCGCCGGCACGGCCGCCGCGAGGGTCGTGTTCGACGACCTGGCCCGCCAGTGCCTGGCCGGCGCGGCGGGTGAGCGCTGGGTGGCCCAGAAGGTGGCCGAGGTGGTAGAGCGCTCCGGGAGTTCGCCGGACATTCTCGACCTGCCGCTCGGCCGCCTGGGCGGGATCGACGACGCGTGGTGGGGCGGATCGGGGCCGGCCGTGGCGGACCTGCGGGCCGCGGTGCGCGGGGCATGCGCGGTACAGCTCGGCGGCCGGTGAGGCGGGCAATACATCGATCATTGTGAGATCCAGTAGGAATATTGTGGAATATTTTTCCTGGATCTAGCGTCGTGGTCATGAGCGAACGGACGCGCCAGCCGCGACGCATCGACGACCCCGAGGTACTCAAGGGGCTGGCGCAGCCCATCCGGCAGCGCCTGTACCGGCTGCTCACCCAGATCGGCCCGGCCACGGTCGGCACCCTGGCCAAGCGGGTCAACGGCGATCCCGGGCTGGTCAGCTACCACCTGCGCGAACTGGCCCGGCGCGGCTTCATCGAGGACGTGCCCGAACTCGCCCGCGACCGGCGGGAACGGTGGTGGCGCACGGTACCCGGCTCGACGTCCTGGGCCTGGAGGGACTTCCCCAGCCCGGAAGGGCAGGCGATCGCGTCGGCAGTGAAGGGGCAGATGATCGCCGACGAGTTCGCCCGGCTGCACCGGTACGAGCAGGGCCGGGACTCCTGGAGCGAGGCGTGGCAGGACGCGGCCCTCAGCAGCGACTCCTTCCTGCGGCTCACGCCGGCCGAGCTCGGGCAACTGTCGGCCGAACTGCTGGAGGTCCTCCAGCGGTGGAACCGGCACGGCCGTGAGGCCAGCGAGCGCGAGCAGGAGCACCAGGGCGCCGAACCGGTCGACGGCGACCCCGGCGACGCGGCCAGCCGGCCGGGCGGGCAGCGGACCAGTCGCAAGCAGCCCGCCGGCGACGGCGAACGCCGCGAGCACGTGTTCCTGTTCCTCCACGCCTTCCCGGAGCGGCCGTGACGACCGCGGCCGGCACGACCGCGGCCGGCACACCCGCGGCCGGCACACCCGCGGCCGGCACACCCGCCGCCGGCACACCCGCCGCCACGACCACCGCACCCGGCCCGGCCGGCCCAGCGCGCCCCGCCTACCGCGAGGCCGGGTACCTGCGCTACATCGGCGGCCAGGCGGTCTCCACTCTCGGCGACCAGATCTGGTACGTGGCCCTGTCCTGGACCGCGGTCCGGCTCGCCTCCCCCGGCGTGGCCGGCGTGATCCTCGCCGCCTCCTCGGTCCCGCGCCTGGTCCTGCTGCTCCTCGGCGGCGCGATCGTCGACCGGTACGGCCCACGGCGACTGATGATCGGCAGCGATCTGGCCCGCGCCGGGGTGTCCCTGGCCGCCGCCGCGGTCGCGCTGTCCCGTCCCGGCATCGCACTGCTGGTCGTGGTGGTCCTGGTGTTCGGCATCGCGGACGCTGTGTTCCTCCCGGCGGCCGGCGCGCTCGCGCCCCGGCTGCTCCGCCCGGACCAGCTGACCGGAGGCGCCGCGCTGAACACGCTCGTGGCCCGGCTCGCGCTGACTCTCGGCGCACCGCTGGGCGGCGCGCTCGTCGCGCTCGGCGGGCTGTCGCTGGCCAGCGCGGCCAACGCGGTGACGTTCGTGGTGTCGGTGGCCGCACTGTCCACGCTGCGCCCCCGCGGAACCCCCGCCCCGGTACGGGAGCCGCTGCGCCGGTCGCTGCGCGACGGGCTCCGGTACCTGGTCCGGCACCCGGTGCTGCGCGCCCTGCTGGCCGTGTCGCTGCTGACCAACCTCGGCTTCGTCGGCCCGATGAATGTCGGGCTCGCCGTGGTGGCCGACCGGCACGGCTGGGGCGCGGGCGGCATCGGCCTGATGCTGGCCGGATTCGGGCTGGGCGCCGTGGCGTCCGCGCTCGCGATGACCCGGCTGACCGTTCGAAGTGGACCGCTGATGGCGGGGTGCGCTGCGGTACAGGGCGTCGCGGTGTTCGCGGTGGCGGTGGCACCGGTACCCGCCGTGGCGGCCGGGATCACCGGGGTCGCCGGCATCACCAGCGCACCGTTGGCCGTCCTCATCTCGTCGCTGTCGCAGCGGCACACCGACGACGCGTACCGGGGCCGGGTCAGCAGCGTCCAGACTCTCGCGAACCTCGGCATCACACCGCTGGCCGTCGCCCTGATGGGCGCCGCGGTGGGGTGGCTGGGAACGGTACCGGCGTTCGGCGCCAGTGCGAGCCTGGAACTGGTGGCGGCAGTGATCTGCCTGACCGTACCCGGGCTGCGGGTGGTGGGACACCCCACGCACCACCCGGCAGCCCGGCACCGACCGGCATAGAGTCGGGGCATGCGGATCGGATTCGGACTGCCGGTGTCCGGCTCCTGGGCGCAGCCGGATACCCTCGCCCGGTTCGCCACCATGGCGGAACGGCTCGGCTACCACTCCCTCTGGACGTTCACCCGGCTGCTCGTGGGCGCCGACCAGCAACTGGAACCGGTATACCAGAGCGTGCTGGACCCGCTGGTGTCGCTCGCCTTCGCGGCGGCGCACACCACGCGGATCCGGCTCGCGGTGGGCGTGGTCAACGTGCCGTACCAGTCGCCGGCCTACCTCGCGAAGCAGGCCGCCTCCCTGGACGTGCTCTCCGGCGGCCGGCTCGACCTGGGGCTGGGCGCCGGGTGGTCTGCCGCCGAGTTCACCGCGACCGGCGCGCGGACCGGGCGGCGCGGCGCCCGGATCGAGGAGTACGTCGCGGTGCTGCGCACCCTGTGGGGCGACGAGGTCAGCCGGTACGACGGGGAGTTCTATTCGGTACCGGCCGGCCGGATGGCGCCCAAGCCGGTACAGCGCCCGGGGCCGCCGGTGCTGCTGGGCGGCTCGGCACCGGCCGCGCTGCGCCGGGCCGGCCGGATCGCGGACGGCTGGATCAGCCGCAGCGGGCAGGATCTGACGCGCATCGGCGAGGACGCCGCGGTGGTACGGGACGCCGCGCTGCGCGCCGGCCGGGATCCGGCGGCGGTGCGCATCGTGTGCCGCGGCGTGCTGCGCCTGGGCGGGAACGGCGGCGGTGCCGACCGGATCCGGCTGACGGGCACGCTCGCGCAGGTACGCGGCGACATCGACTGGCTCGCCGGGCAGGGCGTGACGGAGCTGTTCGTCGACCTCAACTGGGACCCGGCGATCGGATCCCCCGACGCCGACCCGGTGGCGGCGACCGCACGCGCCGAGGAGATCCTGCACGCGCTCGCCCCGGGCGAGGCGGGCTGACGCCGCACGGCCGTCACCGGCCGCGGCGGGGAGAAGGGCTTCCGGGTCCGGGCAGTCAGTGCCCGTGGTCGCGCGCCGTCGAAATGATCCAGGAGGCTACCGTGTCGACCCGGGAGGTGGTCTCCACCTGGTGATGCGGGCAGGTCGGCCCGCTGCTCTCCACCGACACCAGCCTCGGCCGGCCGTACCGTGGCTCGGAAAAGTACGGGGCGCCGGAGTCGTACAGGCACGCGCTGGTGGTGGGCTGCGGCAAATATCCGACCACGCCTACCGTCGACTCGCCCACCGTCGCGACCTTCACCTGCCCGGTCTGCAGGTGGGTGGCCGGCGCCGGGTTCACGTCGTCGAGCGCGCCCCAACCGGTGATCCGCAGGATCTCGCCGCTCGTCGGTGCCTCGCGGCTCAGCAGCAGCGGCACGATGTCGTCCACCGGGCTGGCCAGCTTCGCGATGGCGATGTCGTTACTCGGCGACTGGTAGTCCTCGACGACGTCGATGACGTACCCGTCGGTGTCGGCGTCGTCGGTGCGCCCGATCATGGCGGTGGTGCTGTACGGGACCGGCCCGCTGACCGGGTTGCGGTTGACGTCGTGGAAGCAGTGCCCGGCCGTGATGATCCACTGGGGAGCGATCAGCGCGGCGCTGCAACCGCTGTTGTAGACGCTGCCGTCGGGCCGCGGGATGTTCGTCATGGTCAGCTTCACCGCGAACCGGTATTGCCCCTCGGGCACCGGCGTGCCATTGGCCACCGCGCCGGCCGGCGCGCCGGTCGTCAGGGTGAGCGCGAGGGTGGCGAGGACAGCCAGAGCGGCGGCGAGCGGAGCGGCCATGGGGATTCGACGATGCGACACGAGAAAAGATTCAAGCATGGAAACGCTTGAATTACTCTCCAATTGTCGGGTGTCTGTCAGCCGGACCGGCGCCGCTCAGTAGATCCAGACCGTGGTGCCGATCGGATCCAGGTTGTTGGCCCAGATCCAGTCGATCGCCGAGTTGCTCACCCGCACGCACCCGTGCGAGGCCGGGTAGGGCGGGACGGAACTGTCGCCGTGGATCGCGTACCCACGGGTGAAGTACCGGGGTCGGATCAGCAGGCCGAGCGACGACCGGTGCGGTGCGTCGATCACCCGGTACGTCCTGAAGTGGCCCTTGGGCGTCCTGGCGACGTTGCGGGCGCCCTGGTCGTAGTAGACGTACCCGCCCCCGGTCGAGGTGTTGAGAATGTAGTCGACATGGCCGTTGGTCACGAACATGAGCAGATTGCGGCTGAGGTCGACCTCGATGATGTGGCCCGAGGCGCTCCTCGCCTTCGGACGGGTACCGGCGTCGAGCGCCTTCTGCGTCGCGGCGTTGACCGTGCCCGACCGGGACAGCTTCGCCGCCTTCTGCAGCGCGAAGACGCCCTGCTGGGTCACCGAACCGAACTTGCCGTCGATGGCGCCGACCCAGTAGCCGAGCGAGGTCAACCGCTGCTGCAGGCGCACCACGGCCGGGCCGGAACTGCCGATCCGCAGCGGGCCGGCGCTGGCCGCCGGTGTCGGCTTCGCGCTGGGCGCCGCTGTCGTCGGCGCGGCGCTCGGCGCCGGGCCGGCCGAGGTCGCGGTCGACGCCGGGGAGGCGGTCGCCGCCGCGGCGACCGACCCGGTGGGCGTCGACGAAGCGGTGTCCGCCAGCGACTGCCGGCAGGCCGCCGGGGCGAGGATGGTGGCCACCGCCACCGCCGCGAGCACCGCCGGTCGGGCGATGCCCCCGCGTCCACCGACGGGTGCGGTACGAACGGGATTCATCGCCACAGTCTATGTGAGCCTCGTCGATACCGATGCCCGCCGAACCTCCTCACCGACTGACCGGACGCGGTGGTGTCGAGGACGAGCTTCCGGGGCCAGGCCGGCGCCGGAGCCGCGACACCGCGGTTCAGGAGAGGCCGTACGCGGTCAGCGTGGCGTTCAGCGCGGCGCGCTGGGCGTCCGGCGGGTAGCCATGCGCGTCGGCCGCGCCCGGTACCGCCATCCCTTCCACCATCGCGGCGAGAGCGGCCACCGCGGCTTCTACGAACGCGAGGGGTACCACACCATCCCGCTGTTCGGCCACTACATCGGCTCGCCGATCTCGGTGTGTTACGAGCGGACACTGAGCCCATCCGCCGCGACCTGAGAGATCCGCCGAGCGACTCGCGCGTCTGGCCCCCGATGAGGTCGTAGGCTG
This sequence comes from Micromonosporaceae bacterium, assembly GCA_040255525.1. Lineage (GTDB taxonomy): Bacteria > Actinomycetota > Actinomycetes > Mycobacteriales > Micromonosporaceae > Rugosimonospora. The sequence continues at coordinate 26,802 of JBDZVD010000010.1, read as the reverse complement.
ATTCCGTGGATCAAGAAGATCGCATCGCCCTGTTCCTCGACTACGAGAACCTCGCGCTGGGGGCCCGCGAACACCTCGGCGGCATGGCCTTCGACCTGCGCCCGATCGCCGACGCCCTGGCCGAACGGGGGCGGGTGGTGGTGCGCCGGGCGTACGCCGACTGGTCGTACTTCGACGAGGACCGGCGGATGCTCACCCGGTCCCACGTCGAACTCATCGAGATGCCCCAGCGCATGGGCGCCTCCCGCAAGAACGCCGCCGACATCAAGATGGCCGTGGACGCGGTGGAGTTGGCCTTCGAGCGCGGGTACATCTCGACTTTCGTGATCGGTACCGGCGACAGCGACTTCACTCCCCTGGTGCAGAAGCTTCGCGAACTCAACAAGCGGGTCATCGGCGTCGGAGTCGAGAAGTCGACTTCGGCGCTGCTCCCGCCGGCCTGCGACGAGTTCCTGTACTACGACCGCCTGGAAGGGATCGAGACGCCACCGGTGCGCGGGCGGCGCGGCCGTCCGGCACGGGTACCCAGCCCGGAGCCTCAGCCGATCGAACCGGAAGCCGAACCGCAAGCGGAGCAGCAGCCGGCCGGCGAGGAGCCGGTCCACGACGTCGACGCGCTGACCGGCCTGGTGGCCCAGACCGTGGCCGGCCTCCAGGGAAGCTCCAGCGGCGCGGTGACCGCCTCGACGCTCAAGCGCACCCTGCTGCGGAAGGACCCGACCTTCAGCGAGTCGAACTACGGGTTCCGCACGTTCGGCGAACTTCTCCGGCACCTCGCCGAGCGCAATGTGGTCGAGCTGGCAGAGGGCCCGGCGAAGGGCGACCCGGAGGTGTCGCTGCCCGAACACGGCGACCGGGAGGTGGCCTTCGGGCTGCTCCGCGCGGTGGTGGCGGAGCTTTCGGGCAGCGACGAGGCGGTGGCGCTGTCCGGCCTGAAGAACCAACTCCGGCGGGTACGGCCGGAGTTCAGCGAGAAGAAGCTCGGCTACCGCAGTTTCCTGCAGTTCTGCCGGGCGGCCGCCACCAGCGGAGCGGTGACGCTGCACTGGAGTCCCGAGGCGGACGACTACCTGCTCACCGGTCGGTGAACAGCCCGGCGACCTGCCGGTGCCGGTCGGCCGGGCGGTCAGACAGTGCCATCGGCGATCAGCCCCGCCAACTTCGCGTACCCCTCGTTGACGCCGGTCTCCATCCCGCTGCGCAACCAGGCGTCGCGGCCTTCGAAGCTGTCGACGAGCGACTGCGTCCGCAGCCGCGCGTGGCCCTCGCCCAGATCCTCGAACCACAACGTCTCCAGCGCGACCGAATCGGGATCGCCCTCGAACGTGAAGGTCTGCACGATCCGGTCCGGCCGCACGTCGTGGAAGCATCCCCGGAACCCGTACTCCGTGCCCTCGCGCACGCAAACGTAGCGCCAACTGCCGCCGGTGCGCGGGTCCCAGTGGTCGATCCGGGTGGTCATGGCGTCGGGCCCCACCCACCTGGCGAACAACGCGGGGTCGGTGTGGGCGCGAAACAACTGCTCGGGCGTTACCGCGAAGTCACGAGTCATCCGGACGACCGGCAGATCCGGATCGGCCTCGATGACCGTCTCGGTGATCCTGTGCCGGATTCGATGGCCGCCTCGCTGATCCTGTGTCACGCTGCTCCCCCTTCATCTGTGCCAGAACGGCGTCGAGGCGGCGGTAACGCTGCTCGACGCGGACCCGGTGGCGCTCGATCCAGGCGTCCATCAGGTCGAAGACCTGGACCTGCAGGCGTACCGGCCGGGGCTGCGGTCCCCGCGGCCGGCTGACCAGACCGGCGTCTTCGAGCACCCGCAGGTGCTTGTAGACGGCTTGCAGCGTCATCCGGTACGGCTCGGCCAGCTCGCTCACCGTCGCGTCCCCCTCGGCGAGCCGCGCCACCATGTCGCGCCGGGTCGGATCCGCGAGGGCGGCGAAGACCCGGGACAGCGTGTCCGCGGTCATCGGTGCCCCCGTTTCAACTCTATGGTTGAAAGTACCGTAGCCCGCGCGAGACCGATCGTCAACCCGATGGTTGAAAGCACTGCGCAGATCCTGCTCAGCGGCGTACCGGCCGCCAGGTTGCCCTCGGCCCGCGACGCGGCACGGTCGGCCCCGGCGCCGCCGGCCCTTTGCCCGCCCCCCGCGTGCCCCTCCCCCGGCCCGGCGGGTCCGCTCCGGCCGGGGTCAACGCGTCCCGACATCGCGGCTGACACCGCCGGCGACGGCTGTGAGCTTGTCCGGGTTCGCCACGTTCTGGATGCCGGCGATGCGGCCGTCGGCGTCGAAGTCGAAGCTGACCGTGGCGATGACGCGACCCAGCCCGGTGAACAGAATGCCCGGACCACCGTTGATGTCCACGAGTCGGGCCGTCATGTCGGCGGGCCGCACGCCCTGGTACGCAACGGTGCCGATACTGGCGAACCAGCCGGCGACCGCGCGCGCGCCGACGATCGGGCGCAGGGCCTGACGGACCTTGCCGCCCCCGTCGGTCCACAGCGTGACGCCCGGGGACAGGAGTTCCATCAACGCGTTGACGTCGCCGCCCGTCGCGGCCGCGAAGAACCGCTCGGTCACCTCCCGCTGCCGGGTCCGGTCGGGGGCGAAGCGGGGACGGCGGGCCCGGACATGTTCGCGGGCGCGGTGTCCGGCCTGCCGGACCGCGACCTCGGAACGCTCGACCGCCTCGGCGATCTCGGCGTAGCTGAAGTCGAAGATTTCCTTCAACACGAACACGGCGCGTTCCAGCGGGCTCAGCGTCTCCAGGACCACGAGCATCGCCATCGACACCGACTCGGCCTCCGTGACGGTCTCGGCGGTGTCACCACTGGTGAGAATGGGCTCCGGAAGCCACGGCCCGACATAGACCTCGCGCTTGTGCCGGGCCGAGCGCAGCCGTTCCAGCGCCAGGTTGGACACGATCCGCGCCAGGTACGCCCGGGAATCGGTCACCTGCGAGCGGTCGGCGGCCGACCACCGTATCCACGCGTCCTGCACCGCGTCCTCGGCGTCGGCGGCGCTGCCGAGGATGCGGTAGGCCACCGAGAACAGCAGGCGGCGATGGTGGTCGAAGACCTGCTGTCCCGGATCCGGTTGCGAGGCGGTCACTTCGACGCCCGCACCCGGGTGAACCGGCCGCCGTGCGGCCAGAACGCGCCCGAGGCCGGCATCTTCCTCATGCGGCCGTAGGTCGGCCAGGGTGAAGCGGTCACCGTCTCCTTATACCTGGCCGCCATCCGGCCGGTCAGGTAGATGCGCCGAGGGGTGTCGTCCGGATGGGTGAACTGCACGACCCCGTCGTGCCGGCCCAGGCTCACCGGCGTGTGGTAGTACCCGAAACGGAACGGCCTGGGCTGCTTTCCGGCGAGCGTGCGGAGAATGGACACCGCCGCGTGTACCCCGGTGGGCATCCCGCTCTGGCAGGTGCCGTGCATCACGCCGTAACCCTGGCGGACCGCGGCCGCGTCGCCGACGGCGTACACCTGCGGATGCGACACCGACCGCAGCGCGGCATCGGTCACGATGCGGCCCCGCTCGTCGACGGTCAGGCCGGCGGCGGCCGCCATGGGCGACACCCGGGTGCCGCCCGTCCACAGCACGGCGTCCGCGGCGATCCGCTCCCCGCCGACCAACTCGACCGCGTCTGGTAGCACCTTCGCGGCCTCGACCCCGCCGCGCACCCGGACGCCCAGGCGCGTGAGCGCGGAGCGCAGGTACGCCCCCGCCTTCGGGTGCATGGCCGCACCCGGCTGTTGCCGGCCCAGCAACACGACGCTCAGAGCCGGGTACCGCTCGGCGATCTCCGCCGCCGCCTCCACGCCGGTCAGCCCGCTGCCGCCGACGACCACCGCCCCGGTACCGAGGCGCGCCAGCCGCTCGGCCAGCGCCTCCGCGTCATGCACCCCACTCAGGCTGAACGCGTACTCCTCCGCGCCCGGCACCGCCGCCGTGTCGGCCATGCTGCCCAGCGCGTACACCAGCGTGTCGAAGTGCAGGACGCGATCGTCGTCGACGCGTACGGTGCGCGCGTGGGCATCGACGGCCGTCACCCAGCCCGGGACGAACCGGGTACCGGTACCTGCCAGCAACTCCGGGATGCGGAGTTCGTCGACCGGTTGCCCGGTCGCCGTCATGGGCAGCCGGAGCCGTTCGGTGAACCGCTCCTGTGCGTTCACCAGCGTCACCCGTACGCCCCCGCACCGCTTCACGCGCGCCGCGAGCTGGATGGTTGCCGCCATGCCGGCGTAGCCCGCGCCCAGAATCACCACGTGGTGCGGGTTCGCCGTGCCGGTCCCCTTCGATGTGCCCATCGTCGTGTCCTCCTCCATCTGCGTGATGACCACGGGATGGGGGCGGGCCGGTCGAACGTGACACGCGCCGGGTGTGACGGGCGCCATAGCCGCGGGTGGGTCGTCAGCCCCCGGGAAGGTCGACCGACTCCCGGGGGGAATGGTCCGGCGCTGCCCGCCGGCAGTCGCTGGCATTCGAACATATGTACGAGTAATCTCGGCTGCCGTGGAGTGGCGGAGGCACTACTGGAACGGCAGATGGGGCCGGTCGGTTCGGGAGGACATCCTGGTGTCCCAGGAGGGTGGCGTCTGGCTTGTGGAAGCCCGTCACGGCGGCACCGACGGGGCGAGCCGGTGGTTCGAGGTTCCCGACGAGGACACGGCGCTCGACTGGGTGCGCGATCTGATCCACGCGTCGGAGTTCGACGGGTGGCGCGAACTGACGCTTCGCTGACGTCGGCGCCGCGCCGTTGCCGGGCCCGCTGACCAGTGCGCCGGCAAGCCTCGAAAGATCCGCCCGCATAAATTCAGCTTCATGGATGGCGCACTCTAGGTGTTCGGGGCGACACTCTGAGTACATCTCGATGGACGGAGGTGCCGATGAGGCGCACGCCCGCACTGGTCATGGACCTCTCGATCGTCGAGGCGGCCTACCGCCGGTTCACCACGGCAATGCCGTCCATCGCCGTCCACTACGCGATGAAGTGCAACCCGCATCCGGGCGTCCTCGCCACCCTGCGATCGCTCGGGTGCCGGTTCGAGATCGCGTCCGCACCCGAACTTGACCCGCTGCTCGCGCTCGGGGTGGACCCGGCGAGCGTGCTCTACAGCAATCCGGTCAAACCCGGGGCACACATCCGGCGGGCGTACGCCGGTGGCGTGCGGTGCTTCGCGTTCGACTCGCTGGACGAGGCGGGCAAGCTCGCCGCGCTGGCGCCGGGCTCCAACGCGATCGTGCGGCTGGCCGCGCGCGGGGCGCCCAGCGGGGTGCCGAGCGAGGGGAAGTTCGGCGTGGCGCCGGACGCGGCGGTGCGGCTGCTGGCCGAGGCGCGAGGGCTCGGCCTTCGCCCGTACGGGGTCGCCTTCCACGTGGGCTCGCAGATGCTCGTACCGCAGGCATGGCAGCCGCCGCTCGCGGCGGTTCGGCGCATGATGCATCGGTTGGCCGACATGGGCATCTTCCTGCACATGGTCGATCTCGGCGGCGGCTTTCCGGCGCGCTACGATGCCGCGCCGCCGCCGCTCGAGCGCTACGCCGCGGTGATTCGTGACGGCTTGGCCGCGCTGCCCTATCCGGTACGGGCGGTTGTCGAGCCGGGGCGGGCCATCGTCGCGGAAGCGGGCACGCTGACCGCGACCGTGATCGGCACCGCGTTCCGGGACGGGAAGAGGTGGATCCACCTCGACGTCGGGGCGTTCAACGGCCTGATGGAGAGCCTGGAGACCGGCAACCGGCTGCGGTTCCCGGTGAGCGATTCACGGGGCGGCGGCATCCGCGACAGGTTCCAGCTCACCGGACCGACCTGCGACAGCCAGGACACCATCCTCTTCGATGTCGAACTGTCCGCCGGCCTGTCGACCGGGGACCTGGTGCACATCGGGACCGCGGGCGCCTACACGACGGTGTACGCCTCGACGTTCAACGGATTCGACATCCCCTCGGTCAGTTGCCTGCCGGGGACCCGGCCGTTCGCGTCGGCGATCGACCGAAGCTCGCTGTGACAAACCGGACTCGGAGGAGGTCCCCGTGAGACACCGACGTTCCAGATTCTCGCTGGCCGCACTGTGCCTGGCCGCACTGTGCCTGGTCGCCTTCGGCCTGCTCGCGGTACCGGGCCAGGCCCACGCGACGAACGAGAGCGCGGCCGGGTACTCGGCGGTCATCCGCCGTACCAGTTACGGCATCCCGCACATCACCGGGTCCAGTCTGGCCGACGTCATGTTCGGCCAGGGCTGGGCCTACGCCGAGGACCGGTTCTGCGACCTCGACGATCAGGTGATCAAGGTGCGGAGCCAGCGCTCCAGGTGGTTCGGACCGGGGACCGGCGGCGCGAACCTCGCGACCGACCTGGGCTACCGGGAGATCGACATCATGGGCCTGGCCGCCGCGCAACTGGCACGTCTGTCCACAGAGGAGTCCCAGGTGCTGGAGGGGTACGTCGCCGGGTTCAACGGCTACCTGGCCAAGGTGGGCGCCGCGCACGTACCCGGGTGGTGCGCCGGGGCACGGTGGATCACCCCGATCACCGATGTGGACGTTCTCGCGTACCAACGGGATGTGGCCCTGCTCGCCAGCGGGCAGAACTTCCTCGCGGCGATGGCGGTGGCCGCACCGCCCGGATCGGCGGCCGCCCCGGTCGGCGGGGCAACCGTCGCGCAGGGGGTGCGCGAAGCGCTGGCCCAACGGGCCGGCGACGGTGCGCCGGGCAGCAACGGCTGGGCGCTGGGCAGCCGGAAATCCACCACCGGCGGGGGAGCGCTGGTAGCGAACCCGCACTTCCCGTGGCAGGGCAACCTGCGCTTCTGGGAGTCTCAACTGACCGTTCCCCACCAGATGAACGTGTACGGCGGCAGCCTCGGCGGCGTACCGGGTGTGCAGATCGGGTTCACCGACACGGTGGCCTGGACGCACACCATCGCGGCCGGCGCCCGGTACACGCTCTACTCGCTGCGCCTGGTGCCGGGATCCCCCACCCGGTACCTGGTCGACGGCGTACCCGAGGCGATGACGTCGAAGACCGTCACGATCCAGGTGAACTACGGCGGCCGGCTGCTCAACTACACCAGGACGCTGTACCAGAGCCGGTACGGCCCGATCATCGACCTGTCGTCGATCGACCCCAGCCTGGGCTGGACGGCCGGCAGCGCGCTCACCTACCGGGACGCGAACATCGACAACGACCGCATCATGAAGCAGTGGCTCGACATCGCGCAGGCACCGGACGTCGCCGGCATCCGCGACGCACTCGCACGGGACCAGGGCATCCCGTGGGTGAACACGATCGCGGCGGACAGCACCGGCCACGCCTGGTACGCGGACGCGTCGCAGACGCCGGACCTGTCCGCGGCATCGACAGCGGAGTGGGCGAGCAACCCGCTCGGCATCCTGGACGGTAGCACCAGCGCCAACGCGTGGGTGGCGGCACCCGGTGCGCGCTCACCCGGGCTGATCCCGTTCGGGGCGCAGCCGCAACTGCTGCGCGACGACTACGTGTTCAACGCCAACGACAGCCACTGGCTGGCCAACACCGACCAGTTGCTGGTGGGGTACTCGCCGCTGCAGGGCGCCGAGGGCACCCCGCAGACGGTGCGCACGAGGCAGAACGTGGCGCTGCTCCAGGGCGGCTTCCCGGGTACGGTCGACTCGACCGGGCGGTTCAGCCTGAACGGTCTGGGCACCGCGATCCTGTCCGACACCACGTTCACCTCCGACCAGTTGACCGACGCGGTGGTGACGGCCTGCCGGGCGAGGGGTTCGACACCGGTGGTGGTGGAGAGCGGCCCGGTGAACATCAGCGCCGGGTGTTCGGCCCTGGCCGCCTGGGATCGCAGGTTCGACGTCACCAGCCGGGGCGCGGTCCTCTGGCGGGAGACGATCGCCTCGGTACTCGACCGGTACCCGGACGCGCTGACCACGGCCGGTCCACTGTGGGGGGTCCCGTTCAACCCCGCGGACCCGGGCCACACCCCGCGCGGCGTACCCGCCGATCCCGCCCCGCTGCTGCAGGCGATGGCGCAGGCGATGGTGCGGTTGCAGGGCCTCGGGTACGCGCCGGACGTACCGCTGCAGGCGGTGCAGTACACGGTCCAGAACAGCGTACGCATTCCGGTTCCTGGCTCGGGTGAGAGCGTGGGCATCGCGAACGCGGTGTACTTCGAGGACGACACGAACACGTCCGAGGAGCCGAGGATGAGCGGCGGCACTCCGCTGCCCGGTACGGACCTGACCACCGCCGGGTACGTCGTCAACTACGGCACCAGCTTCCTGGCCACCGTGCAGTACACCACCTCCGGGCCGCAGGCGCGGGGCCTGCTCACGTTCGGCGAGTCGGGCGACCCGTCCTCACCGCACTACTCGGACCAGACCCGGCTGTTCACGACGAAGACGCTGCGCCCGATGCTCTTCACCGACACCGCGATCGACACCGATCCGAACCTGAGCGTCGAAACCGTTTCCAGCCCCCATCGCTGCTGAGCCCGGCCCCGTCCCGGCGCGAGCCCGCCCGGCTCGCGCCGGGGCCCCGGTCACAGCACCGGTTTCCCGCCGGTCACCTCGATCCGGGCGCCGGAGATGTATCTGGCCTCGTCGGAAGCCTCGCCTCCCTGGTCCGGTTCGACGAGCGCGCGATCACCGGCTGCCTCCCGCGCGACGCACATCCCGCTCCGGTGCGCCCCTCGCCGCCGTCGAGCCGTGCTCGCGCTCGCCCTGACGGATTTACCATTCGCAGCCATTGGTACCCCCGGGCCGGTCCCGCGCATACCGGGACAGAACACGCAGAGGGCCAGCGCGCGAACGCCGGTGCCCGGGTACCGACGGGCAACCCCCCATCTGCCGGGCAGGGCACCGCATACCGGCCCTGCCTCCGGGTAACCGGCCATCGAGACAACGATCGGCGCCTGCGCGACACCGGGCTCACGGGGGCGTACAGGGGCAAGGGGGAAAAGGTGGGCGTTCACAGTAGTTCAGGTGCGTCGGGGGGCCAGAAGTCGACCGGCACCGCCGTGAAGGAGCAGGGTTCGCAGACCGCCCAGAACGCGGGGCAGGCGGGCCGTCAGGTCACGCAGAAGGCGACCGAACAGGGCAAGCACGTCGTCGCCGAGGCTGGGCGCCAGGCGCACGGCATGCTGGACCAGGCCCAGTCACAGCTGATGGAACAGGCCGACGCCCAGAAGCAGCGGGCCGCCAGCGGGCTGCGCGGGCTCGGTGGCCAGCTCCGGAGCGCGGCAGACAACGCGCAACAGGGGCCGGCGGGCGACCTCATCCGGCAGGCGTCGGGGCGCATCGACCAGATCGCGGACTGGCTTGAGCACCACGAACCGGGCCAGGTGATCGAGGAACTGCGCGACTTCGCACGCCAGCGGCCGGGCGCCTTCCTCGGCGGGGCCGTCCTGGCCGGCATGCTCGTCGGCCGGCTCACCCGCAGCATGACCGGCGGCGGAGGCAACATGCCCGGCGGCGAAGGCGATCAGATGGGCGCCGCACCGTCTCCGGACGGCGGTTCGCCCGAGGCCTCGATGCCACTACCCGAAGGGACACCGCGATGAGTGCGCCTTCCAAGCGCGTCCAGGAGGTCGGCCCGGACGGCGGCGGCCAGCCGTCCGTCGGAGCCCTGTTCGGGGAACTCAGCCGGGACGTGTCCCGGCTGATCCGGCAGGAGGTGCAGCTCGCGAAGGCGGAGTTGCGCCAGGAGGTGGCGCAGACCGGCCGGACCGCCGGCCTCCTGGGCGGCGGCGGTTTCGCCGGGTACATGACGCTGCTGTTCGCGTCGATCGCCGGATGGTGGGGGCTGGCCAACATCATGGACCAGAGCTTCGCCGCGCTGATCGTGGCCGGCGTGTGGGCTGTCATCGCCGCGACGATGTTCCTGATCGGACGGGCCCAGATGCGCCACATCTCCGGGCTGCGCCGGACCGCGGAAACGGTGCGCGAGGTGCCTGGCACGCTGAAACCGAATCCGGACCACCGGGAGGGACGCCGATGAGCCCCGATCCGGCGGCATCCTGGTCACGTCCCTGCTGCCGGCCAGCGACGCGGAGCGCCGTGCCGGTGGCCGCGTGAAGGACATGGCGTCGCAGCACTCCGATTCGCTGACGCAGGGGCTGCGCGGCGCCGGCCAGCAGATGCGCGAGGGCCTGCGCGGGCCGGCCCAGCAGGCGGCCGAGTCGGTGAAGTCCACGGCGGGGCAAGCCGCGTCGCAGGTGCGTGACGAGGGCCAGTGGGCGGCCCGGGACGTCAAGGAGCAGGCCCGGCAGGCCGGACAGAGCGTCCGTTCACAGCAGCGGTAGCCGCGGGAGGCGCGGGACGGCGGGCCGCCCGGGTCGGGGTCGGTTCTTCAACGGCCGCCGGACTTCCCGCTCCGCGGCCGGACCGTCGGCGGCCGGCAGCGCGACGGTCTCACCCCGGCTGTACAGCTCGATCCCCCGGGTCCACATAGGAGGCCCGCGCCACGGCCGGAGCGTTGCCAGTTCCCGCGCCACCGCCTTGACCACCCGGGGGGACTTGGCCCCTGAAGCTGCCCGGCCCGCCCGGCTCAGCCTGCCAGCCACGATCGTGGGTGCCGTGCTGGTGGTAGCCAGCATGCGACTTCTCGGCCAATGCCACCACGTTCGCCGACGCCAAGGCGCCCGGGGCGGACAAGGCGTACGGCTACCGGGCAGCGGATGGCGTGCCTACCAGGGCGATGGAACCGCGGCCGGCGACCACTTCAACCACATCCACTTGTCTGTGCAGTAACCCGTGGCGAGGACACTCTGGCCCGCCTCCGCCAGCACGGCGCCGCCGTCGGTGCGTCACCGGTCCTTCGCGGATCGGCCGTCGTCCACGTAGTCGTCCCAGTGTCTGCGCGAGACCAGCTGAAAGCCTAACGGACGGCGGCGGACAAGCCGTGGCGCGTGAGTATCGCGTGAGCGTTGCGTGATTCGACCGTTCGACGATAGGCCCATGGCGATCATGTCTCGGACGGCGCCGTCAACGCCGTTCCCACGAAGCGACGGCGGAGCCCCGCGCACGTCGTACGACCGAATCTCCACGGGAGCAGACAAGGAGAACGAGCAATGACCATGCTCAGACGGGCCGTCATCGCTGGTGCCGCGACCCTGGCGGTTGCCGCACCGGTCTTTGTCGTCGCGTCGCCGGCGAGTGCGGCTGCCCGTGACGGCGTCTGCGAGAGCGGCGAATTCTGCTACTACTACAACAGCGACGAGGCCGGCTCCGTCTCCGACTTCACCACCTCGGTCGGCGACTACGGCACCACCGAGCCCACCTGCTACGACTTCAAGGGCCCGGGCAACGGCCAGGGCACCTGCATCAAGAACAACGCCGCCTCGGTCTGGAACCGCTCCAGCAAGACCGTGCGGGTCTACTACAACAGCAACTACGCCGGTTCTTACCAGGACTTCGCCGCCGGCGCCAAGGGCAACCTCAACTCGACGCTGAAGAACAACAACGCCTCGCACCAGTTCCTCAGCTCGGCCAGCACGGGTTATTACAACACGTACACCGACGTCGCGACGCTCGGTAATGCAAACAGTTGTTACGCCACGGAGGGGTTTGCCGTAGGGTCCAGCTACACCTACTCCGTGAAAATCAACGATGCCAATACTGCGGCAGTCATTTACCGCACCGCGATGGTCGGCGGGGCCACCACCCTCATGACAAACGGCGACAGTGGGCACACCTACGTGAACTATCTCGGTCATGCCAATGACCTTGCACTGAGCTCAGACGACGGGAACTACTACATGTTCGTCGTCACCATGGTGGCCGGCAGCACGAGTTTGGTCAAACTCAAGTATGTCGGGACCACATATTACAAGGTGGGCGCCTACACGATCAGATACAACGGCGCGGACAAGGCCATGTCCGGCCTGACAATCACCAGCAAGGACGCGAGCAACATCTACTTCCTCTTCAAGTCCGGGCGGACCTTCTACCGCGGCTCACTTCCGCTGAGCGCGACCAGCGGCACCATTGATGTGACCAAAGCCTTCTCTTTGAACATCGAGAACGCACAGGTCAACGGTAGTACCGTATCCAACATCACTTCGTACCTGACCCAGGGGATCGGTTACTACAAAAATACCCTGTACTATCCGCTGACCTACGAGAACATCAGCATTGTTCTTGTCTACCGGAACATATCCACTGCGTCGGGCACGATATACGCGGACAACAACCTGTCGTTCCGGATCACCTCGAGCGCGTATCCCAACCATTTCGAGATAGAGGGCGTCGGAATCGGCGAAGGGAACAGGCTCTGGTTCAACACCAACCGGAGAAAGGTTGCGGGTGACACCGCCCACGACGGGGTGCACTATTTCGACGGTTACGTCGCCTCGTGATTCCTGAATGAGCGAGCCTCGCCCGGTTGTCGTCCCCGCATGGAGGTAGGTGATCGCGACCGGGGCGGGTTGCGGAGGTGGCAGCGCGGCGATGCGGGGGCGTCTGCCACCTCGCCGCGCTGCCTCACACCCTCATCGAGCCGAATGCCGCTGGCCAGAGGCGTCGGTCAGGCAGTCGATCGACGCGTGGCCTGGCGCCCTGCAGCACCCGGTGAATCCGGATCGCTGCGCCGCAAGTCGCATGAGCGCTCCGGTACCCGGAGTAAACGGCGGCCAACCTCCGGTGACCCCGGGGGGAACGGCGAGGACGATCGCCCGACCGGGGGCGACGGCAAGGTGGGGAACCAGGTGCATCCCGCCCACTGGCGTGGGTAAGGAGGGTCCGTCGTTCGTGACGCGTACCGCGCGGTACGCAGGACTTGAGGTGGGGACGATGGTCGATCAGCAGGCACGGGCAGTCTCCGGCGCGCAGTCCGAGGCGGCGTCGGCCCGACCGGCGAAACCAACCGCTGAGCTGACCTTCATCGGAAACGCGACGACCCTCCTGCGGCTCGGTGAGTTCACCGTTCTGACCGACCCGAACTTCCTGCACCGCGGGCAGCGCGCCTATCTGGGGTACGGCCTGTGGTCGCGCCGGCTGGCCGAACCCGCGATGCAACCCGGCGAACTGCCCGAGCTGGACGCGGTCGTCCTGTCCCACCTGCACGGCGACCACTTCGACCGGATCGCCCGCGAACAGCTGGCACACGACCTGCCGATCGTCACCACCCCGGCGGCGGCCGGGCGGCTGCGCCGCTGGGGATTCGACGCGGCACATCCCCTGGACCCGTGGGCCTCCACCGGGTTTGCCCGCGGCGGGCAGAGGCTGGAGTTGACCGCGGTCCCGGGGGTGCACGGCCCCGGCCCGATCGGTCGCCGGCTGATGCCGCCGGTCATGGGTACCGTGCTCCGGCTCACCCGCCCCGACGCCGCCCCGCTGACCGTCTACGTCACCGGAGACACGCTGCCCTGCCCGGGCGTACGGGAGGTCACCCGCCGCTTCCCCGACCTGGACGCGATGCTCATCCATTTGGGTGGCACCAGGATCCTGGGCATCACCATCACCATGAACGGCCGCCAGGGTGCCGAGCTGATCGACGCGCTGAACCCACCGCTGGCCGTACCGATTCACTTCGACGACTACCGCGTCTTCCGGTCCCCGCTGAGCGACTTTCTCGCCCAGGTGCGGGCGCGGAGGACCGCCAGCGAGATCAGAGTCCTCGAGCGCGGCGCCACCGGGTCGTTGCTGCCGGACGCACCCAGGTGACGCGGCCGCCCCCGGCCCGCTGCCCCAGACTCCGTACCAGTCGCTTCGGCCGCTGCGCGCCGTGCCGGCCGATGGCCTGGCCCGCCAGCGTCCATCCGGTCATCACCGGCGGCGACGCAGGACCAGGTAAGCCAGCGCCAGGCACAGCGCGAAGAACAGCCCCCAGGCGATGAGGAACGCGAAGCCGCCGGTGTCGGTCACAACTCCTCCTGCTGTGCCCAGCGCAGTTGGTCACGGCGTACCGCGAGGTCGACGCGGCCGGTCCCGAGCGCGGCGATCTGTTCCCAGCCGACGATCAGCGAGTTCTGGACGAGCCGCTGCATGAGCACGGTCAGCGGCCACGGGCCGGTGATGGACCGGTGACCGTAGCCGAGCCGGTGGGCCAGGCCGACCGCTCCGCATTCCAGGGCCCGCAGCCGGTAAGCCGGCCGGCCGCTGTCGGGCACCTGCCCGCCCACCGCCTCGAAGAACAGGTCCCGTACCGCGCCGACCGGCACGCCGTCGCTGTCGTACACGGCCGCACCGATCAACTCCACGGCTCGCATGCTCAGGCCCCCGGGATCCGACCGATGATGTGGTCGCGGGTCCAGTCGCGCATCCGGTCGGCGTCCAGCACGTCTCTCGACACCGTCAGGGTCAGCCGGGTGGAATCCACCTTGCCGACCTGGTCGAGCGGGATCCGGTTGGGGTACGGCTCGTCGCTGGGCCTCAGGCGGCGCCCGACCGCCGCCCACCACTGGCCGATCCGGCCGCCAATGCGGGGGCCGAGGGCGGTGGGGCCGCAGAGGATCGCGGTGAGTACCGGAGGGCCGCCGCCGTCGGGCAGCGTCAACTCCAGGTCGTCGACCTTGCCCAGCGGCTGGTCGTCGGCGTCGAAGATCTGCCGGTCGAGCAGCATCTCGTCGGCGGAGAACCGCTTCCCCGCGTCCATCTCATTGACCCGCTTTCGTGAAGAAAATCAACGGTATCGCCGCGATCGAGGTGACGACCATCAGCACCAGGAAGACGGTCGCCAGGGCGTTCGACCACCGCCGGTTGACTCTGCCGCCCATGTAGTCGCGGTCGTTGGCGACCACGAGGACCGGGAAATAGGTCAGCGGGACGGCCGCGGCACCGAGGACCACCGACACGACGGTGACCGCGATCGGATCGATGCTGGTAAGTATGAACGCGGTTGCGGCGATGACCGCGACCAGACACACCAGGTGGAAGCGCGGCGCCTCCCGGGGCCGGCGGTCCTTGCCCCAGCTCCACCCGAAAAACTGCCCGACGCTGTACCCGATGGACAGCGCGCACTCGGCGGCCGCGGCGAGCAGCGCGGCGGCGAACCCGACCAGCGCGATGGACAGCCCCACCGGGCCGAGCGCGCGGGCAACCGGCAGCGCGACCTGGCCCAGATGCTTCACGTTGATCTGCAACGGCTGGAGGACGACGGCGGCGGCGGCCATGATGGCGATGGACAACAGCCCGCCGAGCGGGAACCCGACGACGCAGTTGAAGCGCATTTCGGTCAGGTTCTTCGGAGTCCAGTGCTCCTCGCGGCCGCCAGAGGAGAAGAACACCACCTGGTACGGCACGAGGCAGGCACCCAGCAGGGAGACCGCGTAGAACAGGTACATCGGGTGGCCCTCCCGCGGCGGTACCCACGGATGGGTCACGCCGTGCCACAGCGATCCCCAGTCGGTGGGCAGCACGAACAGCGCCACCACGAACACCACCAGGCACAGGCCGAGCACCCCGAACAGATTCTCCATGACGGAAAAAGACATCCGCCACACAATCAGCCACACCGCCGCGGCGATCAGCGGTACCCACACCAGATAGTTGATGCCGGTGACCAGCTCCAGTACCAGCGCCACGCCGCCCAGTTCGGCGGCGAGAGTCAGCAGCGACAGCAGCACGAACGCCAGCAGGTTCACCAGTGCCGTCCGCACGCCGAGCCGCTCGCGGATGATGTGGAACACCGGCCGGCGTGCCACCGCCGCCACCCTGCCCGCCATCTCGCCGTAGAGCGTCATGGCGATGGTGCCCACCACGATTGCCCAGGTGAGGCTCATCCCGAATCGCGCGCCGGTGATGCCGCTGGTCACCAGGTTGCCCACGTCGACGAATCCGCCGATCGCGGTCATCACGCCCAGCGCGAGCGCGAACACCCGCTTCATCCCGACACCGCCCGCGACAACCGGTCGATGACCGCGGCGGGTTCGTCCAGGCCGTCCAGGGCGGTGCGGATCGCGTCGGGGTCGCCCCGACGGACCGCGATACGCAGCTTCCGCAGCGCGGAAACGGCGTCCTGGGCCGGCCCGCTGATTCGGTCGTGCAACGCGAGCATCGCGTCGCTGGGTGGTTGGCGAGTCTCCCAGGAACTCTCCGACGAGGAGGCGTCCGACTCGGCCTGGCTGACCGACTCGTCCGTAAGCGCCAACGCCATGCGCCCCTTGAGGTCGAGGCCCACCGCAAGCTGAGCGGTCGCGAGGGACGATGAGATGTCCCCCAACATGCCGGCGGTCTTTGCCCGGTAGCCGCCGTCGGTGACGGTCGGTCCCGCACACCCGCCGGCCGCGGCCGCAGACACCAGCAGGGCGCAGAGCACCAGCCCCCATCCCCCGTTTCTCCGGGCAGATCTCACATCGCCACGC
Source organism: Micromonosporaceae bacterium (assembly GCA_040255525.1). Taxonomy (GTDB): domain Bacteria; phylum Actinomycetota; class Actinomycetes; order Mycobacteriales; family Micromonosporaceae; genus Rugosimonospora. The sequence continues at coordinate 10,502 of JBDZVD010000010.1, read as the reverse complement.
TAATCGGTGCGGTCGTCCGGCGCACCCGCTGGCGCAGTGGTGTCAACCATTCCGACCGCCGGTAAACGGTGGTGTGGCTTCACAACGCCCCGGGTAGGAGGGGCCCATCGTCCGGCGAGGCGCCGACGGTCCACACAGTCCTCACAACCGGTCGGGGCGGCGACGTGAACGACCTTCGTGACGGTGAACTCGTCCAGCAGTTCGGGACCGTACCCGTAGCCCTCGCCGCTGGCGTGGCGCGGATGGGCGGCCCCGCCGGGTGCGCCGCCGAACACCTCGTTGATCTTCACGGTGCCGACCGGCAGCTCGCGCCACGCCCGCTGGGCGCGGTCGATGGACCCGGTCAGCACGGTCGCCGCCAGACCGTACCGGCCGCGCGCCGCCCGGTGCAGCCCCTCGTCGAACGACCCGACCACGCTCACCGGCGCCACCGGGCCGAACGTCTCCTCGGTCATGACCTCCATGTCGTCCGTGCAACCGGACAGCACCGTGGCCGGGTAGTACGAGCCGGGACCGTCCGGGATCTGCCCGCCGGTCAGCGTCGCGGCGCCGGCCGCCTGCGCGGCACTGACCTGGCCGTGCACCGCCTCGCGCAGGCGGTCGTCGACCAGCGGAGCCGTGTCGTACGCCTTGGCCAGCGGTACCAGCTCGGCGAGGAACGCCTCGGCGACCCGCTCGTGCACGTAGATCCGCTCGACCGACACGCAGAGCTGGCCGGCATTGGCGAACGCGCCGAGCGCCGCCTGCCCGGCGGCCCAGGCCGGGTCGACGTCGTCGTCGATGAGCAGCGGGTCCTTGCCGCCGTTCTCCAGGATCGTCTTGGCTGCGGTCAGCGCCGCCGCGCGAGCGATCTGGCGTCCGGTCGCGCTGGACCCGATGTGCGCCACGACATCCAGGTCGCCGCGGACGAGCCGCTCCCCCACCGCCGGTCCGCCGTGCACCGCCTCGAGCACGCCGTCGGGCAGGCACTCACGCATCAGCTCGGCCAGCAGCCACCCGGTCGCCGGAGTGCGCTCGCTGGGCTTGTAGACGACGGTGTTGCCGGTGACGAGGGCCGCGCCGAGCAGGCCGCAGGACGCCGCGACCGGGTCGTTCCAGGGCGTGATGACGGCCGCGACGCCGCGCGGTTCGTACACCATCAGGTCGGTCGCGGCCCAGCTCCCGGCCAGGCAGCGGCCCCCGTGCAGCGGTCCCAGTTCGGCGTACTGCCGCAGCGTCCCCACCGCCGCGGCCACGCCGGCGCGCGACTGTCCGATCGGCCGGCCCATCTCCCGGGTGGTCAGCGACGCGAGGTCGTCGGCGGCCTCCTCGACGGCGCCCGCGATGGCGGCCAGTGCCTGCCCGCGCTCCGCCGGGGAGGTGCGGGCCCATCCCGCCGAGGCGGCACGGGCCTCGTCCACGGCCGCGTCGACCGCTCGCGCGGTGGAGACCGGGACCCGGGCCACCTGGCTGCCGTCGCGGGGATCCAGCTTGGCCATCCACTCGTCGGCCTCGGTCCGCGCCCACAGGTCCGCCAGGCGCTGTTCTCTGTCACTCACGACGACTCCATCACTCGGCTGGGAATGTTGGCGACGGCACGCAGGCGCCGCTCCACGAGCGGGGACGGTGCCTGCCGCCGCTGGATCGCCACCGGCAGGCGCCGGCAGAACTCGTAGAGCTGCCGCCGACCCTGGCGCGTGGCCACGGTGTGCCGGACCAGCGCGGCGGTCGCCCTCGCCGCGGCCGGCAGCGGGCGGCACATCCACGAGGTCAGTGTGTGGTTGCGCAGCGCGGTGAGGCGCCGCTCCCGCGCCTTCTCCGGCGCGGGACGGTCGGGGTGGTGGAAGGCCACGAGCTCCGGGCAGTAACACAGCGCCCAGCCCGCGCGTTGCAGGTCGTAGGCGACCCGTTCCTCCTCGCCCATGAAGAACACCGCCGAATCGAAGCCGCCGGTGGCGAGGAACGCGTCCCGGCGTACCGCGGCGGCGAACGCGAGGAATCCGACGACGGCGGGGCCGGGCAGGTCGTCCTCGGTACCCAGCGGCGCCCTGGCCATCAGCGCGCAGATCGGATCGAGGCGGCCGGCCGGACCGACCCGCACCTGGGCGGCGGCGAGGGCCAGCCGCGGGTACTCCTCGAAGAGCCGGGCCGCCCGGGTCAGCGCGCCGGGTGCCCAGCCGGAGTCGTCGTCGGCGAACGCGACCACCGGTGTGCCGGCCGCGGCGACGCCGAAGTTGCGGGCGACGGCGCCGTGGTTATCGGCCAGGCGGATCAGTCGTACGCCGGGCAAGCCGCTGCGGACCGCGTCGGCGGTCCCGTCGCTCGACCCGTTGTCGACCACGATGACCCGCGGCCGGTCTGGCAGGTCGAGCAGGGCGCGCACGCTGTCCAGCAACCGGCGGCACCGGTTGCGGGTGGCCACGACCACGGTGACCTCGGTCAGTGGACTCACCTCCTACACCCCGGCCGACAGGGCCGTGTGGACCGCCGACAGCACGTCGGCGGCGGTCAGCGCGAGCAGTGCGGGATGGACACCCGACGGTGGCGCCGGTCGGTGCGCCGGCCGCCACAGGCTCTGGTGGCGCGGCTGGCGCGGCGGCCCCCACTCGGCCGGGGACACCGGCCCGAACAGCACCACCGACGGGATGCCGTACCCGGTGGCCAGATGAGCGATGCCGGTGTCGCCGCTGACGACCAGGCGGGCGGCCGCGACGAGTGCGGCGAGCGCGCCCACGCCGGTACGGCCGGCGAGCACCCGGTCGGGCGGCAGGCCCGCCAGCCGGGCGACCCGGACCGCAAGGCCGGTGTCGGCCGGTGAACCGGAGACGACCACCTTGTGCCCGTCGGCCTCCAGAGCGCGGGCGACGCCGGCGAACCGCTCCGGCGGCCAGCGCCGGCCGGGCGCCTTGGCGCCGGGGTGCACCACCGCCGCACCGGCGACCGGGGCCGGCTCGTCCGGGCGGATGAGGGCCAGGTCCGTGGGGTCGCCCGCGATGCCGTACCAGGCGAGCAGCCGGCACCAGCGGTGCACCTCGTGCTCGACCGTGGAAGCGGCACTCCACTGTGGACCTTGGTCGTACCCGGCGTCCGGGCAGGCGAAGGCGAGCAGCCGCCCGGGCTCGGTGCCCCGCAGGATCCGGTGGGACTGTGGTCCCCGGCCGTGCAGGTTGACCGCGACATCGGGCGCCGGTACCCGCAGCGGCACCAGGCCCGGTGTGTCCACAATGGAGTCGACGGCACCGGTGAGCCGGACCAGTGGCGCGAGCCATGCCGGCACCGCCAGGTCGATGCGGGCGCCCGGGTACGCCCGCCGCAGCCCACGCAGGGCCGGTACGGCGGCGGCCAGGTCGCCGATCCCGAGCGCTCGCAGCACCAGGAGGTTCACGGGTACGACGGCTCCATGTGCGGGGTGACGACCAGCTCGCGCACCGCGCACCCGGGCGGCTGCCGGAGCGCGAACAGCACGGTCTCCGCCACCGCTGCCGGGTCGTTGAGTGTGGCGTCGGGGCCCGGCGCGTACTGCGCACTGCGCCCGTCGAAAAAGCTGGTCTGCATCCCGCCCGGTACCAGCAGGGTGACGCCGACCTGCCCGGCGAGTTCGGCGGCCAGCGCCCGGGTCAGGCCGACCACGCCGAACTTGGCGGCGCAGTACGCGGTCGCGTCGGAGACCGCGCGCAGGCCCAGGGTGGACGCCACGGTGACGATGTGCCCCCGGCACTCCCGCAGTCCGGGCAGCGCGGCGCGGATGACCGCGGCGACCCCGAGCAGATCGACGGCCACCACCCGCTCCCAGTCGGCGCCGGAGACCTCGTCGATGCGGCCCGGAATGTCGATGCCGGCCGCGGTCACGACCGCGTCGACCCCGCCGCACTCCGCGATGAGTTCGGCGGTGGCCGCCTCGGCCGCGCGGGTGTCGGTCAGGTCGACCCGCCGGTGCGGCACGTCGGCCCGGGGTGCGTTCAGGTCGAGCACCATGGGATTGGCGCCGGCCTTGGTCACCGCGTCGGCGACCGCGGCGCCCAGGCCGCTGGCACCGCCGCTGATCAGAATGTTGCCGAACTCAGTCATGGTTGGCGTACTCCTCGCTGCCGGAAGGCGACGCGGTCCGCGCCGCCTGAATGATGCCCGTGGTCGAATAGCCGGACAGGTACGGGACCAGCACGCACTGGCCGCCCCGGCCGCTGACGATGTCGGCCTCGGGCAGAGCCGGCCCGGCACCCGTGTCGTCGAGCAGGTAGTCGCCGCCCTTGACCCAGATGTCCGGCCGCAGTTCGTCGAGGACCCGTACCGGCGTGTTCTCCTCGAACACCGCCACAGCGTCCACACAGGACAGCGCGGCGAGCATCCGCACCCGGTCGCCAGCCGGCGTCAGCGGCCGGCCCGGGCCCTTCAGGCGCGCCACGCTCTCGTCGGAGTTGACGCACACGATGAGGCAGTCGCCGAGATCCCGGGCCGCGGTGAGAGTCGCGATGTGTCCGGCGTGCAGGATGTCGAAGCACCCTCCGGTGGCCACCACCACGCCGCCGCGCGCGCGTACCTCCGCGACGACCAGCCCGGCCCGACGGCCACCGCCGGCCGGCACGAGCGGCGACCGGGCCGGCGGCCAGTGCCGGCGGGCGCCTCCGGCGGCGACGAACCGCGCCGCCCGCGCCACCCCGGCCTGCACCGCCTCCGTGACCAGCGCGCCCTCGCTCAGGGCGATCGCCGCCGCGGTCGCGAACCGGTCACCGGCACCACACGGATCCGCCGTGCTCTTGTCCGGCGCGGGAATCAGCAGCGGTGTCGAGCGATGCTGGCTGAGCAGCGCGCCGTCGGAGCCGAGAGTGACCGCGATCGCCCGGGCCGACCAGAGTCGCGCCGCCCTGCGGGCGGCGGTGGTCAGCGCCGCGAACCGGGACAGCGGCGGCTGGCCCGGCGGGTCGACATGCGCGGCCATCTCCCGTTCGTTCGGGGTGACCAACCGGCAACCGGGCACCGGGTCGGTGCCGCGCGGATGCGGGTCCCAGACCACCGGTACCCGGCGGGCAGCCGCGGCCAGCGCGTCGCGCAGTGCGGGGATCGCCGTCACGCCCCGCCCGTAGTCGCTGACCACGACGGCCCGGGCGGTCGCGAGCGCGGCCAGCGCGTCCCGGGCCGGCCCGTTCCCGACGGCCCGCCCGCCGCCCCGGTCGAGGCGGAGCATGACCTGCTCCCCGGCGCACATCCGGATTTTCTCGGGGGTGGTGCCGTCGAGGTCGAGGTCGACCACGCGCACCCCGTCATCGGCCAGCAGGGCCCGCAGCCGCCATCCGGCGTCGTCGTCGCCGGTCGCGGTCACCAGGATCACCTCGTGCCCGTCCCGGGCGGCCAGCACCGCGGCCAGACCCGCACCCCCGGCCCGCTCGTCGACGCGCCGCTGGGCCAGTACCGGTACCGGGGCGTCCGGCGCGAGGCGGTCGACGGTACCGGTGACGTCCCGGTCCAGCAGCGCGTCGCCGACAACGACGACCGGCCCGGTCACCCGGGACTTGCGCGGCACGCCCTCGTGGCCCTCGCTCCGCTCGGTGCGCTCGGTCATGCCGAAACGCGGGGGCACGCCCTCGTGGCCCTCGCTCCGCTCGGTGCGCTCGGTCACGCCGAAACGCGCGGGCACGCCCTCGTGGCCCTCGCTCCGCTCGGTGCGCTCGGTCACGCCGAAACCCCGGCCGGCGTGGTGGCCCACTCCACCGGATCCGCGAACGGCAGGGCGGCCAGCGCCACGTCGATCCGGGCGCACAGCAGGTGTATGGCGACCAGATGCACCTCCTGCGCCACCTGGGTGTCCTTGCTGGCAACGGCGAGCGCGTCGTCGCCGAGCCCGGCCAGTGGATTCGGTGCCGCGCCGGTCATCGCCCACAGGCGTGCCCCGCTGGCCTTCGCCGCCTCGCCGGCGGCGAGCACGTTGGGCGATCCGCCGCTGGTCGACAGCAGCATCACCACGTCGCCGGGGCGGGCGTGCGCCGTGACCTGGCGGGCGAAGACCTGTTCGAAGCCGTAGTCGTTGCCGATCGCGGTCAGCCCGCAGGTCTCCGCGGACAGCGCGATGGCCGACAGCGGTGGACGGTCGCGGTCCAGCTTGCCGACCAGTTCGGCGACCAGGTGCTGGGCCTGGGCAGCGCTGCCACCGTTGCCGGCGGCCAGCAGCCGGCCGCCGGTGTGCAGCGTGGCGGCCAGGTGGACCGCCCAGCGTTCCAGGCGCGCCGCGTCGCGGTCCAGCGCGCCGACGGCCGTTCGCAGATCCGCGAGGTGTGTTGACGTGTCACTCATGCCGCGGTCACCGCCTTCCGGGTCGGGGCCGGCACCTCGCCGGCGAGAAATTCCTTTGCCGCGTCGCGGTAGACCTCGACGATCCGCTCGGCGATGGTCGGCCACTGGTAATAGGTGCGGGCGCGCCGCACGCCGGCCGCGCCGTACCTGCGCCGCAGCCGGCGCGCCGCGGTCAGCTCGCGCAGCGCGGCGGCCAGCGCGGCCACCTCGCGCGGGCCGACCAGTTCGCCGCTGACCCCCGGTACGACCGTGTCGAGCAGGCCGCCGACGCCGTAGCCGACGACCGGCACCCCGGTGGCCATCGCCTCCAACGGGGTGAGCCCGAACGGCTCGTACCAGGGAGCGCAGGCCACGATGTCCGCGGACCGGTACCAGGCCGGCATCCCCGCGGCGTCGACGGCGCCGGCCAGCCGTACCCGGTCGGCCACCCCCGCCGCGCGGGCCCGTTCCCGCAGCGCGCGGTGCTCCGGGTCGTCGTCGGGCCGGCCGGCGTCACCGCCGCCGATGATCACGAGTTCCACGCCGGGCACGCCGACCAGCGCGTCGATGAGGTCCGCGTGCCCCTTGCGGGGCACCAGCCGGCCCACCGACAGGATGCGCGGGGCGTCCGCCCGCGGCACGGCCGGACCCCGCGGGGTGAACCGGCGGGTGTCCACACCGGACGGTACGACCGCCACCGCGGAGCCGGTGATGCCCATGGCGGCCAGTTCGGCCACCTCGTCCGTGCACTGGGCGACGACCCGGTCGGCGGCCAGGCCGACGCGCCGTTCCGCGTCGACGCGGCCGGGCGGCGAGGTGTCCGCGCTGCCCTGGTGGCGTCGCTTGACGGTACCGAGGGCGTGGTAGGTCTGCACGAGCGGCGCCGCCAGGTAGCGGCGCGCGGTGAGCGCGGCCAGGCCGCTCATCCAGAAGTGCGCGTGTACCACGTCGGGTCGCCACGCCTCCCGCTGCCACGCCCCGCCCAGAAAGCGGCCGAACTCGTCCATGTACGGCGGCAGGTCGTCCTTCGGGATCGGCCGGGCCGGCCCGGCCGGTACGTGCAGCACGTCCACGCCCGGTGCCAGCGCCGCCACCGGTGGAAGGTGCGGTCCGTCGCGTCTGGTGTAGACCCGCACCTCGTGGCCGAGCGCCGCGACGGCGCGTGCCAGTGCGGCCACGTGTGCGTTCTGGCCGCCCGCGTCGACACCGCCAAGCGTGGCCAGCGGGCTGGCATGCTCGGAAATCATGGCGATGCGCACCCGGTCACCTCCTCCAGTAGGCGGTCCCACTCAGCCAGGAAGCGGGACAGGTGGTACCGCTGTTGAGCCGCCGCGCGGGCGCGCTTTCCCATCCGCCGCGCGGCCTCCGGGTCCTCCAAGAGCCATCGGGCACCATCGATCAGCGTCGCCAGCCGGGTGGAGACGATCCCCGCGTCGCCGGGTACCGCCTCGACCGCCTCGGTGCTGCCCAGCACGACGACCGGCATCCCGAGGCTCATCGCCTCCAGCAGCGACAGGCCCAACGACGTCCAGCGCATCAGGTGCAGGTACGCGCGGCGGCCGGCCAGCTGCGCGTGCATGCCGGTCTGGGGCAGGTCGTCGTACTCGCCGACCCGGACACCCAGGTGACCAGACAGCCCGCGTACCCCCATGCCGAACACGTCGAGCGGAGCCACCGCGGCGAACGGTGCCAGCAGGTCGGTACCGGTCACCCGGCCCCGGCGGACCGGCTCGTTGACCGCGGTCGCCAGCCGCTCCTGGGCGCCGGTGTAGCGCTCGCCGGGGTCCGGGATGCCGTGCTCGATCACCGTCGTGGCCGTGCCGCCCGCGTCCCAGAACAGGTCGTTGAAGTGGGTGACGTGTACCAGGCGCAGGTCGTCGCGGTCCGCGCAGGGGTGGCGGGTGAGCGGCACGTCGCCGCGCGGCGTGTTGTGCTCGACGTACACCGCCGGTAGCGCTCGCCCCGGTGTCCGGCCGGTCCACGCCGACGCCAGTGCGAACTCGGACGGGCGTTGCAGGACCACGACGTCGAGGTCGGTACCGGCGAGCTGTTCCGGGGTCCGTTCGACCACCGACCGCGGCCAGTCGTAGGTGCGGGCGCGGCCCCGGCCGTCGGGGCCCCGGTCGGGCAGGACCGGCACGTAGTAGGTGTGACGGCCGCTGACGAACGCGGTCGTCCAGGCGCCGTGCACGTGCCACAACAGGATGTTCATGGCCGGACTCCGGTCAGCGTACGCACGGCGGCGAGAACCTCCTGTTCGTCGATCCCGGCGAGGCACGGATGGCCCGGGACCGGGCACCGGGTGGCGCGGGTGCCCGCGCAGGGCGCCATCGCCGCGCCGAGGCGCACGTGCGGCACCCGGTACGGGCCCCATTGGGAGAACGGGACCGTGGGCGCGAACAGGCTGACCACCGGCGTACCGGTCGCCGCCGCCAGGTGCGCCGGGCCGGTGTTGCCGACGACCACCGCACCGGCGGCCGCGATCAGCTCACCGAGCTCGCGCAGGCTGGTGCGGCCGCCGAGGTCGGTGGCGTACGCCGCGGCGACCTGGGCGGTGAGGTCACGCTCGCCGGGTCCGCCGGTGACGGTGACCTCGAACCCGTCGCCGTGCAGCGTCTTGACGATCCGGGCGTACAGGTCGGCGGGAGCGGCCCGGGCGGGTACCGAGGCGCCGGGATGCACCACCACCCGGCGCCGATCGCGATCCCGGGAGCGGATCGTCACGCGCAGGCGGCCGTCGTCGCCGTCGGGGAGCGGGTACCCGGCCGCCAGGGCCAGGGACAGCGCCCGCTCCGGCTCCGGTACGCCCGGCGGCACGCGATGACGCACGTCCAGCAGGCTGCCCGGCCAGTCGTCGCTGATCGCGCTGATCCTCGCCACCCCGGCCAGCCGCAGCAGCAGGGCGAACGGCAGGGCCGACTGGTGGAACGAGGTGAAGACGACGGCCTCCTCGATGCCGCGCTCCCGCACCGCGGAACGCAGCCAGGCGGTCCGCTCCGGATCGACCGGCGGCGCCCCGGCGTCGGTCCACGGCGCCGCCCAGGTGAGCATGGCGTCGACGCCGGGCAGCAACTCCGCCGCCTGCGCGCCGCGCGGCCCGCACAGCAGCGTCACCCGTCCCGCCCGGCCAGCCAGAGCCCGGATGGCGGGCCCGCAGAGCAGCACGTCGCCGGCCGAGTCGGCGCGCACGGCCAGCACCCGCCGGCCGCGCGGGGCGGGCCCGGCGGGGATCGCCCCGCCGGGTGCGAAAGCGGGTTGAGAGCCGGGCGAAGCGCCGAGGGTGGTACCGGCATGGCCGGCCGCGCCGGTATCCGGAACGGAGTCCGCGCCCGGGACGGCACCGGCCCCGGCGTCCGTGCCGAGGATCCAGTCGACCGCCCCGGCCAGATCGGCGGCGACCACGGCCGCCGCGGCCACTTCGCCGACCCGGGTCATCGGAGCAGGCACCAGGACACCGCAGGCGCCCGCTGCCGCCGCGGCGGCCAGGTCGGCGCCGATGTCGCCGACCACCACGCACTCCGGGGTAGCCACCCCGAGCGCCGCCGCGGCCTCCAGCACCATCCCGGGTGCCGGCTTGCGGCAGGCGCAGCCGTCGTACGCGTCGTGCGGGCACACCTGCCACGTGTCGAACGTGCCCAGCAACTCCTCGACCCGCCGGTTGACCGCCTCGACCTGTTCGGCGGTGGCCAGGCCGCGGCCGATCGCCGACTGGTTGGTGATCACGCCGAGCTTCAGCCCGGCCGCGCGCAACCGGTCCAGCGCCTCGCGGGCACCCGGCACCGGGCATACCAGCCGAGGATCGGCGTTGTACGGCACGTCCTCGACCAGCGTGCCGTCGCGGTCGAAGAGCACCGCCTCGAACCGGTGCACAGCCGCCGGCGGAAAGCCGTCCCGCGGACCGGATCGCGACCCACCGACCGCGCGCAGCCACGGCGCGGCGGCACCGCCACAGGTGGTCGGCGTCACGGCCGCACCACCGTTTTCCGCCCGGTTCCCGGGTCGCTCACCGGCAGCCCGGCGCCGGCCGCCGGCCCGGACTCGGGCGCGGCGGCACCACGGGTCACCGGCAGCGGCCGGCCGCCCCGGTGGCGCCACCAGCCGGCGCACCAGGCGGCCGTGGCCACCGGTGGAATCGCCACGCTCGTGGCCGCCAGGGCCAGCGGGTGGCGCAGCGTCCCCGGCGCCCGGCGGACCCGATGCGCGGCGAACTCCGCCACACTGCCCAGCCAGGCCGCACCGCCGGCCAGCGCGACACCGGC
>JBDZVD010000231.1:0-4763 GCA_040255525.1 Micromonosporaceae bacterium | reverse complement strand
CGCGCTCGTCGCCGCGGCGGCGCGCTGGGCCGCGCGGCTGACCGGGTTCACCAGCCCGGCGGGCTCGTTCGCCAGCGCGGCCGGTGGTGCCGCCATGGGGGGTGCGGCAGCGATGCCCGGCGGGGCGGAGACGCTCGCCGTCGCGGGTAGGCCCGGTGCGACGGGCACAGCCGCCGAGCCGGGCACAGCCGCCGAGCCGGCCATCGCCGGAGGCTGCTGTGCCAGCGCCGGGCCGCCGAGCACGGGCGGGGGCGCGACCATCGGCGGCCGCGCGACCGGGGCCTGCCGCGCGGGTGGCTGTGCCATCGGGGGCTGAGCCATCGGAGGCTGTGCCAGCGGCTGCTGGGTGCCGGGCGCGATGACCGGCGCGGCCGCGGCGGCGCGGTACGTGCCGGGCGGAAGGTACGGGTTGTAGCCGGGCTGCGCCGCCACCGGAGCCTGTCCCTGCCCGGGTGCCTGCTGGGGATCGGGTGCGGCATGCGCGCCCTGCGGCGGCACCTGGCCGGCGTACTGCTGCCCGCCGGGCTGTTGCCCGGCCGGGTGCTGGGTACCGGGGTGCTGGTTGGCGGATTGCTGGGCACCGATCACACCGCCCTGGCCGCCGTACCGGGTTCCGTCGTAATCCGGTCGCGTCATCGCGGACCCCCTCCGGTCGGTGCCGTCGCGTACGCGGCCGGCCCCTGCTCGCCAGCCAGCTCGAACAGGCTCGCGTGCGCCAGCTTGGCGCCCCGGAGCACGGCCTGGCACACCGACGCCAGCTGCTCGGGCGCGGCCGCCACCCGGGCCAGGCAGCGGATGTCGACACCCTCGTCCTGCGGCGCGAGGACGAGGGCGACGCTGGTCAGCGCCGCCGGTGCGGTGGCCAGCCAGTCGAGCAGGGCGGTGGCCTGGGCGACCGACGGCCAGTCCCGCACCCAGTAGGAACGGTGGGCGAGCCGGCCGGAATGCCAGGCGTTCCAGTCCTCCCGTGGCCGGACCGGCGCCGCACCGTCGGGTGGAGCGAGGTCGCAGGAGCGGGCGAGCGCGTCGAGCAGCCCCTCGCGGTCCAGCGGCTGCGCCGCGATGCCGGCCCGGCGCAGCGCCTTGACGAGCCGGCGGAGCAGCGCGGCGACGACGGTGGGCGCCTGCGCGGTCTGCTCGGGCAGGTCGGCGCCGAGTTCGGCGAGCGCCCGGGCGTCCAGCCGGACGGCGAACCAGGTGACCCGGTCGACCGGTACCGCGACCGGACCGTAGCGGTGCAGCATCTCACGGTACGACTGGCCGGAGGCGTCCTGGTGCGCCGGGGCCGGCACGGTGTGCGTGACCACCTGCGCCACCGCGCCGGGCTGCTCGGCTTCGGCCAGCGCGGAGACCAGCGTGTCCAGCGGCAATGGCGGCCGGGCGTCGTCGCGCATCGGCGCGCTCGGCGACAGCGCCGCCACCGCGAACCACCCGGCGTCGTCGCGCCCGACGCCGATCTGCGAGCCGTCCGGCGCGGCAAGGTCGTCGACGACCAGGCCGGGGGCGAGCCACTGGAGAGCGGACAGCCGGGCGTCCTCGGGCAACGACCGGGGGCGGGATCTGCGCCGCCGCTGCAACTGCCAGCTCATCACGCGCCGTTCGAACCACCACCGGCCCTGCTGCCGGCCGAGCGACGCGACGAGGACGAGCAGGCCCAGCGCCACGGCCACGATGAGCACGACCAGGTTGCTGCCGAACGCGACCAGGATCGCGACGATCGCGGCCTCGGCGAGCAGGAGTTGCACGACGTGGAGCGGGCCGAGGTGGCCGGGCCGCCGGCGGGGGAGCAGGGTGGCCGGCCCGGCGTGCTTCGGCGCGTCCGCGCCGACCCGGGCGGTGGCCCGGATGTGTACCGGCGATCCCGTCATACCGCTTCGTACCCCCCGGAGGTTCCAGCGTCCTCGGCGTGCGCCGCCCGACTCATCATAGGGAGCGGCCGCGGTCCCGGTCGCCCGCCCGCACAGCGGGAATTGCCGCATGTGACCGACCCTCTATGATGGGTCGGATTTCACGGGCGGAACACGATCGCGAAGGACCGGTTATGACCGCGACTGAGCACAGTGGACGATCGCGCAGAGTAGGGCCATACATAACTGTCGGTACTGTTGTCGTCGTTCTCGCGGCGGCCTGCCTCACTCTGTTCGGGCTCGGCGCCTTCGACCGCGCGGTGGCCGTCTACGACCCGACCGCCTGGCTGTTCAGCAAGGCCAAGGGCGAGCTGGGTCGGGTCAACGGCAACACGGCCCGGGTGGACACCCGGGTGAAGGTGAAGGGCACCGCGGGTCACCGCGTCGAGGTGACCGAGTCCAACCGGTACCTCATCGTGCGCGACCTGGACACCGGCGTGGTCAGCGCGCTCGACCTGGCCACCCTGCAGATCGCGGCGAGCCTGGACACGCCGCCGGGCCAGGGGGTCCGGGTCGTGCTGCACGGCGGCACCGCGTACGTGCTCGACGACGTGCACGGCCAGATCCGCCAGGTGGACCCGCTGACACTCAAGCCGATCGGCTCGGTGATCAACTTCTCGCCGGGCATGCGCGGCGGCGACTTCGACAACGACGGCAAGCTGTGGCTGGCGCTGCCCAGCGAGGGCACCGTGGTGTCGGTGACACCGGCCGGCCAGACCGGCAAGGCCCCGTCCGTGCACACCGAGAACGTCGCCGAACCGAGCCACGACCTGAACGTGTCCGTCCTGGACAAGGGCGTGGCGGTGCTCGACCAGACCACCGACCAGATGGTGGCGGTGGTCGGCGGCCAGATCACCAAGACGGCGATGCCGCAGGACGGCCCCGGCCTGATGCCTCCGCGCACCAGCGGCCCCAGCATCCCGGTCACCAGGCCGGACCGGCGCCAGGTCGACGCGGTCTCGCACCCGTCGGTCTCGCAGTACTCGGTGCCCGGCAATGGCAACAACCTGAGCCCGGCGGTCGCGTGGGCCGGCTGGTTCTACGTGGCCGACGACGCGGCCGAGACGGTGTACGTGCTCAACCAGGCCGGTAACATGGTCGACCAGATCAGGTTCCCGGCCGGCTCGGGCCAGTTGGACCTGCAGGTACGCGACGACTACCTGTACATCAACTCGGTGGACGGCGCGACGGCCCGGGTGGTCAACAAGTCGCACCGGGTGTCGGCGGTCAACAAGTACCCCAACGACGTTCCCGGTGGTGACCCGCCACCGCCGCCGCCCGCCCCGCCGCCACCGCCGCCGCCCGCGGTCGCACCGCCCGGCGCGCCGCGCAGCGTGGTCGCCTCGGCCGGCAACGCCACGGTGCACCTGACCTGGGGCCCGGCGCCGTCGAACGGCGCGGCGATCGAGCGGTACGTGGTGGAGGGCGACGGCCGCGAGTTCACCACGGGCGCCACCCAGCGCGCGCTGGCCATCACCGGCCTGACCAACGGCAAGACGTACACGTTCTCGGTGTACGCGGTCAACGCCAAGGGCAACGGGCCCAAGCGCGACTCGAACCCGGTCGTGCCCACGTCGGAGGTGCCGGACCCACCGGCCAGCGTGACCGCGCACGAGCAGAAGGACGGCACGGTCTCGGTGAGCTGGGCCGCCGGCAACGGGCTCGGCCACAAGGTGGCCAGCTACCAGGTCACCGCGAACGGGCCGGACGGCCCGGCGCAGACCTGGCAGGTCAGCGGCTCGAAGACCGGCTTCACGGTGCCCGCCGGGGCGCTGACCTACGGCACGCAGTACGCGTTCTCCGTGGTGACGGTCAACGACATCGGTGCCGGTTCCAAGGCGTCGCCGCTGTCCGGCTCGGTGGTGCCGTACACGCTGCCGTCCACGCCGACCGGCCTGACCGCCAGGAGCAGCAGCACCGCCGGTGCGGTGACCGTGTCCTGGGCGGCGTCGGAGTCGAACGGGCGGCCGATCACCGGCTACGTGGTGTCGTACGGCGGCCAGACCAAGACCGTCGACGGCAGCGCGACGAGTACCACGCTCACCGGCCTGACCGGCGGCAAGTCGGTCAGCATCACGGTCGCGGCCACCAACGCCGCCGGTACCAGCCCCAAGTCCAAGGCGGTCAGCGCGGCGGCGATCGCGAAGCCGACGATCACGCTCGGGAAAGCGTCGGTCAGTTACAACACCATCACGATTCCGTTCTCGGTCAACGCCGGTGGCGGCACGGCGAAGTGCACCGCGACCGCGACCGCCAGCGGCCTGCCCGCCGGCAAGGCCAGCGGCTCCTGCACCAGCTTCAAGTTCACCGGCGTGGCACCCGGCGGGAAGTACGCGGTCACAGTGACGGTGAAGAACCAGGTCGGCAGCGCCTCGGACACGGTCTCGGCGACGCCCACGAAGGTGACCGGCACGGTGACCTGCATCAAGCAGCCCGGCAGCAGCTACTGCAGCGGCGGCATCGGCATCTACAACCACCCGGCGCAGGTGGCGGCGAACGCGATCCCTCCGAACGCGATGAACGGCGACAAGTACCCGGCGTACTGCCAGACTCCCGGCGGCACGAACACCCAGGAGGGTGGCGGCACCACGCTCGACGCCGGCCCGTACAACAACAACAAGACCAGCAGCGTGTGGATCAAGATCTCCACGAGTGCCAAGTACATCCCGTACGTCTGGCTCAACTTCGGCGTCAGCCTGAATACGCTGCCCGACTGCTAGTCATGGTCGCGCCTCTTCGCCCGCTCAGCCCCGCCGAGGTGCGCTCGTTCGCCAACGCGTTCGAGCGCATCGCGGCGGGCGTCGGCTCGGTGGTGCTGGGCAAGGCGCCGGTGGTGCGGTTGGCGTTGACGGCGTT
>JBDZVD010000096.1:0-26491 GCA_040255525.1 Micromonosporaceae bacterium | reverse complement strand
CGACGGCGGGCTCGCGTGAGCCGCGGGCGGCGGAGCGAAGTCCTCGCGGCGCGGAATCGTGGTGCGGGTCACTGCCGGGCGGGCTCCGCTGCCGACCCGCAGCGGGTCCACCGTGACCGGGTCGACCGAGACCGGGGCGGGCTGCTGGGTCCTGCCCCGGCGCGGAACCCGGGGCAGCTCCGAACTGCCCTCCCGGACCGCCCGCAGGGGCGAGGACGGTGAGGCGGGGCGCGACCGGGGAGCGGGGAGCCCGCCGGTGATCGGCGTGGCCTTCTCGGTGAGCAGGCCCACCAGGGTCGCGATCCCGGTGTCGCACGCACGGACGGCGGCGACCGACTGGCGGATGGTCTCCGCGACGGCGGTGGTGAGCGTCTTGCCGATGCCCGCCCGTCGTGGCGTTTCGGCGATGGCGACCCGCAGGGCGGTGATCGCGTCATTGATCGTCGCCTCGTCGGCGACCCCGGATCGGGCCAGCTCCGCGGCGACCGCGGCGTCCCGCCCCCGGTTCGTCGCGCCGAGCAGGCCCGGCTCGGGCAGTGCGTCCAGGATGGCCAGCGGGACCGCTTCGGCCGGATCGGGGTACGCGCGCAGTGCCGCCGGGTACAACTCGCGCAGCACCTCGCGCAGTGCGACCGCGGCACCCTGCCGACCCGAGGCCAGCGCCGCGTGCGCGGACAGTACCGGCTTGAGCGCGATCAGCTCGCGCGGCGCCGACAGCGTACCGGCGACCAGCGCACCGGCCTGGAGGGCGCGGGCCAGCCCGACCGCCCTCCGCTCGCTCAACGGCGCTTCCAGCTCGTCGGCGGATTCGTCGTCGCCGAAGCGGTTCGCGTAGTCGTCCAGCGACTCTTCGTCGGAGATGGCCAGCGGGCGCCCGGCCGCGGCAAGGAGCAGGGTCACCTGGTGCTCGTCGCTGTCGGCGGCCACGGCCAGCCCGGCCGTGCCGCCCGAACGCTCCGCGAGAAGCGCGCCGAGTTCGGCGTAGCCCGACGGGTCGTCTCTGACCTCACAGACGTCGAGCAGCCGGCCCGCGTCGTCGACCACGGCAACGGTCAACAGCGCGTCTGCCGAATCCTGCGTCGCCGCCGGCGGTGTCGAAGCAAGACCGCAATACACCCGCACGAGCGCCACGGCGTCGTCCTCCTCCCGGACTGGTCGTGTTGCCAGACTGATGCTCCCTGGTCGAGGTCAGTCGCGCCAGTCCACGACGCTAGAGATCTTGCCGATTATCGTTCGCCAGCCGAGCGGCGCGGCTTCTGCCCCGATTTTCTTCATCCGTCGCCTGGCCAGGAAACCCCCGATCCCACCTGCGGAAGTGGCGCGCAGGGCCTCGTCGAGGTCGTCCAGCGGCGAACCCGGCGCCAGCGCCGTGATGACCGGGTCGATTCTGAGTGCGTACCCCAGGTCACGAGCCAACTCACCGGCCTGGATGATCAGGTCGGGATCCCACGCGTCCCGGCCGCCGCGCAGGTTCTTGACGACCAGGTCCAGCTCGTACGAATCCTCGGGGAGCACGACAACGTCGTCCGCGGTGACCGCCTCGGCCAGTTCGGACCAGGAGTCCAACTGGCTCATGTCGTGTTCGTCACCGGAGCGGATGAAGTCGACCAGACCCTCGGGGGTCTGGAAGAGAAAGAGCGTGCCGTTGTGGCCGAGGAACACCGGCACCTCCTCCGGGCCGGCCTTGGCCGCCGCGGCTGCGTCCTCGTCCTCCTCGTCCTCCTCGTCGTCTTCGTCGAGGTCGGCCTCGTCCTCGTCGTCTTCCTCTTCGTCTTCGTCCCCGTCGTCCTCGTCCTCGAGGTCGTCGGGCTCGTCGTCTTCGTCGGCCACCCGGGCGGCGGCCGGATCGTCGTCGAACGCGTCGCCGAAGTCGAACTCTTCGTCCTGGTCGGCGATGGAGTAGTGGCGGTCGGGGAACTCGTCCGACTCCCGCCCGGACACGTCCGTCGGCGTGATCTCGGTGGCCTGCCGGTAGGCGCGCAGCGTATAGCCGACGCCCTTGGGCAGCGCGATCTCTACCGGATCGATGCGCACGTCGGACCACAGCTGTGGTCGGGCGACCTCGCGTTCCTCCTCATGATCCGCCTGCTTCTGGGCGTCACGCTGGGCGGCCACGGCGACCTCCGTCGTCAAGATTTGGGTGAATCCGACCACACCCTAGCGGCTCAACCTCACCGCCAGATGCCCGGTACGGCCCTGGACGGTACGCGCGATCCGGCGGCCCGTTTCCAGCCCAGTCTTTCCTGTGCTCGACGAGATCGACCGGAAGGACCTCACGCGCCCTTCGGATGCCAGACGGTCTTGGTCTCCAGGAACGGGATCATTCGGCCCACGCCCGGGTCGGCGTGCCAGTCGACCGGGGCGGCGGGGGGCCGTACCACCCGCTTGAGGTTGTCCGCGGCGGCCGCCTCCAGATCGGCCGCGAGCGCCGGGTCGGTGACGCCGGCCAGGTCGAGGCCGTTGACGTCCATGTGGGACGCCAGCCAGGGAACGGTCTCGGCGATCCGGCCGGTAAGCAGGTTGACCACGCCGCCGGGCAGGTCGGAGGTGGTCAGCACCTCAGCCAGCGTGATCGCGGGCAGCGGACGGTCCTCGGCCGCCAGCACGACCGCGGTGTTGCCGGTGACGATGATCGGGGCCAGCGTCGCGACGAGGCCGAGCAGCGGAGACTCCTGCGGCGCGACGAGGCCCACCACGCCGGTCGGCTCCGGCGAGGACAGGTTGAAGTACGGGCCGGCAACCGGGTTTGCGTTGCCATACACCTGGGCGATCTTGTCGGACCAGCCCGCGTACCACACCCAGAGGTCGATCGCCGCATCCACAGTGGACGCCGCGTCCCCACCCGCGCCGTGGGCCGAGACTTCGTCGATGAACTGGGCGCGCCGGCCCTCCAGCATCTCGGCGACCCGGTACAGGATCTGACCCCGGTTGTACGCGGTGGCCGCCGACCACTTGCCGAATGCGCTGCGGGCCGCCCGGACCGCGTCCCGGACGTCCTTGCGCGAGGCGAGCGCCGCGTTGGCCAGGAAGTCGCCGCCGGACGATGTCACCGCGTAGGACCTCCCGGACTCGCTGCGCGGGAAGGCCCCGCCGATGAACAGCTTGTACGTCTTGCGGACCGCGAGCCGGCCCGCGCCGCTGACGGAGGTGGACTCAGTGGGCAAGGTAGGCCTCCAACCCGTGCCGGCCGCCCTCGCGACCGTACCCGGATTCCTTGTACCCGCCGAACGGCGAGGTCGGGTCGAACTTGTTGAACGTGTTCGCCCACACCACCCCGGCCCGGAGCCGGTCGGCCACGGCGAGGATCCGGGAGCCCTTCTCGCTCCAGATCCCGGCGGACAGCCCGTACGGCGTGTTGTTCGCCTTCTCCACGGCCTCGGCCGGCGTGCGGAACGTCAGTACCGACAGCACCGGGCCGAAGATCTCCTCCCGGGCGATCCGGTGGGCTTGGGAGACTCCGGTGAAGACGGTGGGCGCGAACCAGAACCCGCGCTCGGGCAGCTCGCACGGCGGCGACCAGCGCTGCGCGCCCTCGCTCTCGCCGATCTCGGAGAGCGCCCGGATCTTCTCCAGCTGCGCGGCCGAGTTGATCGCGCCGACGTCGGTGTTCTTGTCGAGCGGATCGCCCACCCGAAGCCGGGCCATCCGCCGCTTGAGCGCGTCGAGCAGCTCCTCGGCGACCGACTCCTGGACCAGCAGCCGCGAGCCGGCACAGCAGACGTGCCCCTGGTTGAAGAAGATGCCGTTGACGATGCCCTCGACGGCCTGGTCGATCGGGGCGTCGTCGAACACGATGTTGGCGGCCTTGCCGCCCAGTTCCAGGGTCAGCCGCTTGCGGGTGCCGGCCAGCGACCTGGCGATCAGCCGGCCGACCTCGGTGGAGCCGGTGAAGGCGACCTTGTCGACGCCGTCGTGTTCGACCAGCAGCCGGCCGGTCTCGCCGGCGCCGGTGACGATGTTCACCACCCCGGGCGGCAGGTCGGCCTGCTGGCAGATCTCGGCGAACAGCAACGCGGTCAGCGGTGTCGTCTCGGCCGGCTTG
This sequence comes from Micromonosporaceae bacterium, assembly GCA_040255525.1. Taxonomy (GTDB): domain Bacteria; phylum Actinomycetota; class Actinomycetes; order Mycobacteriales; family Micromonosporaceae; genus Rugosimonospora. The sequence continues at coordinate 22,449 of JBDZVD010000096.1, read as the reverse complement.
AGCACGACCGTGTTGCCGGCCGCCAGCGCCGGGGCGATCTTCCAGGCCAGCATCAGCAGCGGGAAGTTCCACGGGATGACCTGGCCGGCGACGCCGAGCGGTCGCGGGTCCGGACCGAGGCCGGCGTGCGGCAGCTTGTCCGCCCAGCCGGCGTAGTAGAAGAAGTGGGCGGCGACCAGCGGCACGTCCACGTCGCGGGACTCCCGGATGGGCTTGCCGTTGTCGATCGACTCCAGCACCGCCAGCTCGCGCGCCCGTTCCTGGATGATACGGGCGATCCGGAACAGGTACTTTGCCCGTTCCCGGCCGGGCAGGCGGCGCCAGACGGTGTCGTACGCGGTCCGGGCGGCGGCCACCGCCGTGTCCACATCGGACGGTCCGGCCGAGGCGACCTCGGCGAGCACCTCCTCGTTGGCCGGGTTGACCGTCTTGAACCGCTCGCCGTCCTTGGGGTCGACGAATTCCCCGTTGATGAACAGCCCGTAGGACGGGCGGATGTTCACGATGGACACAGACTCCGGCGCGGGAGCGTATTCGAAAGCCATCTGTTCTTCCCATCCGGCCGCTGGCGGCCATCTTCCTTCCTACCCGGGGGGGTGACCACGGGTACCGCCGGGTGCCCGCCGCCGGCCCGACTCAGTCCAGGGTGAAGTAGTCCGGGCCCTCGTACCGGCCGGTCTTCAGCTTGCTGCGCTGCATGAGCAGGTCGTTGAGCAGGCTGGAAGCGCCCAGCCGGAACCAGTCCGGGTGCAGCCAGTCCTCGCCGGCCGTCTCGTTGACCAGCACCAGGTATTTGATCGCGTCCTTGCTGGTGCGGATGCCGCCCGCCGGCTTGACGCCCACCTGCCGGCCGGTGGCCGACCGGAAGTCGCGCACCGCCTCCAGCATCACCAGCGTGACCGGCAGGGTCGCGGCCGGGGCGACCTTGCCGGTGGAGGTCTTGATGAAGTCGGCACCGGCGAGCATCGCCAGCCAGGAGGCGCGCCGGACGTTGTCGTAGGTGGCCAGCTCCCCGGTCTCCAGGATGACCTTGAGATGGGCGGCGCCCGCCGCCTGCTTGACCGCGGCGATCTCGTCGAAGACCTCGAGGTAGCGGCCGGACAGGAACGCGCCCCGGTTGATCACCATGTCGATCTCGTCGGCGCCGGCGGCCACCGCCGCCCTGGTGTCCTCCAGCCTGACCGGCAGCGGTGCCTGGCCCGACGGGAACGCGGTGGCCACGCTCGCCAGGTGCACGCCGGTGCCGGCCAGGATCGGCGCGGCGACCGCGGCCATCGCCGGGTAGACGCAGACCGCGGCGACCCGCGGGCAGGACGGGTCCTCCGGGTCGGGGCGCAGCGCCTTGGTGGACAGGGCCCGGACCTTGCCCGGGGTGTCCGCGCCCTCCAGCGTGGTCAGGTCGATCATCCCGATCGCCTGGTCGATCGCCCACGCCTTCGAGGAGGTCTTGATCGAGCGGGTGCCGAGCATGGCCGCCCGGGCCTGGGCGCCGACCTCGTCGACGCCGGGGAGGCCGTACAGGAAGGTGCGCAGGGTGGCCTCCGACCGGGCCACCCCGGAGAGGTCCCCGGTGCCCGGGCCGGCGGGCCGCGTTGCCGTTGCCGTCATGCCACAACAGTACGCGGACCTGCCGACAGTGATCTTGGCTACCATGTCCCCGTGGACGTACAGGTCATTGATCATCCGCTGGCTGCCGCCCGGCTCACCGCCATGCGGGACGCGCGCACCGATTCAGCCGCATTCCGGGCGGCACTGCACGAGTTGACCACGATGCTCGTGTACGAGGCGACGCGTCCGCTGCCGGTGCACCGGTACCCGGTCCAGACCCCGGTCGAACAGGCCCAGGGCACCCGGCTGGCCAACCCTCCGCTGCTGGTCCCGGTGCTGCGCGCCGGCCTCGGCATGGCCGACGCGGCGCTGGCGCTGCTGCCCGAGTCCTCGATGGGCTTCGTCGGCCTGGCCAGGGACGAGAAGACCTTCGCTCCGCGGGCATACCTGGAGTCCCTGCCGAGCGACCTGACCGGCCTGCCCGTCCTGGTGCTCGACCCGATGCTGGCCACCGGCGGCTCGCTCCTGCACTGCTGCCAGTTGCTGGCCGATCGCGGCTGCGTCGACATCACGGTGGTCTGCGTGCTCGCCGCGCCCGAGGGCGTCGACCGGCTTGCCGGCTCCGGCCTGCCGCTCCGGCTGGTCACCGCGTCGGTCGACGAGCGCCTCAACGACAAGATGTTCATCGTGCCCGGCCTCGGTGACGCGGGCGACCGCCAGTTCGGCGGGATGCCCCGGTTCAGCTGACGCCGGCCGCCGGCGGCCGCCCGACCAGGTCGGAGAGCTCCGTCACACGCCGAGGGCGGCGGCCGTCTCGCTGCGGAGCGCGGCCAGGCCGTGGCCGGCCCGCTGCCGCGCCTCGGTCACGTCGCCGGTCACCGGCTCGATCACTTCGAGGTACGCCTTGAGCTTCGGCTCCGTGCCGGACGGCCGGACCACCACCCGGGCCGACCGGGTCCGCAGCGTGATCACGTCGTTGTCCGGGAGCAGGTCCTCGACCGAGTCGACCGGCTCGCCGAGCAGCGTCGCCGGTGGCCGCGTCCGGATCCGGCCCGTCGCCCGGCCGATCTCGGTCAGGTCCTCGACCCGCACCGACAGCTGGTCGGTCGCGTACACGCCGAACTCGGCGGCGATCTCGTCCAGCCGGTCGACCAGCGTGCGCCCCTCCGCCTTCAGCCCGGCGGCCAGCTCGCACATGAGCAGGGCGGCCGAGATCCCGTCCTTGTCCCGGACCAGTCCGGGCGCGACGCAGTAGCCGAGCGCCTCCTCGTACCCGTAGACCAGCTCGTCGCCCTCGGCGCCGGTGCTGGCCCGGACGATCCACTTGAACCCGGTGAGCGTCTCGGCGTACGGCAGCCCGCGCCGCCGGCAGAGCGCGCCGAGCAGCGACGAGGACACGATGGTGGTGGCGTAGAGGCCGCGTACCCCGCGGCGCATCAGGTGGTCGGCGAGCAGCACGCCGGCCTCGTCGCCGCGCAGCATCCGCCAGCCGTCCCGGTCCCGTACCGCGACCGCGCACCGGTCGGCGTCCGGGTCGTTCGCGATGGCCAGGTCGGCGCCGGTCGACGAGGCGAGCGCGATGGCCCGGTCGATGGCGCCGGGCTCCTCGGGATTGGGGAAGGAGACCGTGGGGAACTCGGGATCCGGCTCGGCCTGGACGTCCACGATGGACGGCGTGGCGAACCCCGCCGCGGGGAGCGCGGCGAGCACCACCGCGCCGCCGACGCCGTGCAGCGGGGTGTAGGCGACCGTGAGGTCGCGCGGGCCGTCGGGGGCCACGACGCGGGCCACGCTGTCCAGATAGGACACCACGATGTCCTCGTCCATCACCGTGCCGGGCGGCCCGAGCGGGACCCGCCGCAGCGGTCCCACGGCCCGGATCGCCGCCTCGATCTCGGCGTCCACCGGCGGCACGATCTGCGCCCCCGCCCCGGTGGCGCCGCCCAGCTCCGCGCCGAGGTACACCTTGTACCCGTTGTCCCGCGGCGGGTTGTGGCTCGCGGTGACCATGACGCCGGCCACCGCACCGAGCCGGCGCACCGCGTACGCCAGGATCGGCGTGGGCAGCGGACGCGGCAGGAGCAGCGCCTCCCGCCCGGCGCCAGTGGCTACCCGGGCGGTCTGTTCGGCGAACTCGCGCGACCGGTGACGGGCGTCATAGCCGATCACCAGCGGCCCGTCGGCGCCCCGCTGGGCGAGCCAGCCGACCAGCCCGGCCGCCGCGCCCCGGACCACCGCCAGGTTCATGCCGTTGGGGCCGGCCCGTAGCGGCCCCCGCAGGCCGGCGGTGCCGAACGCCAGCGGGCCGGCGAACCGGTCGGCGAGCTCGTCGGCCGTCCCCGGCAGCCCGTCCAGTACCCGCTGGAGCTCGGCCTGGTCGGTGCGGTCGGGGTCGTCGGCCTGCCACTGCGCGGCACGCGCGCGCAGCTGGTCAGAAGCGGCGGGTTCGGTGATGGTCATCCCACGTTGATAGCACGCCGCGCCGGTCAGTCGCCGAGGTTGAGCTGGTACGACTTGACCGCCTCGTCGTAGATCGGCTTGCTCTCGGCGAACCTGCTGTCCTCGACCGACAGGTAGAACTCGTACGCCTGCTTGTCGATCACGGTGGCCCGCCAGATGCCGTGCCGCGCGTCGGGCCCGGTGCCGCAGGTGTACTCCAGTTCGGCGGCGGGGTGCCCGTCGAGCGTGACGTCCGTGGTCAGCGACACCCGGTTGTACGGCGCCGGGCACTTCTTCGGATCCTTGAGCGCCCGCTCGACCGCGGCCATGTAGTCGGCGTTGCTGCTGCCCGCCTTCTCGACGTTGACCCGCAGTTTCCGGTCGGAGTCCTTCGGGTCGGTGAAGTCGAAGTACGTGCTGCCGGACTTCGTCCAGCCGCTCGGCACGTTCAGCGAGAACTTCCGCGGGTCCTGGTAGGCCGTGACGGCGAACGCCGGGCCGCTGGGCGAGGCGCTCGCGGCCGGGCGCGCGCCCGGCGAGGACGAACCCCCACCGAAGCCGCCGGCCAGGCCCACGATGCCGAGCACGAGGACAACCGCCACACCACCGGCGATGCCGAGCTGGGCCGCCTTCGGCAGGGCCCGGAACCTGCGCAGCAGGCCGCTCGCACCCTGCCGGGTGCCGGTCATGATGTCGGCGAGCATGCCGCCGTCGCGCGGACGGCCGTGCACGGTGCCGTACGGCGGCTGGCCGGGAATCGGCGGGAAGCCCGGGTTGGTGCGCTCCATCAGCCCCGGCCCGCCGACGGGACCGGCCGGCGGGTCGATCCGGTCGGTCGGGAGTTCGCCCGCAGACAGCATGGCGCGGCCGCCGATCGGGCCGTACTGGCCGTGCTGGCCGGGCTGGCCGTGCTGCCCCTGCCCGGCGGCCCGGTCGGTCGGCAGTTCGCCCGGGGCGAGCATGGCCCGGCCGCCGATCTGGCCGTGCCGGGCGGCTTGGTCGCTGCGGTACACGGGGCGCGGCGGCTGGGCGACCGGTACCACCGTGTAGGGGTCGGTGACGTGCTGGACCGCGTTGTTGGCCAGCGGCCCGGCGAGCAGGTCGCGCAGCGCCTGCCGGGCGGCGCGGACGTCCCAGCGCCGCGCGGGATCCTTCTCCAGCAGCCCGTACAGCACGGGGGCGAGCAGGCCGGCACGGACCGGCGCGACGGGCGGCTCCTCGACCACCGCGCGCATCGTGTCGAACGGATCGCCCTTGTCGAACGGCGGCCGGCCCTCCACCGCGGTGAACAGCGACACCCCCAGCGAGAACAGGTCGCTGGGTGGTCCGAAGGCGCCGCCGACCGCCCGTTCCGGCGAGATGAAGTGCGGTGAGCCGAGCACCATTCCGGGCGTGGTCAGGTTGCTCTCCGAGGGCATCCGGGCCACCCCGAAGTCGGTGAGCACGCAGCGGCCGTCGGTGCAGATCAGGACGTTGGCCGGCTTGACGTCCCGGTGCAGCACGCCGGCCCCGTGCGCGACCTCGAGCGCGCCGAGCAGCGCGATGCCGATCTTCGCCACGGCGCGCGGGGCGAGCGGACCGTCCGCGATGATCATGTCGGCGAGGCTGCGGGCGTGCAGCAGCTCCATCACGATCCACGGCCGCCCGCCCTCGGTGACCACGTCGTAGACCTGCACGACGCTGGGATGCGACAGGGCGGCGGCGGCCCTCGCCTCGCGCAGGGTCCGCTCATACATCGCGTTGCGGTCCGATGCCGCCATGCCCGGCGGCAGCAGGACCTCCTTCACCGCGACGTCGCGGCGGAGGATCGTGTCGGCCGCCTGCCACACGGTGCCCATGCCGCCGTTGCCGATGGCCACCCTCAATTGGTAGCGGCCGCCGATCACGGTGCCCGGGACTGCCCGCTGGGAGGGCGGCGGAGGAAGAGGTTCGCCGTGCCACGTCGAGGTCTGGGTTGTCACTGGCCTTCAACCGTCGCTGGGGATCACTTCAGAATCTGGTCGAGCGGGAGGTACGTGGAGCAACCCCCCTATCTTGCGTGGTCATCGGCCGCAGGGAAAGTCACGGGTCCACTGATCGGACAAATCCCACGGTGTGTAGCCACCAATTCACTTATGGTCGCGATCGTGTCGTCAATCTCAACCTGTCGCGGTGTATCTGCTCACGTTACTGACCCTACGATCCCGGTATGACACAGCGTCGGAGCGAATCGGGTTTCCCACTGAAAACCGTGTACGGACCCGCCGATGTCTGGAAGGGCTCGGCGGACCGGATCGGAGAACCCGGAAGCTACCCGTACACGCGTGGCGTGTACCCGACGATGTACACCCAGCGCCCGTGGACCATGCGACAGTATGCCGGTTTCGGCACGGCCGCCGAGTCCAACGCGCGGTACCACCAGCTTCTGGCGGCCGGGACCATGGGCCTGTCGGTGGCCTTCGACCTGCCGACCCAGATGGGCTACGACTCGGACGACCCGGTCGCGAACGGCGAGGTGGGCAAGGTCGGAGTCGCCATCGACTCGCTCGACGACATGCGCCGGCTGTTCCACGGGATCCCGCTGGACAGGGTGTCCACGTCGATGACCATCAACGCGCCCGCCTCGGTCCTGCTGCTGCTCTACCAACTGGTCGCCGAGGAGCAGGGGGTGTCCGGCGACCGGCTGAGCGGCACGATCCAGAACGACGTGCTCAAGGAATACATCGCCCGGGGCACGTACATCTTCCCGCCCAAGCCCTCGCTGCGCCTGGTCGCCGACACGTTCGCCTACTGCCGCAAGGAGATCCCGAGGTGGAACACCATCTCGATCTCCGGCTACCACATGGCGGAGGCGGGTGCGACGCCCGTGCAGGAGGTGGCGTTCACGCTGGCGAACGGGATCGAGTACGTCCGCGCCGCGCTGGCCGCCGGACTGGCGGTGGACGACTTCGCCCCCCGGCTGTCGTTCTTCTTCGTCGCCCGTACCACGCTGCTGGAGGAGGTCGCGAAGTTCCGGGCGGCCAGGCGGATCTGGGCCCGGATCATGCGCGAGGAGTTCGGCGCGCGCGACCCCAAGTCGTGGATGCTGCGGTTCCACACGCAGACCGCCGGGGTGCAGTTGACCGCGCAGCAGCCGGAGGTCAACCTGATCCGGGTGGCGGTGCAGGGCCTCGGCGCGGTGCTCGGCGGTACCCAGTCGCTGCACACGAACTCCTACGACGAGGCGATCGCGCTGCCCACCGAGAAGGCGGCCCGGTTGGCGCTGCGTACCCAACAGGTGCTCGCGTACGAGACCGACCTGACCGCGACGGTCGACCCGTTCGCCGGCTCGTACGTGATCGAGGCGATGACCGACGAGATCGGCGCCGCGGTCGACGAGCTGATGGCTCGGGTGTTCGAGCACGGCTCGGCGGTCGACGCGATCGAGGCCGGGTTCCAGAAGCGGGAGATCGAGTCGTCGGCGTACCGGATCGCGCAGGAGATCGACTCGGCGCAGCGGGTCGTGGTCGGGGTGAACCGGTTCGTGCTGGACCAGGAGGAGCCGTACCAGCCGCTGCGGGTGAACCCGGCGATCGAGGCGGAGCAGTCGGCGCGGCTGGCCCGGCTGCGCGCGGACCGGGACAACGGCGCGGTCGAGCGGGCGCTGGCCGGTTTGCGGGAAGTCGCGTCGGGTACCGGCAACGTGTTGTATCCGTTGAAGGAGGCGTTGCGGCTGCGCGCGACGGTCGGTGAGACGTGCGGCGCGCTGCGCGATGTCTGGGGCCGGCACCAGCCCACCGAGCGCTTCTGAACGCTCACATTCGCGAGTCTTCACTGCTCCGGGCGCCGGCCCCGGAGAAAACGCGAGTCGGTTTCGGATGTGACAACCTCGTCACTCGGACAACCAGAACCCGGCCTCGGGGCGTTTCCTAACGGGACGGTTACCCGTTGTAGGAGGTTGAGGCCGGTTGACCGCGTTGAACGGCGGCTCGCGTCGGGATTTGCCGGCCCCGAAACGGTTCTACCAGGCAATTCGTGACGCACCGCAACCTGGCGGCAACGGGAATGAGATTGCGCAGCGTCACCATGCTGGGTCTAGGCTGACCAAGTTGTCAACGGAGGTGACGACTCGTGGCAAGAGGCCCGAACTGGCCGCTATGCCGACCGACTCGATGCCCCCGCCCTTCGAGGGAGAGCAACCAGAGACTGTGACTAGTGCGTTGACCTTGCCGAAGAGCACACCGTCCGAAGGGCGGGCCACGGCCCGCCCGGCCGCCCGCGCCGGCTCGCCGGCCCGGGTCGAGGCGGTGCCCGGTGCCGATCCGCTACCGGGTCACCTCGACCGCTGGCTCGCCTCCCGCGGCGCCGAACTCGTCGGAGTGCGCCGGCACCTGCACGCACACCCCGAGCTGTCCGGCCACGAGTTCGAGACCGCCGCGCTGGTGGCCCGCGAACTCGAGGTCGCCGGGCTGTCGCCACGGGTACTGCCGAAGGGTAACGGGGTCATCTGCGATATCCCGGGCAGCGGCGACAACGACCGGGTCATCGCGCTGCGCGCGGACCTGGACGCGCTGCCGCTACAGGACATCAAGGACGTGCCGTACCGGTCCACGGTCGACGGGGCGTGCCACGCCTGCGGCCACGACGTGCACACGACCGTCCTGCTCGGTACCGGGCTGATGCTCGCCCAGCTGGCCGAGCGCGGCGAGCTGCCCGGCCGGGTACGGCTGCTGTTCCAGCCGTCCGAGGAGGTCATCCCGTCCGGCGCGCCCGAGGTGATCGCGGCCGGCGGCCTGAAGGACGTCAGCGCCATCTTCGCGCTGCACTGCGCCCCGCAGCTGCCGGTGGGCCTGCTGGGCATCCGCTCCGGCCCGATGACGGCCGCCGCCGACATGGTCGACATCACCCTGCGCGGCCCGGGCGGCCACACCGCCCGCCCGCACCTGACCTCCGACCTGGTGCACGCGCTCAGCCGGGTGGTGGTCGACGTACCCGCCCTGCTGGACCGGCGGGTCGACCCGCGCGCCGGGGTGTCCATGGTGTTCGGCGCGGTACACGCCGGCGAGGCGGCCAACGCGATCCCGAGCGTCGGCCGGGCCAGGGCCACGGTCCGGGTACTGAACCGGGACGCGTGGCACGAGGTGCCCAGGCTCATCTCGAAGCTGATCGATGACGTGGTGACCGGTACCGGGGCCGAGGCCGAGGTGGTCTACCACCGGGGCGTGCCGCCGGTGATCAACGATCGGCACGCGGCGGCGGTGGTCGCCGGGGCGGCCGGCGCGGCGATGGGTGCCGAGCGGGTCGTCGAGGCCGAGATCAGCATGGGCGGCGAGGACTTCGCGTTCTACCTGGAGCAGGTGCCGGGCGCGATGATGCGCCTCGGTGTCGGGGTACCGGGCGACGAGGTCCGGGGCGACATCCACCAGGCCAGCTTCGACGTCGACGAGCGTGCCATCGCCAACGGGGTACGGATCATGGTCCACACGGCGTTCGCCGCGCTGGCCGCGCCGGCGCTCTAGCCGAGCCGGCCCGGCACGGGCCAATCGCGGCGCCGTCAATCCTGACGGCGCCGTGCCGGTTCCGGCAGACTGGCGGGCATGCGACTGACCAAGTTCTCCCATTCCTGCGTCCGGCTCGTGCGCGACGACGCAGTGCTGGTCATCGACCCCGGCGGGTTCTCCGAGCGCGTTTCGCTGGACGGGGTCGACGCGGTACTGATCACTCACGAGCACGCCGACCACCTGGACGTGGACAAGCTCGCCGACGCGCTGGAGAAGCGGCCGCTGGCCCAGGTGTATGCCCACCCCGAGGTGGTCGCGAAGCTCGGCGCGCTCAACGGCGTGGTGCAGGCGGTCGACCCCGGCGACCGGTTCCAGGCGGCCGGATTCGACGTCCGGGTGTACGGCGGCTGGCACGCGGTGATCCACCCGGACCTGCCGGTGGTACCCAATCTCGGTTTCCTGGTCGAAGGATCGGTGTACCACCCGGGGGACTCGTTCGACGTCCCGCCGGACGTGGAGATCGACACACTGTTCGTGCCGATCTCGGCCCCCTGGCTCAAGGTCTGCGAAGCGATCGACTTCGTCCGGGCGGTCGCGCCCCGGCGCGCGTACGCGCTGCACGACAGCCTGGCCAACGACAACGGGCTGGGCCTGCTCGACCGGCTGATGGGCCAGTTCTCCGGCGCGGAGTACAGCCGGCTGGTCCCCGGGGAGACCGTTGACGCTTGAGCGGGACCTCTACGCGCTGCCGCCGGAGCGGTTCATCGCGGCGCGCGACGAGGCGGTGGCGCGAGCGCGGGCGGACGGCGACCATGCCCTGGCCGCCCGGATCCGCGCGCTGCGCCGGCCGACCGTCGCCGCGTGGCTGGTGAACCTGCTCGCGCTGCACCGCCCCGAGCAGGTCGGCGAGCTGCTGGAGTTGGGTGCCCGGTTGCGCGAGGCGCAGGACCGGTTGAGCGGCGAGCGGATGCGGGAGCTGTCGTCCCGGCGCCGGGCCGCGATCGCGGCCCTGGTCGGCCAGGCCAGGCGGCTGGCCACCGACGCGGGCCGCAAGCCGGACGCGCTGCCGCTGGCCGAGGTGGAGGCGACGCTGGGCGCGGCGGTCGCGGACGAGGACGTCGCGGAGGCCGTCCGGGCCGGGCGGCTGACCAGGGCCGCCGAGTACGCGGGGTTCGGCGAGCCGCTCCGCCCGGAACTGCGGGTGCTCGACGGCGGCACGGCCGAGGCCCCGGCGGCCGGCCGGGACCGGCAGCGGGGTGGCGCCGGACGGCAGGCCCGTGCCGCTGCCGGCGCGGCGGCCGCCCGGACGCGGGCCGGGCAGCGCGCGGAGCAGGAGCGCCGTGCGAAGCCCGGGACCCGGGCCGAGACCGGGCGCCGTGCGGAGGCCGACGCCGGGACCGGCCGGCGTACCCGGAGGCCCGGACAGGACGAGTCCGCGGGCGTGGCCGGGCGCCGCGAGCGGGAGGCGCAGCGCCAGCGGGAGGTGCAGCGACAGCGGGAGGCGCAGAACCAGCGGGAGGCGCAGCAACGCCAGCGGGAGCGTGAGGAGGCGAGGGCGGCCCGCGCCGCCCGCATCGAGGCCGCCGAGAGTGCGCTGCGCGACGCGACGGCGGCCGAGCGGGAGGCAGCCCGCGCACTGGACGAGTTGACCGCGGAGCTGGACCGGCTGCGCCAGGCACAGGTCGCCGCCCAGAGCGCGCTGCGCGAAGCCAGGCTGACCCGCAGAGCGGCGGAGCGGGACGCGCACCGGGCCAAACGCTGAACGCGGCTCCCGCGCGAGCTGACCGGCCACGCCGGTTGGGGAAACTGGCGCGGCTCCCGCGCGGGCTGACCTTGGTCACGCCGGTTGGGGAAGCTGGCGTGCCGCGCGAGGTGGCCAGTCACGGCGGTAGCTGACCGGTCCCCCGGCTCAAGCATGCTGGCGCGGCTCCCGCACCAGTTGGGCGGTGACGCCGGCCCGAACAGGCGGCAGAATACGACGCGTGACCCCGGAGCAGGCTGCCGCGGCCGCTCGGCCGGCAGTACAGGAGTTGGGCGGCGCGTTCGCCGAGTGCCCCAAGACGCTGCGCCGGGCCCGCCAGCTCGGACTGACCGGCTGGGCGTTCTACGTGACCGGGTGGGGCGGTGCGCTGGGAGACGTGAGCCCCGAGACCCTCGCGGCCGCGCTCGGCTTCATCGCGGCGGACGCTGCCCGCGAGGGGTGGGAGTCGGCCCGGCGGGTCGCCCCGCCGGCCGAAATCGCCGGGCACCACCTGGCCGAGTGCTGCCGGTGGGGCCGGGAGCGGCTGGGCGGCTTCGGGGGGACCTCGCGGCTCATCGGCCTCGCCGAGCGGGTGGTGCTGGCCGCCGATCCGGCCGGGCTTCCGCTGTTCGCCGCGTGGCGGGGGATGCCGGTACCGGACGCCGAGCCCGGCGCCCGGGCCGCAGTACTGGTCCGGCTGCTGCGCGAGCACCGGATCGCGGCGCAGCTGTTGGCCGTCCGATCGGCCGGGCTGACGCCGCTGGAGGCTCTGCTGGCCGGCCCGGAGGGGGCGGCAGGGGCGATCGCGTACGGGTGGCAGCCGCCGTTCCCGCCGTTCGAGCCGCTGATACGGCGCCGGGTGTGGGCTGACGCGATCAGCGACCGGGTCACCGGAGCGGCGTATCGGGTCCTCGAGGCGTCCGAGCGGATCGAGCTGGTGAACCTGCTCGACGAGGCGGTACGGGAGCTGCGGATGCAGGCCGGCAGGTACCCGGCGGTGCGCTGAGGCCGCGCTCAGGGCTGGGCGGTCCGGGTGGGGCGCGTCCGCAACTCGGTGAGGTAGTCGGCCGGGGCTCCGGCCTTCTCCGCGGCGGCCGCGATCTCGGCCAGGTACCACGCGGTGGGCAGGCCGCCCTCGTACCCGCTGTACACGTACACCCACGCGGTCACGTCGCCATCCAGCGTGGCCACCCGAAGGTGCAGCTTGCGGTACGTCCCGGAGGTGACACCCTCGACCTCGTCGAGCTGGGCGGCGTCCCAGGGGTGCACGTCGTAGAGCGCGACGAAGACCCGGTCGCCGGGAGATTCGACGATCGTGGTGACCGCACCTTCCCAGCCGAGATCCTCCTCGCCGGCAAAGGTCAGCCGCCAGCCTTCCAGCCAGCCGGTACCGATCATCGGCGAATGCGGGCAGTAGGCCCGCATGCGGCCGGGGTCGAGATTGGAGCCATACGCGGCGTAGTGACGCACGGCGATGACGATAGTCCTCTGCCGGGCTGAGAGAGAATAAACAGAGCGTGTCGAGTGCGGAGGGTGTCGTGGGGCGGATTGTGATCATCGGCGGTGGGCCGGCCGGGTACGAGGCAGCGCTGGTCGCCGCGCAGCTGAATGCCGAGGTCACGGTCGTGGAGGCGGAGGGTGCCGGCGGGGCCTGCGTGCTGTCCGACTGCGTGCCGTCGAAGACGTTCATCGCGTCGTCGGACGTGGTGACCGGCTACCGGGACACCGAGGAGTTCGGGGTCCACGCGGGTGGCCTGGCGGCCGTCAGCGTCGACGCCCAGGCGGTCAACTCCCGGGTGAAGCGCCTGGCGAAGGCGCAGAGCGCGGATATCCACGCCAAGTTGATCAAAGCGGGGGTGACGTTTGTCTCAGGTACCGCCCGGCTCGGTGCCGACACGCTCGGTCACACCCACCGTATCGAGGTCAGCCCGTCCGACGGTGACCCAGCGTACGCGATCGATGCGTCGACCGTCCTGATCGCGACCGGCGCGACGCCTCGGATCCTGCCCACCGCCCGGCCGGACGGCGAGCGGATCCTCACCTGGCGCCAGGTCTACGACCTGCCCGAGCTTCCGGAGCGCCTGATCGTGATCGGCTCCGGTGTGACCGGTGCCGAGTTCGCCTCGGCGTACCTGGCGATGGGCGTCGACGTGACGCTGGTCTCCAGCCGGGACCGGGTCATGCCGCACGAGGACCCGGACGCCGCGATGGCCATCGAGCGGGTGTTCCGGTCGCGGGGCATGAGCATCCTGAACAACTCGCGTGCCGCGGCGGTGGAGCGCACCGGCTCCGGAGTGGCCGTGACGCTGGCCGACGGCCGGGTGGTCGAGGGGTCGCACGCGCTCATGGCGGTCGGGTCGATCCCGAACACCGGCGACCTCGGCCTGGCCGAGTACGGCGTGCAGGTGGCGCCGGGTGGGTACCTGACCGTGGACGGCGTCTCCCGTACCAACGTGCCGGGCCTGTACGCGGCCGGCGACTGCACCGGCCTGCTCCCGCTCGCCAGCGTGGCGGCCATGCAGGGTCGGATCGCCATGTGGCACGCGCTCGGCGAGGCGGTCGCCCCGCTGCGGCTCAAGTCGGTCGCGGCCAACGTGTTCACCGACCCGGAACTGGCCTCGGTCGGCGTGTCGCAGTCCGATGTAGACAGCGGCGAGGCGGTGGCCCGGTCGGTGACGCTGTCGCTGGACGGCAACGCCCGGGCGAAGATGGCCGGCATCCACGACGGCTTCGTGAAGCTGTTCTGCAGCCCCGCCTCCGGCCGGGTACTCGGCGGCGTCGTGGTCGCGCCGAAGGCGAGCGAGCTGATCCTCCCGGTGTCGATGGCGATGGACAACCACCTGACCGTGGACCAGCTGGCGCACATCGTCACCATCTACCCCTCGGTGTCCGGCTCCATCACCGAGGCGGCTCGCCAGCTCATGCACCACGAACCGTAATCCGCTGGCGGCCGACCGCGCGGCCGGCTAGTCTTGCCGCCGTGATCGAAGCGGCAGGGTTCACGACGACGCCGGGGAGTCCCGGCGTAGCTTCGCGCTGACCACCAGACGTCGAAGGCCCCGGGCATCGCCCGGGGCCTTTTTCGTGCCTCCGACCGGTGCCCCGTCCGGCCCGGCGCGTCTGACGCCACGCACCGACCCAGACCAGTCGGTGCGCCAGGCCCAACGGACATCCGCAGGAGGAAAAGATGATCGACCACCGCAAACTCGGCCGGGAGCTGAAGCTGTTCGCCACCGATCCGCTGATCGGTGCCGGGCTGCCGATCTGGCCGCCGGACGGCGCCGTCGCCAGGCACGCCGTCGAGGAGTACCTGCGACGGCTGGAGGCGGCCGCCGGCTACCGGCACGTGTACTCGCCGCCCATGGCACGGCGCGAACTCTACGAGATTTCCGGGCACTGGGCTCACTTCGCGGAGGACATGTTCCCGCCGATGCGCGACGGTGCCGAGGAGCTGGTACTGCGGCCCAGCCTGTGCCCGCACCACGCACTGGTGTACCGGTCGCGCCAGCGTTCGTTCCGCGACCTGCCGCTACGGGTCGCGGAGCTGGGCGGCATGTACCGCGCCGAACGCTCCGGGGTGCTGGGTGGGCTGGCCCGGGTGCGGGCCATTTCGCTGAACGACGCGCACATCTTCTGCCAGCTCGATCGGGCCGGCGACGAGGTGAGCCAGGTGTTCGCGATGATGCGCAGGGCGCACCAGGCGCTCGGCGTGGTACCGGCCCGGTTCCGGTTGTCGTTGCGCGGCCCGGGACGCGAGTACGGCGGGGAGCCCCAGCAGTGGGAACTGGCCGAGCGGATACTGCGCGACGCCCTGGCCGGGGTGTCCTATGTGGACGCACCGGGTGAGGCGGCGTTCTACGGCCCGAAGGTGGACGTGCAGATCGTCGATCCGGCCGGCCGGGAGTCGACCCTGGCGACCGTGCAACTGGACTTCCACCAGCCGGCCCGGTTCGATCTGTCCTACATGGACTCGTCGGGCGCGGCGGTCCGGCCGGTGATGATTCATCGCAGTCTGGTGGGCAGCATGGAGCGGCTGTTCGGTCACCTCGTCGAGGTGCACGGCGGGGCGTTCCCGGCCTGGTACGCGCCGGTACAGGTGGCGGTGCTGCCGGTCGGCGCCGACCAGATGGCGGCGGCCGGGCGGTTCGCGGACGACTGCGCGGCGGCCGGATTGCGGGTGAACCTCGCGGCCGACGGGTCGTTGGGTGCCCGGGTACGGGACGCGCGGCGGGTGCCGTACCTGGCGGTGATCGGCGCACGCGAGGCGGCGGCGGGAGCGGTGTCGCTGCGGCCACGGGCGGACATCGTCGACGGTGCCGGTCCGCCGGCCGGCGGCGGGATGGCCGCCGCCGAGGCGATCCGGCTCATGGTGGGCGCTTCCGCGATGCCCTGACGCCACGGTCCCGGGCGCCGGCGGGCTACTTCAGTTCACAGATGACCGAGCCGGCGGTGATGACGTCGCCAACGGACGCGGCGAGGCCGGTGACCACGCCGGCCTTGTGCGCGTTCAGCGGCTGCTCCATCTTCATCGCCTCGAGTACGACCACCAGATCGCCCTCGGCGACCGTGTCGCCGTCCGACACCGCGATCTTCACGATCGTGCCCTGCATCGGGGAAGTCAGTGCGTCGCCGCCCGCCGCGGTACCGCTCTTGTGACCCCCGCCGCGCCTGGGGGCAGGCTTGGCCACGGCGGGGGCCTTCACAGTGGTACCCATGGATGCCGGCAGGGAAACCTCCAGCCGCTTCCCGCCGACCTCCACCACGAAGGTCTGCCGGGGCTCCGGATCGTCCACAGTGGACCCGGTGCTGAACGGCGGCACTCCGCCGGCCCATTCCGTCTCGATCCACCGGGTGTGCACCGAGAACGGTTCCGACGTGAAGGCCGGGTCGCGCACGACGAGCCGGTGGAACGGCAGCGCGGTGGCCATCCCGTCGACGACCAGCTCGTCCAGCACGCGCCGGGCGCGCTCCAGCGCCTCGGCCCGGGTCCCTCCGGAGACGATCACCTTGGCCAGCAACGAGTCGAAGTTGCCGCCGACCACGCTGCCCGACTCGATGCCGGTATCCACCCGTACCCCGGGGCCGCTCGGCAGCCGCAGTTCGCTGACCACGCCGGGCGCCGGAAGGAAGTTGCGCCCCGGATCCTCGCCGTTGATCCGGAACTCGATCGCGTGGCCGCGCGGCGCCGGGTCCCCGGTCCACCGCAGCGCCTCGCCGTCCGCGATCCGGAACTGTTCGCGAACCAGATCGATGCCGGCGGTCTCCTCGGTGACCGGGTGCTCGACCTGCAGCCGGGTGTTCACTTCCAGGAAGCTGATGGTGCCATCGCCGCCGACCAGGTACTCGACGGTACCCGCGCCCTGGTATCCGGCCTCGCGGCAGATCGCCTTGGCGGAGGAGTGGATCTGCTGCCGCTGCTGGTCGGTCAGGAACGGAGCGGGTGCCTCCTCGACGAGCTTCTGGTGCCGGCGTTGCAGCGAGCAGTCCCGGGTACCCACCACGATCACGTTGCCGTGCCGGTCGGCCAGGACCTGGGCCTCGACGTGCCGCGGCCGGTCCAGGTACCGCTCGACGAAGCACTCGCCCCGTCCGAACGCGGCGACCGCCTCGCGGGTGGCGGACTCGAACAGCGCCGGGATCTCCTCGATGGTCCGGGCGACCTTGAGGCCGCGCCCGCCGCCGCCGAACGCCGCCTTGATGGCGACCGGCAGGCCGTGCTGGGTGGCGAACTCGACGATCTCGCTGGCGTCCGCGACCGGCTCCGCCGTCCCCGGTACCAGCGGCGCCCCGGCCCGCTGCGCGATGTGCCGGGCGGTCACCTTGTCGCCGAGGTCACGGATGGCCTGCGGGGTCGGGCCGATCCAGGTCAGCGCGGCGTCGATGACGGCCTGGGCGAAATCGGCGTTCTCCGACAGGAAGCCGTACCCCGGGTGCACGGCGTCGGCGCTGGAGCGCCGGGCGACGTCGAGAAGCTTGTCGATGTTCAGGTACGTCTCGGTCGAGGTGTCGCCGCCGAGCGCGTAGGACTCGTCGGCCAGCCGGGCGGGCAGGGCGTCGCGGTCGGAGTCCGCGTACACGGCCACCGATTGCAGCCCGGCGTCGCGGCACGCCCGGATCACCCGTACCGCAATCTCGCCCCGGTTCGCGATCAGCACCTTACGCATGCCGGGCAGTGTAAACCGGTACACCGGGCACGGCCTGGTGACCTCTGGCACGCGATCGCGGCGCTCCGGCGGTGGGTCGGCGCGCGGGCTGCTGCCGCCGCGCCGCCGTCGGTAGTCAAATTTGGCTATTACGCTGTGGAGAATGTCGACGACCCGACTTCTCATCCTCGGCGTGGTGCGGATCTTCCAGCCGGTGCACGGCTATGACGTACGACGCGAACTGCTGAGCTGGCACGCGGACGACTGGGCGCACGTGGCGCCGGGTTCGGTGTACCACGCGCTGAAGAAGCTGGCCGAGGAGGGCCTGCTGGCCGAGGTCGCGACCCGGCAGGTCGGCTCGCGGCCGGCCCGGACGACGTACGAGATCACCGCCAAGGGTGAGGCGGAGTTCCAGGACCTGCTGCGCCGGTACTGGTGGGAGTACACCGTCCCGCCGGACCCGTTCAATGCCGCGTACGCCTTCCTGTTCGCGTTGACCCGGCGCGAGGCGGCCGGCGCGCTGCGCAACCGGGCTCGGCTGCTACGGCTGTTCGTCGATGGCGCCGAGGTACGGCTCGCGGCGAACCCGAACGCGGACGCGCCGCACATCCCGTACCTGTTCGAGCTGTCCATGGCGAAGGCGCGGGTCGAGGCGGACTGGTGTGAGCGGCTCGCCGAGCGGGTGGAGGCGGGGGAGCTGCCGAGCGCGGACTGACTCACGGGGCGCAGCCGGAGCCGGGTGGTAACGGAGGCGAGCACCGTAAGATCACGATACAACGCGACTATTCAACCTTGACTCAACGCGACATATCGCGTTAGTGTGCGTGGACCTGGATGGGTGACGCGTGTACGGGGAGAGGCATGATCCAGACCATCGGCCTGCGGAAATCGTTCCGGGCCCGGAAGGCAACCGTCGACGCGGTCCGCGGCGTCGACCTCTCGGTCGCAAAGGGCGAGATCTTCGGCTTCCTCGGCCCGAACGGCGCGGGCAAGACCACCACGCTGCGGATGCTCGCGACGCTGATCCAGCCGGACGGCGGCGAGGCCACGGTCGCCGGCGCGGACCTGCGCCGGCACCCGGGGCAGGTGCGCCGCCGGATCGGGTATGTGGCGCAGGGCGGCAGCACCTGGGACGCCGTGACCGCCCGCGAAGAGCTGGTCATGCAGGCCCGCATGTACGGCATCGCCAAGGCGGACGCGCAGCGGCGGGCGGCCCGCGCGATCGAGGCATTCCAGCTCGCCGAGTTCGCCGACCGCAAGTGCCAGACCTACTCCGGCGGCCAGCGTCGCAGGGTCGACGTGGCGCTGGGTGTCATCCACGCACCCGACGTGCTCTTCCTGGACGAACCGACCACCGGCCTGGACCCGCAGAGCCGGGCCCACATGTGGGACGAGGTGCGCCGGCTGCGCGCGGAGGGCATGACGGTCTTCATCACCACGCACTACCTCGACGAGGCCGACGCTCTCTGCGACCGGGTCGCGATCATGGATCATGGCGAGATCGTCGCCGAGGGCACACCGGACGACCTGAAGCGCGAGGTCTCCGGTGACGTGGTGACCGTCGGCGTGCCCGGCGCCACCGAGCAGGCGGCGAAGCTGCTCGACAACCAGCCGTACGTGCGCCAGCTCGAGGCGTCCGGCGACAGCGTGCGCCTGGTCGTCGACACGGGGGCCACGGCGATGCCGCAGATCCTGCGCACCCTCGACGGCGCGGGGGTGCGACTCGACTCGATCGAGCTGCACCGCCCGAGCCTCGACGACGTGTTCCTGACCAAGACCGGCCGCTCGCTGCGCGAGTCCTGAGAGGTGTGGCGATGAAGCTCGCACGAGACACCTGGCTCATCTTCCAGCGACAGATGATGCTGGTGCTGCGCAATCCCGTCTGGGTGATCGTCGGGATCATCCAGCCGCTGTACTACCTGTTCCTGTTCGGGCCGCTGCTCAAGGGCGCGCTGCGGCTGCCGAGTGCCGAGGCGTACCGCATCTTCGTGCCCGGCATCCTGGTGCAGCTGGCCATCTTCGGGACGTTCTTCGTCGGCTTCGCGCTCATCTCCGAGCTGCGCGCCGGAGTGATCGAACGTAGCCGGGTCACCCCGGTCAGCCGGCTGGCGCTGCTGCTCGGCAGGGCGTTGCGGGATGTCGTCTCGCTGATCGTCCAGGCCGCGATCATCACCGTGCTGTCCCTCCCGTTCGGGCTCGCCGTGGGTCTGGTAGACGCGTTGCTAGCCTTCGCGGTACTCGGCCTCATCGCTCTGATGCTGTCCGCGGCGTCGTACGCGATCGCCCTCAAGCTGCGCAGCGAGGATGCGCTCGCGCCGCTGCTGAACACAGTGGGCGTACCGATCCTGCTGCTGTCCGGCGTGCTGCTTCCGATGCAGTACGCGCCGCACTGGCTGTCCAGTGTGGCGAAGTGGAACCCGTTCTCCTGGGCGGTCGACGGCAGTCGCGCGCTGTTCGCCGGCAACCCGGGCGACTCGAGCGTCTGGAAGTCGCTGCTGATCCTCGGTGTCCTCACCGTGTTCTCGGTGTCCTGGGCCGCGCGTTCGTTCGCCAAGAGCGTGCGCTGACGGGGGGCGACCCGGCCGGTCGCGCCGCTCGGGTCGCGCGGGCCCACTCGTCCCTTCGCCGGTACGGGTGGGCCCGCACTGTGTGCGCGGCTACCTCCGGCGGCCAGGGTGATGCCGTCCGTGCACCACCACCTAGGCGTACCGGTCAGGCGAGATGCCGCCGGTCCTGGTGGCCGTGCGATCGGCCTACGGTGTCCAGAGCCGGGTGATCGGTATGCCGAACTGGGCGAGCAGCCGGCGCAGCAGCGGCAGGGACACCCCGACGACCGTACCCGGGTCGCCCTCGATCGACTCCACGAACGGGCTGCCCCGACCGTCGATGGTGAACGCGCCCGCCACCTTCAGCGGCTCACCGGTGTCCACGTACGCCTCGATCTCCGCGTCGTCGATGTCGGCGAAGTGCACCGTGGACACCGCGGTCGCGTCCGCGCGCCGGTCTCCGGTGAGGTCGATCAGGCTGTGGCCGGTGAACAGCTCGCCGCTGCGCCCGCGCATCTGGCGCCAGCGGGCGACCGCCTCGTCGCGGTCGGCCGGCTTGCCCAGGATCTGCCCGTCGAACGCGAGTATCGAGTCACATCCCAGCACCAGAACGGGCGACCCGGGCCGGGCGGGCTCGGCGACCGATCTGGGTCGTTGCGCGGCGCCAGACGCGCCGAGCCGGACTGGTCTCCCCCGCAGGCGGTCGGCCACCGCCGACGCCTTCAACCGGGCCAGACCGAGGCAGAAGGCGGCCGGATCCGTGACGTCCATAGTGGACTCGTCGACGCCGCTGACGATGACCTCGACCGCGATGCCGGCCGCGGCGAGAGTCTTGCGCCGGGCCGGGCTGGCGGACGCGAGTACCAGGTGCGGTGGCTGGGTCACCGGGGCATCGTAATGGCCGGCCTGCCCGCCGAGCCGCTGACCCGGCCGTCCCGCCCGGTCAGCGCGGAAGCGCAGCGGTGCGCCAGGCGTGGGGGCCGCGCCGGACGGCGGTACCCGGCCGGGCGCTGTCCAGCCAGCGGGACCGGGTCGGGGCGCCCGCCGGGGGCGCCGCCGGGCGGGACAGCAGTACGCCGACGAGAGCGGCCAGCTCCTCGTCGGTCGGAGTGCCATGTTCAATCCTGATGGCTGGGCGACCGTCCATCCGCCGAGCCTAACCGGACAGCGGCCGGGTACTTTCGATGCGTGCCTTCGCCCCCACGATCTTCGGCAACCGAGCGCTACCGTCTGATCAGTCCGCTGGGCGAGGGCGGCATGGGCCGGGTCTGGCTCGCCCGCGACGAGGTCCTGCACCGCGACGTGGCCGTCAAGGAGGTCGTACCGCCGAGCGGGCTGACCGAATCCGAGGGCGAGGAGGCCAGCGGGCGCGGGCTGCGCGAAGCCCGGGCCATCGCTCGGCTCAACCACCCGAACGTGGTACGCATCTACGACGTGGTGGCCCGGCCCCGCCGCCCGTGGATCGTCATGGAGTACGTCCGGTCCAGGTCGCTCCAGGAGCGCATCGCCGAGGACGGGCCGCTGCCGGTCCCCGAGGTGGCCCGTATCGGTCTGGACATTCTCGGCGCCCTGCACGCCGCTCACCGGTCCGGGGTGCTGCACCGGGACGTCAAGCCGAGCAACGTTCTCATCGCGGACGACGGCCGGGTGGTACTGACCGACTTCGGCCTCGCCACGCTGGCCGGCGATGCGACGCTCACCCGGAGCGGCCTGATCCTGGGCTCTCCGGCGTACATCGCACCGGAGCGGGCCCGTCAGGGCACCACCGGTACCGAATCAGACCTCTGGTCGTTGGGTGCCACGCTGTTCGCCGCCGTCGAGGGGCGCGCCCCGTACCAACGGTCGACGGCCATGGCGACGCTGACCGCTCTGGTGACCGAGCCGCCGGACCCGACGATGCTGGCCGGACCGCTCGTGCCGGTGCTGGACGGCCTGCTGGACAAGAACCCGGCCACCCGGATGACCGCGCCGCAGGCCGCGCACGCGCTGCGCCGGCTGCTCGGCTCACTCCGCCGGGCGGGGGAGCAGCGGCGGCTGCCCCGCGAACGGCGGTCGAGCGGCCGGCCGTCGCTGGGTTCGCTTCCGTCGGCCCCGCCTCACCGGCCGGCCATGCCCGCCCAGCCGGCCCCTCAGCAACCTCAACGGCCCGCGGTGGGTCGTGCCCAGGCTCCGGCGAAGCCGACCTGGCCGGCGGTGGGCCGGGTTCAGCCGCCCACCAGACCCGCTGAGCCACCCGTCCAGCGCCCCGCTGTCGGCCGGGCGCAGCCGCCGGCACCACCCCGGAATCAGCCGCCGGCGTCCGCCCGGGATCAGCCGCCGACCTGGCCCCCGATTCCGGTGAGCCCGCTGGGCGATGGCGCCCCCGCCGCTCCTGCCGACGACGCCCGGCCCGCCGCCGAGCCGCCGGTGTCCACCGGCGGCTCGGCGGCGTCGGCCGCGCCAACGGCTTCGGCGTCGGCCGCGCCACCGGTCCCCGCGGAGCCGGGCGCCCCTACGGAGCCGGGCGCCCCTACGGAAGTCGGATCGGAGCCATGGCGTTCTGTGGGCCAAGGGGTTGATTAGAAGTCTTGTCT
>JBDZVD010000095.1:0-26550 GCA_040255525.1 Micromonosporaceae bacterium | reverse complement strand
GCCACCGCGGTGGCCTGCCGCGGGTCGGCGGTGGACGGCCGGCCCATGAGCACGGTCCGGGCTGCGGTCGCGATGGCCATCGGGATCTCGGCGACGCTGACGGCGGCGGCGTAGTAGCCGAGCTGGCGAGCGCCGATGACCGGCAGCCCGACGATCTGGTCCAGGCGCGCGCTGGAGATCGCCGCCAGCACGCCGGGCAGGCACCTGAGCGAGTACATGACCAGCGAGCGGATGGGGATGCCCGGTACTTCACCGGCCGGCGGCCCGTCCGGAGCCGCCGGCCCGGGCCGCGACGAACCTCGCGGCGCCGTTCTCAGCCGGACGACACCGATCGCGACCGCCGGCAGCATCGAGGCCAGGAACAGCAGACCGGCCCAGTAGGCGCTGAGGTCGAAGGCGACGCAGGCGAACACCAGCAGCGCGGTACGCACCGCGGCCGGTACCACCTTGACCAGGTTGACCCCGCGGATGTCCGAGGCGCCGGTCAGGGCGCCGATGAGCAGGTTCGCGAGGATGTGCGCCGGCGCCAGCAGGGCCAGGGTGAGCAGTTCGACGTAGTGGGCGTGGCTGCCGGCGAAGACCCCGAGCCCCACGACCGCCAACACGGCGATGCCGAACAGTCCCAACCCGACCGCGGCGACCAGGCTGACCCGGGCGGCACCTCGCCTGGTCAGCCGCCCGTGGTACAGGTGGTAGCTCAACGAGTCCTGCAGCCCGTACGTGCCGGCCCACCCGTACACGACGACGGGCAGGGTCAGCGCGGCGTACAGGCCACGGCCGCCGGGCCCGAGTTCCCGGGACAGGAACGGGCTG
This sequence comes from Micromonosporaceae bacterium, assembly GCA_040255525.1. Lineage (GTDB taxonomy): Bacteria > Actinomycetota > Actinomycetes > Mycobacteriales > Micromonosporaceae > Rugosimonospora. The sequence goes on along the minus strand of JBDZVD010000095.1, from coordinate 25,737 downwards.
ACCACCAGCCCGCTGAGCGGCACGAGCAGGTTCGCGACCGAGGCGGAGACCAGCTTCCGCGAGGACATCAGCACCCTTCCCGCGACGGCGTGCCGAGGTAGCCGTACCCGGCCAGCCCGCCGGCCAGTCGCTGCGCGAAGCGCTGTTCGGAGAACTCCCGCTCGATCAGGCGGCCTGCCGCCGCTGCCATCCGGTCCAGGTCCCCCGGTGCCTGTGCGAGCACCTGCGCGGCGAGCGCCGCCGGGGTGTCCGCCACCCGTACCGCCTCGCTGGCCGGAACCCCCTCGGCACCGACCGGGGTGGTGAACACCGGCAGCGAGTGCGCCAGGAGGGTCAGCGTCTTGAGCTTCACGCCGGCCCCACTCCACAACGGAACCACCGCGGCCCCCGCCCGGGCGAGGACCGGACCGAGGTCGTCGACGTACCCGAGGACGTTCAGGCCGGGATACGCCCGCAGTTCGCGCCGCAGCCGGTCGTGCAGGCCGGAACCGACCAGCGTCAGGGTGTGGCCGGCCCGGTGCAGCACGTCCCAGCCCTCGTCGAGAAACCGCCGCAGGCCCAGGACGTTCGACCGGTACGCGAAGCTGCCCAGCCACACCAGCACCGAGCGGTCCGGTCGGGGGACGTGTCCGGCCGGCAGCTCGACGCAGCTGGGCAGGATGAAGTCTGCTGGGCGGCCGTGATGCTCGGCGAGCCGCGCCGACTCCTGCTCGCTGGTGACCGAGACGGTGGCGGCCGCGGCCCGCGCGCGGGACTCGAACCGGCCGGACACCGCGGTCAGGTACCGGGCACGCAGCCGGCTGACCCGATCCCGCGCCTCGGCCACGTCCTGCCGGCCGCTGGCCCGCAGCACGTTCGCCTTGTCCCAGTGCCAGCGCAGCCGGGTACCCGGCAGGTACGCGCCGGCCGCCTCACCGACCGCGATCCCCGCGCCGGTACGGGCACGTAGCTGCTCATGCAGGTCGGCGCTGTACCGGGTCCGGATCCAGGGCGGCATGCCGCCCGCGAGCGACTCCAGGTACCGGCCCGGCGGCCCCAGACGCCCCAGACGGTACGGGGTGGCGGCGAAGTCGCGCACGTCGACGCCGGGCAGCAGCCGGCGCAGTTCGTCGACCCGGGCGCCGGTGGTGTCCGGCCGGCGTACCACGAACAGCGTGTAGCCGCGCAGCCGCGACAGCTCCCGCAGCAGCATCAACACGCGCACCGGGTCTCCCCGGTCCCGCGGCAGCGGAAAGTACGACGAGACGACGGCCAGTTCCATGGTCGGTGCTTCCGCCTAGCCCATCGCCGGCATCGGGGCGCCCGGCCGCACCGGCCGGGGCGGCTGGACACCGGCCAACCGGTGCCAGGTGGCCAGCAGCCGCCGGGCCTGCAGGGCCGGCGCGAACTCCTCCTGGAGCCGGCGGCGCAGCGCCGCCGATCGCGTGCGCGCGCCCGCCGGGTCGGCGAGGACGTGGCGCACCGCGCAGGCCACCGCCCTGGCGTCGTGCGGGGCGACCAGCCAGCCGCCGTCGTCGCCGACGAGTTCCGGGATGCCGGAGACGGCCGTGGCGACCACGGGAACGTTCCGGGCGGCGGCCTCCATGAGGAACACCGGGATGCCGTCGAGGTCGCCGCCGGCACCCCGCCGGCAGGGCAGCACGGCGATGTCCGCGCCGTCCAGCGCCCCGGTCGCGTCGCCGTGCGGCACCGCGCCGTGGAACGTCACCATGCCGCCGACACCTCTTCGCTCCGCCCGTCGCTCAAGGTCTCGCCGTAGCGGTCCGTCTCCGTAAACGTCGTACTCTACGTGGTGCCCGGTCGCGGAAAGCTGGGCCACCGCGTCGATCGCGATGTCGATGCCCTTCTTCTCGACCAGGCGGGCCACACTGACGATTCTGGTCGGGGCGCCGGGGATCGCCGGCACGTCGGGGCGCGGCCGGTCGCCGGCCAGCTGCCCGTCGAACGCCGCCCGCACCACGCTGTGCGGCACGCTGTCCATCCGCACGCCGCGTGCGGCCAGCTGCTTCGCGGTCGCGGCCGAGATGACGAACAGGTGGTCGAGCCCGTGCAGCCGGCGGTCGAGCGCCGATGGCGCCGAGTCCAGCAGGAAGTCGGCGGCGTGGGCCATCGCGGTCACCGGCCTGCCCAGCTCGCGCCCGAGGAGCACGGCCAGCGCGGCGGGCAGGTTGACGAAGTGCGCGTGGATGATGTCGGGCTCGAAGGCGGCCACCGCCGGCGACAGGGCCATCGCGTGGGCCCCGGCCAGTACGGCGCGGGGCAGGTAGGACACCCCGAGCGTGCGGACGTGGCGGCCGATCCGTACCGGATGGCCCAGGCAGGCGCGCGAGACCCGCCCGGCTCCGGCGTACCGGCCACCGCCCGCCCCGGCCACGAAGACCTCGACGGTGGCTCCGGCGGCCCGCACCGCCCGGATCTCCGACTCGATGAACGTCTCGCTGTAGCCGGGCGGGCGCAGCAGCGCGTACGCGATCCGCAGCGGCCGGCTCATGCCCCCCGCCGCCTGGCCGCTTTCCGGCCGGCCCCCCGAGCCCCGCCGTGCCGCTCCACCACGTCCCGGAAGAAGCGCTCGTGCAGCCGCGCGCTCTCGTCGTCGGTGAGGATGCCGGCGGTGCCCGCCGCGGCGGCAGCCAGCCGGGAACGCGCCTGCGTGGAGTCGGCGAGTGACCGCAGTGCGGCGGCCAGTTCCTCGGGCCGGTCCGGCTTCACGAGCAGCCCGTTGACCCCCGGCCGGATCCACTCGCTCGGGCCCCCGCCTTCCGTGGCGATGACCGGCTTGCCGGTGGCCAGGCCCTGGAGTACGGACTGGCCGAGGGGTTCCGGCCGGGTCGAGGCGTGCACCAGGATGTCGACCGAGTCGAGGAAACCGTCGATGTCGCTGACATGCCCGAGGAAGCTCACCCGGTCGGCGATGCCCAGGCGCGCGGCGAGGGCGCGCAGCTCGTTCTCGTACCCGGTCTCCCCGGCCGGGGACGCGCCAGCCAGGCGCGCCCGTACCGTGCCGGGGAACGCCTGGGCGAACGCCTCGAGGAAGACGTGCTGCCCCTTCCACTCCTGCAGCCGCCCGATCATTCCGACCGCCTCGACCGGCCGGCTCGCGCGTTCGGCCGCGGCCTCTTGCGCGGCCGCCTCGCTACTCCCGTCCGCGGCCAGGTCAGCGGCCGGCGGGACGGTCGGCACCCCGTCGTGCCGGCCCTCAGCGGACTGCTCACCACCGCTGGACGGCTGGTCGGTGCCGGCGCCCGACGGGGAGGTCCGGCCCGGCCTGGCGCGGCGGGTCAGGCCGATCGGGCTGGGAATGACCACGGCGGGTGCGCCCGGCGGGATGAGTCCGGCGGCCGATTCGAGGGTCCGCTGCGAATTGGCGATGACCCCGTCCGCGTGGCGGAGCGCGAACCTGATGAACGCGGTGTAGCCGAAGCGGCCGAGGCTCTGCGGGTTTACCAGGTCGCGCAGGTGCACGACCAGCGGCGTGGCCCGGCCACGGTTGGCCATCGCGCTGATGATCGCCGCCGCGGCGGTGTTGGCGTGGATGATGTCGGCGTTGAGGAACAGCGGGCTTCCGCGCAGGATGCGGGCGCAGGTGCGCAGCGCCGCCAGGTACCGCAGGGCCAGGGCCGGACTGTTGCTGCGGGTACCGCCGCGCGGCAGCGGGCGCAGATGCCGGTCCAGCGTGACTCCCTGAGCGCTCAGCCCTCGGAACGCGTCGTCCCGGTCGACGTACCGGTCGAGCAGGCGGGCACCGCCGTGCGGCACGCACAGGTCGGCGTGCCAGTGCCGGGCGACCAGCAGCCGGACGAGAGCCAGTTCGGCGCCGCCCGGGTGCGCCGTGTGGTTGACGTGGAGCACGCGCAACGCAGGCAACGTCTCGTCCGTCATTGGTTCGTCCGCCAGTGGCTCTCTCGTCGGTGACGCTGGTGTCGGTGGCTCGTCCGTCAACGCGTTGTCCGGCACGCCCCGAGACTCAAGGGCTTCGCTCGACGAGACGGCATCCGGGCGACCGCCGGAGTCGATGGCACCGGCCGTAGTCATGCAGCCCTCATGCCGGCAGCGTATACCATGGCCTGCCGGCCATCGGACCTCGTGTCCGGCCGGCCGCTGGGCTGCGACACGCGGTCACGCACGGCAACGGTGGCGCCGGTGGCGGGCAGGTCACGGGAGGAGCTGAGGGTGACCGGATCGGAGGGAACCCGTACGGCGGAAGGCATCCCGGGTACCGGAGCCGCCCCGCTGGCGGGCCGCCGGGTCGCTGTGGTCCACGAGTGGTTCGCGGCCGCCGGTGGGTCGGAGAACGTGTTCCTGGCGATCAGCGACCTGCTGCCCGAGGCCCGCGGGTACGTGCTGTGGCGGGACGCCGACGCCGGATCGGGCCTGCGGTTCCGCGAGTCATGGCTGGCCCGCACGCCGCTGCGCCGCAGCAAGGCACTCGCGCTGCCGGTCATGCCGCTCGTCTGGCGCACCCTGACCCGCGAGCACTTCGACGTCGTCATCTCCTCCAGCCACGCCCTGGCGCACACGGTCAAGCTCGGCCCACCCGCCGGCACGCGGTACCTGAGCTACGTGCACTCGCCCGCGAGGTACGTGTGGAGCCCCGACTTCGACGCGCGTGGTTCGGGCGGCCTGCTCGCCCTGCCACGCGCGGCGCTGCGGGCCGCCGACCGGCGGTTGAGCCGGCACGTGCACAGCTACGCGGCGAACTCCCGGGAGGTGCGCTCGCGCATCCAGCGGTTCTGGGGGCGTGACGCTCGGGTCATCAACCCCCCGGTGGCCGTGGAGTACTTCGCGGACGCGCCCGCGTCGCAGCGCGATCAGGAGCGCGGGTACCTGCTGGGAGTCGGTCGCTGGATCCCGTACAAGAACTTCGACCTGATGATCGAGATCGCGGATGCCGCGCGTACCCCGCTGGTACTGGCGGGCTCCGGGCCGCAGGAGGCGGCCCTGCGACGGGCGGCGGCCAGGGCGAAGGTACCGGTGAGGTTCGAGCACCGACCGACCCGGGAACGGCTGCGAGAACTGTACTGGGGAGCGCGTGCCCTGCTCTTCCCCGCCCACGAGGACTTCGGCATCATTCCGGTCGAGGCCATGGCCTGTGGCGCACCCGTACTCGGCCTAGGCCGGGGCGGCCTGCTGGAAACCGTGCGCGACGGCGAGACCGGCGTGCTGGTCGAGCGCAACGAACCGGGCGCGTACGCCGCGGCCCTGCGCCTGGCCGACACGCTCGACCGGGAGCGGATCGCCGCACACGCCGGAAACTTCTCCACCGAGGTGTTCCGCGCCGGGCTGAGCGCGTGGCTGTGCGAGGAGGCCGCCTGAGGCGACCGGCCGGTTCAGCGACCGCCGCCGCGCAGCACCTCGGTGATCGTGCGCAGCAGCACCTTGGCGTCGAGCCAGAGGGACCAGTTCTCGATGTAGTAGTTGTCGAACCGTGCCCGGTCGGAGATCGGGGTGTCGCCGCGGAACCCGCTGACCTGGGCGAGTCCGGTCAGCCCGACCGGCACCCGGTGGCGCAACGCGTACCCCGGGTACTCGGCGGAGAACTTCTCGACGAAGTACGGCCGTTCAGGGCGCGGCCCGACCACGGTCATGTCACCGCGCAGGATGTTCCAGAACTGCGGAAGCTCGTCGAGCGACGTGCGCCGCAGGAACCGGCCGACCGCGCTGATCCGCTGGTCGTCGGCGATCGACCACCGGGTCTGGGCCTCGTGGTCGTTGAGCGGCCGCATGGTGCGGAACTTGATGACCTCGATGGGCACGCCGTCGCGCCCGATGCGTTCCTGCCGGAACAGCACGCCCCGGCCGCCGTCGAGCCGGGTGGCCAGCGCCAGCACCGCCAGCAACGGGCTGAGCACGACCAACGCCACCACGGCGACGACGATGTCGGATCCCCGCTTGACCGCCCACCGGGGGCCGGACAGCGTCGTGTGCGGGATCTGCACGACCGGTATCGCGCCGATGTGGTCGGAGAGGCCGCCGTGCGCCCGCGAACCCCACAGCCGGGGAACCACCCACAGGTCGCAGCCCGCACAGCCGGGCTGGCGCATGATCTCCATCAACGTCGATTCCCCGCAGTGCGGGTCGGCGATGATGATGACGTCGCACTGGGTCCGCGCGACCGTGCCGGGCAGGTCGTCCAGCGTCCCGGCCAGCGTCACGGACGCCGGGAACTGCCGCGTTCGTACGTCGACGTAGCCGGCGAACCGCAGGCCGTACTGCGGGTGCTGGCGTAGGACCCGGGCGAGCGCCGCCGCGATCGGTCCGCTGCCGACGACGAGCGCGTTGTGCTCGACCCAGCGCCGGCGCCGGGCGATGACGGTGGCGCCCCTGGTCAGCACGCGACCCACGATCACCGAGCCGGCCGACAGCGCCACCCCGCCCATGAACCCGGTGCCGTAGCCGACGGAGTCGTGGCGCACGGCCGCGATGACCCCGACGACCGCGGCGGCGGCCAGCAGCCGGCCGCAGAGGTTGGGCAGTTCGTCGAGGATGCTCACGTGCCGCCGCGGCCGGTACAGGCCGCCGACGGCGAAGAACACAATGGTCAGCGCCGCGGCGGTCAACGTGCCGCGCCAGTAGCGGGTGCTGACGACCAGCGGTGCCAGCAGCGCGATCAGGTCGACCGGTGCGGTCAGCATCCAGGCACGCAGCCGGTTCGTGCGCATCGCCGCGGGTGAGCGCGCCGGCGACGGAGCAGGACCGGCGGGTGGCGGTGCCGCGCTGGACGGCTGGCCGGCGTCCTGCGGGCGGGGCCGGGGCCGGGGAATGCGGCTCGACCCGTCGTTGGGCCGGGCCAGCGCCCACGGTCCCTCGAATCCGTGCCCGGCCAGTCCCTGCCCGGCCAGTCCCTGCCCGACCGACGCCTGCCCGACCGACGCCTGCCCGGCCAATCCCTGCCCGGTCACCCCGTGTGCCCGGCGCTTGTCGTCGAGCAGCGCTCGGTTGTTCAGCGGCGCGCCCACCGCCGGTGGTGCGGCCGGCGCCGCCGACGACGGTGCCGCCGGAGCCGCCGGGGCGTCCGGCCGCGGCCGCCCGGGGCCGTTCGTGGTCGTCGACCCGTGGTTCCCGGCCGGCGAGCCAGCGATGTCCATCGTTCCCCCGTTTCTCCGCCGGACGCCCGGCCTCCCCCCGCCTCGTGCTACGCCGGGCGCCCAGCGACGGCAGGCTATTTCGCCGCGGCCAGGATCGCCGGGACGTCGTCGTCGCGGACGGCCGTGAAGAGCTGCTTCGCCTTGGCCGTGTCGGCGAAGACGACGCTCTGGTCCCCCACCCGCCCGGTGCCCTTGGAGGGGCTGGTGAAGAACGTCAGGTTGTTGCTGCGCAGGTTCCGCAGGTCGCTGGCCAGGTTGATGAGCGAGAGCGTCTGGTCGACCTGCACCGCCTTCGTGGTCGCGCGGATGAACGAGTTCAACCGGCCCGGATTCGTCAGCAGACCGCCGGAGGCGGCCTTGTCCAGAACAGCTTTGATCATCTGCTGCTGGTGCTGGATGCGGGTGAAGTCGCCGTTGGCGAAGGCGTAGCGCTCGCGGGAGTAGTCCAGCGCCATCGCGCCGTCCATGTGCTGCATCCCCTGGTTGAAGTGCCGGATGCCGTCGGGGTTGAGGGAATGGGTGGAGGTGAACGCCCGGTCGACGTAGATGTCCACGCCGCCGAGCGCGTCGATGATTTCCTTGAAGCCTGCGAAGTCGACGATGACGACGTGGTCGATGCGCACACCGGTGAAGCTCTCCACCGTCTGCACCACCAGCGGCACGGCACCCCAGGCGTATGCCGCGTTGATTTTCGCGTCGACGTTGCCGTGCTTGCCGTTCTTCGACTTCGGGACGTGCACCCAGGTATCGCGCGGGATCGAGACGAGCTGCGCGCTGCCGTGGCCCTTCGGCAGGTGGGCCAGGATGATGGTGTCGCTACGCGAGCCCGACGTGTTCTCCGGGTCGCGGGTGTCGCTGCCGAGGATCAGCAGGTTTTCCGCGTCGGGAGCCACCTTGGCCGGCCGCGACTGGGTGGGCACGTCGGAGAACGCGTTGACCCGCTTGACGCTCGAGTCCACCGAGTGCAGGTAGAGGCCGGCAGCGGTGACACCGCCGGCCACCAGCACCACGAACACGAGAAGGCAGATCAGGACGATCCGTCGGGCCCGGCGCCGGCGGGTCGGCTTACCGACCGGAGCCGTTTCGGTGGGCTGGCCGAGCGCCGGCTGGCCGTCGGGCGAGCCGCCGTCTGGGGACGGGCCGTCCGGACGGCGCGCGTCGTCAGGGAAAGGCTCGCGGGATGTCGCGTCGACGGCTTCGTCTGCGGCACCGGTCGGTGCTGTGTCGGGACCTGAACGGCGTGGCATGCCGCAGATGGTACTGACGGGGTCCGACCGCGGTACGCCCCGCCCGCCCTCCGGCGTACGCCGGGACCGTTACCTGGGGCGTCTGGCCGGTCACCCGTCGCTTGCTTGACCGAGATGACGGATAGGCGACATCTCTATGATGATGGATAAATTCGGCGACAGGTGCTCCGCCGGGCCGCGCCTCACCGGCCGGGCGGGAACAGCGGCAGGGCGTGCGGCTGGTAGCCGTCCAGGTAGCGGGCCGGCTCGGCGCCCAACACCGAGGCGAGCACGCTGCCGTACACGTCGCGGAAGTCGGTCGACGCCTTGAGGTCCCCGTTGTCGAGGTCGGTCAGGCTGGGCTGCTCGCCGTAGAAGCCACCGGCGACGCGGTACCCCGCCACCAGTACCGGCGCCGCGGTGCCGTGGTCGGTGCCGTCCGAGGAGTTGGCCCGTACGCGGCGGCCGAACTCGCTGTAGACCACCACGACCACCTGCCGGCCGGCCTCGGTACGCGCCATCCGGTCGAGGAAGCCGCCGATCGCCGCGTCGAGCTGTCCCAGCAGGAACTGGTGCGCGCCCCGCTCGTCGGCGTGCAGGTCGAATCCGCCGAGGCTGACCGAGTAGACCCGGGTCGGCACGCCGACCTCGACGCAGCGGGCCACGAGTTCCAGCTGAGCGGCGATCTCGCTGTCCCCGCCGGTGGCGGTCGCCGGCCCGGTCGGGGCCTCGACGGTGCCCTCCGACTCGACGGCCTTGTCCGCGCCGTGGATGACGTGCTCCATCGTGATCAGGTCGGCGTAGCTCATCGCGGCACGCGCCTGCATCTCCGGCTCTCCCGGCTGACCCCGGCCGAGTGCGGACACGGTGCCGGCGTCGATCCAGCTCGGCAGCTCGAACCCGCGGTAGCTGACGCACGAGCCGACCCGGGTCTGGCCGGCGAGCACGGGCGGCAGGACCGGCTCGAAGCTGACCGCGGTCTCGCGGGTGGCCTGCGTCCCGTCGAGCCAGCGTCCGATCCAGCCGGTGGTCGCCGGCCTGCTGGGAGAGGCGCTCTGCCAGATGTCCATCGAGCGGAAATGGCTCCGGTTGGGCTTCGGATACTCCACCCCGAGGACGATGGCCAGCCGCTTGGCGTCCCAGACCTTCTTCAGCCGCCGCATCGCCGGGTTGAGGCCCAGATCGGCGTCGAGACGGATGACCTCCTCGGGTGCGTACGCCAGCTCGGGCCGCGCCGAGTGGTACGCCGGGTCCGCGTACGGGATGACGGTGTTCAGCCCGTCGTTGCCGCCGTACAGCGTGACCAGCACCAGCCTGTTCACCTTCTGGCGGGTCCAGGCGGGCGCCTCGTCGGGCCTGGTACGCAGCAGTTCGGCCAGGCTCATCCCGGCTCCGCCGGTCACCAGCGCGCCCGCACCGGCGATCCCGGAGGCGCGCAGGAACCGGCGGCGCGTCAGTGCGTCCATGTCGGGTCACCGTCCATGTCAGGTCACCAGGTATTCCGGGCTCACCGTGCCGAGCACCATCAGGAGTCGGGAGTTGCGCTGCTGGCGCAGCAGCGCGTAGGTGCGGTTGGTCCAGGTGTCGATGCCCAGCAGGTACGCGACGTCCTCCGGGGTGAGCCTGCCGTCGACGGCGAGGTTGACCAGCTTGCCGGCCAGGCTCAACCGCACCTGGGCGGCCGCCGAGGTCAACCACGCCGGGCCGGACGGCCAGCCGCCGACGCTGGGCGGCGCGAACGGCCGCTGACCGAGACCGGCCAGGCCGTCCACGAGTTCGGTGAGGGTGGCCGCGGGAATGTTCGCCGGGCGTATCCGCAGCTGCCGCATCACGCCGACGAGCCACTCGATGGGCTGCTTGACCATCGTGCCCCGGGTGGCCCGGAACGCGTCGTCGGAGAACAGGGTCCGCAGCATGGCCGCGGGCGCGGGAAATGCGGCGGCCATCGCCTCGCGCAGCCGGGCCGGGATCGGCTGGGTCGACGAGGCGTACCGGTACCAGAGCCGGGACGCGATGAACCGCGGGCAGGCCGGGCGCCGCATCAGCAGATCGACGAGGCTGGCCGCGCCGAAGTCCGCGGTGCTGCCGAGAATCGTCTTGCGGCCGCCGTCGTAGTAGGCGGGGGCGAACACGCAGCGCTGCGAACGCAGGTCGATGTGCCACCCGGTCAGGGCGCGCCCCGCCTGTTTCACGTCATGCTCGGTGTAGTTGCCGATGCCCAGGGTGAACAGTTCGAACAGCTCGCGGGCCAGGTTCTCGTTGGCGGCCCCCTTGACGTTGCGCTGGCCGTCCAGCCAGTACACGAGGGCGGGGTCGACGACCATCCGCTGGGTCATCGCGGCGAAATCCGGCGCGTCCCTCAGCGTCCGGTGCTGCGTGAGCATGAGCTGGGCGCTCTTGACCTTCGTCACGGATGTCGCCCAGTGCCCGTGCCAGAAGAACAGGAGCCGCTCGACTGCCTGGTGGTTGGCGACGGTCATCCGGTCCAGCCACCACCGGGTGATCTGCGCGAGCTGGTCGGCGCGCGTGGCGTCGAAGCGCCTGCGCTGATCGTCGCTGGGATCCGGCTGCTCGGCGTACGGGTCGGGCCCGAGCTCGGGGATGGGCGCGCTGGTGGCTCCGATGTCGGGGCCGGGCGGCTCCAGTAACGCCGCCACCGTGGTCGCGTAACCGGCCGCCCGCGCGGCGGCCAGTTCGCTCGCGGTCGGCCCGAAGCCGGCACGCCGAAGCAGCAGCGCGATGTCGTCGGTCACCCATCAAAACTAGACGACAACCGATGCGCACCGAAACGACGCCGGCCCGGCCCCGCCCGCCCCGCCGGAGGCACCGCCGCCGACCTCGCCCGACACCGTCACCCGGAGTCGAACGGACCGGTGGTGTCCGGGCGGTACCATCGCCGGTCGGCGGCCGGCGAACCGGCCCTCAGCCGGGTGACTTCCCCACCCCCGACCCGGTTCCTGACTTGACGGCCGGTAAGCTGCGTTCGAGGCACGTCAGCTACGGGGACCGGGAGGCTCGGGTGTTCGCACGACTGGGGCGGATGGTGGTTCGCCACCCATGGTGGGTCATTGTCGGCTGGGTCGTGGCGGCGGCGGCGATCATCACGCTGTCCCCCGGCCTCACCTCGACCACCGACGAGTCCAGCTTCCTGCCGAGCCACTACGAGTCCATCCAGGCGGCCAGCGTCCAGTCCAAGGCGTTCCCGCAGGCGTTCAGCCCTGACGCGATCATCGTGTTCGAGCGCCAGGACGGCAGCGCCCTGAGCGACCAGGACGCGGCGAAGGTGACCGAGGTCGCGAAGGCGCTGTCGGCCAAGGACATCACCGGCGTCCGGCAGATCGTGGCGACCCCGCCGTCGGCGAACAAGCTGGTCCAGACGGCCGCGGTCGCGATGGCCCAGCCGAAGGGGCCGGCGGACAAGACCCAGATCAACGCGGTGTCCACCCTGCGCGCCGACGTCAAGCCGCTGGTCGCCGGTACCGGCCTGAAGGTCGGCATCACCGGCGCGGCCGCGCAGCAGCTGGACTCCCAGAAATCCGGCAACCGGGCCGAGGCCATCGTCGGGCTGGCGACCATCCTGCTGATCATCGTGCTGCTCCTGGTGATCTTCAGAAGCCCGGTCGTCGCCCTGCTACCGGTGATCACCATCGGCGTCGTGTCGCAGGTCGCCGACGGGCTCATCGCCATCGCCAGCAAGGCCTTCGGCCTCAAGGCCGACAGCTCCATCAACGAGATCCTGATCGTGGTGCTGTTCGGTATCGGTACCGACTACATCCTGTTCCTGATGTTCCGGTACCGGGAGCGGCTGCGCTCGGGCGATGACGCCAGGCAGGCGATGGTCAGCGCGGTGACCCGGGTCGGTGAGGCCATCGCCTCGGCGGCCGGGGCGGTCATCATCGCGTTCCTCGCGCTCACCCTCTCCAGCCTGGGCCTGTTCAAGTCGATGGGCCCGTCGCTGGCGATCGCGGTCGCGGTCACCCTGCTGGCCGGCCTCACCCTGATCCCGGCGATCGTCTCGCTGCTGGGCACGAAGGTGTTCTGGCCGTCGAAGGCGTGGCGTGCGGCGCCGAGCGGGTCGAAGTCGGCGGCCCTCGGCCGTGCGCTCGGTCGCCGTCCGGGCCTGTTCGCCGGGGTGGCCGGCCTCGTGATGGTGCTGCTCGCGATCGGCGCCCTGGGTTTCAAGGCGAACTTCGACCTCGGGTCCAGCTCGCTGCCGAAGACCGCCGAGTCCACCGTGGCCCTCGCCGACCTGCAGAAGGGCTTTCCCGCCGGATCGACGGAGCCGACCAGCGTGTTCCTGCGGTCGGACAGCGGTGGCGGGCTGGACGCCTCCGCGCTCGCCACGTTCGGCGACAAGCTCAAGGCGGTGCACGGCGTCGGCGAGGTCACCGGTCCGCAGTTGTCCAAGGACGGCTCGGTGGCGAACTACTCGGTCATCCTGGCCGCGGACCCCCAGTCGGCGGCGGCCATCTCCACGATCACCCCGTTGCGCGACGCGGCGCACGCCGCCGCACCGTCGGGTACCACGGCCCTGGTCGGCGGGCTCACCGCGGTGTTCGCCGACATCCAGACCGCGATGAACCACGACTACCTGATCGTGTTCCCGGTCGCGGCGGTACTCATCATGATCATCCTGGGCCTGTTGCTGCGCAGCCTGGTGGCCCCGTGGTACCTGATGGCGTCGGTGGGCCTGGGCTTCGCGGCCACGCTGGGCGCCACGGTTCTGCTCTTCCAGAACCTGCGCGGCGACCCCGGGCTGCTGTTCATCCTGCCGGTGTTCATGTACCTGTTCGTGGTCGCGCTCGGCACCGACTACAACATCCTGATGATCGCCCGGCTGCGCGAGGAGGCCCGGGAGGGGCACAGTCCGCGCGAGGCCGCGGCGCTCGCCGTCCGGCACGCGGGTCCAACCATCGCCGCGGCCGGCGTGATCCTCGCCGGTACCTTCGCCTCCCTCCTGCTGGCCGGCAACGACATCCTGTCGGAGATGGGCTTCGCGGTGTCGTTCGGCATCGTGATCGCCGCGTTCGTCATGGCGATGTTCTTCACGCCGGCGCTCACCGCGCTCATCGGCCACAGCGCCTGGTGGCCGGGGCACCAGGACCGGGCTTCCGGGACGGCGCAGGCCGCCCGGGAGCCGGTGGAAGCGGGCGTCGCGCGCTGACCGCGCCGGCCGCGGGGGACGCCGCCAGCGCCGCCGGGAACGCCGACCTGCTCGGCCGGATCCGCGCGGTCGCTGGACGCATTGCGGGAACCGGCGCGCACAACCAGCTCGCGGCGGGCCTCGGCCTCGCGGTGGGCGCGGTCGGCGACCCTCTGGCGGTACTGCGCCGGGCCGGCCTGTCGCGGCGCCCCCGGTCCGGGCGGCCGGTGCTCCACGAACGGACCCCGCTCGGGGACGCGCTGACCGCCGGGGCGCCGGACTGACCGGCCCGGTGGCGGTCAGACGCGCGCCGGCAGCAGACCGGCGACCAGGTCGCGCACCAGCACGATGCCGTGCTGGCTCAGCACCGACTCGGGATGGAACTGCACGCCGGCGAACGTGGCGGCGCGCAACGCGTACACGTCGCCGTTCCTCGGGTCGCGGGCCAGACGGACCGGGCCGTACGGGCTGTCGAACCGGTCCTGGCCGTAGCGCGCGGTGAACGTGGAGTAGAAGCCCACCCGCGTGGTACGGCCGAAGATGTCCACCTCCCGCTGCATCCCCTGGTACGGGCTGGGCTTGCGGTGCAGCGGCAGGCCGAGCACCGACGCGAGCACCTGGTGACCGAGGCACACCGCGAGCATCGGACGCCGGCCGGCGAGCAGTTCCTCGACGAGTACCCGCATCCGGGCCATCTTGGCGTCTCCGGCCGCCCGCGGGTCGCCCGGACCGGGGCCGGGCACGACCAGGTCGAACCCGTCGGTCGAGCCGATGCCGGTGTGCCGCCGGACGGTCACCGACATGCCGAGCACCCGTAGCTGGTGGGTCAGCATGCCGGTGAAGGTGTCCTCGGCGTCGACCACCAGCACCCGCCGGCCGTCCAGCGCGGGATCCCGGTACTGGTCGGCGTCGCGGGGACGCAGCCAGAACGGTGCCAGGGTGGCGTTGCGCCGGTGCAGTGCCGCCTGGACGTCTGGGTCCGCCGCGAGCCGCGCCACCGGCCGGGTGCCCCGACCCGGCTGGGTGCCCCGGTCCGGCTGGGTGCCCCGGTCCGGCTCGCCGTCGCGGTGCGGTTCGGTTGCGCGACCCGCTTGCGTGGTCAGGCCGAGCGCCGCCAGGACACCGGCCGCCTTGGCATGGGTCTCGGCGATCTCGCGCTCCGGCGTGGAGTGCCGTACCAGCGTGGCGCCGACGGGTACCCGCAACCGTCCACTGTGGTCGATGTCCGCGGTCCGGATGAGGATCGGCGCGTCGAGCGTCTGGCGCCCCGCGGCGTCCCGGCCGATCAGGGCGAGCACGGCACCGTAGTAGCCGCGCCCGCGCCCCTCGTGACGGGCGACGACCCGGCACGCGTTCTCGATCGGGCTGCCGACGACCGTGGGCGCGAACATGGTCTCCCGCAGGATCTCGCGCACGTCGCGGCAGCCGTGACCGGCCAGCAGGTACTCGGTGTGGGTGAGGTGGGTCATCTGTTTGAGGTACGGACCGACGACCTGCCCGCCGAGTTCGGCGATTCGGGCCATCATCTTCAATTCCTCGTCCAGGACCATGGACAGTTCGTCGATCTCCTTGTGGTCGGAGAGAAAGGCGAGCATCTCCGCCTTGTCCGGCGCCCGGCCGGCATGGCGGAACGTGCCGCTGATCGGATTCATCATGATCAGCCCCTGGTCGACGCTCACGTGCCGCTCGGGGGTCGCGCCGATCAGCGTGCGGTCTCCGGTGTGCACGACAAACGTCCAGTACGCGCCGCGTTCCCGCACCAGCAGCCGGCGGAAGGCGGTGAGCGCCGCCCGTACCGGATCGCCGACGATGCCCGCCTCGAAGGCGCGGTATACCACGAAGTTGGAGCCCTCCCCCCGGCCGATCTCCTCCCCCAGCACCCGCGCGACAATCCCGGCGTAGGTCTGGTCGTCGATGTCGAAGGCGCCACCGTCGCACACCACCGGCCGGTCGTCGATGGCCCGCAGGACCTCGTCGACATCCACCTGCCCCCGGTGGGCAACCCGCAGCACGCGCAGCGGTGTGCCGTCGTCGACGCAGGCGAAGCCCCGCTCGCGGACCTGGCGGTACGGGACCAGGGCGAGCACCTCCGGATCGGTGGGCAACGCCGGGACGGGAATGTCGGCGAGGCTCTCGACGGTCTCGACCGGACCGGTCAGGATCTCCACCTGCGCGCGCCCTTCCCGGCGCAGGAGCGCGAACGGGACGCCGGTACGGAACGTTCCGAGCAGTGCGGTGCCGGTCTGGTGGGACATGGTGCTCTCCTCGGGTCGGGCGGCGGCGTGTCGGGCGGCCGGCCCGGGAACCCGGAGCAACGAAAAGCGACCGCCCGGACAGGCGGCCGCGGTGTGGTGTCACGCGGAGGGTGGCCGCCTCGTCAGGCGGGCCACCAGCAGGTCAGTCGTGCGGACACGCGGGAGAGCCTACGGGGTGCGCGGGTCCGCAGCAAGCCTGAGTCGAGCCGGTGCGTCAGCCGACCCGCTCCGGCGGCCCGGCGTCGCCGTCCTCCACGCCTCCGCTCGCGTGTGCCACACCGCTCGCGTCCGCCACACCGGCCGCGTCCGCCGCCCGGGTCGCGCGCCGCTCGCGCCGGCCCCGTGCCAACTCGGTGGCCAGCGCGTCCATGCGCTGGCCCCAGAACCCACGGAACCGGTCGAGCCACGCGTCGACCTCCCGCAGCGGCGCGTCGTCGATCGCGTACAGCCGGCGGGTCCCCTCGGACCGCACGCTGGTGAACCCGCTGTCGCGCAGGACCCGCAGGTGCTGGGACACGGCCGGCTGGGAGATACCGAACTCCGCGCGGATCACCGTGCTCACCGCGCCGGAGGTCAACTCTCCGTCGGCGAGCAACTCCAGGATCCGGCGGCGGACCGGGTCGCTCAGCACATCGAACGCATGCACACGACCAACGGTACATTGCCAGCTTAGATAAGATCTAGCTTAGATTAAGTCCGCCCAACTGCTCTCGGTCACCCCGAGCACCAGGTGGTGCGGTGCCAGTTCGTGCCGGGACAGGCAGTCGTCGGCGGCCGATTCGACCTCGGGTTCGCCGAGCCGGCTGGCCGAGATGTTGACGTGCACGGTGATGTCTCCGCCGTACTCGGCGAGATGGCGGGCCAGGTCGCGGCAGGCGCGGTCGAGCACGAAGTCGTCCAGCCGCCCGATCAGGCCGGTGCGCTCGGCGATCGCCACGAACACCGGCGCCGGCACCGGCCCGATGACCGGATGCGTCCACCGGGCCAGGCTGCGACGGCGAGGCGCTCGCCGTCGGCGATCCGCACGATCGGCTGGTAGTACACGTCCGGCCCGGCGGCTGGGTCCCCGCCGGGCCGGGCCGATCGAACCATGTTAATCCCGACCGGTACCGCCGGACATCGGCCGGGATCCCGGTAGGCCACTGCGACCCTCACTGCTACCTTCGACTCCGACCTCTCACCGCGACCTCTCACCGCGACCTCTCACCGCGACCTTTCACTGTGGCCGGCCCAGCGCCCCGCCTCATCGCGGCAACGGAAGGACCCACCTGTGCGAATCACCCAGCCCCTCTACCGCCTGTACGCCGGCCGGCTGCGCCGGCAGGTGATGGCCGGTCCGCTGCCCGGCCACGTCGGGCTCATCATGGACGGCAACCGCCGGTGGGCGCGGCAGATGGGGATGGCGAACCCGAGCGTCGGCCACCGGTACGGCGCCGAGCACGTCGAACACCTGCTGTCCTGGTGCGAGGCCATGAGTATCAAGCACGTGAGCGTGTTCCTGTGCTCCATGGAGAACCTGGACCGCCGCGGCGACGCCGAGGTCGCCTCGCTCATGCGCCTGATCGAGGACGTGGTGGCCGACCGGCTGCGCCGGCCGGACTCCCGCTGGCAGGTCCACGTCGCCGGGGTGCTCGACCTGCTGCCCGACGCGACGGCACGCGCGCTCAAGGAGGTGGTGGAGGCGACCCGAGACTGCCCCACCGGCGCGCACGTGACGCTGGCCATCGGGTACGGGGGCCGGCAGGAGGTGGTCGACGCGATGCGGGACCTGCTGCTCGAACGCGCGGCGGCCGGCGAGTCGCTGGACGACATCGCGGACAGCCTGACCATGGACGACATCACCGCGCACCTCTACACCGCCGGCCGGCCCGACCCGGATCTGGTCATCCGCACCAGTGGCGAGCAGCGGATGTCGAACTTCCTGCTGTGGCAGAGCGCCTACTCGGAGCTGTACTTCTGCGACACGTACTGGCCGGCGTTCCGCGAGGTCGACTTCCTCCGCGCGCTGCGCAGCTACGCCGCCCGGGAGCGCCGCTTCGGCCGCTGACCGGCCCGGCGGCGGCCTACCCGCGGCAGGCGGGCTCGTCGACCGCCAGCCGGTAGCCGCGCTTGACCACCGTCCGTACGCAGTCCCCGTGACCGAGCGCGGTACGCAACCGGGCGACCGCCATCTCGACCGCGTGTTCGTCGGACCCGCGCGGCAGTGCCTCCAGCAGTTCGCCCCGGGACAGCACCCGGCCGCCGGCCGCGACCAGCGCGCGCAGCACCGCCATCGGCGACTGGGCCAGCGGGCGCAGGCGCCCGTCCAGCAGTACCGCGTGCCCGCGCAGGACGAGTTCGTGACCGTCCACGGACACCGCCGGTGCCCGGGCGGGCAGTTCGTCGACCAGGGTCCGGGCGAGCGCGCCGAGCCGGGCGCGCTCCGGCGCCACCACCGCAACCGAGTGCTCCAGCAGCGGCGCGGCGGTGACCGGGCCGATGCACGCGGCGAGCACGCCGGTCCGCAGTGCGCGCAGCACCTCCTCCTGCCGGGTACCGGCGGCGGACAGCAGCGCCTTGACGGCGGGGGCGGAGGTGAACGCCACCGCGTCCACGCCGCGCGTGGCGATCAGGTCGATCAGCCGGTGTACCGGTGCGGTGTCGGCCGGCGGGGCCCACCGGTACACGGTGACCTCGACGACCTCGGCTCCCGCGGCGCGCAACGCGGCGACGAACTCCGGCTGGTCGTCGCCGTGCAGCTGGACCGCCACCCGCTGCCCGGCCACGCCGCGCTCCAGCAGGTGGGCCAGCACCTCCTCGCAGCACTCCGAGTCGGGCGACCAGTCCTCGACGAGGCCGGCCGCGCGGATCGCACCGCGGGCCTTGGCACCGCGCGCGATCAGGTATCCGCCGCCCAGCGCGGTCCGGAGCGGCTCGGCGAGCCCCCAGCCCTCGGCCGCCTCCAGCCAGCCGCGGATGCCGATGCCGGTGGAGCCGAACACGATGCCCGGCGGCCGGCGCACCAGGTCGGCGGTGCGGGCGCGCAGTTCGGCGTCGTCGGCGATCGGCACGATGCGCAGCGCGGGCGCGGAGAGGGTCCGGGCGCCCCGGCGTTGCAGCAGGGCGGCGAGTTCGTCGCGGCGCCGGTCGGCGGTGATCGCCACGGTGAAGCCGGTGAGCGCGCGGTCCTCCCCCGGCCGCTGGTCGCTCACCCGGGCACCCGGCGGCACCCGGCCACCCGGCCGCACCCGGCCACCCGGCGGCCTCGGCCCGTCGGTCCGGTCATCGGTGCGCTCACCCGCTGCCTCATCCACCACCGCCCACTTCGACCAGGCCCTCGCGGAGCCGGACCGGGTACGTGCGCAGCACCACTCCCGGGTCGTCCAGGCAGCGTCCGGTGCGCAGGTCGAACACGTGCCGGTGCATCGGCGACGCGACGGTCGGCACCTCCCCCCGGGAGCCGACGATCCCCCGGGCGAGCACACTCGCGCCGCAGAACGGGTCGACGTTGTCCAGCGCGTACACCCGCCCGTCGTGCGCCCGGAACACCGCCACCGGTACGCCGCCGACGAGCGCCACCACGCCGCGCTCCGGCTCCAGCGCGCCGTACGGGCAGGCCGCCGTCCACTCCGCCGGCCCACGTTCCGGTGCCGGTACCGGTACCGTCGCGGGCACCGCGTGCACGGCCGCGGCCGTCACCGGGGTACCCCCAGCATGACCGGCCGGCGCCCCGTACCGGCCGGTACCGGCTGGCCGCGCTCCACCTCGAAGGCGATGGACGGGTCCGGCACGCCCGGGGCGTTGACGAACGACACGAACCGCCCCAGCCGGTCCGGATCGTCCAGTGTGGACCGCCACTCGTCCACATAGGACCCGACGTGCCCGGCCATCGCGGCGTCCAGCTCCCCGGCCAGGCCCAGCGCGTCGTCCACGATGACCGCGCGCAGGTGCTCCAGGCCGCCGTCCATCGCCTCGATCCAGCCGGCCGTGCGTTGCAGCCGGTCCGCGGTGCGGATGTAGTACATCAGGAACCGGTCCACGTACCGCACCAGCGTTTCGGTGTCCAGGTCGGTGGCGAACAGCTCGGCGTGCCGGGGCCGGAACCCGCCGTTGCCGCCCACGTAGAGGTTCCACCCGGCGTCGGTGGCGATGATGCCGAAGTCCTTGCTCCGCGCCTCCGCGCACTCCCGGGCGCAGCCGGACACCGCCGCCTTGATCTTGTGCGGCGAACGCAGGCCGCGGTAGCGCAGTTCGAGGGCGACCGCGAGACCGACGGAGTCCTGGACCCCGTACCGGCACCAGGTCGTGCCCACGCAGGACTTCACGGTGCGCACCGCCTTCCCGTACGCGTGCCCGGACTCGAACCCGGCGTCGACCAGCCTCCGCCAGATCAGCGGGAGCTGCTCGACCCGCGCGCCGAGCAGGTCGATGCGCTGCGCACCGGTGATCTTCGTGTACAGCTGGAAGTCGCGCGCCACCTCGCCGATGGTGATGAGCTTCTCCGGGGTTATCTCACCGCCCGGGATCCGGGGCACCACCGAGTAGGTGCCGTTGCGCTGGAGGTTGGCCAGCAGGTGGTCGTTGGTGTCCTGGAGCGCGGCCTGCTCGCCGTCGAGGACGTAGCCGCCGCCGGTGGCGGCGAGGATCGACGCGACCACCGGTTTGCAGATGTCGCAGCCGCGGCCCCGGCCATGCGCGGCGACGAGTTCGGAGAACGTGCGGATGCCGCGTACCCGGACGATGTCGAACAGCTCCCGGCGGCTGGCGTCGAAGTGCTCGCACAGCGCCTTGGGCATCGCCACACCGGACTCGGCGAGCAACCGCTTCACCAGCGGTACGCACGACCCGCAGGTGGTACCGGCGCGGGTGCGTGCCTTGACCGCCGCGATGTCGGCGCAGCCGTCCCGGATCGCGGCGACGATCGCGTCCTTGGTGACGGCGTTGCAGGAACAGATCTGCGCGTCACCGGGCACTTCCCCGGCACCGCTCGCACCGGCCGGGGCCAGCAGCGACAGCGGCGGCCCGGGAAGCGGCCCGCCCAGGCAGGCACGCAGCGCCGGGTAGGCACTCGCGTCGCCGACCAGTACTCCGCCCAGCAGGGTGTGCGCGTCGTCGGACAGGACGAGCTTGGCGTAGACCCGGGTCGCCGGGTCGGTGAACGTCACGTCGAGCGGGCCGGTGGTTTCGCCGAACGACGCCACGTCGACGCCCAGCAGCTTGAGCTTCGTGGACGTGTCCCCGCCGGGGAACGTCGCGGTGCCGCCGAGCAGCCGGTCGACCGCCACCTCGGCCATCGCGTACCCGGGAGCGACCAGGCCGTACACCCGGCCGCCGACCTCGGCGCACTCGCCGATCGCGTACACGTGCGGGTCGGACGTGCGGCACACCTCGTCCACCCGTACCCCGCCGCGAGCGCCCAGTTCCAGGCCGGCGGCGCGGGCCAGGTCGTCGCGCGGGCGCACTCCGGCCGCGAACACCACGATGTCGGCGTGCAGCACCCCGCCGTCGGCGAAGACCACCTGGCTGACCCCGCCGGTACCGGTGATCCGCGACGCGGCCCGGCCGGTGTGCACGGTGAGCCCCAGGTCCTCGATGTGCCGGCGCAGCATCGCGCCACCGGCGTCGTCGACCTGGGCCGGCATCAGCCGGGGCGCGAACTCCACGACGTGGGTGGCCAGGCCCAGCCGGCGCAGCGCGTTCGCCGCCTCCAGGCCGAGCAGGCCGCCACCGACCACGATGCCGGTGCTCCTGCCGGCCGCGTACCGGGTGAGCGCGGCCAGATCGTCGACGGTCCGGTAGGTGAAGCAGCCGGGCAGGTCCCGACCCGGTACCGGAGGCACGAACGGGTAGGAGCCGGTCGCCAGCACCAGGATGTCGTACCGGTACTCACCATCCGAAGTGGACACCGTCCGCCCGGCCAGATCCAGCGCCCGGGCCGCTTCGCCGAGCCGGAGCCGGACGCCGGGCAGGTCCGCGAGGCTCAGGTCGGCGCCGTCGAACCACTCGGACAACCGTACCCGGTCGTAGGCGGGTCGCCGCTCCTCGGCCAGGACGACGACCTCGTACCGGCCCGCCTCGTCCCGGGCGCGCAGCGACTCGACGAACCGGTGCCCGACCATGCCGTTGCCGACGACCAGCACCCTGCCGCCCGGCGATTCGTCACCCGTAATCATGCCGGGCCCCGCTCCGCTCGCGGGCCGGCGCTTTGCCACTGCCCGGCTTGGGGCACCGACACGCCGCGGCTCTGGTCCACTCGTTGACGCTCGCTCACGCGCACTCCTCCTCCGCACCCCGGAGCCAGCCGAGGATGCCCTCGACGGTGTCCCGGCAACTGCCGCACCCGGTCCCCGCCCGGGTGCCGGCGATCAGGTCACCGACCGATCGGGCGCCGCCGCGCCAGCAGTTCACCAGGTCCTTCTTCGTCACCGTGTTGCATTGGCAGACGACCGCGGCGTCGGGCATCAGCGACGGCGACCCCTGCGGCGCCCCGACCGGCGCCGGACAGCCGGGTTGCCGGCCGAGCAGCAGCGCGCGCGGGTCGGCCGGCAGCGGCGTGCCGCGGTCGAACATCTGGATCACCGTGCCGATCGTCGGGTTGTCGCCGATGAGGATGGCGCCGGACAGCCGGTTGCCCCGCACCAGCAGCTTCGCGTAGGTGCCGCGGGCCGGGTCGGCGTACGTGACGTGGTCTCCGCCGGTACGGGTCGAGTCGCCCATCGCCGCGAGGTCGATGCCGGCCGCCTTGAGCCGGGTGACGGGCGCGGTGGGCCGGTACCGGGACAGCGGCCGGGCGGCGGTGAGCACGTCGGCGGCGACCCGGGCCTGCGCCCAGGCCGGCGCGACCAGCCCGGTGACCGTGCCGGCATGCTCGGCGCAGTCACCGATCGCGAACACCCGCGGGTCGCTGGAGCGCATCCGGTCGTCGACCACGATGCCGCGCTCGACCGCCAGCCCGGCCCGGACCGCGAGGTCCGTCTCCGGCCGGGTCCCGCACGCGACCACGAGCAGGTCGGCGGCCAGCCGCCGGCCGTCGGCCAGCACGGCCTCGACCTGGCCGGCGGCCGGCGCCACGGCGACCGTGCACGCGTCGAGCTGGACCCGCACGCCCAGCGCCGCCAGGCTGTCCGCCAGCACCGCGCTGGCCGCCGCGTCCAGCTGGCGATCCATCAGGTGGCCGACCGCGTGGAGCACCGTCACCGCCAGGCCGCGCAGGGCCAGGCCGCGCGCCGCCTCCAGGCCGAGCAGGCCGCCGCCGAGAACCAGGGCGGTACGCGCGCCGGAAGCGAGCGCGGCGATCCGGCGGCAGTCGTCCAGGGTGCGAAACGGCACCACCCGGTCCGGCAGGCTGCCGTCGTCGCCGACCAGTCCCTTGATGGCGGGCAGCACCGGCCGCCCGCCGGTCGCGAGCACGAGCCGGTCGTACCGCAGCCGGTCGCCGCCGGAGGTGCGGACCGTGCGCGCGGCCCGGTCCACGTCGAGCGCGGCGACTCCGAGCCGGGCCGAGGCCCGGTGGGCGGCCGGTTCCACCAGCGCGATGTCCGGCTCGCGCACCGTACCGGCGACGATGCCGGACAGCAGGATCCGGTTGTACGCCGGGTGGGGTTCGGCGCCGACCACGGTGACGTCCAGCTCCGGGTCACGGGCGTACAGCTCGCCGACCAGCCGGGCACCGCTCATCCCGTAGCCGACCACGACGACCCTCATGCCGCGCGTTCCAGCCGCGCGCCGCACGCCTTGAACTCCGGCATGCCGGAGGTGGGGTCCCGCGCGTCGGTCGTCGCCGAGTTGGCCCGCCCCGCACCCGGCCAGTGGAACGGGACGAACAGGGTGTCCGGCCGGATCGTGTCCACCACCCGGGCGGGTACCTCGATCACGCCCCGGCGGGTCACCACCCGTACCGGATCGCCGTCCACGATGGACAGGCGGGCGGCCGGGTCGGGATGCACCTCGACGAAGGCGCCCGGTGCGGCCCGGTTCAGCGGCGCCACCCGCCGGGTCTGCGCTCCGGACTGGTACTGCGCCAGCACCCGTCCGGTGGTCAGCAGGAACGGGTACGCGTCGTCGGGCGGCTCGGCCGGTGGCCGGTGCTCCACGGGTACGAACCGGGCCCTCCCGTCGGGCGTGGCGAAGCGCTGCGCGAACAGCCGCGGCGTACCCGGGTGGTCCGGTCGCGGGCACGGCCAGAACAGCCCGTCCGAGGCGTCGATGCGCTCCCAGTCGATGCCGGCGTAGTCCGCCGGGCCGCCCGCCGATGCCCGGCGCAGCTCGGCGAACGCCTCGGCAGCCGTTCCCGGCATGGCGACCCGGGCGCGGTGCCCGACCGGGGTGCCGGGCGCCAGCCGGACCGCGAGGTCGGCGAGGATGGCCAGGTCGGTCCGCACGCCCGGGGGCGGGCGGCGCGCCGCCCGGCGGCGCAGGACCCGGCCCTCCAGATTGGTCATGGTGCCGTCCTCCTCGGCCCACTGGGCGGTCGGCAGCACGACGTCGGCCAGTTCGGCGGTCTCCGAACGCACGAAGTCGGCCACCACGAGCAGGTCGAGCGCGGCGAGCCGCCGCTCGACCCGGCGGGCCCGCGGCGCCGACACCACCGGGTTCGCGCCGAAGACCAGCAGTGCGCCGGGACCGTGCGGGGTACCGAGCCGGTCCAGCAGGTCGACCGCCGGCACCCCGGCACCCGGCAGGTCGGCCGGGTCCACACCCCACACGCCGGCCACGTGCGCCCGCGCGGCCGGGTCGTCGATGCGCCGGTACCCGGGCAGCTGGTCCGCCTTCTGCCCGTGCTCCCGGCCGCCCTGCCCGTTGCCCTGGCCGGTCAGGCACCCGTACCCGGAGCCGGGCCGGCCGGGCAGTCCCAGGGCGAGCGCGAGATTGATCCAGGCGGACACCGTGTCGGTACCCTTGCTGTGCTGTTCGGCGCCGCGCGCGGTGAGGATGACCGCCCGCCGCGCGCCGGCCAGCGCCCGCATCGTGGCGCGCAGGTCGGCCGCGCCCACTCCGGTCAGCCGCTCCACCCGCTCCGGCCAGTACCCGGCGGCGACCCGGGCCACCTGCCCGAAGCCGGTGGTCCGAGCGTCCACGTACCCGCGGTCCACCAGCCCTTCGACGATCGCCAGGTGCAGCAGCGCGTTCGCGAGCGCCAGGTCGGTACCCGGCATGGTCTGCAGGTGCAGCGTCGCGCGCCGGGCGGTGGGGGTGAGCCGGGGATCCACCACGATGAGCCGGCCGCCCCGCTCCCGCTGGGCGACCAGGTGGCGCACGAGCGGCGGCATGGTCTCCGCCGGGTTCGCGCCGGCCAGCAGTGCCACGTCGGCCTCGGCCAGGTCGGCCAGCGGGAACGGGAGGCCGCGGTCGACCCCGAAGGCGCGGATGCCGGCCGCGGCGGCGGACGACATGCAGAACCGCCCGTTGTAGTCGATGTACCGGGTGCCCAGCACGGCCCGGGCGAACTTGCCCAGCGCGTACGCCTTCTCGTTGGTCAGCCCGCCGCCCCCGAAGACCGCGACCGCGTCCGGGCCCCGCGCGGCCCGCAGCCGGCCGATGCCGTCCGCGATCCGGGCCAGTGCCTCGTCCCAGCCGGCCGGCCGCAGCCGACCGCCCTTCGTGTCCCGGACCAGCGGGGTGACCAGCCGCTGCGGGTGGTCGAGCAGCTCCGCCGCGGTCCAGCCCTTCTGGCACAGCCCTCCCCGGTTGGTCGGGAAGTCCCGCGGCGCCACGTCGAGCCCGCCGCCCGGCCGTGGCCGCAGCGTCATGCCGCACTGCAGCGCGCAGTACGGGCAGTGGGTGGCCACCCCCGCGGCACCCGCCGGTTGCGCCACGGCCGTCATCTCCGCCATGACCGCAGCCTGCCGGCCAGCGGTTTCACCCCCGGGTCCGATCCGTTTCCGGCTGGGAAAGCCGATCTCACACGGGCCCGACAGCGGCTGTGAACCGGCCGGCCTTCATCGCGCGCTGCCTGGTGGGCGGCCCGGCCGCCTGGGCGGGGTACCCGCGCCCGGACGGCCGGCGCTGCGGCCCGCTCACGGCCGGGGCTCGGCCGGGTCGCGGGGCGG
>JBDZVD010000230.1:0-4881 GCA_040255525.1 Micromonosporaceae bacterium | reverse complement strand
GGTCCTCGATCGAGTAGATGTCGTGGTGCGGCGGCGGCGAGATGAGCCCGACGCCGGGCGTGGCGTGCCGCGTCTTGGCGATCCACGGCCACACCTTGTTGCCGGGCAACTGGCCGCCCTCGCCGGGCTTCGCGCCCTGCGCCATCTTGATCTGCAGGTCGTCCGCGTTGACCAGGTATTCAGAGGTGACCCCGAACCGGCCGGAGGCGATCTGCTTGACCGATGAGCGGCGCCGCGGATCGTAGAGCCGGTCCACGTCCTCGCCGCCCTCGCCGGTGTTGGACCGCGCGCCGAGCCGGTTCATCGCGATCGCCAGGGTCTCGTGCGCCTCGGCGGAGATCGAGCCGTAGCTCATCGCCCCGGTCGCGAACCGCTTGACGATCTCGCTGGCCGGCTCGACCTCGTCGATGTCGACCGGCTCGCGGTCGCCCAGCCGCAGCTCGAACAGCCCGCGCAGGCTGCCCGCCCGGGCGGCCAGGTCGTCCACCGTGGTCGTGTACTTCTTGAACACCTCGTACTGCCGGGACCGGGTCGCGTGCTGGAGCAGGAACACCGTCTCCGGGTTGAACAGGTGCAGCTCACCCTCGCGGCGGTACTGGTACTCGCCGCCGACCTCCAGCCGGCGGTGCGCCCGCTCGGCGCGGTTGGCGGGGTACGCGCGGGCATGCCGGGCGGCCACCTCGGCCGCGATCTCGTTGAGCCCGATGCCACCGATCCGGCTGCTGGTGCCGGTGAAATACCGGTCGATCAGCTCCTCGTCGAGCCCGATCGCCTCGAACACCTGGGCGCCGCAGTACGAGGACACCGTCGAGATGCCCATCTTGGACATGATCTTCAGGACGCCCTTGGCCATCGCCTTCACGTAGTTGCGGATGGCGAGCCGAGCCGGCGAGGGACCGCCTGACCGCGGCCCGTCGTTCCGCCGCGCCGCCGGCGCTCCGGACGCGGGATCGATGCCGGGCAGCGCCCCGGTCAGGATGAGGTCCTCGACGGTCTCGAACGCCAGGTACGGGTTGACCGCGGCGGCACCGTACCCGATGAGCAGCGCGGCGTGGTGCACCTCCCGGCAGTCGCCGGACTCGACGATCAGCGCCACCTGGGTGCGGGTCTGCTCGCGGATCAGGTGCTGGTGTACCGCGGCGGTCAGCAGCAGCGACGGGATCGGCGCGAGATCCGCGGTGGAGTCCCGGTCGGACAACACCAGGATCCGGGCACCGTCCTCGATCGCCTCGGAGATGTGCCGGCAGATCTCGGTGAGCCGGGCCTTCAGCCCCTGCCCGCCGTCCCGCAGCCGGTAGAGGCCGGAGACCCGGATCGCCCGGAAGCCGGGCATGTCGCCGTCCTCGTCGATCGACAGCAGCTTGGCCAGCTCGTCGTTGTCGATGACCGGACCGGGCAGCAGGATCTGACGGCAGCTCGCCGGCGTCGGGTCGAGCAGGTTGCCCTCCGGGCCGATCGTGGCACCGAGGCTGGTCACCAGCTCCTCCCGGATCGCGTCCAGGGGCGGGTTGGTGACCTGCGCGAAGAGCTGGCCGAAGTAGTCGTAGAGCAGCCGCGGGCGCTGCGACAGCACGGCGATCGGCGTGTCCGTGCCCATCGATCCGATCGGCTCGGCGCCGTTGCGGGCCATCGGGCCGAGCAGGATCTTCAGCTCCTCCTCGGTGTACCCGAAGGTCTGCTGGCGGCGCTGCACCGAGTCGTGCGTGTAGATCACGTGCTCGCGCTCGGGCAGGTCCTCCAGCTTCATCAGGCCGGCCATCAGCCAGTCGTCGTACGGCTGCTCGGCGGCCAGCTGTGCCTTGATCTCGTCGTCCTGGATGATCCGGCCGGCCGCCGTGTCGACCAGGAACATCTTGCCGGGCTGGAGCCGGCCCTTGGCGACGACGGTCGCCGGGTCGAGGTCCAGCACGCCCGCCTCGCTGGCCAGGACGACCAGCCCGTCCGAGGTACGCCACCAGCGGCCCGGGCGCAGCCCGTTGCGGTCCAGTACGGCACCGACCACGGTACCGTCGGTGAACGCGACCGCCGCCGGGCCGTCCCACGGCTCCATCAGGCTCGCATGGAACTGGTAGAACGCCCGGCGCGCCGAATCCATCGACAGGTCGTTCTCCCACGCCTCCGGGATCATCATCAGCACCGCGTGCGGCAGGCTCCGCCCGGCCAGGTGCAGCAGCTCCAGGACCTCGTCGAAGTTGGCCGAGTCGGAGGCGTCCGGCGCGCAGATCGGGAACAGCCGCTTGATGTTGCCGGGGATCAGCGGGGAGGCCAGCAGCGCCTCGCGGGCGGCCATCCAGTTCCGGTTGCCCCGGACCGTGTTGATCTCGCCGTTGTGCGCGATGTACCGGTACGGGTGGGCGAGCGGCCACGACGGGAAGGTGTTGGTGGAGAACCGGGAGTGCACCAGCGCGATGGCGCTGTCCACCCGCGGGTCGGACAGGTCCGGGAAGAAGCTGACCAGCTGGTCCGGGGTGAGCATGCCCTTGTAGACCATGGTGCGGCCGGACAGCGACGGGAAGTGCAGAAAGATGCCCCGCTCGCGGGTTTCGCGCTCGGTCTGCTTGCGCACGCAGAACGCCACCCGCTCCAGTTCCTCGCCGTGCAGCGGGGCGCCGGCCGGACCGGCGTCGGACGCGGTCAGCCGCCGGGCGGCCAGGAACACCTGCCGGATGTGCGGCCGGGCGGTCAGCGCGGTCGCGCCGAGCCCGTCCGGGTTCACCGGCAGCTCCCGCCAACCGAGCACCTCGGCGCCTTCGACCAGCGCGTACTTCTCCAGCACCCGGACGGCTCCGGCGGCGTCGGCCGGGCCGGTCGGCAGGAAGGCGAGCCCGGTCACGTACTGCCCGGCCGGTGGCAGCGCGAAGTCGACCTCGGTGCGGTAGAAGGCGTCCGGGATCTGCACCAGGATGCCCGCGCCGTCACCCGTGTTCGGCTCGGCCCCCCGCGCCCCGCGGTGGTCGAGGCGGCAGAGCGCGGCCAGCCCCTTCTCCACCACGCCGTGGGACCGTCGACCGTTGATGTCGGCTACGAACGCGACGCCGCACGCGTCGTGCTCGTACGCCGGGTCGTACAGCCCCTGGGAAAGCGTGGTGGTGACCGGATTCCGGCGGTGCCGAGCACCCCCCGCGGCGTCTCCTGGGTACGGCTGAGCCATCGGGCCTCCTGGACGTCATGCGAAGCGGGAACTGGGGTGGGACGACGTCGGCCCTACAGAGCTTCTTGAGTCTACGTTAACCGGATTGGCGGACCGGGAGTACGCCGGTCGGCACTATATTGATCACATATTGTCACTTGTCCATGGAACGATCAACCACAATCAGCGACGCTTCCGGCATAGCCGACAGTCCTCGCGCACGGACAGTCACTCCCGCGTGCCTCGGGCGGGCCGGCCGCGACCAGCGCCGGTCGGCCGGGCGAGCCGGCTCCTCAGGCCGGCGGTCGCCACTGGCGCACCGACGCCGACGCGCGCCCCAACAGGCGGTTGGGTGTCAGCCCGAGCGCGGCGTCGCGGGCGCGCACCGCCAGCGTGCTGTTCGCCGAGTAGACGGCGCCGACCCGGCGCGACTGGCGCAGGATCCGCACCAGGCGTGGCCGCCGGGTACGGGAGTATCCGTCGAGTGCCGCCGCCAGGCTCCGCCCGGGAATCGCCTCCTGCAGCAGCGCGCTCATCGTGGCCGCGTCCTCCAGCGCCAGGCAGGCGCCCTGGCTCAGGTGGTGGCTCATCGCGTGGGCAGCGTCGCCCAGCAGCACAACGCCGCCCGACCCGCAGCCGAACGCGAAGGTACGGGGCAACGGACGCAGCTCCGCGACCGGGTGCTGGATGAGGTCGTCCGGCTCGGTCGCCGCGAGCAGGTCGCCGATCGGCGCGTGCCACCCGGCGAACCACCGGCGCAGCAGGTTCAGCTGGGTCTCCGGCGGCTCCGGGCGGCTCGCCCCCGGTACGGTCGCCGCCCAGTACACGCCACCCCGGGTGGACGCTCCGGCCGAACCCCGTTCGCCCAGCAACGCGTACCGGAAGCGGTGTCCGGCGCCGAGCGTCTCGCCACCGGTACCGGCGGCGTCGGAGGGCAGCTTCGGCGCCCTGTACCACGGGATGACCGCGCGCCACGCCGCGCACCCCGCCGCGACCGCGCTGGACTCCGGCACCAGCCGGCGGCGGACCACGCTGTCCAGGCCGTCCGCGGCCACCACGACATCGGCCTGCCAGGTGTTCTGCCCGTCGCCGACCGACGGCTGCTCACCCGGTACGCACCGCACCGTGCGGACCTGCACGCCGGTACGGATGTCGATCTTCTCGCCGAGGCCCGCGACCAGGGTGTCGTGCAGATCCTCGCGGTGCACCACCACAGAAGCGCTCGAGTCGCTCTCGCCGGCCCCGTCCGGCTGCACCAGCCACTGCCCGCTGGGCCGGCGGATGCCCCGGGAGGGCGCCGGACTGGCGATCGCGCCGAGTCCGTCGGCGAGCTTCAACGCGCGCAGGGCACGCACACCGTTGGGCCAGATGAGCAGCGCGGCGTTGTCGCCACGAAGCCGGTCGCCACGCTCCAGGAGAGTGACCTGCCAGCCGGTACGCGCCAGCGCGCCGGCGACGGCCAAGCCGCCTATTCCGGCCCCGACCACGACCGCCGAGCGCATCGCCCCTCCTACTTCTCGGCCGTGCTGTGCGACGCGCCGCCGTCGGCCGGGCCGTGCCCGCCATCGGCCGACACCGCGAGATCCGCGTCGGGGTCGGCGTCCAACGCACCGCCGGGCCGCTCCGCCCGCCAGGTCTCGTCGCCGTCCCCGGCGGTCGCGACCGCGTCGCCGCCCGTCCCGGCGCTGGCCGCGTCCCCGCCGGCCGTCCCGTCGGCGACCGTCCCGCGCGCGCCGGTCCGCCTCGGAGCC
>JBDZVD010000229.1:0-4882 GCA_040255525.1 Micromonosporaceae bacterium | reverse complement strand
CGACCGGTAAAAGATCACCCCAATCGCCCGTCAGCCCCGCACGTCCAAACCCCTACCGTGCACAAGCTCGTAAGAGATGCCCATACTGGTGATGGCGGCACGGTTAACGAATGGGCTGGCGCGAGATGCGGTACAGGGTGGTGGCCAGGCGACGCATTTCCGGGGTGGTCGGACGAGTACCCGCTTGAGCCGGTTCGTGTGGAGAGCTCGAAGTCTTCTGGCAGGCGGCGCGGCGAGCCCTGGCGGGCTGGACTCGCAACCCTCCGATTACAAGAGACGGACGCGGGTTGGTCAGGGCCGGCAGCCCGGGTCGGGAGGTTGGTCGCGTGGGGTACGTCGCGGTCGATTGAGTGGTTTGGCACCTGCGCCGCGACCGCGGTCCTTTCCCCGCGCAGGAGGCAGGTCCGCTGTGGCCGGGCCAACCAGTTGTTCGTGTATTATCCGCTTTGCGCAAGCGAGGCACATGTCAGCGGTCCGGGTAAGTATGATCTCCGCGTCGGCGGAGCGGTCACGCGATGGTTCAACCGATCGCATCTCCGCCGCGATTCGAGGAGGCAACCGTTGCGCCCATCTCGTCGACTACTGGCCTTTGCCCCGATGCTGTTGGTGGCGGCGGCCGCCGTGGCGCCGGCCTCACCGGCGGTGGCCGATCCGCCGGCCACCCTGTACGTCAACAACGAGCGGCATTGCGACGACGCCGGTGCGGGTACCGAGGCGCTGCCTTACTGCACCATCCAGGCCGCCGAGCAGGTGGTGGTACCCGGTCAGACCGTCGCCATCGGCGGGGCCACTCCCTTTCCCTACGTGGGAACGTTGACGATCACGCGATCCGGCTCGGCCGGTGCTCCGATCACGTTCACCAGCTACGGATCGGTCACACCGACTCTGGATGCCCTCACGCTGTCCGGGGTGCACGACGTCACCGTCTCCGGCCTGAGGACCTTCGCACAGAGCGGTCCGGCGGCCATCCAGGTCACCGGGTCCTCGAATGTGAGGCTGGATCGGATGGGGGTAGAGCGCATGGACCGGGAGCCGTCGTCGGGGGCGGACCTCGCCATCGACGGCGACTCGTCGAACGTGACGCTGTCCCTGAGCCATCTGTCCACGGGCGAGGGCCCCGCCGTGCGGGTTGCCCCGGGGGCGTCGCATGTCGTGTTGACCACCAACCGCCTCAGCCTTTTCGCGAGTTCGGATCAGGACGCGGTCTCTATCAGTGGCGCGGTGGCCGCCGTGATCACCAGCAACGACATTGACACCGCCTGCAACGACGCGATCGCCATCGACGGCGGCTCGTCCGCGGTGGTGGAAAACAACGTGATCTCCATCGACACCTCCTCCTCTTGTCCGAGTGCCGGGCTGTCCATCGGCGCGGACTCGACGAACGGCGTGCACAGCGACTACAACGCGTACTACGTAGGGGCCGGGGCGGTCGAGGACGTGTGGGCTGGCACCGGCTACCCGACGGCGGCGGCTTTCCACTCCGCGACCGGGCAGGGCGCGCACGACCTCGATCTGTCCACCAAACCGGATCTGGGCTCAGCGCCTCCGGAGCGCTCGCCGCTGATCGACTCCGCGGACGCGAACGCCCTGGGGGAGCTGTCCGCCGACCTTCTGGGCAACCCGCGGGTCGACGACACGCTGGTGGCCGACACGGGCGCTGGTACCCCCGCCCCCGATCGGGGCGTGTACGAGCGCCAGGATCAGTTGGCCCTCACCGACGTCATTGATCCGGCGAAGGGAGTGGGGCCGTTGACCACGAACGTCACGGTCAGCTCGCGCGCCACGAGCGTCTGGTCCGAGCCGATCAGCTACGCGGTCGACTTCGGCGACGGCGACGCCAGCGTGGCGGTCGCCCCAGGAGCCACGGCGACGCACACGTACCTGACGCCGGGCGTGTACACCGAGACGACCACGGCGACTGACACCGGAGGCTCCCGGCAAACCGTCGCGCATACGGTGGCGGTCGGTACGGCCGCGCCGCCCCCGGTATCCCTGACGGTAAGGCCGGACTTCTCGACCGATGACTCCGGCCGGCCGGACATCGTGGCCGGCGTCGGGCGGGCCACTGCCACCGTCGGGTCGGATGAATGGGAGGTGACCAACGACCAGGGACAGGTCGACTGGGGCGACGGCACCAGCGGGTATATCGGTTTCGGCGACGTGGCCGCCCTGCCCTACCACTATCGGACGGCCGGTACGTACACCGTGCAGCTGACGACGACGGACCTGATCGGCCGGGTCTCCACGGCGACCGGCAGCGTGACGGTCGGAGACGGTTTCCTGTCCGCGAGCAGCGACGCGGTGCGCGTCTACGACAGCCGCAGCGGCGGCATCGACAAGGTGCCAGCCGGCGGCGTCGTGAAGCTGGCCCTCGGTCAGCTGAACGCGTACGGCGACGCGGACGCCGCGCTGGTCAACGTGACGGTGACGAACACGAAGGCTTCCGGATTCATCGCGGTCTACCCGGACGGCACCCCGACGCCATCCACGTCCAACGTGGACTACGCGGCCGGGCAGACCGTGGCCAACCACGCGCTGGCGCTGGCAGGCAGCGACGGTTTGGTGGACTTCTACAACCACAGCAGCGGCCCGGTCGACGTCATCATCGACAGCTACGGCTACCAGGTGCGCGGCGAGCCCGCCGACACCTATCAGCCCGCCGGGCCGGTCCGGGTCCTGGACACCCGCAGCGGCCTGGGCGCGCGGGTCGGCGCGGTCGCCGCTAAGGGCACGGTGACCTTCCAGGTGGCCGGCACCAACGGCGTACCGGCCGACGCCGCCGCCGTGGTGATGAACCTGACCGCGACCGATACCAAGTCGGCCGGCTACATCACCGCGTACCCGGACGGAACCACCCGGCCGCTGATCTCCAACGCGGACTGGGCCGCCGGGCAGACCGCCTGCTCACTCGTGGTGGTGCCGCTGACGGACGGCAAGGTGACGCTGTACAACTCCGGGCCGGGTACCGCCGACTTCCTCGCCGACCTGGTCGGCTACTACCACCAGTACGGCACCGCCGCAGTGTTCCTGCCCTCGCAGCCGACAAGGCTGATGGACACCCGGTCGGGCTTGGGAACCAGCGGCCACATCGCCAAGCTGCAACCGGGTCAGACCATCACGCTGCCGGTGGCCCCACACATCGACGCTCCGGCCGCCGGGGTGACCAGCGTCGAGGTGAACCTGACCGCGACCAACCCCAGTTCCACCGGCTACATCACCGCGTACCCGCACGGTGCCGCGCGCCCGACCACGTCCAGTGTGGACTTCGCGGGCGGGCAGACGGCGGCGAACATGACCATCACACCGGTGGGGACCGACGGGTCCATCGACCTCTACAACGGCGGCGGGTCAACCGTCGACCTGCTCGTCGACCTGTACGGCGGATACTTCCAGTACCCGTCGAACTGACCGCGTACCGGAACGTGGTCGACCGGGGCGTCCGCGACCGGCACGGATATCGGCCGGACGCGTCCAGGGCCCGGGTCACTTCGCGAGACCCGCCAGCCGCGCGGTCTGGGCACGGAGGTAGCGCTGCTGGGGAAGGCTGGAGGTAGGTCCGCGGCGGTGAGACAAGCCGCCCGGGGCCGCGATCCCGTGAAGCGCGGCGATCGCGGCCCGCAATTGATACGGACCGGTGTGGCGGTGGCTCCCGCTCGAAGATCCCCGCCCGCTCAGGCGACTCCACCTCCGGTGCGGCCTGATGCGAGCAGGACTCCGGCCGATGCGATCGGTCTTCCAGGGCGAGGCCCTGGTCCGCGTGGCGGTTGAGCCAGGTGTGCACGCTCTGCCGGGACACCCCCAACCGGTGAGCGACCTCGTTGACCCGGTCTCCGATCTGGACCGTGCGACCGCCGGACCGAGTCCGACCGCGTAGGCCTCTGGCAGGGTCGCGCGCGTGGGTATCTGCGTGATCGTTGGTGATCCGCCGCGCCGCCGTCGGCCATCATGCCGGGCGGCGCTTCATGCTGCGGGGGCCTCCCTAGTCAACAGGAGTCAGCACGGCAGCTGTCCAGCCGGCCCTCATGAACTGGGCCAAAATTTTCTTCGAGACCCCAGAATCATCGCTCGAATGGGCGCCCTGGTCGCGCAGACGTCGGGACCTATCGTCGAATGGGGTACCGGCAAGGGCGCCCTCACCCGTTCCCTGGCCCGCCTGCGGAGGCCCCTTCAAGGCATCGAGATCGACGGGATGGCTTGTGCGTCAGAATGCCGGCATGCCAGACCTCACATGCCGTCGTTGTGGCCGACCGGTGGAGCTGCTCGCCGACCAGTTCGACGTCTTCGAGCAGATGCACTACGTCTGCTTCCACTACGAGTTCGAACATGGCGACATCGATCCGGATCGGGAGTGCGCGTGGGGAGGATGCCCCTCGGCGGTCGTGTCTGCGGCGCACCGTGCCGAGGAGCCCCGGGACTCCCTGGTGGAAGAGCTGATCGATGACCTCGCCTCGAGCGACCTGGCATCGGAGTCGTTGAACTTCCGCCTGGAACGGCTCGGCCCAGGAATCGTGCGGGTCCAGTACGGCGACCCAGGTCCCGCCTACCTGATTACTGTGCGCTCCGAGCCTTGCCGCTGACTCGGCTTCTTGCAGACGACGCGAGTATGGCGCGTCGGCGCGGAGCAGCAATAGACGGAACCTCGCTGAACCGGTCGGCGGTACCCCGGTTGGCGCCCACGCCGGTGCACCTCACTGAGCCCGCGTCAGCACCGGTGCCACCCCTGGTCGTCGGTACACCGCCGGCCCGGGCGCACCTCTGCGACGATCCGGCACCGCGGACCCGGCGGCACCAAGCGGCACGCATCGAACCGCAGCGAAACGCAGCACTACCAGGGGCTATGGCAACGGAGGAGCACCATCGGAGCACCAGATCCCAAATTCTG
>JBDZVD010000094.1:0-26710 GCA_040255525.1 Micromonosporaceae bacterium | reverse complement strand
GG
Organism: Micromonosporaceae bacterium; assembly: GCA_040255525.1. Classification (GTDB taxonomy): domain Bacteria; phylum Actinomycetota; class Actinomycetes; order Mycobacteriales; family Micromonosporaceae; genus Rugosimonospora. The sequence continues at coordinate 26,708 of JBDZVD010000094.1, read as the reverse complement.
TGCGGCGCGGCTGGTGCGGCGCGGCTGGTGCGGCGCGGCTGGTGCGGCGCGGCTGGTGCGGCGCGGCCACCCGGGCCAATCATCGAGCATAACGGACGGTGCCGGGCATTGCGGAGACGCCACGCCGCCGGCACGCCGGACGAGAGGTTGTCGGCCGCGCGTGTTTCGATGTCGGTGTGAGTTACCGCCTGCTGCGTCCGGCGCGCGTGACCCGCGACGAGGTCGTGCTCGACCAGCGGCAGCGGCGGGCGGCCGAGCACCGGGCCGGCGCGTTGCTGGTGGTTGGGGGACCGGGCACCGGTAAGACGACCACCCTCGTCGAGGCGGTCGCGACCCGGGTTGCCGAGGGCACGCCGCCGGATCGCATCCTGGTGCTGACGTTCGGCCGCCGCTCCGCGGCCCGGCTGCGCGAGCGGATCGAAGCGCGCGTCAGCGTGGTCGGGCGGGCCACCGCCGAACCGCTGGTGCGCACGTTCCACGCGTACGCGTTCGGGCTGCTGCGGGCGGCGGCCGCCGCCCGGGGCGAGCCGGCGCCCCGGCTGCTCACCGGGCCGGAGCAGGATGTGATCATCCGTGAGCTGCTGGCCGGCCGCTCCGCCGGCTGGCCGGCCGAACTGCGTCCCGCGCTGCGCACCCGGGCCTTTGCCGGGCAACTACGCGACCTGCTGCTACGCAGCGCCGAGCGGGGCATCGGCCCGGTGGAGCTGGCCACGCTCGGCGCCCGCCACCACCGTCCCGACTGGGTGTCCGCGGCGGCGTTCATGCGGGAGTACGAGCAGGTCCTCGCGCTGCGCGACGCGACCGGCCGGGCCGGCGTCGGGTACGACAACGCGGAACTGGTCCGGGCCGCCGCCGCTCTGCTGGAGCAGGACCCCGACCTGCTGGAGGCGGAGCGCCGCCGGTTGTCCTTCCGGTACGTCGACGAGCTGGCCGACACCGACCCCGCGCAGCTGGACCTGCTGGCACTCGTCGCCGGGCGGGGCGCGCACCTGGTCGCGTTCGCCGACCCGGACTCCTCGACGTACGCCTTCCGGGGCGCGGACCCCGGGGGAGTCCGCGACTTCCCGGAGCGGTTCGGCGCCGAGACCCTGATGCTGTCCCGCTCGTACCGGGCGGCGCCGGAACTGCTGCCGGTGGCCGCCCGGATCGCCGGCCGGCTGCGTGGCCCGGCCCGGCACCGGCTGATGACAGCCGCGGGGCAGCCGAGCGAGCCGGGCGACGGCCCGGGGGAGTTCCGGGCCGGGGCCGAGGTGCACACGTTCCGGTCCGCGGCCGGCGAGGCCGCCTACGTCGCGCACCGGCTGCGCGAGGCTCACCTGCTCGACGGCGTCCCGTGGGACCGGATGGCGGTGGTGGTCCGGTCCACCACGCTCCTGCTGCCCACCCTCCAACGCGCCCTCCAGCAGGCTGGCGTGCCGGTCACCACGCACGCCGAGGATTTGCCGCTGCGGTTCCAGCCGGCGGTGGCGCCGCTGCTGCTCGCGCTGCGCTGCGCCGTCGAGCCAGGGCGGCTCGACGAGGAGACCGCCGTCACCCTGCTGCACTCACCGCTGGGCGGGGCCGACCCGCTCGCCGAGCGCCGGCTCCGCCAGGGGCTGCGGGCGCTGGCCGTCGCGGCGGGCGACCTGCGCCCGTCCGGCGTCCTGCTGGTCGAAGCGCTGCGCGACCCGGCCGAACTGGCCGCCGTCGAGCGGAGGTGGGCCGCGCCGGCCCGCGCGGTGGCCCGGCTGCTGGCCACGGTACGGGAGGCCGCCGGGCGCCCGGGTGCGACCGCGGAGGACGTGCTGTGGGCACTCTGGCAGGGCAGCGGCCTCGCCGAGCGGTGGGCCATGGCCAGCATGCGGGGCGGGCACCGGGGCGAGGCGGCCGACCGTGACCTCGACTCGATCATGGTGCTCTTCGACGCGGTGGCGCGTTTCGTCGACCGGTTGCCCGGTGCCCGCATCGAGGTCTTCCTGGACCATGTACTCGGCCAGGAGTTGCCGGCGGACACCATCGCCCGTACCGCCGACCGGGGCGCCGCGGTGCGGGTCCTGACCGCCCACGCGGCCAAGGGGCTGGAGTGGGACGTGGTGATCGTGCCGGGGGTGCAGGAGGGCGTCTGGCCGGACCTCCGGCTGCGCGGCAGCGTCCTGGGCTCGGAGCAGCTGGTTGACGTGCTGGCCGGTCGGGAGCTGACCGCGGTCGGTCGCACCGCGGCCCTGCTGGACGAGGAGCGGAGGCTGTTCTATGTGGCCGCCACGAGAGCGCGGCGCCGCCTGGTGGTCAGCGCCGTGGCCTCCGGCGACGGCGAGGAGCAGCCGTCGCGCTTCCTGGCGGAGCTCGGGCGGGATGTGCTACGCCCGGCCGGTGGCGACCCGATCGGCGGCAGCCCGGCCGGTGGCGACCCGATCGGCGGCGACCCAGTCGGCGGCCCGGTCCGCGGGGGTCCGGGCGGTGGCGACCCGGCCGGCGGTGGCCCGGCCGGTGGCGACCCGGGCGGTGGTGGCCCGGCCGGCGGTGGCCCGGCAGGTGACGACCCGGGCGGTGGCCCGGCCGCGCCGCGGCCGCTGGAGTTCGCCGGCGCGGCCGGCGAACCGGGGTCCGCCGATGACGGCGATCCTCCAGCGGCTACCCGGCTGCCGCGGGCGCTGACCCTTCCCGCGCTCGTGGCCGAGCTGCGCTCCGCGCTCGTCGATCCGGCCACGCCCCCCGAGCGCCGCGGCGCCGCCGCGACCGCGCTGGCCCGGCTCGCGGCCGCCGGCGTGCGCGGTGCCCACCCCGACGACTGGTGGGGGCTGCCCCCGCTGTCGGACGAGCGGCCGGTGTCCGGCCCCGACGAGCCGGTCACGGTGACTCCGTCCACGGTCGAGAGCGTGCAGCGGTGCAGCCTGCGCTGGCTGCTGGAGCGCCACGGTGGCGCCAGCCGGCCGAGTCCCGAGCAGGGAGTCGGCAACCTGGTGCACGCCGCCGCGATGCTCGCCTCCGACGCCGGCGTCGATCGGGCCACGCTGGTCGATTACGTCGCTGGAAGGTTCGACGAGATCGAGCTGTCCGCGCGCTGGCTCGCCGGACGGGAGCGGGAACGCGCCGAGCAGATGATCGACAAACTGATCGGCTGGCTGGCGACCAACCCGCGCCGGCTGGCCGCGATCGAGCGCGACTTCCTGGTCCAGCTCGACGACGTGGTGAGGATCAAGGGGCGGGTCGACCGGCTGGAGGTCGACGACCAGGGGCGCCTTGTCGTGATCGACCTCAAGACCGGCAAGACGACCTCGGTCACCGAGTCGGACCTGCCCACCCAGCCGCAACTGGGCGCGTACCAGGCGGCGGTGGAGGCGGGCGCGTTCGCCGACATCGGTGACGAGTCGGGCGGGGCGGCGCTGGTCCAGCTCGGCAGCCACGCCGCCGTCAAGGAGCAGGACCAGCCGCCGCTGTCCGAGTCGCCGGAGCCGGGCTGGGCGGCCAGCATGGTCCGGCGCACCGCGGCCACCATGGCGGCGGCCACCTTCCAGGCGGTGGTCAACTCGAAGTGCCGCAGTTGCCCGGTGCGCACGTCCTGCCCGGTCTCCGGCAAGGGGCGCCAGGTGACCGGGGACGAGTCATGACGGTCGACGGGCGGCCGGGCGCGGGTACCGGCGGGTACCGGCGCGTGGGCGGCAGGGCGGTCAACGCGTCGGCCGGGCCGCGCTACACCCCGACCGAGCTGTCCCGGCTGCTCGGCCTGCGCCACCCGCCCACCCCGGAACAGGTGGCGATCATCTCGGCGCCGCTGGACCCGCTGCTCGTGGTGGCCGGTGCCGGATCCGGCAAGACGGAGACCATGGCGGCCCGCGTGGTGTGGCTGGTCGCGAACGGGTACGTGCGGCCGGAGCAGGTCCTCGGGCTCACCTTCACCCGGAAGGCGGCCGGGGAGCTGGCTCACCGGGTACGCGCCCGGCTGTCCCAACTCGTCCGGCGGCTCGGCCGGGACGACCTGATCACCGGCGAGCCGGCGGTCGCCACGTACCACTCGTACGCCGCCCGGATTGTCACCGAACACGGGCTGCGGGCCGGGTTCGAGCCCACCAACCGGCTGCTCACCGAGGCGAGTTGCTGGCAGCTCGCGGACGCCGTGGTCCGCGCGTACGACGGCGACATGTCCGAGGTGGCCTCGGCGCCCGGTACGGTCACCGACGCCGTGCTGCACCTCGCCGGCGACCTCGCCGAGCACCTGGTACGCCCGGACGAGCTGGCCGCCTGGACCGGACGGTTCCATGCCGAGGTCAGCGCCGCCCCCGGCCGGGTGTACCGGGACGTCAGCGAGGCCCTCAAGCGCCAGCGCGCCCGGCTGCAACTGCTGCCGATGGTCCGGGCGTACACCGAACGCAAGCGCGCCCTGGAGGCGATGGACTTCGGCGACCAGCTGGCCCGCGCCGCCCTGGTCGCTCGGGACCACCCGGAGGTCGGCGCGATCGAACGCGACCGGTACCGGGTGGTGCTGCTCGACGAGTACCAGGACACCAGCCACGCCCAGGTCGTGCTGCTCCGCGCGCTGTACGGCGACGGGCACCCGGTGACCGCGGTCGGCGACCCGTGCCAGTCCATCTACGGCTGGCGCGGCGCCAGCGCCGGTACCCTCGACCGGTTCCGGGAGGAGTTCCCGCACGCCAGCGGTGAACCGGCGGCCCGGCTGCAGCTGTCCACCAGCTGGCGCAACCGCCCGGAGATCCTCCGGGTGGCCAACGCCCTGTCCGAGCCGCTGCGCGCGTTCGGGCACCAGGTGGCCCGGCTGTCCGCCGCGCCATCGGTCGCCGACAGCGCCGGGGTGGCGACCGTACGCTGCGCCCTGCTGCCGACCTACGCGGACGAAGCGGAGTGGATCGCCGACCGCATTCTGGCCGCGTGGCAGCACGCCGCCGGGTCGGCGGCCGATCCGGCTGAGATACCAGTCGAGCGCCGGCCGACATCCGCGGTGCTGATCCGGGTACGGGCGCAGATCCCGGCGCTGGAGGCCGCCCTGCGCGCCCGCGGGCTGCCGGTGGACGTGGTCGGGCTCGGCGGCCTGCTCGACACGCCCGAGGTTCGCGACGTGGTGAGCACACTGCGGGTACTCGCCGATCCGGCGGAGGGCTCCGCCCTGCTGCGGCTGCTCACCGGGCCCCGCTGGCGGATCGGCGCCCGGGACCTGGTCAGGCTGTACCAGCGGGCCAGAGTACTGGCGGCCGGCGTGGACCGGCGGCCCGCACGGGACGCCGAGCAGCTGGTCGCCGACCGGCTCGACGAGGCGACCCTGGCCGAGGCGCTGGACGACCTCGGCGACCCGGCCCGGTACTCGCCGGAGGGGCACCGCCGGTTCGCCGCGCTCGCCGCCGAGCTGCGGGCGCTGCGCCGCCGGCTCGATCAGCCGCTTCCGGACCTGATCGCGGACATCGAGCGGACCATCGGGTTGGACGTGGAGGTGGCCACCCGGCCCGGCGACGCCGGATTGGCGCGCGCGCACCTGGACGCGTTCGGAGAGGTCGCGGCGCGATTCGCCAGCGAGGCCGACGCGGCGACGCTCACCGGCTTCCTGGCCTACCTGGACGCCGCCGAGTCGGAGGAGCGCGGCCTGCCCTCGGGCGAGGTCGAGGTGGTCGAGGGCGCGGTACAGATCCTCACCGGCCACGCGGCCAAGGGGCTGGAGTGGGACGTCGTGGCGGTGGCCGGGCTGTGCGCCGGGATCTTCCCGGGCGGTGTCAAGTCCAGCGACCACTACCTGGGCGGGCTCGGCGTGCTGCCGTTCCCGCTGCGCGGCGACCGGACCGGCCTGCCGGAGCTGCGGCTGTCTGGGGCCGGGGACCAGAAGGCGGTGGCCGCCGCGCTGACCGGGTTCGCCGCCGACTGGCGGGCCCACGACGAGCGGGAGGAGCGGCGGCTGGCCTACGTCGCTCTCACCCGGCCGCGCCGGCTGCTGCTGTGCTCGGGGTACTGGTGGGGCGAGGGTACGAAGCGGCCGCGCGGCCCGTCGCCGTTCCTGGAGGAGATCCGTACGGTGTGCCGGGACGGCGCCGGGATCGTCGACCTGTGGACCGCCCCGCCGGAGCCGGACGCGACGAACCCGACCGCGGTCGAAGCGGTCAGCGCCAACTGGCCGGCGGACCCGCTCGGATCCCGACGCCCGGCGCTGGAGCGGGCCGCCGAGCTGGTCCGCGCCGCCCTGGGCCGCCAAGCCGGCCTGGTTTCTGGGCCGGGCGACGGCTGGGCGCACGAGGTGGACCTCCTGCTGGCCGAGCGGGCCCGGCTGACCCGCGACCCGAACGCGCCGGTGGACGTACCGCTGACAGGTCACCTCACCGTGTCGCAGCTCGTCGCGCTGCGTAGGGATCCGGAGTCGCTCGCCCGGACGCTGCGCCGGCCGCTGCCGGCCAGACCCGACCCGTACGCCCGCCGGGGTACCGCGTTCCACGCCTGGATGGAGCAGCGGTTCGGCGCTGACGAGCTGCTCGATCTCGACGAACTGCCGGGCGCCGCGGACGAGGGCGCGGCCCCGGACGACATCCTGATCGATCTCCGCAAGAGGTTCGAGGAGAGCGAGTGGGCCGACCGGCAGCCGCTGCGGGTCGAGGTGCCGTTCGCTATCACGGTGGCCGGCGTGGTCGTGCGCGGCCGGATGGACGCGGTCTTCCAGGATCCCGACGGGCGCTACGACGTGGTCGACTGGAAGACCGGACGCCGCCCGCCGGCCGGTCGGGACGCCGCGGCGGCGGTGCAGTTGGCCGCGTACCGGATCGCGTGGGCCGAGTTGGCCGGGGTGCCGGTCGACCGGGTCCGGGCCGCCTTCCACTATGTGGCCGATGGCGTCACGGTACGTCCGGCCGATCTTCTCGACCTGGAAGGACTAACCGCCCTGCTCACGGCGCTGCCTCCCGGTGATCCGGAGACATGATTCCGACAACCCGCTGTTACTTCCCGGCCGGCGTCCACGATTCTGTTGCGCGGGGGAAGGAGCGGGGCCGTGGGACCGGGTATCGGAGTTCGGGAGCTGCTGGTGGTGGCGGCGCTTGCCGCCGTCGGCGTGATCCTCGCCGCGGTCGCCGTGCTGTCGCCGTGGTACCCGGCTTCGCCGACCACTCGTACCCCGATCGTGACCGTGATTGACCCGGGTGGTGTCGCAGACGGTCGCTGAGTGCGCGACACTGGCTGTGGGATGTCCGATCAGCAGTCACCCTGGGCCAGGCCGGAGTCGGAAGAATCTTCGTCGCCGGTGGTTGTGGTGTACCCGCCCCAGGCGTCACCGCCCCCAGCCGGCCGCGAGCGGGCCGGCGCGGGGTATGGCGGTGTGGAGCACGGCGGTGTAGAGCACGGTGGGGCGCCCGGCGGGAGGACCGAGTGGTCCCGTTCGGGCACCGTCACCCAGTTGCATAACGCGCCACCCCCCGAACCGGATGTGATCCAGTTCGGCAGACCGCGCGACCCGGCGGCCCGAGCCCGCCGGACGCTGCTCTGGTTCGGTGGCGCCGCCGGCCTGATCGTGGTGGTCGGTGTGGTGCTGCTGCTCGCGTTGACCATGACCGGCAACAGCCCGATCCAGCGCACCACCGGCCCCTCCGACTACCTGCCTCCGCTGGCCAAGGCGTGCCCGCCGCCGTCGGCGGACGCGCAGAGCCTGCCGCCGGCCCCGCCCCCGCCGCCCGGCCCGCGTACGGTCGACACGCGGTCCGGCATCTCGTACGCCGCCCAGGGCAGTCCCTGGCAACCGTGGAACGAGGTGTGGACGGCGGGTGACCTGCACGTCAAGTACGGCGTCGGTCAGCACTTCATCACCGAGACCTACCCGGGCGGCAGCTACCACGCGTCGATCCTGTCCGGTTCGGTGCCCGCGGCCGAGAACGACGCGCTCACGCTGGACCTGAAGTGCACGGGCCACCAGGTGCTGGCCGATGTCCGGTCCTCCTACTACCCGCAGCCGACCACCATGGACACCATGCGGGACGAGGTCACCACGCTCGGCGGCAGGCCGGCCTGGGTCAGCAAGTTCCGCCTCCACTTCCACGCCGACGGGCTCAAGGCCAGCAGCGAACTGGTCGGCCTCGCGCTGATCGACGTCGGGCGGCCCAACGCGGCGGTGCTGTACATCTCGATCCCGAACACCGTCAGCCAGTTCGACCCGGTGGTCGATCAGGTCCTCGAATCGGTCCGGCCGACCTGACGGACGGGGCGCGCCGCACAGCCGGAGGCGGTCCGGCGGTCCACGGTACGGCCGGAACGCGTTAAGGTCGCTCTCGTGTCTTCTCGTAGCGCCGCAGTCGACATCCCTGCCACCAACTACCCGATCGAGCGGTTCACCCTCGACAACGGGCTCCGGGTGGTGCTGGCCCCCGACCGGTCCGCGCCGGTCATCGGAGTCGCCGTGGTGTACGACGTCGGCATCCGTTCCGAACCGGAGGGCCGCACCGGCTTCGCCCACCTGTTCGAACACCTGATGTTCCAGGGTTCGCGGAACCTGGAGAAGCTGGCCCACTTCCGGTACGTCCAGGGAGCCGGCGGCACCTTCAACGGCTCCACGCACCTGGACTACACCGACTACTACGAGACCCTGCCGGCCAACGCCCTGGAACGCACGCTGTTCCTTGAGGCGGACCGGATGCGCGGACCCCGGCTGACCGAGGAGAACCTGCGCAACCAGGTGGATGTGGTCAAGGAGGAGATCCGGGTCAACGTGCTCAACCGGCCGTACGGCGGCTTCCCCTGGCTGAAGCTGCCGCCGGTCATGTTCGACACGTTCCCCAACGCGCACGACGGGTACGGGTCGTTCGTCGACCTGGAGTCGGCCACCGTCGCCGACGCGCAGAGCTTCTTCGAGCGGTACTACGCGGCCGGCAACGCGGTGCTCGCGGTCAGCGGGGACATCGACCCGGTGCGGGCGGCACGGCTCATCGAGCAGCACTTCGGCGACGTACCCGCCGGTGCGGCCCCGCAGCGACCCGACTTCGACGAGCCCGACCTGACCCAGGAGCGCCGCTCGGCATACGTGGACCGGCTGGCGCCGCTACCGGCGGTGGCCAGCGCCTGGCGGGTACCGAACCCGATCGAGCAGTTCCCGGCGTACCTGCCGTACGTCGTGCTGGCCGAGGTGCTCACCGACGGCGACGCGTCCCGGTTGGTCCAGCGCCTGGTGATGCGCGACCGCACGGCGACCAGCATCGGCGGGTACCTCGGCTTCATGGGTGAGCCGTTCGAGACCCGGGACCCGACCGCCCTGCTGCTGCAGGCCCACCTGCCACCGGGTGGCGACGTGGACAAGGTGCTGCGCACGATCGACGAGGAGGCCGAGCGCATCGCGACCGACGGGCTGGCCGACGGCGAACTGGAGCGCACCGTCGCCCGGATGGGCACCCACCTGCTGCGCGACACCGACGCGGTACTCGGGCGGGCGCTGCGCATGGCGGTGCTGGAACAGCAACGCTCCGATCCCCGGCTGATAAACGAGCTACCCCGCCTGCTGAGCCAGGTGACCGAGGAGGAGATCGTCGCCGCCGCCGCGCAGTTGCGGCCGCAGCGGCGCGCCACCGTCGAGGTTCAGGTCGGCGACGCCGGAGGTGCCCAGTGACCAGGCCCGTTCCGCCGCTTGAGCCGACTCACGAGCTCCGCGTTCCGCAGACCGCGGAGCGTACGCTGCCCAACGGCCTGACCGTACTGGCGATCCAGCGGGCCTCGGTGCCGCTCGTCGAGCTGCGGCTGCGCGTCCCGTTCGCCGAGGCCGACCTTCCCTCGGCGTCGCTGCTGACGCAGACCCTGTTCTCCGGTACCGCCGACATGTCCACCGTGGACATCGCGGCCGGGCTCCAGTCCGTCGGCGGCGCGCTCGGTGCCGGCGCCGACCCCGACCGGTTGCTCATCTCCGGCAACTCGCTGGCCGCCGGGCTGCCCCGGCTGCTGGACATCCTCGCCGACGTGCTGCGCCGCGCCGCGTACCCGGCCGACGAGGTCGGCACCGAGCGGGACCGGTTGGTCGACCGCATCCAGGTGGCCCAGAGCCAGCCCGCGCACCTGGCGAGGGTGGCGCTGCTCAAGCGGGTCTACGGCAGCCACCCCTACGCGATCCAGACGCCGGAGGCCGCGGACGTCAAGGAGGTCTCGCCCGACCAGCTGAGGAGCCTGCACGCCGAGCGCGTGCGCGCGGGCGGCGGCATCCTGGTGCTGGTCGGTGACGTACCGCCGGAAAAGATGCTGGACGAGGCGGAGCGCGCGCTGTCCAGTTGGGACGGTGGTGGCCGGTCGGTCGAACTGCCGCCCGTTCCGGCGCTGGTACCGGGTGCGCTGACGCTGGTCGACCGGCCCGGCTCCGTGCAGTCGTCGCTGCGCATGGCCCTGCCCGGAGTGCCCCGTACCCATCCGGACCACGCCGCATTCCAGCTCGCGAACCTCGTCTTCGGCGGGTACTTCTCCTCCCGTTGGGTGGAGAACATCCGCGAGGACAAGGGGTACACGTACGGTCCGCACTCGGTGGTCGAACACTCCATCGCCGGTACCATGCTGACCGTCTCCGCCGAGGTGGCCACCGAGGTGACCGGGCCGGCGCTGCTGGAGACCTGGTACGAGCTGGGCCGGCTGGCCAGCCTGCCGCCGAAGGAGGCCGAACTGGAGCAGGCCCGCCAGTACGCTCTCGGTACTTTGCAGCTCGGCATGTCCACCCAGGCCGGCCTCGCCGGCCTGGCCAGCACGTACGCCGGCTACGGCCTGCGCCTGGACTACCTCGCCGAACACGCCGCGAAGCTCGCCGCGGCCACCCTCGACGAGGTGGCGGCCGCGGCGGCGAAGTACCTGGCGCCGTCGGGTGCCGTCAGCGTGGTCCTCGGCGACGCCGACAAGGTCGAGGGCGCGCTCGGCGTGCTGGCTCCGGTGCGGCGCGAGGGTGTGCGGCAGGCCACCGGGCTGGACGAGGCGCCCGAGGAGGCCCCGGTCGGCGGCGGGACGGCCGAGAGCGCGGGAGCGTGACCGGGGCGGACGGCAGCCAGCAGGTGACCGGCGCGGCCGGCGACGGCGGCGCGGCCGGACCGGGCCAGGCACCGATCGGCGAGGCGGGCATCCCGCCGCTGTCCCGGACCGCCCTGCACCGGGTGGCGCACCGGCGTACCGACGAGGGATGGCTCGCGGAAGCCTGGAAGCGGGCGAGGGTACTGGTCGTCGACGGAGTCAACGCGCTGTTCGCGGGCGGGCGCCTGGTGCTGTTGGAGTCGGCCGGCGCGCCGGACGGTGACCGGATCTTCCTCGGCGAGGATGGGGACGGCACCCCCTACTTCGCGGTACTCGCGCCGCTGTCCGAAGTGGAGGGCGCGCGGCCGGCCACCATCCGCGAGATCGGGCACGAACTGGACGCCCTCGAAGGCGGCCTGCTGACCACCGCCATCGCGCTGGCCAACTGGCACGCCAGGCACCGGTTCTCACCGCGGGACGGGCAGCCGACGATCCCTGCCGAGGCGGGCTGGGCGAGGGTGGGCAAGAGCGGCGACACGCACTGGCCGCGTACCGACCCGGCCGTCATCATGCTGGTCCACGACGGTATGCCCGGAGACGAGGGCCGCTGCCTGCTCGGGCACAACGCGGCCTGGACCAGTCCGGGGTGGGTCCGCCGCTACTCCTGCCTGGCCGGTTTCGTGGAGGCCGGCGAGTCGGCCGAGGCGGCGGTGGTGCGCGAGGTCGGCGAGGAGGTCGGGGTACGGGTCAGCCAGTTGCGGTACAAGGGCAGCCAGTCCTGGCCGTACCCGGGCTCGCTGATGCTCGGCTTCACCGCGCAGGCCGATCCGGAGCAGCCGGTACGGGTGGACGAGGACGAGATCGCGTCGGCCCGCTGGTTCACCAGGGCCGAGGTACGCGGGGTGCTGACCGGACAGCGCAGCGACTTCGGCCTGCCGATGGCCTCGTCGATCGCGCAGTTCCTGCTGCGGGAGTGGCTGGCCGGCAACCCCTGAGGCGGCGGGACCGCTTCAGGCGCCGAGCCGGATGACCTTGACTCGCTGGCGGCCGTTGCGCACGGACCCGCAGGTGGACAGCGCGCGGGCCAGGTGCAGCGCGGCGTCCCGGTTGTCCGCGGTCATGGTCTGCCGCCGGGTTTCCGGGCTCACACTCTCGTCGCGCAGGCGTCCCCCAGCGCTGACGGCCGCGTTCAGGTCGTCAGGATGGCTGGGTCGGATGTCGGTCCGCACGATCATGTACTGCATAGCTGGCTCCGGGAGGGCTCCGTTTTGCAACATGCAGATGCCAGCTGTCATGTTCATACGCAACTCGTCGCCATGCAACCCTTCACGACGAAATCGTTCTAGTTTTCTTCCCGAAGGGCACGGCATCCGTACATTCAGGGCGAAGTGGACGGCCGCGATGTGGACCGGCACCGCGAGGTGTGCGCGGCAGCGCCCCGGCAACCGTGGCGGGGTCCGGGCAGCCGGACCGGCGACCGCGCCGGCCCGGCATCCGGTACAAGCGTCCGAAGTGCCGGCCGTCCGCGCGGCCCCGGCTCCGGCAGCTTTGGCCCCCGGTCAGACCTGCGCGGCCAACCGCTTCTTGACCTGCACGATCGTGGGGTTGGTCAGCGCCGACCCGTCGTCGAAACGGAGCGTCGGCACGGTCTGGTTGCCGCCGTTCACGCTCATCACGAAGTCCGCGGCGGCCGGGTCCTGTTCGATGTCGACCACCGAATACTCGATGCCCTCGCGGTCCATCTGGCTCTTGAGCCGGCGGCAGTACCCGCACCAGGTGGTCGAATACATGGTCAACACGGCGGTCCTCCTCATAGTTGGCCTAGGCAAGGACAAGAACGTCCGACCGGGCTGACATGATGCCGTTCTGTGGCGGGGAACTCAACCGACGGGGCGCGGACCGGTCGTGAGCCGGCGCGGCGGGTCCTGACCGGCCTCGACGACGAGCAGCGGGCGGCGGTCACCGCCCCGGCCGGCCCGGTGTGCATCCTGGCCGGCGCTGGCACCGGGAAGACCCGTGCCATCACCCACCGCATCGCTTACCGGGCGCTGTCCGGCGAGATCTCGGCCCGGCACGTACTAGCCGTCACGTTCACCGCTCGCGCCGCCGCGCAGATGCGGTCCCGGCTGGTCGCGCTCGGGGTCGAGGGGGTGCAGGCGCGCACGTTCCACGCCGCGGCGCTGCGCCAGGTCCGCTACTTCGCGCCCCGGCTGCTGAACGGCAGATCCATGCCGGAACTGGTGGAGAGCAAGGCCCGGATGGTCGCTCTGGCCGCGGCCCGCACCGGCCTGCGGGCCGACCGGGCCGTCGCCCGCGACCTCGCGGGGGAGATCGAGTGGGCGAAGTCGTCGCTCGTCGAGCCCGGGGAGTATGAGGCGGCCGCGGCGAAGAGCGCTCGGGACACCCCGTTCGACGCGGCGAGGATCGGCCGGGTGTACGCGGCCTACGAGGAGATCAAGCGCGCCACCGGCGTGATCGACTTCGAGGACCTGCTGCGTGCCGCGGTCTGGGCGGTGGAGGACCACCCGGACGTCGCCGAGCAGGTCCACGCGCAGTACCGGCACTTCGTCGTCGACGAGTACCAGGACGTGAACCCGTTGCAGCAGCGGTTGCTGGACGCGTGGCTGGGCGGCCGGGGTGACCTGACGGTGGTCGGCGACGCCAGCCAGACGATCTACTCGTTCACCGGTGCCTCGGCGAGCCACCTCATCGACTTCCCGCGCCGGCACCGCGACGCGACCGTTGTCCGGCTGATCCGCGATTACCGGTCGACCCCGCAGGTGGTGGGTCTGGCCAACGCGATCATCCGGCAGGCGCGCGGCGCGGAGGCTCGGCTGCGCCTGGAGCTGGTCGGGCAGCGGCCGCCGGGCCCCGAACCAGACATCACCGTGCTGCCCGACGAGCCGGCCGAGGCGGCCGCGGTCGCGAGGCGCTGCGCCGAGTTGATCGGTGCCGGCACGCCGGCCCGGGAGATCGCCGTACTGTTCCGCACCAACGCGCAGTCCGAGGTGTACGAGGGTGCGCTCGCCGAGGCCGGCGTGCCGTACGTGGTGCAGGGCGCGGAGCGCTTCTTCGATCGCACCGAGGTACGCCAGGCGATGGTGGCCCTGCGCGCCGCCGTCCGGTCCACGCCACCGGAGGTCGCGGTGCCGGATGCGGTGACGATGGCGCTGGAGGCGGTGGGCTGGCGGCCGAACGAGCCACCGCCCGGCGGCGCGGCCCGGGAACGGTGGGAGGCGCTCGCCGCCCTGGCCGGCCTCGCTGACGAGATCGGCGGCACCCTGGAGGAATTCTGCGCGGAACTGGCTCGGCGCGCCGCCGTCCAGCACGCACCGACCGTCGAGGGCGTCACGCTCGCCTCGCTGCACTCCGCGAAGGGGCTGGAGTGGGACGCGGTGTTCCTGGTCGGCCTGGCCGAGGGCACGCTGCCGACCACGTACGCCAAGACACCGGAGGCACTGGAGGAGGAGCGCCGGCTGCTCTATGTCGGTGTCACCCGGGCCCGTCAGTGGCTGTGGCTGTCCTACGCCAGCGCCCGGTCGCCCGGCGGCCGGCAGCGCCGGCCGAGCCGGTTCCTGCCCGCCGGGCAGCGTTCCGAACCGGTCGGGCGCCGCGCCGGTGCCGCCGGTCAGCCGGTCCGCCGCAAGGTGGTGACGGTCTCCTGCCGGGTCTGCGGGGCGGCCTTGCTGTCCGGGCCGGAGCGCAAGTTGGGCCGGTGCGCGGACTGCCCGTCCGACCTCGACGAGGAGCTGTTCGAGCGGCTCCACGAGTGGCGCGCCCGGGTCGCGGCGGCCCAGAAGGTACCGGCGTACGTGGTCTTCACCGACGCCACGCTGACCGCGCTGGCCGAGCGGCGACCCGACCGCACCGAAGAACTGATAGGCATCGCCGGCATCGGCCCCCGCAAGGTCGGCCTGTACGGCGACTCCGTCCTCGCCCTGGTCAACGGCGTCGCGGTCGATGATCTTGTGGCGTCGGAGGCGGTCGAAAAAAACTCCGCATCGGGTCCGTAAAATCGTTTGCCTCGCTCGTGGGCCTGGGAATAGCCTGCAAGCACACCACACGAGCGGCGGCAGTCAGGCTGCCCGCGAACGTGTCGGAGTGGAGCGCAGAAGGGAGGTGGACACCGTGAGGATTCTCGAAAACCGCTATGAGCGACCGTCGGTGTCGACCGCCGCGTGCGCTCTGGCCCACGAGTCGCTCGTGGGCCGCCTGGGTGTCCAGAGCCCGGCGAAGCGGCCACCACTGGCGAAATTCCAGGATCAGCCGTCCCAGCAGAAGTCCGTCCAGCTACAGCGGGCCCTCCCCCAGGTTCTGGGGACCAATGGGTCCACGGCCAAGGCCACCGGAATGGCCAAGTCGCCGGCTCCGGCCGGCGCCAACGCCAGCGGTGTTCCACCTCGAGGGAGACCGGTCTAAAAGACCGAGCCGGCTCACCTCGAGGCCGCGGAACCCGCACACCGGGATCCGCGGCCTCAGTTATTTCCAGCCCAAGAAGTGCGGGAACGCGACAGAAAGAGAGGTGACCGGGAGATGAGTCTGGCGTTGGCACCCCTCGACACGATCGATGTCGAGGTTGGTGTGGATCTACCGTGCCGGAGGTTCGACCCCGATCTATGGTTCTCCGACGCACCGGCAGAGCTTGAACTGGCGAAGTCGCTGTGCGGCGACTGCCCGGTTCGGGTGGAGTGCCTCGCCGGTGCGGTCGAGCGGGCCGAGCCCTGGGGCGTCTGGGGTGGGGAGATCTTCGAGCGCGGTGCCGCGATTCCGCGCAAGCGGCCGCGGGGTCGTCCCCGCAAGGAGGACGTGGCACGGGACGAGGCCCTTCGGGCCGAGGTGGCGTCCCGCGTCGCGGCCGACATCCGGGTGGCGGCCTGACATGGGCAGCAACCGCAGACACCAGATCCGCACGAGCGCCAGCCGCGGGCAGCGCACCGCGCAGCCGACCCGGCCAGCAGTGACACCGACCGGTACGAACGGACCGAGGAGCACCGACACCATGATCACGACGTTGAATCTCATCCACGAAGCACTGAGCCGCGCGCGAATGCGCCGGCCTCAGGACCACACGTCTGAGGCTTACCGCTCCGCCCGCCAGATCACGATGAACGCCCGCCGGGAGCAGACCATGCTCCTGGGGCACCAGCGCTGATCCGGTCTTCGGAAAATAGACACTTCACTCAAGCGAGCGCCCGCCCCCTCCCCGGGGCGGGCGCTCGCGCCGCCAGGAACCGGGGCGGGCGCTCGCGCCGCCAGGAACCGGGGCCACAACCCGGCTCCGGCTGCGCTCAGGGTGCTTGCGAGGGCCTGTGCTCGCCTCCGCCACAACCCGGCTCCGGCTGCGCTCAGGCGGGTGTGGCAGGGGCCTGTGCTCGCCTCCGCCACAACCCGGCTCCGGCTGCGCTCAGGCGGCTGGCGCCTCGATCGCGTCCGGACCGGCGAAACCGGGGAGCCAACGCTCCACCACCGCCCGGTACGGAGCGGTCGCCTCCAGCTGGCACAGCACCCCGATCGAGCCCAGAGTCACGCGGTGGATCAGCAGGTACGCCGGCGGCAGGTTGAGGTTTTTGCCGAGCTGGTACGCCGGGCCCCGCGGGTTGCCCAACCGGGCCGCCTCCCCGCGCAGCCAGGCCCGGGTGAAGTGGAAGTCGGGTACCGCGATGGGCTCCAGGATGGGCCTCAGGTACCCGAGGATCGCCGGCGCGTCGACCTCGACGTCGGGCTTGACGAACCCCTCCTCGCGGAGGCCCTTCAGGACGGCCTCGGCATCACCTTCCAGCGCCAACCGGGTCAGCCGGCCGATCGGCTCCGGGTGGCCGCCGGGCATCCGGGCCACAGCACCGAAGTCGATCACGCCGAGCCGGCCGTCGGGCATGATCCGGAAGTTGCCCGGGTGCGGGTCGGCATGCAGCAGGCCGGCCCGGGTGGGCGCGGAGAAGTGCAGCACGGACAGCAGCAGACCGGCGTGATCGCGTTCCTCGGGGGTGCCGTCGGAGATCACCTTCGCCAGCGGCTTGCCCTCGACCCACTGGGTGACGAGGACCCGCGGGGAGGCGGCCACCACCTCCGGTACGTAGATCTGGTCGTCGCCCCGGTACGCGTCGGCGAACGCGCGCTGGGAACTCGCCTCCAGCTCGTAGTCCAGCTCCTCGGTGATCCGGGCGCGCAGCTCGGCCAGCAGGGGCTTGATGTCCAACCCCGGTTGGAGCACCCGGAACAGCCCGGCGAGCCGGGACAGCTGGTTCAGGTCGGCGAGCAGGGCGTCTCCGGCGCCCGGGTACTGGACCTTGACCGCGACCGGGATGCCGCCGCGACCCTTCTTCCACACCGCCCGGTGGACCTGCCCGATGCTGGCCGCGGCCGCCGGGGAGTCGTCGAACTCACGGAACTTGGTGCGCCAGTCCGGGCCCAACTGCTCCGCGAGGACCCGGTGCACGCTTGCGGCGGGCAGCGGGGGAGCCGCCTCCTGGAGCTTGGTCAGCGCCTGCCGGTACGGGCCGGCCAGCTCCTCGGGCAGCGCCGCCTCGAAGATCGACAGCGCTTGACCGAACTTCATCGCGCCGCCCTTGAGCTGGCCCAACACGCTGAACAGCTGCTCGGCGGTGCGCTGCTGGATCTCGGCGGAGACGACCTCCGAGGCCATTCCGGTGACCCGCTTGCCGAGGCCGAGGGCGGCCCGACCGGCGAAGCCCAGCGGTAGCGATGCGAGCTTGGCGGTACGGGTCACGGCCCGTCGAGGGATGTCGCTCACCCGATCATTGTCCCTCATGCCGGCGGAAACCGGCGGCGCCGCGGATTCCCCGCTGCCGGGGGCGTCGCGAGCACCCGCACTTCGGGTGCGCGGGCCAGGTGCGCCGCCGCTCCCGGCCCGGCCCGGCGATCTCGATGGTGGTGCCGATCGTCTGCGGGACGCCGCCGTCCAAAAACGTCAAAACCTCATCCGTGGCGTATCCGACCGCGATCAGGGCGGTGGTGACCGAGCAGGGCTGGACCGTCTCGCCGCCGGTGGACAGCTGCGCGGCCAGCGCCGGCCAGACCGGGTCGCGGTCCCGCCGGTGCAGGTCGATGCAGTTGAGGCAGGGAGACCCGGCCGGTGGGACCAGCGGGCCGACGACCACGATGCCGTCGCGCAGGTCGAGGGTCAGATGGGGTACCCGCCGGCGGGCGTACGCGAGCGCGGTCAGCTCGGCCGGCCGCTGCGTCCCGGCGTGTACCACGAAGGTCGCGGTGGTCTCCCGCAGCGGCCCCAGGTCGGTGCCCGGCGCGACCCGTACCACGGCGTCGCCCGCCGCCGAGGAGCGCCACCGGCCGGTATCGCCGGGCAGGAGCCCGCCCAGCCCGCTGTCGGCCGCCACGACGCGGCCGGACAGCGCCGGGTCCACGTGTCCGACGCCGGCCTCGGCCAGCGCGGCGGCGATCGGCGCGGCAAGCCTGCCGTACCCGCTGACCAGCACGTGCGCTCCGGCCCGGCGGCGCAGCGCCTCCGCCGGGGTGCCGCCGCCCGGGGCTCGCAGGGCCAGCGCACCGGCCTCCGTGCCCAGCCGGCGGCGGAGCGGTTCGATGAGATCGTCGGGCAGCAGCGTGTGGGTGCCGACCACCAGGCCGGCGGCGGTCAGCGCGGCCAGCAGCGCCTCGGCGGCCTCCGCCGGGACGCCCAGGCCGGCGGCCTCGCGGATGACCACCCGCTCGGTACGGGTGCCATCGAGCAGGTCGAGGACCCGGGCCGTAGCGGGGTCCACGAAGTCGAGTACCACCGCGCGGCGCGGGTCGACGCCGAGTTGGAGACTGTGCCTGTCGCGCCACAGGCGGCGCAGGCCGGGCAGCAACGTGAGTCGGCTCATAGCCGGGAACCGTGTCACCGGCAGCGACCATCACGCTCCGCGTTGTCCACAACGAAATAGGACATCCACTGCCTCGTCCACAGCGACACGCCGAGTTGTCCACAGGCGGTGGAGGAAGTTGTCACCAGGTCGACATCACGCGCTGTGTCGGGGGCGCGACTCTCGTCGCGCGGCACCGCCCGATTCAACGAGGCCGGCGGCGGACCGGATACGGCGTGGCGAGGGCCGCGCCGTATCCGTACCCGGGTCAGGCCTTGCCGAGGATGCGGTTGACCGTGGTGCCGCAGACCGGACAGGGCCCCTTGGCCATTCGCATTCCGGTCTTGGAGATCTCTACATTGCCCTGGAAATCGCGCTTCTCCTTGCATTTGACGCAGTAACCGTTGTATTTCTCGGCCGTCTCGGCCACGGTGCCCTCCTCTGCTCTCTTTCCATTTCCCGTCCAGTAGCCGGCCGGGAGTGGAAGTCGACCTGCTGAAGTCTGCCTCGGGCACGGGCTGGACAACGTGCGTTCCGCCAGGACACGCCAGGCTTTTCGCACTAGTGGCGTGTTGCTGGCAAGCGACCGAAGGAATTTTTCGGGCGTTCAGCGATAACTTGGACCTTATCGGCCGCGGTCATCAAGTTGAGGCTTGCCTAGGGTAGGCGTCCGCCCGTTAGCGTGCCCACGTGACCCGATTCGTTGGTGCTTTGGTGATCTAGGCCGGTCATGGCCAGTACGCGGAAGCCGGTTGTCGAGGTGCGGCGCAGCGAGCGCCGCCGCCGCACGGTGTCCGCATACCGGGACGGTGAACGGGTCGTCGTGCTGATCCCGGACCAGTTCTCCCGCGCCGAGGAGCGCGAGTGGGTCGACCGGATGCTGGAGCGGCTGGCGGCGCGCGACCAGCGGACCAGCCGCTCGGACTCCGAACTGGCCGCCCGTGCCACCCGGCTGGCCCACCGGTACCTGGCCGGATACCCGGCCGCCGCCCGCCCGGCCAGCGTCCGCTGGGTGAGCAACCAGAACGGCCGGTGGGGGTCGTGCACGCCGGCCGACCGGTCGATCCGGATCTCGGATCGGATCATGGACATGCCCGAGTGGGTGATCGACTACGTGCTCCTGCACGAACTGGCCCACCTGGTCGTCCCCAGCCACAGCGCGGCCTTCTGGGCCCTGGTGGCCCGGTACCCGAAGGCGGAGCGGGCGCGTGGCTACCTGGAGGGGGTCTGTGCGGCCTCCGGGGAGCCCATCCACGAGGATTGAGCGGTGACCCACCCCTCGCTACGGCGCACCGTCGTCGTCCCGCTGTCCCCGCCGTCCTGGACGCCGCCCGGAGTCGACCCGGTGAGGTGGCGGCACGCACTGGCCGAGGACGTGGTGGACCTGCTGGCCACGCTCGCCGAGGTGGAACCCGCGGTCGCCGTCGTGGCCGGGGACCGGGAACTGGCCGGCTCGGTGGTCTGGCCGGCCATGCGGGTGTACGAACTGCCGGTGCTCACCGCCAACGCGATCTTCACAGCCGCCGTGGCCGACGGGTACGACCAGGCGGCCATCGTGGCGCCGGACGCCCCGGACCTGCCCGCGATGCTGATCGGCAAGCTGCTCCGGCCGTTGTCGAGCCGGCCGATGGCGGTGGCGCCCGGGGCCACGGGCGGGCTACTCGGCCTGGCGGCCCGGTTACCGGTACCCGGGTGGCTGCCGGAGATCGACCTGACCGGCGAGGCGAGCGCCGTACGGGCGGCGGCGCCCGGCGCCGGGGACGTGTCGATCGTGCCGGGCTGGCACCGGCTCAGCGGCCCCGAGGGGCTGTCCAGGCTGGACCCCGAGTTGGAAGGCTGGGAGGCCACGCGCGGCCTGCTCGGCGGCGCCTAGGGCGGTTCAACGGTCCGGCGGGCCACCCGGGCCCGCGGCCGCGCGCAGGGCGGTCAACGATCCGGCAGCGGGATGCCCCGGCCCCGCTGCGGATGCCCCGGCCCCGCTGCGGATGCCCCGACCTGGTAGCGGATACCCCCCGGTAGCGGGGTGGCCGGTCGCGCGCCGTAGCTCGACGGGTGCGACCGGATCGGCGTCAGGATCGCGAGCCGGACTCGCCTTCCCCGGGCTCCTCGCCGCCGGCCCCGCCCTGCGCGGGACCCGCCTTCCGGTCGCGGGTCTCGCCGTCGGTGGTCTCGCCGTCGGGGGTCCCGGCCTCGCCGGCCGGGCCGGCTTCGCTCTGACCGGCCGGGCCGGTTTCGCCCTGACCGGCCGGGCCGGTTTCGCCCTGACCGGCCGGGCCGGTTTCGCCCTGACCGGCCGGGCCGGCGCCGGCCTCGCCCTGATCGCCCTCGCCCTCGCCGGCCTCCAGCGAGCCGAAGTCGAACGAGTCGATGTCGCCGAGGTCGAGTTGGGACCGGGCGAACCTCTCCGGATCGGCGAAGTCTTCCTCGCCGGGCAGCAGGTCGGGGTGGCCCCAGAGGGCGTCGCGCCCGGCGATGCCCCGGTGCTCGGTCAGCGCCGACCACAGCGCGGCCGCCTCGCGCAGCCGTCGCGGCCGCAGCTCCAGCCCGACCAGTGCGGCGAACGTCTGCTCCGCCGGACCGCCGGCCGCCCGGCGGCGGCGGAACGCTTCGGCGAGCCGTACCACGTCCGGCAGCCGGTCGCCGGCGGCGCTGTCCACCACGTGGCAGACCCAGCCCTCGACGAGTGCCAGCGCGGTCTCCAGGCGGGCCAGCGCCGCCTTCTGCTGGGGGGTGTCGTCCGGCGTGAAGATGCCCTCGACCGACAGCTCCTGCATCGACTCCGGGTTGCCCGGGTCGAGCCGGCCCATCGCCTCCTCGATGGCTTCCCGGTTGACCCGGATGCCCGCCGCGTACGCCTCGACCGCGGTCAGGACGTGACCGCGCAGCCACGGTACGTGCCCGAACAGCCGCTGGTGAGCCGCCTCGCGCAGGGCCACGTACAGCCGTACCTCGTCGGCGTCCAGTTCCAGCCCCTCGCCGTACGCGCCGATGTTGGCCGGCATGAGCGCGGCCGTGCCCGCGGGGCCGAGCGGGAGGCCGATGTCGCCGGCGGAGAGCACCTCGGCGGCCAGCGAACCGAGCGCCTGGCCGAGCTGACCGCCGAACAGGGCACCGCCGAGTGTGGTCACCATCGACTGCATCGGGCCCAGCTGCCCGCGCATCTCCTCCGGAACCAGGTCGCCCATCGCGTTGACCATCCGGCCCGCGACGGGGTCGCACAGCTTGCGCCACACCGGCAGGGTCCGGGTTATCCACTCGCTCCGGGACCATGCCTGGACGTTCTGGATGCCCGACGGCAGCGCGGACGCCGGCTCCAGCCACAGGTCGGCCAGCCGCAGCGCGTCGGTGACCGCCTGGTATTCCGCCTCGGTCACCCGCGGGTCGCCGGGCGGGGGCTCGGCGGCCTCCGCCTCGACCGCCGGGCCGAATCCCAGCCCGGTCGCGATCGGAGCCCCGCCGGTCAGTGTCGCCTGGGCTACCTGGCGAGCCAGGTCCCAGTTGACCGGCCCGCCGCCCGAACCGGAGAACAGTTGCTGCAACTGCCCCAGGAACTGCTGCATCTGGGCCGGGTCGTTGGGGTCCGGCGCGGCGCCGCCGGGAAGTCCGAAGCCGAAGGGCGTGTCAGGCACGAATCAACCGTACGCGTCGCGGACGGCAGAGTCCCGTGCCGGGCGTTCGCCTACGGGGGAAGTCAGGGGATGTCAGCCCGAGACAGTAGGCTTCGGCGCATGAGACGCCGTGGCGCCACTCTTCTCGTGGGCGTGGTCGTGCTTGTTGCCCTGGTGTTGGGGTCCTTTGTCGGGATCTCCGTGCCCTATGTCGAAGAGGGGCCCGGCCCGACCTGGAACACGCTGGGTTCCGCCAGCGGCAAGCAGCTGATCTCGATCTCCGGCGGCGCCACGTCCAGCTCCGCCGGGCAGCTGCGGATGGTCACCGTGGGTGTGGAGGACCAGATCAGCCTGTGGCAGGCGATCCGGGGTTGGCTCGACCCGTCCGACGCGGTGGTGCCGCGCGAGGTGATCTACCCGCCCGACCAGACGACACAGCAGGTCGACCAGGAAAACCAGCAGGAGTTCACGGATTCGCAGAACTCCGCCGTGACCGCGGCGCTGCGCAAGCTGGGCTTCCCGGTCCAGGTTTCGGTGCAGTCCGTGGTCGGCGGCGAGCCGGCCGACGGCCATCTGCGCGCCAACGACGTGATCACCTCGGTCAACGGGCAGCCGGTCACGTCGCTGGAGAAGCTGACCTCGTTGATCAAGAACAAGCCGGTGGGGACCGCGCTGACCGTGGGGTACACCCGGGACGGTGCCTCGGCGACCACGACGATCACCTCGGACAAGGCCGCCGACGGCACCCCGCAGATCGGGGTCCACGTCTCGCAGAAGCAACCCAGCCCGTACACGATCAAGTTCAGTCTGGACGACGTGGGCGGCCCGAGCGCCGGCCTCATGTTCTCCCTCGGCATCGTCGACAAGCTCACCCCGACCGACCTGACCGGGGGGCTGGCCATCGCCGGCACCGGCACGATCGACGACGAGGGCACGGTGGGCCCGATCGGCGGCATCGCGCAGAAGATGCGCGGGGCCAAACGGGACGGTGCGACCGTTTTCCTGGCGCCTGCCGACAACTGTCCGGAAGCGGCGGCCAACGCGGTCCCGGGTCTGGAACTGGTCAAGGTATCGTCGCTCGACGATGCCCTGGCGGCGCTGCAGAAGTTGCGCGATCACCAGACCCCGGCCGGCTGCGCCGGGAGCTGACCGCTCCCACGGCTCGTCGCCGCTGCTCCCGGCCTCGACCGCGGCGGCTCTCGCCCCCGGCTGACCCGCGTGATCGGCAATCACCTCGTACCCTGGTGCCGTGGTAATGCGAACCCCCCTGCCCCGGATGAGCCGCCGTGGCCGGATGACATTGATCGTGCTGGCCTGCGTCGTGGTGCTGTTCATCCTGCTGGGCTGGCTTGTGAACGCGTGGACCGACTACCTGTGGTTCTCCGAGGTGACGTACACCCAGGTGTTCACCACGGTGCTGCGTACCCGGCTGGGGTTGTTCGCGATCTTCGCGGTCGGCATGGCGCTGATTATGTGGATCAACCTCTGGTTGGCCTTCCGGCTGCGGCCGATGCTCCAACTGCACTCCACCGAACAGCAGTCGCTGGAGCGGTACCGCGGCATCATCTCGCCCCGCTTCGGGCTGTGGTCCGGCCTGCTGGCGGCGATCGTCGGCCTGTTCGGCGGCCTGTCCGCGCAAGGTGAGTGGAAACAGTGGCTGCTGTTCTCCAACGCCCAGCCGTTCGGCGTCAAGGACCCGCAGTTCGGCGTCGACCTCGGCTTCTACGTCTTCCAGTACCCGTTCTGGCGGTACCTGCTCGGGGTCGGCTTCACCCTGGTCGTGCTGTGCGTGGTCGGCGCGCTGGCGATGCACTACCTGTTCGGCGGGGTGCGGCTGCAGGGCGCCGGCGAGCGGATGACCGCTGCGGCCCGGGCCCACCTCACCACCCTGGTCGCGTTCTTCATCCTGCTCAAGGCGGTGGCCTACTTCCTCGACCAGCGCGGCCTGCTGCTTTCCCACAACGACGGGACGAACCTGTTCGGCGCCGGGTACACCGACGTCAACGCGCTCCTGCCGGCCAAGGAGATCCTGGCCTGGATCTCGGTGGTGGTCGCGGTCGCGATCCTGGTCTTCTCCAACGCGTTCATCCGCAACCTGGTCTGGCCCGGAATCGCGATCGGTCTGCTCGCCCTGTCCGCCATCGCGGTCGGCGGGATCTACCCGGCCGCGGTCCAGACCTTCACCGTCAAGCCGAACATCCGCGACAAGGAATCCACGTACATCGAACGGAGCATCGACGCGACCCGTGCCGCGTTCGGGTTGAGCGACGTGCAGACCACAAAGTACCCGTCGACCGCCGCGGTGCCGCCCGAGTCCCTGCTGTCGGACACCGACACGGTGGCCAACATCCGGCTGCTGGACCCGTCGATCGTGTCCAACACGTATACGCAACTCCAGCAGGTACGCGGGTTCTACGACTTCACCCAGAAGCTGGACATCGACCGGTACACCACCGACGGCAAGCCGCAGGACTACGTGGTCGGGGTCCGCGAAATGGACTACAACAACCTCACCTCGCAACAGAGCAACTGGCAGAACCAGCACACGGTCTTCACCCACGGGTACGGGTTCGTGGCGGCGCCGGCCAACCAGATCGTGTGCAACGGCCAGCCCGAGTTCGTCTCCGGATTCCTCGACAACGAGACCGGCCAGACCAACTGCCAGTCCCCGGACGATCAGATCCCGGCCTCGCAGCCCCGGATCTACTACGGCGAGAACATGAACTCGTACGCGATCGTCGGGAAGGCCAGGGACGGCAAGGACGCCGAGTACGACCGGCCCAGCGGCTCCAACGACCAGTACGTCACCTACGACGGCAGCGGAGGCGTGTCGGTCGGCTCGTACCTGCGCCGGGTGCTGTACGCCTACAAGTACAAGGAAACGAACTTCCTCATCTCCAGCGTCTTCAACAGCAACTCGAAGATCCTGTACGTGCGCGACCCGCGGCAGCGGGTGCAGAAGGTCGCACCGTTCCTCACCCTCGACGGCGACCCGTACCCGGCGGTCGTCGACAACCGCATCGTGTGGATCCTCGACGGCTACACGACGGCGTCGACCTACCCGTACTCGCAGCAGATCGACCTCCAGTCGGCCACCAGCGACACCCTCACCGGGGAAGGCAGCGCCCGGCAGGCGCAGACCGAAATCAACTACCTGCGCAACTCGGTGAAGGCCACTGTGGACGCCTACACCGGGAAGGTCACCCTGTACGCGTTCGGGCAGTCCGACCCGGTGCTCAACGCGTGGAACAAGGCGTTCGGCGGCAACCTCATCAAGCCGAGTTCGGCGATCTCGCCGGAGCTGGCCCAGCATTTCCGGTATCCGGAGGACCAGTTCAAGGTTCAGCGTGAACTGCTCACCCGGTTCCACGTGAGCGATCCGAGCCAGTTCTACTCGGGTCAGGACTTCTGGCAGGTACCGCAGGACCCCGCGCCCGGTACGGACGCCAACCAGGCGCCGTACTACCTGCTGGCGAAGTTCCCGGGGCAGAGCCAGACCAGGTTCCAGCTGACGTCGGCGATGACGCCACGCGGCAGGCAGAACCTGGCCGCGCTGATCACCGGCTCGTACGTGAACGGGGAGCCGCAACTGGAGATTCTTCAGCTTCCGACGGACACCCAGGTGTCCGGGCCGGGGCAGGCCGACCAGAAAATGACCAATGACAACGGGGTCAGACCGCAGATCAGCCTGCTCCAGAACAGCGCCACGGTCATCTACGGCAACCTGCTGTCACTGCCGGTAGGCGGAGGCATGCTGTACGTGGAACCGTTGTACGTACAGAGCAAAGCCCAGAACGCCTACCCGCAGCTGAAGTACGTCCTGGTGAACTTCGGCCAGTACGTCGGCTTCGCGGACAGCCTGCAGGGCGCGCTGACCCAACTGCTGAACACGGCCAAGTCGGGTGGGGCGACACCGCCGACCGGCCCGGCGCCGGGCGCCAACCAGCCGCCACCGTCCCAGACGAACGCGGAGGTCGACGCGGCGACGCAGCGCATCGACAAGGCCCTGACGGACCTGAAGTCGGCTCAGCAATCGGGTGACTTCACGAAGTACGGCGAGGCGCTACAGGAGCTGAACGACGCGATCACGGCGTACCAGCAGGCCCGCCAGTCGGCGCAACCGGCACCGTCGGGCTCGCCGTCGCCGGGTTCGTCCCCGTCGGGTACGCCGTCGGCGGCGCCGTCCGGGTGATTCCCTGGCGGTCCCGGGGCCGGAACGCTCGGGTTCCGGCCCCGGGAAACCGCCGGTGACGTGCAGATCCGGAACCGTTTTGCGGTCCAGGATGGCGGTGCGCTAAGGTTGTTCCAGCGACGCGGGGTGGAGCAGCTCGGTAGCTCGCTGGGCTCATAACCCAGAGGTCAC
>JBDZVD010000228.1:0-4903 GCA_040255525.1 Micromonosporaceae bacterium | reverse complement strand
CGGCGATGATCCCGTGGACCGCACGGCTGGCCATCACGCTGCCCGGGCGCTACGTCACGCAGCACTGGAGCGTCACCTGGGTCGGTTTCGACAGCGTGCTGGTGCTCAGCTTCGCGGTCACCGCGTGGGCCACCCTGCGCGGCACCCGGGCCGTCTGGGCGGCCACCGCCGTGACCGCGACACTGTTGCTGTGCGACGCGTGGTTCGACATCACCACCGCGTCCACGGCCTCGGACCGGACCGCGAGCGCCATCACCGGGGCCGGCGAGGTGCCGCTGGCCGCCCTGCTGCTGTACCTGGCGCGGCGCCCGTCCGGTACCGGTCGACCGCGGCGGCTCAGAGTACCTCCAGCGGCTGCGCGGCGGTGGGCGGCGGGAACGCCGCGTCCAGCCGGTCGAGGTCCTCGTCGGTGAGGTGGATGTCCAGGCACGCGGCGTTCTCCGCGACGTGCGCCGGGTTGCCCGAGCGCGCGATCTCGGCCACCCGCTCCTGGCACAGCACCCAGGCCAGCGCCACCTGGGCCGGCGTCGCATCGTGCCGCGCCGCGACCTCGGTGATCTCCGGCCGGACGACGTCAGCTACCCCACCCGCCGCCAACCCGTTTGTCCGCCACCCCGGCGGGTAGGCCGGCGGCATGC
The DNA here is from genome assembly GCA_040255525.1 of Micromonosporaceae bacterium. Classification (GTDB taxonomy): domain Bacteria; phylum Actinomycetota; class Actinomycetes; order Mycobacteriales; family Micromonosporaceae; genus Rugosimonospora. The sequence continues at coordinate 4,265 of JBDZVD010000228.1, read as the reverse complement.
CGAATCCGCAGCAACCAGAGATCCGACGCAATGGCCGCGATCCGGTCGTGCAGGACAGCGCGGAGGACCGCGCGACGGGAGCGGGGCGGGAGCGCGGGCCCAGTGGCGGACGTCCGGTACCCGAGGCGCAGCGCTCGCCGTACGGGCCGCAGGCCCCGGCGAACCGGCGCGTGAAAAGCGGCGTCGAGCCGGAGCCGGACGAGGGCTGATGCCCCGTACGCGGTGCGCCACGTCAACCGGGCGAAGCCACTCGCCATTACCCGACGCGACGAGGGCACCGGTCCCCCGGTGCCCTCGTCCATCACCTCGACCCGCGTCAGGCGGCGGCCCCGACCAGTGGGGCCGCGCCCACCTCGGCCGGCCGCAGCGCGAGCCGCAGCACCTGCGACACCTCGCCGGTGACGTGGATGGTCAGCGCCTCGCGCACCTCGTCCGGCAGGTCGTCCAGGTCCGGCTCGTTGCGCGCCGGGATGATCACCTCGGTCAGTCCGGCCCGGTGCGCGGCGAGCAGCTTCTGCTTCACGCCGCCGATCGGCAGTACCCGTCCGGCCAGGGTCACCTCACCGGTCATCCCGACCTCCGGACGGACCGGCCGGCCGGAGGCCAGCGAGGCGAGCGCGGTCACCATCGTGATGCCGGCGCTCGGACCGTCCTTGGGCACCGCACCTGCCGGCACGTGCAGGTGGATCCGCTTGCCCACCAGGCCGGCCGGGTCGATGCCCAGCTCGGGACCGTGCGAGCGCAGGTACGACCAGGCGATCTGCGCGGACTCCTTCATCACGTCGCCGAGCTGGCCGGTCAGGGTCAGCCCCGGCTCGCCGTTCATCGCGGTCGCCTCGATGAACAGCACATCGCCGCCGGTACCGGTCACCGCGAGTCCGGTGGCCACGCCGGGCACCGCCGTACGCTCGGCGGACTCGAACACGAACCGGGGACGCCCCAGGTACGTCTTCAGGTTCTCCCGCCCCACGTGCACCGGCCCCGGCTTCGAGGCCAGCTCGACCGCTGCGTCATCGGCACGTGACCGCTTGACCGCGACACCTCGTCCCTCGGCATCGCTGACGGCCACGGCTGCGTCATCGGCACGTGACCGCTTGACCGCGACACCTCGTCCCTCGGCATCGCTGACGGCCACGGCAACTTTCCGCAGCACCTTCGCCAGGCCGCGCTCCAGCTGCCGGACGCCCGCCTCCCGGGTGTACTCGCTGGCGATCAGCCCCAGTGCCTCGTCGTCGATGGTCACCTCGTCGGCGGTCAGGCCCGCGCGCTCCAGCTGCCGGGGCCACAGGTGGTCCCGGGCGATGGCGACCTTCTCCGCCTCGGTGTACCCGTCCAGCGTCACCAGCTCCATCCGGTCCAGCAGCGGGCCGGGGATGGCGTCCACCACGTTCGCGGTGGCCAGGAACAGCACGTCCGAGAGGTCTAGGTCGATCTCCAGGTAGTGGTCGCGGAACGTGTGGTTCTGCGCCGGATCCAGCACCTCCAGCAGCGCGGCGGCCGGGTCGCCGGAGAAACCGCCGGCGGACAGCTTGTCCACCTCGTCCAGCAGCACCACCGGGTTCATCGAACCGGCCTCGCGGATCGCGCGCACGATCCGGCCCGGCATCGCGCCCACGTACGTGCGCCGGTGCCCCCGGATCTCCGCCTCGTCCCGGATGCCGCCGAGCGACACCCGCACGAACTTCCGGCCCAGTGCCCGCGCCACGGACTCGCCGAGGCTCGTCTTGCCGACCCCTGGAGGGCCGGCGAGGGCGAGTACCGCGCCGGAGCCCCGGCCGCCCACCACGTGCAGCCCGCGGGCCGCCCGGCGGTTGCGCACCGCGAGGTACTCCAGGATCCGGTCCTTCACGTCGTCGAGCCCGGCGTGGTCGGCGTCGAGCACCTCGCGCGCCGCGGCCAGGTCGGTGCTGTCCTCGGTACGGGTGTTCCACGGCAGTTCCAGCACCGTGTCCAGCCAGGTGCGGATCCAGCCCGACTCGGGCGAAGCGTCGCTGGCCCGCTCCAGGCGGCCCACCTCGCGCAGCGCCGCCTCGCGGACCTTCTCCGGCAGGTCGGCACCCTCCACCCGGGTCCGGTAGTCGCCGGCACCGTCGGGCTCGTCCTCGCCCAGTTCCTTGCGGATCGCGGCCAGCTGCTGGCGGAGCAGGAACTCCCGCTGGCTCTTCTCCATGCCCTCGCGGACTTCCTCGCTGATCTTCTCGGTGACCTCCTGCTCGGCCACGTGCGCGCGCACCCAGTCGACCAGCAGTTCCAGCCGCGAGGTCACGTCCGGCGCGGCCAGCAGCTCGGCCTTCTGGGTCAGCGACAGCCACGGCGAGTACCCGGCGGAGTCCGCCAGCTCGCCGAGGTCGGTCATCCGCTCCACGGCGTCGATGACCTGCCACGCTCCGCGCCGCTGCAGCAGCGAGGTGACCAGCGCCTTGTACTCGCGGGCCAGCTCCCGCGCCTTGCCGGCGGGTGCCGGCTCGTCCAGCGCGACGGCCTCGACCCACAGCGCGGCACCCGGCCCGGGCACGCCGGAGCCGATCCGGGCGCGGGACAGCCCACGGATCACCGCGGCGGGTTCGCCGCTGGGCAGGCGTCCGATCTTGTCGATGGTGGCGATGGTGCCGACCGGCCCGTAGTCGCCGTCCAGCCGGGGCACCGCGAGCAGCGTCTTGTCGCCGGTGGTACGGGCGGCGTCGATCGCGGCCTGGGTGCCCGCATCCAGGGTCACCGGGATGACCATGCCGGGGAGCAGCACCTCGTCGGTCAGCGGTAGAACCGGAAGAGTAGCCATGTGCACCTCTGTAATCGCGTAATCATGAGCCTGTTCCACTCAAGTTTCCGCAGAGGCATTCTGTTCCACCATGTGGCGGCCGTCACGCTGGCCGGGCGGCCCCGGAGCCGGGCCGGCCAGGGATCACGCGGACCGGGTGGAGGGGGCGACCGTCAGCCGGCGGGTACGGCCGATGCCCGGAACCCGGCCGGCAGGCGGCTGGCGCCGGGACCGCCGCCCCGACGCGGCGGCCGGCTCGGGCTCGGCACCCCGGACCATTCCCCAGCGGCGCAGGTACGCGTCGGCGAGCATCCGGGCAGCCGGCTGCACGCTCTCGCCGGACAGGCCGCACCACAGATACACCAGGTCCTGGGCCTCGGCCAGCGACAGCGGACCGGTACCGCGACCGAACTCGGGCGGCAGGCTGGCCACCTCCAGCCGGAGGTAGTGGTGCGCGTACACCCACGGGTACCAGTCGGGGACGAACGGCACCGCCGGCCCCTCGGTACGCCGGACAAAGTCCGCCACGCTCTCCATGACAACCACCCCCCGGTGATCATTCCCCCAATAGCACATTGTGCGGGTCAGGGCGGGTAACGCCCGGCAACGCACCGTGTGCCGGGAAACGTGGCACATTCCCGGGCCGGCCCAGCGCGACGCGGTGCCCCGGCCACCCTCGCAGGTTCATCCGCCGCGCCCCGCGACTGCCGATCTCCTGATCTCCGCGCCACCCTGGGCTCCGTGCCGCCGGGCGATGCCGGAGGATGGCGGGGTGGACGGTTCGGACTGGGTACGCCAGCGTGGCCGGGCCATCGCCGCGCACGCGGCCGAGCGCGCCCGGCAGGAGGCCGCGGAAGCGGGTCAGGCCCGCGAACTGATCGCCGGGTTCGTCCGGGCAGCGCGGGAGCGCGGCCTGACGGTACGGCCGCTGTCCGCCCAGGGGTACGACGGGCGCTCCCGGTACCGGACCGGGCTGCGCGGCTGGTACCTGCGCCCCGACCACACGCTGGCGGTCGGCGAGGACGGCGAGTTCTACATCCTGACCGTCCCCGGATCGCTGCGCGCCCGGCTCACCGGAGCCGCCGTCCGGCCGTCCGCGCCCCGGTTGGTGATCGGCGAGGGCGGCCGGGACGGCGAACGCATCCCGCTCCGGGAACTGCTCCGGCTGCGCCTCGAGTCGGACGAGGTGTGACAACGGGTTCCGGACGCACCCCCGGCCCGGCGCTTTGCTCTGCTTACCTCCATGCAGCATTTCCGGCGAAAACCGATGCGCCCGGGTAAGCAGAGCAAAGGCTGTCCGACCGGGGGCCAGCCGGGGAGCAGGGCCACAAACACGGCGGTACCCGGCAGACACAGCGGTGCCCGGCACGCGTCGCGCACCGGGCACCGCCGAGCCGTTCACTCGACCGCGGCGACAGCCTCCGGCATGTCCGGCCGGGACCGCTCGGCACTGCGGAAGACCAGCTTCGAGGTCTCCACGTTCTCCGGGTCACCCTCGCAGTCGACC
>JBDZVD010000227.1:0-4921 GCA_040255525.1 Micromonosporaceae bacterium | reverse complement strand
CGGCGTCCGGCAGGCCGTGCGGGTGCTCCGAGGCCGGTTGCAGGCGCATCAGGTCGACCACGTTCACGACGCGCACCCGCAGGTCGGGCAGTTCCCTGCGGAGCAGGTCCGCGGCCGCGAGCACCTCCGTCGTGGGCACGTCGCCGGCCGCCGCCAGGACCACGTCCGGCTCCCCGTGGTCGGTGGAGGCCCAGTCCCAGATGCCCAGGCCCCGGGTGCAGTGCATCTCCGCCTCGTGGATGTCCAGCCAGGTCGGCGCGGGCTGCTTGCCAGCGACGATGACGTTGACATAGTCGCGGCTGCGCAGGCAGTGGTCGGTGACCGACAGCAGGGTGTTGGCGTCCGGCGGGAGGTAGACCCGGACCACTTCGGCCTTCTTGTTGACGACGTGGTCGATGAACCCCGGGTCCTGGTGGGAGAAGCCGTTGTGGTCCTGCCGCCAGACGTGCGAGGTCAGCAGGTAGTTCAGCGACGGGATGGGCCGGCGCCAGGGCAGCTTCCGGCTGACCTTCAGCCACTTGGCGTGCTGGTTGACCATCGAGTCCACGATGTGCGCGAACGCCTCGTAGCACGGGAAGATCCCGTGCCGGCCGGTGAGCAGGTAGCCTTCCAGCCAGCCCTGGCAGGTGTGCTCGGACAGCATCTCCATCACCCGGCCGTGCGGCCCGAGGTGCTCGTCGACCGGGGCGATGTCGGCCTGCCACACCTTGTCGGTGACCTCGAAGACGGCACCCAGGCGGTTGGACTCGGTCTCGTCCGGCCCGACGATGCGGAAGTTGCGGTACGGCTCGTTGGCGCTCATCACGTCGCGCAGGTACCCGCCCAGCACCCGGGTGGCCTCCGCGACCTCGCCCGGCTTGACCGCGTACCCGCGGAAGTCCGGCAGTTCGAGATCCCGCACGACCCGCCCGCCGTTGGCGTGCGGGTTGGCGGACATCCGCGCGTCGCCGGCCGGCAACCAGTCCACGATGGACGGGTTCGGCGCTCCGCCGGCGTCGAACAGCTCCTCCGGCCGGTACGAGCGCATCCACCGCTCCAGCATGCGCAGGTGCGCGGCGTCGTCCCGGGCGGCGGACAGCGGTACCTGGTGGGCGCGCCAGGTGCCCTCGACCGGTACCCCGTCCACCTCGTGCGGTCCGGTCCAGCCCTTCGGGGTACGCAGCACGATCATCGGCCATCTCGGGCGTTGATCCGCGCCGTCCTCGCGGGCGGCCCGCTGGAGCTGCGCGATCTCGTCGAACACCCGGTCCAGGGTCGCGGCGAGCAACTGGTGCACGGCCGCCGGATCGTCCCCCGCCACGAGGTAAGGCCGGTACCCGTACCCGGTCAGCAGCGCGTCCAGTTGGTCGTCGCCGATGCGGGCCAGGACCGTCGGGTTGGCGATCTTGTACCCGTTCAGGTGCAGGATCGGCAGTACCGCCCCGTCCCGCGCCGGGTCGAGGAACTTGTTGGAGTGCCACGAGGTCGAAAGCGGCCCGGTCTCCGCCTCGCCGTCGCCGATCACGCAGGCGACCACGAGCCCCGGGTTGTCCAGGGCGGCCCCGTACGCGTGCGACAGCGAGTACCCCAGTTCGCCGCCCTCGTGAATCGACCCCGGAGTCTCCGGCGCCACGTGACTGGGAATGCCACCGGGGAAGGAGAACTGCTTGAACAGGCGAGCCATGCCGGCGGCGTCCCGGGACACGCGGGGATAGATCTGGCTGTAGGTGCCCTCCAACCACGCGTTGGCCACCAGGCCGGGGCCGCCGTGCCCGGGGCCGGTCACGTAGATCATGTCCCGGCCGCGGCGGGCGATGATCCGGGACAGGTGCGCGTAGAGCAGGTTCAGCCCCGGGGTGGTGCCCCAGTGGCCCAGCAGGCGCGGCTTCACGTCCTGCGGGCGCAGCGGTTCGCGCAGCAGCGGGTTGGCCATCAGATAGATCTGACCGACCGACAGGTAGTTGGCGGCCCGCCAGTACGCGTCGATCCGGTCCAGTTCCTCGTCGGTCAGGGGCAGGCCGTCGGCGATGTGCATGACGAACTCCTCGCGTCGATGGACAGCAGGCGGACGCCCGGTCCGAAAGTGGTGTGCTGGCGCCTCCGCCAGCATCGGGTGCCACCGGACGGGGCTGGAAGGGTCGAAGGTCCCGCGAGCCCGGTCCGCCATCCCCGGGGCGGGCCTCCCAGGTGGCCTCTATCGTCGTGCTGAAAGTTCACGAAGGAGGTCGAGGTGCGGGACAACCGGACGGTGCTGGTCCTCAACGCCGGCTCATCGTCGCTGAAGTACCGGCTTGTCACCCCGGACCGTCCGGACGGCCCGGATCGGGGGGTGATCGAGCGGATCGGTGAGTCAGGCGGCGACGCCGCGGACCACGGCCACGCGGTGGCCAGGCTGGTGGAGCGGTTGTCCGGAAAGGCCATCGCCGCGATCGGGCACCGGGTGGTGCACGGCGGCGACCGGTTCCGGGAGCCGGCGCTGGTCGACGACGCGGCCGTCGCCGCCATCGAGGCGCTGAGCCCGTTGGCGCCGCTGCACAATCCCTGCGCGCTGGCGGGGATCCGGGCGGCCCGTGTGGCGCTGCCCGGGGTACCCGCGGTGGCCGTGTTCGACACCGCGTTCCACGCCACCCTGCCGCCGGCCGCGTACACCTACGCGCTCGATCGGGAACTGGCCGCCCGGTACGGCATCCGCCGGTACGGGTTCCACGGCATCTCAGTCCGCTACGTGGTCGACGCGACCGCCCGGCTGCTGGGCCGCCCGGTGGCCGAGCTGAACCTGATCGTGCTGCATCTGGGCAACGGAGCCAGCGTCACCGCGGTCAGTGGCGGCGCCAGCGTGGCGACGTCAATGGGCATGACGCCGCTCGCGGGTCTGGTCATGGGGACTCGTACCGGTGACATCGATCCGGGCGTGGTATTCCAGCTGGCGCGGGTGTCCGGTCTGAGCCTGGAGGAGATCGAGGACCGGTACCAGCACCACGGCGGCCTCGCCGGCCTGTGCGGCGACAACGACCTGCGTGCCGTCCAGGCCCGCGCCGACGCCGGCGAACCGGACGCCGAGCTCGCGCTGGACGTGTACTGCCACCGGATCCGCCACTACGTCGGGGCGTACCACGCGGCACTGGGACGGCTCGACGCGATCGTGTTCACCGCCGGGGTGGGTGAGCACAGCAGCCAGGTCCGGCAGCGGTCGCTCGCCGGGCTCGACGCGCTGGGCATCGCCGTGGACCCCGCCCGCAACACCTCCGGCTCCGGCGCCCGGCGGATCTCACCGGACGCCGGCCGGGTGGCGGTGTGCGTGGTACCCACCGACGAGGAGCGTGCCATCGCGCAGGAGACCGCCGGCTTCCTTGACGAGACCGGGGCGTGGTAGCCGCCGGGCGGGTCACCCGCCGACCGCGCCGCCGGCCCCCGAGGTGTCCCCGGTGCGCGGCCGGCGCAGCCGAGTGCCAGCCGCGGCGCCGAGGAGTGCCAGGGCGCCCAGTGCGACGGGGGACAGGACGAACCCGCCGAGGATAGCGCCGCCGATCGCGTCGCCGAGCAGGTAGCTGGCGACGTCCGGGTAGCCGCTGTGCGGGAACGCGGCGATGTCGTACGCGTTGGTCAGGGTGTACCGGTGCGCGCGCAGCAGCGCGGTGATGGCGGCGGTGAAGTGCAGTGGTGCGCCCAGAGCGATGGTCAGCGCGCCGGCGCGGACGCCGGATGTCCGGGTGGAGGTGGTCGCGGACGCGCCGATCGCGGCGGTGAGCGTCGCGGCGGCCGCGACCGGGGAGATCAACGCGACGGTGCCCTCCGGGATACCGGGTGTGGTCACAGCGGTCGCAGCCCAGATGCCGCCGCTGGACAGCGTCGCGGCCAACGCCCACCACAGTGCGGCGCTTCCGCCGGAGCGGGCCGGAGCCAGCGCGAATCCGAGATAAGCGGTCAGCAGGGCCGCGAACAGGATCGAGAGAACGTGCGTCCGGTCCGCGGTCGCGGCCGGATGCGACACGGCGACGTGAAGCACGGCCGCGACCGCGGCCGCGGCGGCGCCGACCGCGACACCGCCGACGATCGCCTGAGGTAGGGACCAGCGCCGTCGCGGCGATCGTGTCGCGACCACGATCGCGTACCCGCACAGCAGCAGGCTCAGCGTCGCGACGAAGGCGGACAGGGTCGGCACCTCCCGGGCGGCGGCCACCGTCGCGCCGGTCGCGACCAGCAACGCGGTCGCGGCGACCAGCAGTACCCGGCCAGGCCGGCGTACCGGCGGGAACAGCACGACGCGCAGCACTCCGGCGGCAAAGCGCCACCGGCGCGTGCCGCCCTGGACCTGGGCGAGTTCGGCGGCCATGGCCCGGCCCCACTCGCGCCGGTGCTCGGGAAGCCTGCGTACCGCGCTGGCGACGAGCCGCGCCGGGGTGTCACCGTCGCCCCTGCCGCGGCGCAGCCACACGGTGGCGACCACGACGCCGATCGCGAGCAGCACGAAGATCGGCATCACGCGCTCCCGAGCCGTGGCTGGGCGCTCCGGCGCGCTTTCGGCTTCGCCGCAGAGGTGGTGGAGGCGATCGCCGCGTCCGAAGCGGCGTCCGCGTGCCCCGCCGCGTCCGAAGCGGCGTAGGCGCGGCCGGCCGCGGTCAGCCGGTACAGGTGCCGGGGCGGGCGGCCGGTGACCTTATCGGTCTCCCATCTGGTTTCCAGCAACCGCCGGTCGGCCAGCCTGATCAGGATCGGGTACATCGACCCGGCCTGCATGCCGAGGCGGGTGCACAAGTCGTATCCGTAGTGCCAGTCGCCGGGCCGTTCGGCCAGGGCCTGCAGGACGGCGACCGTTTGTGGGGAGGGTCTGCGGATACGCGTCATGCAGTAACTCTATATAGATAGAGTTATCATGCGCAAGCCGTTCGGCGTAGAAAGACCTCGTAGGGCTGTTGGAGATCGGGAACGTCCTCCTGGTGAG
>JBDZVD010000093.1:0-26939 GCA_040255525.1 Micromonosporaceae bacterium | reverse complement strand
CGGCGAGCCCCAGCCCGACCGGTGGGGCCGCGTCGGTCAGTTCCCGGCGCAGCGCCTCGCGGTTGCCGGAGCGCGTGTGCCGGGCGACGCGGCGCAGCAGTTCGGGCGGTTCGCCGGCGCCACCACCGCCCGCCGTGCCGCCGCGTGCCGTGCCGCCACCGGCCCTGTCCCGCCCGGGTGTGTCGCCACCGGTCGTCCTGCCGCCGGCCGTGGTGCCGCCGGCTGTCGTGCCGTTCGAACCGGGCCCGGGGCCATCCCCGGCCCCGCCCTGCTCGTCCGCCGGGCCGCCGGTCAGTACGGTCACCCGCTGCGCCCACCACCGGCCGAGCCTCCCGGGTGCCGGCACGGCCTCCGGCTGCTCCGGCTTCGGGCCGCCGTCCGGCTGCTCGTCGAGCGCCTTCCGCCAGGCGTCCTCGGGTGGCCTGGTCGCGTTGGCGCTCAGGCCGATGGCGGTCAGGTACTCGGCCACCGACTCCTGCGCCACGTGCAGGGCGCGGCCGGCCTGCTCCAGGTGCTCGGTGGCGCCGGCCAGCTCCGGTACCCCGATCGGCCTGCTCGACTCCTGCCGGATCCACATCAGCAGGGCCGACGCGGCCCGCAGCCGCTCCAGCGCGGCGGCCACCTCGCCGACCGGCATCCGCTCGGAGGTCGCGTAGAGCACGGCGCCCAGCTCTTCGATCAGGGACATGGTCGCTACAGGGTGCCCAGGTAGGTCTGCGCCTGCTCGATCGCTGTGACCGTGGCGGCCAATGCCTCCTCAAGCTCCGTGGTGGCCTGGTTGAGCGCGGCCTGTGCGGTGGTGACCGCGTCGTGCCCGCTGCCCTCGACGGCGGCCGCGAGGCTCTGCTGCGTCTCGGAGAGCTGTTCACCGGCCGCCCGTACGGCGTTCTGCACCTCACCGATCTGCGCGATGACGGCATCGATGGCCGACTTGACCTCGGCGACGCTGGCCACGGGGCGGACCTCCTGGAGCCGACTGGTCCGGGTCGTGCGCGGCGAGAGACGTGCCGAGCCAGACCAGTCGGAAACGCGCGGTCGTGGACTTCCATCTCATCATGGCGGCCGCGGGAGACGAAAGCGGCGCAGGTGGGCGGTCGGTGTGCCGGAGGAGCGGGCCAGCAGTTAAGGGGCGAAGTCGATGGTATCCGGCGAAAGCGGCCCGGGCCGGGTGGTGGCGGCGAGCACCGGCCGCGCCCGTCCCGCGGGTAACCGCCGGCCGCGGGACTGACGGGACGCCGACCGGCCGCCCCGGCGACCAGGCGGGGCAGCTACCGTGTCCTGGTGATGTGGGGGCTGCTGGCCGTCCTCGGCTCGGCGGTGTGTTACGGCGTGGCGTCGGTGTTCCAGGCGATCGGGGCGCGGCGTGCGCCGGAGGACGGCGGCAGCGTCGCCCCGCGGATCCTCGTCCGCGCGCTGCGCCAGGGCCCGTTCGTGGCCGGCGTCGCGCTCGACGGCGGCGGCTTCGTGTTCCAGGTGATCGCGCTGCGCGCGCTTCCGCTGTTCGTCGTCCAGGCGGGTCAGGCGTCGAACCTGGCGGTCACCGCCGTGGTCGCGGTGCCGGTCCTGGCGGCACGGCCAAGTGGCCGGCAGTGGGGCGGGGTCGCCGGGGTGTGCGCGGGCCTGGCCCTGCTCGGCGTCTCGGCCGGACCGGAGAATCCGGTGCCGCCCGGACCGTGGTTCGGCCTCGGCCTGCTGGTCAGCGTGCTCGCGTTGACCGCGGTGGGTCTGGCGGTCGGCCGGACCGCCTCGCCGGCCCGCCCGGCGATCCTCGGCTCGGTGGCCGGGCTCGGCTTCGGCATCACGGCGCTGGCCGCCCGGGGCCTGACCGACTGGTCGGCCGGGCATCTGGTGCGCGACCCCACGGCGTGGTCGCTGGCCGTCGGCGGCGTGATCGGGTTCCTGTTCTTCACCGGCGGGCTGAACAGCGGCTCGGTCACCGTGGTCAGCGCGTCGGTGGTGGTGACCGAGACGGTGGTACCGGCGGTGGTCGGCGTAGTGGTCCTCGGCGACCACGCCCGCCACGGGTTCGTGCCGGTGGCCGTGGCCGGGTTCGTGCTCGCGGTGTTCGGTGCGCTGGTGCTGGCCGCTTCGGAGAAGCCGGTACCGGCCGGGTCGTCGCGGGCTGAACCGTCGCCGGGTGAGGCGTCGCCGGCCGGGCCGTCCCCCCAGAGCCCTCCGGCACTGGTCGAGCAGTGACTCCGAGCGCCGCCGCGCGGCTCGGGGACGTTCCGCGAGCCGGCGGCCGGCAGCGCCGGGGAGTGACCCCGGCGCCCCCGCCGCCGGCGCGGGTTGACGGTCGAGACGCTCAGCCGACGCGTCGCAGCGCGTCGGACAGGCCGGCGAGGCCGATCGGACCGAGGCCGAGCGCTTCGGTGTGCCACCGCTTGAGGTCGAAGCCCGGACGCTGCCGGGCCTGCTCACGGGCGGCCAGCCAGCCGCGCTCGCCGAGCTTGTACGAGATCGCCTGACCCGGCCAGCCGAAGTACCGGACCACCTCGGCGTGCACCCGGTGCGACTCGGCCCGGCCGCGCTCCCGCAGGACCTCGCACGCCTTGTCGAACGTCCACCGGGAACCGTCGGGCAGCGGGAGGTTCAGGTGCACCCCGATGTCGATGACGACCCGGGCGGCACGCAGCGCCGAGCCGGTGAGCATGCCCAGCCGGGTACCCGGTTCGGAGAACCAGCCCAACTCGTCGGCGAACCGCTCCGCGTACAGGGCCCAGCCCTCGGCGTGCCCGCTGACCATCGAGAACCGGGAGAACCGGGACAGCGCCTCGCCGGCCACCCGGGTCGTGCCGATCTGCAGGTGATGCCCCGGTACCGCCTCGTGGAACACGGTGGACAGCTCGGACCAGGTGGAGAAGCGCTCCCGGCCGCCGAGCGGCCACCAGGTGCGCCCGGGACGGGTCAGGTCCTCGCTGGGCGGCGTGTAGTAGGCCGCGCCGGACAGCGAGCTCGTGGCCAGCGTGACGTCGACCGCGCGCAGCGCCTCGGGGATGTCGAAGTGCGCCCCGTTCAGCTGCTCGACGGCCCAGTCGTGGCGGTCCTGCAACCACCCCCGGTACGCGTCGACACCGACGACGTACTCGGTCTCGTCGAGGATCGCGATCGCCTCGTCCACGCTGGCGCCGGGGCGCACCCGGTCGGCCTCCCGGGCCATCTCGTCCTCGATGCGGCGCAGCTCCTCCCAGCCCCACAGGTACGCGTCGACGGGATCGATGTCCTCGCCGAGGGACATCCGGGACGCGACCGCATACCGTTCGGCGCCCACGCCGTCGGCCTCCGCCGCCCGGGGCGCGTACTCGTGGCGCAGGTACCGGGCGGCCTCGGCGTACCCCTCGTGCGCGGCGGCCGCCGCCTTGGCGAGTTCGCCGGCGAGCGGACCGCCGCCGTACGAGGCGACCAGGGCGTCGTGCGTCCCGGCGTACCGCTCCGCCTGGGTGGCCGCTTCCAGGGCCTGGCGCCGCGCGGCCGGTGTGCCCCGCCGCAGGCCGGCGTCCAGGCTCGCGCGCCAGCTCCCCAGCATGCCAGGGATGGCGGCGAGCCGGGCCGCGATGTTGCGCCACTGGTCGTCGTCGGCGCGCGGCAGCAGGTCGACGCTGTCGCGCAGGTTGCTCATCAGGCCGAAGTGAGCGCGCAGCACGCGCAGGGGTTCCCCGGCGTCGTGCCAGGCCCGCTCGGCGTCCAGCCGTTCCCGGAGGTGGTCGGCGGCCCGCCGGTCGGCCTCGGAGGTCACCCCCAGGCCGTCGAGCCTGGCCAGGGTGTCGCGGATCAGCGCGGCACGTTCGGCGTAGCCGTCCGGACTGTAGTCCGTGGCGGCGCCGAAGCTGGTGGCGATTCCGCGGGTGCCGGCGTTCACCGGGTCGAGAACGGCCGATGCCGCGAGGTACTCGTTACAGAGATCGAAGACTGGCGTCACCAGGACACTCTAGTGCGGTACCCGATCTTGTCGACGGTCCGCGACGGGCGGCACAGGAGTTGACATCCGCCACACGCCGCCTGATACGCAGTGATCGGGCAGCTGGGCCGGTTACCGTGACTCTGTGACCTCACCCCGGCCGAGAACCGCTCCACGCTTCCGCAACCTCACGGTCGCCAACGTGATCCGGCTCACTCCCCGGTCCGTGCGGATCACGCTGACCGGCGACGATCTGGCCGGTTTCGCGGTGGATGGGCCGGCGAGCCACCTCAAGCTCGTTCTGCCGGCCCCCGGCCAGGACCGGCCGACCCTCCCGACCGTCGGGCCGGAGGGCCTGGTGTGGCCGGCCGGCCAACGGCCACTGCTGCGTACCTACACGCCGCGCCGGTTCGACCCGGTCGCCGGCGAGCTGGACATCGACTTCATACTGCACGACAACGCCGGGCCGGCGTCGGCCTGGGCGAGCCGGGCCCGCCCGGGGGACACGGCGGTGGTCGTCGGTCCGCGCGGGCGGTATCCGGCGGACCCCGCGGCCAGTTGGCAGCTCATCGCCGGCGACGAGACGGCGCTCCCGGCGATCGCCACCATCCTGGAGGACCTGCGGCCCGGCGTACCGGCGATCGTCCTCGTCGAGGTGGCCGATGCCGAGGAGCAACTGCACCTGTACACCAAGGCGGACCTGCGGATCACCTGGGTGTACCGGGGCGACGCCGCCGCCGGCACGGCGCTGGAGCTGGCCGTCGCCGCCGCCGAACTGCCGACCGGCGAGGGGCAGGCATTCATCGCCGCGGAGGCGAGCGCGATGCGTCGCATCCGCCGCCACCTGGCGGGCGAGCGGGGCATCCCGGTGGACCGGTTGTACACCCGGGGGTACTGGAAGTACGGCGAGGCCGACCACCCCGACCACGACACCGGCGACGACTGAGCGGAGCCGGAGCCGATTTGTGGCGGAGGCGAGCACAGTCTCAGAGAGCGACGACTGAGCGGAGCCGGAGCCGATTTGTGGCGGAGGCGAGCACAGTCTCAGAGAGCGACGACTGAGCGGAGCCGGAGCCGATTTGTGGCGGAGGCGAGCACAGTTCTAGAGAGCGACGACTGAGCGGGCCACTGGTTGACCGGCCGCACGGGCCGTCCGACAATGTCCCGGGAGCCAGATCACCGCGCCGCGCACGGGCATCCCGCGGCGCACCGCCATCAGCCGTGACGAGCAGGCGCCGCATCGCGCCATGCCGGCGGCACCGCCGAGGCATCGATCCGGGCATGCCTTCCACATCCCGAGAGGCAACTCCCTCATGGCAACTCGCGTTTCACGGCCCGCCCTGCGGCCGGGTCCCCGCCGGTGGGCGGCGCTGGCCGGCGCCGTCGTCCTGGCCGCGACCGCGCTGACCGCGGTCATGCTGAACACTCCGCCCGCGGTGGCCGCGTCCGGCGGCACCGGCACCGGGTACCTGCACACCAGCGGCAACAAGATCGTCGACAGCACCGGCGCCACGGTGCGGCTGACCGGGATCAACTGGTTCGGCATGGAGACCGACAACAAGACGTTCCACGGCCTGTGGGCCAGCGTCACCTGGAAGTCGATGATGGACCACATGGCGGCGCTCGGGTACAACACCATCCGGGTGCCGTTCTCCGACGACGCGCTCAAGCCGGGCGCGCAGGCCACCAGCGTCAACACGTACACCAACCCGGACCTGGTCGGGCTGAGCCCGATGCAGATTCTGGACAAGGTGGTGGACTACGCCGGCCAGAAGGGGATGCGCATCATCCTGGACCGGCACCGGCCGACCACTGCGCAACAGACCGCGCTCTGGTACACGTCGACCGTTCCCGAGTCGACCTGGATCTCCGACTGGCAGATGCTGGCTCAGCACTACGCCGGCAACCCGACGGTGATCGGGGCCGACCTGCACAACGAACCGCACGCCGACGGCACCTCGCCCAACGGCACCGGCTCCTGCTGGGGGTGCGGCGACACCAGCCGCGACTGGCGGCTGGCGGCGGAGCGGGCCGGCAACGCGATCCTGTCGGTCAACCCGAACTGGCTCATCTTCGTCGAGGGCATCAGCTGCCTGGACGGCGGCAACGCCAACGTGTGGGACAACATTCCGGACGACCCGTGCGGCTGGTGGGGTGGCAACCTGCACAACGTCGCGCAGTACCCGGTACAGCTGAACGTGGCCAACCGGGTGGTGTACTCCCCGCACGACTACGCCACCTCGGTCGCCGACCAGACCTGGTTCCACGACTCCACCTACCCGGCGAACCTGCCGGGGGTCTGGGACTACTTCTGGGGCTACATCTACAAGCAGAACATCGCGCCCATCATGGTCGGTGAGTTCGGCACCACGCTGGCGAGCAACATCGACAAGGTGTGGCTGCAGAGCCTGCTGCAGTACATGGGTACCGGCGTGAACGGGATGTCGTTCACCTACTGGTCCTGGAACCCGGACTCCGGCGACACCGGCGGCATCGTGCAGGACGACTGGGTCACGGTCAACCAGGCCAAGCAGGACATCCTGCAGCCGTACCTGATCCCGCCGACCGGCGGCGGTACCCCGACGGGCGGACCGACCAGCACGCCGACGACGGCGCCCCCGACCACGACACCGCCGACCACGACACCGCCGACCACCACGTCCCCGACCAACCGGCCGACCACCCCGCCACCCACCACGGCACCACCCGGAAACGGCGCGGCCTGCACCGTCGCGTTCAGCGTCGCGAGTGCTTGGCAGGGTGGCTTCAACGACAACGTCACCGTCACCAACACCGGTACGTCGGTCTGGCACAACTGGACCGTCACCTGGACCGTGCCGTCCGGAGTGACGCTGGTCAACGCGTGGAGTTCCACGATCACGACGAGCGGCTCGACCTGGACCGTCAAGGCGCCCAGTTGGGCACCGGACATCGCTCCCGGCGCGTCGGCCACGTTCGGCTTCCAGGCGAACGGATCCTCGACCCCCAACCCCTCGAACATCGCCTGCTCCTAACGGTCGGTCCCGCGGGTCCTGCCGGCGGATGACCGGCCGGACGGGCCCCGGGGCGGCCACCAACGGCGGAGCCGCGCATCCGGCCGGATGCGCGGCGCCGGACGCTTTCGGCTGTACTGTCCGGTCCGCTGTGGACGGCACCCCACGCCATGAGTGCTCCGGCACACGAGGTCTCGGACGCCGGGCTGCTGTGTCCCGCGACCGGATCGGGCATGCTGGTGGTGATGATCCAGTCAGCGTTGCCGGCCGTCTCCGCCTCGGTGTCGGCTGGCGCTGGGTCGAACGGGTGCCCGGGCGTGGACGCGGCCGGGACGGCGGAGCGAGGAGAGTCATCGATGCAGCCGACGCCGCTGGCGGCCAACACGCCGGACACCTTCTACCGGGGCGCGGGCCGCATCGGCCGGTTCCGCGGGCGGCCGGAACTCGCGGGCGGCGCGCACCCGGAGGACTGGATCGCCTCCACCACCGCGCGTTTCGGCGCGGGCGGCTCGGGCGCCCGGTCCGGCATGAGCACGCTGCCGGACGGCAGGCTGCTGGCCGACGCGATCGCCGAAGCGCCCGAGCAGTGGCTGGGTGCGGACCACGTGGCCCGGTACGGCGCCCACGCCGCCGTTTTGGTCAAGCTGCTCGACGCCGGGCAGCGGCTGCCGGTGCACGCGCACCCCGACCGGCGTTTCGCCGGTAGCCACCTGGCCTCCCCGTACGGCAAGACCGAGGCGTGGGTGATCCTTGAGGCGGCGCCGGACGCGGTCGTGTACCTCGGCTTCCGCCGCGACGTCGATGCGGCCGAGCTGACCGGCTGGGTGGACCGGAAGGACACCGGGGCGATGCTTGAGGCGGTCAACCGGGTGCCGGTGCGCGCGGGCGACACCGTGCTGGTACCGGCCGGCCTGCCGCACGCGATCGGCGAGGGCGTACTGCTGGTGGAGGTGCAGGAGCCCACCGATTTCTCGGTGCTGCTGGAGCAGGAGGGGTTCCCGGTGGATCCGGCCAGCGCCCTGCTGGGCCTGCCCCGAGACCAGGCACTGGCCTGCGTCGACCGCTCCGGCTGGGGCCCGGACCGGGTGGCGGCGCTGCGGACGGCCGGCCGCCCGCGCGGCACCCGGCCGGGGGTGCGCCGCCTGTTCCCGGAGGTGGCCGACGAGTTCTTCGCCGCCGAACTGCTGCGCCCGGATCCGGTCAGCGTGCTCGATCCGGGCTTCTCCGTACTGGTGGTGACCGCCGGGCGTGGAGTCCTGGAGCCGGAGGCCGGGCCGGCGTCGCCGTTGCCCGTGGCGGAGGGCGACACGCTCGTCGTCCCGTACGCGGCGGGTGGCCTCACCCTGCGCGGGCAGGTGGCGGCGATCAGGGCGCGCCCGGCCTGACCACCCGCGTGCCGCGGCCGTGGCCGGCGGGCGCGGCGCACCAGCCGGTACGACCGATTTGAGTGAATTGGCAGCGATATGAAGCCTTGAGTGGTGATTTACCGTGATTTGTGGCTAACGTTTTCTTCGTGAGCACACGGTGGACAACCCGGCGCCGGTACACCGCCGCCGTGGTCGCGGTAGCGATGATGGGCGTGGTGCTGATCGTCCTGGGACTGGTCGGCATCGGCAGGAAGCAGGGCACCGGGTCGCACCCGACGGCCGGTAGCGCCGCACACGCGCTCCACCCGGGGGCGGGGGATCCGGTACTCGTCATGCCGTCAGGGTCCAGCAGCCCCTCGGCGGTACCGGCGGTGCCGACCGGCCCACCGCTGCCGCCGGACCCCACCGGCCCGGACGGCGCGCTGACCGACACCGGCAACGGCAACGTCGCGCTCACATTCGACGACGGCCCGAACCCGGACTGGACGCTGCAGGTACTCGCGCTGCTGCGCCAGTACAAGATCCACGCGACGTTCTGCCTGATCGGCGAGCAGGTACAGGAGTATCCCGACCTGGTGCGGGCGATCGTCGCGGACGGGCACACCATCTGCAACCACTCCTGGGACCACGACGAACAGATGGCCGGCAAGTCGGAGTCGTACATCCGCAGCGAGATCCAGCGCACGACCGACGCGATCGAGGCCGCGGCACCCGGCACCCCGGTCCGCTACTACCGCCAGCCCGGGGGCAACTGGTCCCCACAGATCGTGGAGATCGCCAAAGAGCTGGACATGAGCTCGCTGGACTGGAGCGTCGACCCGCAGGACTGGACGGTACCGCCGGTGTCCACCATCGAGAGCACGGTGCTCAGCCAGACCACCACCGGTTCGATCGTGCTGATGCACGACGGGGGCGGCGACCGCAGCCACACCGTCACCGCGCTCGGCGTGCTGCTGCCGAACCTGGAACAGCGCTTCCACCTGCAGCCGATGCCGACCGTGGCCCCGGCCACGCCCCCGGCGCCCGACGCGTCCCGTTCGAGCAGCGCCGCCCCGTACTGAGCCGGGCGGCCACCCGGTGGGAGCCGCGCCCGCCGCTCAGCGCTTGCCCCTGCCCCCCTTGCCGAACATCGCCCGGATCGCCGCGAACATCAGCAACAGCCCGAGGACCACGCCGGTGAGTTTCACGCCGGGCAGGCTCTGGGAGCCGTCGGCGACAACCTGGGCGACCATGGTACCGACTCTGACAGATGCCGCCGCCGGCCGGTAGCCGCCACCCCCGGGCGGTTGCCCGTGGTCGGCCCCCGTGGACGGCTCCCGTCAACGGCTTCCGTGAACGGCCCGCGTGAACGGCCCGCGTGGTCGGCCCGCGTGGTCGGCCCGCGTGGTCGGCCCGTGTGACGCGACCGGCCGGGCGACGGGGCGCGGAGTCGTCCGGCTACTCGCCGGTGTCCCGGCGCAGGCGCTTGGTCTGGCCTCGGCGTTTCTTGGCGGAGATCCGGGCCTCGACCGACGCCCGGGACGGCCGCGTCGCCCGGCGCGGCTTGGCCGGCGCCGCCACCGCGTCGGCCAGCAGGGCCACCAGCCGGGCTTCGGCGGCCCGCCGGTTCTGCAACTGTGACCGGTGCTCCGAGGCGGTCACCACGATGGCGCCGTCCACCAGCCGCGACCGCAGCCGCCCCAGCGCCCGCGCCTTGAGATGCTCCGGTATCGCGGCGGTACCGGCCAGATCGAAGCGTAGCTCCACGCGCGAGTCGGCGGTGTTCACCGACTGGCCCCCGGGGCCGCCCGAGCGGCTGAACCGCCAGGTCAACTCGGCGCGGGGAATGGCGAGGGAACCCGTCACCGGAAGGAGATCGGCCACCCCGTCAGCATGCCCCATCGGCTCCCGTACCCGCGCCGCGACCAGGCATCCCGCCCGGACCTGATCCGGAGCGGGGTACCTGTGCTTTCTCAGACAACTCTGAACCGGTACCGACTTGCGGTCCGGGCGGTTTGCGGCAAGCTAATCGTGATGCGCGCGCTCGATCGTCCGGCCGATGCCGTCCGCCCTGGTCAGGACAGGCACCCGGTGCCGTCCACGGCCAACCGTCCACGGCCCGCCCGGCTGCCCCAGATCGACGTGATGCGGCTGCTCATCTGCGCCTCCGTCGTGGCTACCCACGTGGTCTCCAACGCCAATCCGCTGGAGAGCGTCCCGCCCAACGCGGTGGTCAACATCCTGCACTACACCCGGCAGGCGTTCTTCTTCATCAGCGCGCTCGTGCTCGTCCACGTGCACTGGTCCGACGTGCGGGCCGACGGCCGGGTGGTCAGCCCTCCCGGCTCGCTGCGCCGGCGGGTCAGCGTGCTCGGCGTGCCGTACCTGGTGTGGAGCACGTTCTACGCGATCCTCGGACTGATCACGGCCTACTCCTGGGGTGCGTTCACACACCTGCCCTGGACGTGGCTGGTCGGGCTGCTCCAGGGCACCGACGGCTACCACATGTACTTCCTGCTGGTCAGCGTCGAGTTCGCGGTGGTGTTCCCGTTCTTCCTCAAGCTGCTGCACGCCACCCGGCGCCACCACCTCGCACTGCTCGTGGTGTCCGGTTCGGTGGAGCTGGCGACCATGGCCCTGTTCCACTACGTGTACCAGCCGGACGGCTGGTGGCGGGCGTTCGCGGGCGAGTCCAGCCTGACCGCGTACCAGTTCTGGGTGATCCTCGGCGGCGTCGCGGCGGTGCACCTGAAGGAGTTCCACGCCTGGGCGATGCGCCGCAGGCTCGTGGTCGGCTTCGCGCTGGTCGCCGTGTGCCTGGTCGCGACCGCGATCTTCCTCACCGAGGTGCAGGCCGGCGGGCAGCCCGAGTTCGCCGGGCGCTCGCTCCAGCCGATCACGGTACCGCTGAGCCTCGCCGCGATCGGAGCCTTCTACCAGGTGTCGGTGTGGCTGTCGCGGCAACGCTGGGCGGGGCGCCTGATCGTGTCCGGCACGTACCTGTCCTTCGGCATCTACCTGAGCCACCCGGCCATCCTCACCGGCCTGCTCTACCTGCAGAGACACCTGCCGCCCCCGGTGGCCCGGCACGCCGTGAGCGTCACGCTCGCCATCTGCGTCGTGGACTTCGTCCTGGCGGTCGGGGTGTCGGCCGCGTTCAGCCGCACCCGGTGGAGCAAGGCGCTGATCGGGCGGCCGCGCCGAGCCCCGGTACGGCAGCGCGAGGCGGCGCCGGCCGCCGCGCCCGCTGGCGTACCCGCGGCCGCGGCGGGCGACCCCGCTGAGCCCGCTCGGTCCGCTGACCCGGCCCGGCTCGTCGACCCGGCTCCACCGGTCGCGGATCCGCGGCCGGTTCAGGATGTGCGGCCGGTTCAGGATGTGCGGGCGGGCGCAGATGCGCGGCCGGTCGAGGCGGTCACGCCGCGCGACGTGGCCGCGCCCGCTGCGCGGGACACCCCGCTGCGGGCGGTGCCCGTCCAGTCGGCGGACTGATCCGGTGGCGCCCCTACCTCGGTGTCGCCGCTACCTCGGTGTCGCCGCTACCTCGGTGTCGCCGCTACCGCGGTGCCGCCGGCAGTGGCGTGCCGGGGCCGGAACCGCGCCGGCAGGAGGCGGGCACGCAGGGACCGCGCCGCGGACCGTACCGGCGGTTGGCCGGCCGGCAACGCCGCCGGGTGCGCGTCCGGGTGCGTCGCCGGTAGCGGGCGCGACCGGAGCGGGGCGGGTCGCCGCCAGCGGGTGAACGGCTCCGCCGTGTCCGGCGACCCGGCCGGCACCAGTGCCGCGTCCGGCGCCAGCAGGCTCCACAGCGCGACCGCCACGCTCGCGCTGTCCGGCCGTTCCTCGGATCGCTTCGCCATGCAGTCCCGGCAGAGTTCGGCGAGCGCCCGGGGCAGCTGCGGGACGAGCAGCACCGGCGTCGGGGCGATGTGCCGCAGCCGGGCGGCGGCCAGGTCGCCGTCCGGACCGCGGCTCGGGTACGGCGAACGTCCGGTGAGCATCTGGTAGAGCACGACACCCAGCGCGTACACGTCGTCGGCGGGGGAGGTGGCGACGCTGGCCGTACGGGTGGGTAGCGGCACGTCGGCACGCGCCATGGCGGAGATCGGTTCGACCGTGGTGGCTTCACCGAAATCGATGATCTTCACGCCGGTACGGGTCATCATGATGTTCGCCGGGGTCAGGTCGCGGTGCACGACCCCCCGCCGGTGGGCGATGGCCAGCACGTCGGCGATGGTGGCGGCCACCCGGACCGCCTCCCGCCAGTGCATCGCGCCGCCGGCCAGCTTGCCGGCCAGCACCGCGCCGGTCAGCAGTTCCATCGCGACGTACGGCACGCTGTTCCCGTCGGGCAGCGGCGCGTCACCGAACCCGTACACCTTCGGCACGCTCGGATGGCGCAGCCGGTGGGTGATCACAGCTTCCTGGTGCACCCGCGCCCGGGCGCGCGGGTCGCTGGCGAACGTGGGGGCGAGCAGCTTGACGGCGCTCTGGATGCCTCGATGTGCGTCGATGGCCTGGTAGACCACGGAGACGCCGCCGTAGCCGATCGGGCCCAGGAGGACGTACCGGCCGACGATGGCGGTACCCATCCGCAACCAGGACACCGCGCCACTATTCCGCACGGCGATATCGCGTCGCAAGACTCGGATCCGCCGCCGGAGCAAATTCGGGTCGCGCCCGCCCGCACCAACGCTCCACAATGGACGGCTCGGTCGCCCGGTACGCCGGTGTGGAGGGTCGTGCGGCCGTTGTGGTGCGGCGGGCGGCTCTGGTAGGACGGGAGTACGTTCGCCAGCCTCGAAGGGAGCCCGGCATGCCGTCAGAGGTTCGTGCGGTGGTCGCCGCGGCCAAGGACGCCCCGGTCACGGTGGAGACCATCGTCGTACCCGACCCGGGGCCGGGAGAGGCGCTGGTGAAGGTGCAGGCGTGCGGGGTCTGCCACACCGACCTGCACTACCGCGAGGGTGGCATCGGCGACGACTACCCGTACCTGCTGGGGCACGAGGCCGCCGGCGTCGTCGAGGCGGTCGGCGAGGGCGTGACCGGCGTGGCGCCCGGCGACTTCGTGGTGCTCAACTGGCGCGCCGTCTGCGGCCAGTGCCGCGCGTGCCGGCGCGGCCGGCCGTGGTACTGCTTCGCCACCCACAACGCCACCCAGAAGATGACGCTGACCGACGGCACGCCGCTGTCGCCCGCGCTGGGCATCGGCGCGTTCGCGTCCAAGACGCTGGTCGCGGCCGGCCAGTGCACGGTGGTCGACGCCCAGGCCCCGGCCACGGTGGCCGGCCTGCTCGGCTGCGGCGTCATGGCCGGTCTGGGCGCCGCCATCAACACCGGAGGCGTCGGGCGCGGGGACAGCGTGGCGGTGTTCGGCTGCGGCGGGGTCGGCGACGCGGCGATCGCGGGCGCGACGCTGGCCGGAGCCACCACGGTCATCGGGGTCGACGTGGACGACCGGAAGCTGGCCTGGGCGCGGGATTTCGGCGCCACTCACGTGATCAACTCTCGCCAGACCGAGCCGGTCGCGGCGATCCGCGCCCTGACCGGCGGAAACGGCGTCGACGTGGCGATCGACGCGGTCGGCCTGCCCGAGGTGTTCCGCGCCGCGTTCTACGCCCGGGACCTGGCCGGCACGGTGGTGCTCGTCGGCGTGCCGCGTCCGGAGATGACCCTGGAACTGCCGCTGCTCGACGTGTTCGGCCGGGGCGGTGCGCTGAAGTCGTCGTGGTACGGCGACTGCCTGCCCACCCGCGACTTCCCGACCCTGATCGCGCTGTTCGGCCAGGGGCGGCTGCCGCTGGACAAGTTCGTCAGCGAGACGATCGGCCTCGGCGACGTGGAGGAGTCCTTCGGCCGGATGAGCCGGGGCGAGGTGCTGCGCAGCGTCGTGGTCCTCGACTGACCGTCCGCGGTGGAGCGGGTGGACGGCACCCGATCAGCGACGGCGGGAGGTGACCGGCTCCGGCGGGGCTTAGAGCCTGTCCTGCCGATCGTTCGTCAGCCTGCGGCGGGCCCGGCCGCCGACCGGCTGGGTTCTCGGATGGCTGGATGCGGCACCGGTGTCCAGGCATCCCGCGAGCCTTGCCGGACCGGTGCCTGGACTCCGCCTCGGCTCGACGAGATCGGCAGCGCAGGCCCTGGCGTCGTCGTCGCAGGGCTGCTCGGCGTGCAGCGGGAGCAGCGCCCGGAACGCCGCCCCGGCACCGGGCGCGGTACGCAGCTCGACGCGGCCACCGTGCGCGGTCACGATCGCGGCCACGATGGCCAGCCCCAGCCCGGCTCCGCCGGCCGGCGCGCGCGGGCCGGCCGCTGCTGGGGTGCGGGCCGGCCGGTCCGGACCGGCCGCTGCCGGGATGCCGGCCGGACCCGCCGGCCCGTTCGCGTTGCGGGACCGGCTCGGATCCGCCCGGTACAGCCGCTCGAAGACGCGCGCCGCCTCGTCCCCGATCAGGCCCGGACCGGTGTCCGCGACCTCCAGCACCGCGAGCGGCGTTCCCGGCGGCGGCTCGTCGCCCACCGCCGAGGTGGGCTCGCCCTCCGGCGGGTCCGGTTCGGCGCGCCCGCCGCAGCCCGGCGACCCGGTCCAGCCGACCCGTACCGTGACGGACGCGTCGGGCGGGGTGTGCTGGAGCGCGTTCGCGATCAGGTTGGTGGCGACCTGGCGCAGGCGCGGCTCGTCCCCGTACACCAGGGGCGGCTCGGGGGACGGATCCAGCCGGACGAACCGGTCCGGCGCCCGGGCGTGGGCGTCCCGTACCGCGTCCATCGCGATCGCGAGCAGGTCCACCGGAGCGCGGTCCAGCGGCCGCTCCTGGTCGAGCCGGGCCAGCAGCATGAGGTCGGCGACCAGCAACGCCATCCGGGCCGCCTCGCTCTCGATGCGGCTCATCGCCTCGTCCAGTGCCGGGCCGGGCGGGGCGCCTCCGCGCCGGTACAGTTCGGCGAAGCCCTGGATCGACGTCAGCGGGGTACGCAGTTCGTGCGACGCGTCGGCGAGGAACTGGCGCAGCCGCTGCTCGGACGCGGTACGGGCGGCCAGCGCGGACTCGATCTGGCCGAGCATGGCGTTCAGCGCGATGCCCAGCCGGCCCACCTCGGTGTGCGGATCGACGCCCTCGACCCGCCGGGAAACCTCGCCCCGGGCGATCGCCTCCGCGGTGTCCTCCATGTCGGTCAGCGGGGCCAGTCCCAGCCGGACCACCGAGGCGGCGGCCAGCCCGAGCAGCAGCAGCACGAGGACGACGACCGCCGAATCGATCACGTACAGCCGGTCGACGGTCGCCTCGACCTGGCGCAGGGACACCGTGACGGCCAGCATGTCACCGTTCGAGCGGCGTGCGGTCTCCACCCGCCACGAGTCGCCGCCGCGCGTGTCCGGCACGGTGTACGGGGCGCCGTCGGCGCGGCCGGCCAGGGTGCCGAAAAAGCCCAGGTCGGGCCCGGAGTCCCCGGTGCTGTCGGCGCTGCTGCGGATCAGCGAGCCGTCCGGCGCGAAGACGTAGACGCGCAGCTCGGGGAGGAGGCTCTCCATGAAACGCGGGTGCGGGGCGGGCAGGTCCGGTTCCCGGGAGGGCGGCGTCCGCTGGTACGCCCGTACGGTGGCGTGCAACTGCTGGTCGATGCGGCCGAGCAGGTACGAGTGCAGCAGCAGCAGACCCGCGAGGTTCGCCAGGATGAGTGCGATACCGGCGAGCACCGCGATGGCCGCGACCATCCGGGACCGCAGGCTCCAGCGCCGCCACCGCCGAGGTAGCCAGCGCCGCGGGCCGCGGCGGGTCGTCACTCCTCGGCGCCGCGCGGCAGTCGCAGCGCGTAGCCGACGCCGCGCACGGTGTGGATCAGCGGTGGGGCGGCCTTGTCGATCTTGCGGCGCAGGTAGTACACGTAGGACTCAACGATGCGCCCCTCGCCGCCGAAGTCGTAGCTCCACACCCGGTCCAGGATCTGTGCCTTGCTGACCACCCGGCCGGCGTTGGTCAGCAGGTACCGCAGCAGCTTGAACTCGGTCGGAGACAGGTCGATGAGTTTGCCGCCGCGGCGTACCTCGTGGGCGTCCTCGTCCATTTCCAGGTCGGCGTAGCGCAGCACGCCGTCGTCCGGCGTCGGGGTCGGTTTCGCATGGGTACGGCGCAGGATCGCCCGGATCCGCAGCACCACCTCTTCGAGGCTGAACGGCTTGGTCACGTAGTCGTCCCCGCCGACGGTCAGCCCGGAGATCCGGTCCTCCACGGCGTCGCGGGCGGTGAGGAACAGCACCGGTACCGGCCGGCCGGACGCGCGAAGCCGCTGGGCGACCTGGAACCCGTCCAGATCGGGCAGCATGACGTCGAGCACCACGAGATCGGGTTGGAACTCGGCGGCCGTCAGGAGCGCCTCGTTCCCGCCGCCGGCGGAGCGGACGTCAAAATCGATCAGCCGGAGCGTGGCGGACAGCAGGGCCGAGATGTTGGGCTCGTCGTCGACGACGAGCACTCTGGTCTGGCGACTGGTCACATCCGTCACCGGGTCCACCCCCACGGTCTACGACTTGCTCGTCTAGCTGCAGTTACGGTGTACCGGCCGAAACTTGAAACTGCCTGTGAGGGCCCTGGGAGTTGGCGGCGAGCGTGGATCTCCCGTTGACCCAACAGTGACCTTGCCTTGATCTAACCCCCATATTTCAGGGCCAGGCTGGACTTTATGTCGCGTCTCGCCGGACGTCCCGCCACCCTTGTGGCGGTCGTCACCGCCCTTGTCCTGGCAGGGGCGATGTTGATCGTCTATGGGCTGCACCGCGGGAACGGCGTCGGGCAGGACGCCGCCGCCGGAAATCCGTTCTTCAGTGACGGTCCGTCACCGAGCCCGTCGCCGTCGCCCAAGCCGGACCCGGCGATCGCGGTCCGTGCCCAGGTGGCCTCGTACCTGGCCTCCTCGGGTACCCACGCGGCGCTGGCCCTGCTCGACCAGGACACCGGCGAGAAGATCTACTACCAGGAGAACCAGCAGTTCAACACGGCCAGCATCATCAAGGTCGACATCCTGGCCACCCTGCTCTACCAGCATCAGAAGGTCGGGAAGAAGCTCAGCTCCAGGGAGTCGTCGAACGCGACCAAGATGATTACCCAGAGCGACAACACTGCGGCCACCAACCTCTGGAACGACATCGGCAAGGGCCCCGGCCTCGCCGCCGCGAACAAGGACTTCGGGCTGACCGAGACGATTCCCGGCGACGGCGGGTACTGGGGGCTGACCAAGACCACGGCGGCCGACCAGCTGCGGCTGCTCCAGATGATCAGCAACCCGACCGGAAGCGCACCCGCCGACCCGCCGGCCGGGGCGCCGCCGGCGAGCGCGGCGGGCCACGGTACCCCGGGCCCGTTGGACGCGGCGAGCTGCGACTACCTGTTCAGCCTCATGAACCGGGTGGAGAAGGACCAGCGCTGGGGCGTACCGAACGCGGCGAGCTCGCAGGCGACCAACGTGTACGTCAAGAACGGCTGGCTGTCCTACAGTGCCGACAACCATAAGTGGATCATCAACAGCGTCGGGCGGATCATCGAGCCCGGGCACGACTGGCTGGTCGTGGTCCTGTCCAACTACCACCCGACGATGGACAACGGCATCGACCAGATCGAGCACGCGGCCGGTCTGGCGGTGAACGGCCTGCGCTCGGCGACGTCCTGAGCCGCCGGTGTCGCGGCGGCCCCAGGGTGGGCAACGGCGTCTCGGGGCCGCCGGTCGCGGCGGAAGCCGGACATCTCACGGTCGGCGGCGGTCCGGCGCGGTACCGTGCCCTTTCCACCGTTCGCAGTGGTGAAGGAGGCCGCCGGTGATGTCCGAGCCGGCCGGCACGGATCCGCACCTCGCCGCGCGGCTGCGCATCGCGGTTGCCCGGCTGTCGCGCCGGATCCGGCTGGACACCAACGACGTGCCGCCCCTGCAACTGTCGACGCTCGCGTCGATCGAGCAGTACGGCCCGCTGCGCCTGGGTGAGCTGGCCGCCCGCGAGGCGGTGACCGCCCCCACCATGACGCGGGTGCTGGCCGCGCTCGACGAGCGGGGCCTGATCGTACGCAGCCCGGACCCGCACGACGCCCGCTCGACCCGGGTGGCGCTGTCCGAGGCCGGTGCCCTGGCGCTGCGGGACGTGCGTTCACAGCGCACCGCCCTGCTGAACGCGCGGTTGGCGCGACTGACCGACGAGCAGCGGGCGGCGGTGGTGGCCGCACTTCCGGCGCTGGAGGCGCTGGTCACCGACGAGGGCTGACGGGCCGGCGGATGGCGGAGGCCGCCGCAGATCCCGACGGCTACCGGAGGATCTGTGCCACGTCCCGCTCCACGTTGTGGAGGTGGACGCCCGGGGCCAGGCCGCGGTGATCGTGGTGGGCCGCCTGCCCCTCGACGGTCGGCGCGGCGGTGGCGTTGTCGAGCAGCCGGTCGCCCTGGCGCTCCATGGTGGCGTCCGCGACCGTGCCCGCCACCAGCAGGGCCAGCAGCACGGTCACCGGCAGGATCCGCGGTCGCGGCGGCGGCTCCAGCAGAGCCCGTACCCGGCACGGCACGTTCCCGCCGGTGGCCAGCGACAGCCCGGCCGGCGCGACCCGGTGGATGAGCAGGGCGGTGCGCGCGAGCGTCCGGGCGACCAGCCGGCGGTCGGTGACCTCGTGCGCGGCGTCCTCGTCTGCCCACCGCTCCACCGCGTGCTCGATCGCCGACGCGGTGGGCCGCAGGAGCGGGTTGGCGGCGGCCGCCACGTCGGTGACGAGCAGCCACCAGGCGTGCCGGTGCACCAGGTGCGCGTTTTCGTGGGCGATCAGCGCCCGGCGCTCGGCCGGGCTCAACGCCCGCAGCAGGCCGGTGGTGACCACGATGCGCCCGGACGCCCCGGGCGTCGCGAACGCGTCCGGCCGCTCGGAGTCCAGGACGACCAGCGACCCGGGGGTACCGTGCCGAGCGCAGTCCCGCCGGATCGCCCGGGTCGACCGCAGGCGCCGGTTTGCCAGCAGGGCCGCGCGGGTGATCGAGCCGACCGCGAGCAGGCCGCAGCCGGCCGGGACGATCATCGGGAACGGCGTGTCCGCGCGGATGGCGGTGGCGGACCAGTCGCCGTACCGGCTGATCGGGCCGAGTTGCGCGACCCAGGTGAAGCCGACGGTGACGAGCGCCCACACACCGGACGCCGCCATCATGACGCACCCCGGCACCAGCAGGCGGGTGGCCGCCGCGGGGGGAAGCCGGCGAGCCAGCCCCGGGCCGGCGAGCGCGAAGATCAGTACGACCGCGAGCGTGACCAGCAGCGCCCGGGTCATGCGCCGTCGGTCCCCTCGGCCCGTCGTAGCAACTCCATGAGCAGTCGCTCGTCTTCGCCGGACAGCACGCCCACGAACCGGGACAGTACCGCAACCTTGTCGTCCCCGGCGTCCAGCAGGCGGTGCATCTGCCGGGCGGTGACTTCGGCTTCGTCGCGTACGGCCGTGTACGCGTAGGCACGGCCGACCCGCTCGCGGGTGACCACACCCTTCTCCGCCAGCCGGGCCAGCACGGTCATCACCGTGGTGTAGGCGAGGTCGCCGCCGAGGTGGTCGCGCACCTGTGCCGGGGTCATCGGCTGGGCGGTGGCCGCCAGTGCCGCGACGATCTCCTGCTCGAGCGTTCCGCGTGAGCGGCGTGCGAGTCCCATGCGGACAACCCCCGATCGTTCCCTTGGTGGGTCTCCCCGATTCCTACTACCGACAGTGTAGTACCAACCCGGACGAAGTCCCGATGTTCCTCTTGCCACCCTTGGCATAGCTACTACGCGCTGAGTAGTATCTCCGGCTACTACGTCGGTCGTAGTACATGCCGCTGGGCGGTGTGCATCAGGGACAGAAGGGCGGTCGCGGTGGGCGGAGCGGGACGGATCTCCATCGTGTCGGCGAGCGTCGGTGCCGGTCACGACGGCGCCGCGACGGAGCTGGCGCGGCGCCTGACCGAAGCCGGCTACCGGGTCGACTGCCACGACTTCCTCGACCTGCTCGGCGACCGGGCGGGACGAGCGCTGCGCCGGGCGTACGCCACGGAGCTGAAGGTCGCGCCGGAGAGCTGGGGCTGGCTGGTCGGCAACCTGGAGCGGCGGCAGTGGATGGGCAACGCGGTCGGTGCGCTGGTCAGCCGCAGGGCCATGACGCGCGCCGCCGAGGCGTTCGGCTCCCGCCCGGCCGGCCCGGGCGCATCCGGCCCGGGCGCATCCGGCCAGCCGGCGCTGCCGGGCGGAGCGCTGCCGCAGCCCCGCGTCGTGGTGTCCACCTACCACCTGGCCAGCCAGATGCTGGGCCGGATGCGCCGGGCCGGCGAGCTCGCCGCGCCGGTGGTCACGTTCCTCACCGACCTGTCCGTGCACCCGCTCTGGGTCGCCGACGGCGTCGACCTGCACCTGGCGCTGCACGACGTGGCAGCGAAGCAGGCCCGCCGGGCGCGGGCGGACTTCGTCGACGTGTGCTCCCCGGCGGTCCGGCCGGGGTTCCACCCGGTCGCCGACCCCAGCGAGGCGGCGCGCACCCGGGCGCGGTACGGGTTGCCGGGCACCGGCCGGCTGGCCCTGGTGGTCGCCGGCTCCTGGGGCGTGGGCCAGGTCGCCGAGGCGGCGGCCGATTTGGCCGCGACCGGGCTGGTCACACCGGTGACGGTCTGCGGGCGCAACGAGCGCCTGCGCGAGCGGCTGACCCGTGCCGGCACCGGCGTGGCACTGGGCTGGGTCGACCGGATGCCGGAGCTGATCCGGGCCAGCGACGTGGTGGTGCAGAACGCGGGCGGGCTGACCTCGCTGGAGGCGATGGCGTGCGGCGTACCGGTGCTCACCTACCGGTGCCTGCCCGGCCACGGTACGACCAACGCCCAGGCACTGCACGACGCCGGGCTGGCCCGGTGGGTACGCGACCGGGCCGAACTCGGCAGGGTGCTCGCCGGCCTCCTGCACGGGGACGCGGGGCGCCGCCAGCGGGTGGCCGCAGGGGACCTGTTCCGGGCGCCCTCGGCGGTCGACGCGATCGTCGCGCTCGCCGCCGCTCACGCCCAGCCGGCCGCGGCGGCCGGAGCCGAGCCGGCCGAGGCGGGCCATGCCGGACCGGCCACCCGACCGGCCGGGGACACGCGGCGGTCACCGCTGATCGGAGCGCGGCAATGAACCGGCCGCTGCGAACCGCCGCGGCCGCCGGAAGCGTCCTGGCCGCGCTGTACGCGGTCCCGGCACTGGCCTCGATCGGCCCGCTGCGCAACCGGCTCGCCCCCCGGCTGGCCGGGGTCGGCCACCCGGACCATGTCGCGCTGACCTTCGACGACGGGCCCCATCCGCTGTCCACGCCACGGTTCCTGGCCGAACTGGATCGGCTGGCCGTGCGCGCCACGTTCTTCCTGCTCGGCCGCTGGGCGGCCCGCTCGCCCATCCTCGCCAAGGAGATCGTGGCGGCCGGGCACGAGGTCGCGGTGCACGGGTACGAGCACCGGTGCCTGCTGGCCCGGGGCGCCGTGGCGACGTACGACGACCTGGCCCGCGCCCGGGACGTGATCGCCGACGCGACCGGTGAGCAGCCCCGCTGGTTCCGGCCCCCGTACGGGGTGCTCACCACCGCCGTCCTGGCCAGCGCGCGCCGGCTGGGGCTGACCCCGGTGCTGTGGACGGCCTGGGGCGAGGACTGGACCGCCCGGGCCACCCCGGACTCGGTGTACCGGACAGTGGTCGCCGATCTGGCCGGCGGCGGGACGGTCCTGCTGCACGACTCCGACGTCACCTCGGTACCCGGCTCGTGGCGGGCCACGCTCGGCGCGGTGCCGAGGCTGGTGGACACCTGCCGGGAGCGCGGGCTGCGGGTCGGCCCGCTGGCCGAACACGGCGTGGACAGCGGCGGGCCGGTGGCCTCCGCGGCCGGGCGTGGCGCTGCCGGGCCGGTCGCCTCCGGGACCGGGCGCCGGGCCGGGCGGGTGCGGCGATGACCTGGCTCGTCACCGGCGGGGCCGGGTACATCGGCGGGCACGTGGTACGGGCGCTGCGGGCGGCCGGGTACCCGGTGGTGGTACTCGACGACCTGTCCACCGGCCGCCCCGAACGGCTGCCCGGCGACGTGAGCCTGGTGGTCGGCTCGGTCACCGACCGGTCGGCGGTCGCCGGCGTGTTGTGCCGGTACCCGGTCGACGGAGTGGTGCACCTGGCCGCCCGCAAGTCGGTGGCGGAGTCGGTGGCCCGCCCGGACTGGTACCACCGGGAGAACGTCGGCGGCGTGGTCGCGCTGCTCGACGCGATGGCCCAGGCCGGGGTTTCCCGGTTGCTGTTCTCCTCATCGGCGGCGGTCTACGGGATCCCGGCCACCGCACGGGTAGACGAGTCGTGCCGGACCGAGCCGATCAACCCGTACGGCCTGACCAAGCTGCTCGGCGAGCAACTGATCGGGGCGGCCGGGAACGGGTACGGGCTGTCCTGGGTGGCGCTGCGGTACTTCAACGTGGTGGGCGCGGCGAATCCGCTGCTGGCCGACCGGATACCGGCGAACCTGGTGCCGATTGCCCTCGCCGCGCTGGCCGCGGACCGCCCGGTCACGGTCACCGGTACCGACTTCCCGACCCGGGACGGCTCCGGGGTACGCGACTACGTGCACGTCGAGGACCTGGCGGCGGCGCACCTCGCCGCGGTGAACCGGCTGATGGACACCCGGCCGGCTTCGGCCGTCTACAACGTCGGGACCGGCCGCGGGTACTCCGTCCTCGACGTGCTGCGGCGGATCGGGGCGGTGACTGGGCGGCCGGTGCCGTACCAGGTCGGCCCCCGGCGCCCGGGCGACCCGGCCGAGGTGGTGGCGGACGCGTCGCGGATCCGCCGGGAGCTGGGCTGGCACGCCCGGTACGGGCTGACCGAGATGATCGCATCGACCTGGCTGGCCTGGTCGGAGCTGTCCGGTCCGGTACCCGCCCGCGCGGCGGCGGGCTGGCCGGCGTAGCGGTGCGTGCCGGACCGGCGGATCGTTCGGCGGCTTTCAGCAGGTGGCCGGCTCCGGTCCGGTGGCGTCGGCGGCTTCGGCCGGCGGCTGCAGTACCGCCATCCGGCCGAACTCCGCGGTCAGCGCCGCGGCGCCGACGACCCCGAGCGACGCCCACGATCCGAGCAGCAGGCTGCGCGGGCGCCAGGTCGGCTGGAACTTCGCGCAGAACCGGTAGAGCGGGCCCAGCTCGATCCACCGGTCGAACGCGCGCACCAAAACTCGGCCGACCCGCCCCACCGCCCCGGGGGACTCGAACACGCCGCGCATCCCGGCGAAGTTCAGCGACATCTCCTCGGCGCCGTGCGCCGCGCCGTAAGCCACCATCTCCACGATCAGCCGCTCGACCACGCCGTTGGGTGCCTGCCGCCGGCGCGGCGCGACGTCGAGAGTCAGCGTCCGCCCGCCCGCGCACACCGCGAAGCGGGCGAACGCCACCGGTTCGCCGGACGGGAGGGTGGCGACCGCGACCA
The DNA here is from genome assembly GCA_040255525.1 of Micromonosporaceae bacterium. Taxonomy (GTDB): domain Bacteria; phylum Actinomycetota; class Actinomycetes; order Mycobacteriales; family Micromonosporaceae; genus Rugosimonospora. The sequence goes on along the minus strand of JBDZVD010000093.1, from coordinate 3,242 downwards.
GGCAGTCCGCGCGAGGAGTGAGGATCCGGTCGAGGTTCATCGCGAACCCGCGCTCCCGGCGCCCGGCCAGCCAGTCGGCCAGTACCGGTCGCAGCGACGCGGCCAGCCGCTCGTTCAGCGGGCCGATCTCCACGGCGACGCCGGCGTTGCGGGTACGCGCTGCGGCCTGCCGCACGTTGCGCATGCGGCGGGACGCGAGGCTGAACGCCGGCGGGTGGATGACCGCCTCATCGCCGATGACCACACCACGCAGCCCGTGCCGGGCCCAGCGGGCGCGCATCGGATCGCTGGCCCCGAGCACCGCCGGCCGCCAGCCGTTGCGCCGGCAGGCGGCGATGAACTCGGCGATGGCCCCGTCGGCGGAGTCCGGGTCGCCGACCGGGTCACCGCCGGCCAGGGCGGTACCGAAGAACACCCGGTACCCGATCGCGGCGCGCCCGTCCGGGCTGAAGGCGTACGTCTTGTCGTGGCGGGTCGCGAACGGCGCCAGGCTGTCCGCGCCGGCGTGCCAGGCCAGGGCGGTCACCGACGAGCGCTGCGCGGCGTTACCCGGCACCGGCGGCGCGGCCGGCGCGAACGCGAGCAGCAGCACGGCGACCCCGCCCGCGGCCACCAGCATGGACAGCACCGCATCGATGGGGAAGTGCGAGGCGACCGGCGACCGCTCGGTGGTGGTCGTGATGAAACCGGCGAGCATCGCGCTGCCCACCGCCCGGGGCCGGGCCCGATCGACGGCCAGATCCCAACCGCTGCCGGCGATGACGAGGATCAGCACTCCCACGCCCACCTGCGCGGCCAGGCGCAGCCGCCGGGCGTCCGGCCGGGTGGGGAAGTCCTCACGCAGCGCGAACAGGGCGACGACCACCGCGCCGAGCAGCGCCACCCGCAGCGGCTGGCCGGGCACCGCGCGCAGCGCCGCGAGCGCCAGGACCACCGTGGCGAGGTGGAGAGACAGCCGGCGCCGTCCGGCGAATCCGTGCGCGAGGATCACCATCACCAGACCGATGGTCAGCGCCTGCGGCCGGGGCATCGGCCCTCCCGCGAACATGCTCGCGGCGTCGCGGCAGACGCGGCCGCAGCGGTGCGGCGCGGTCGCGTTCGCGAGATCGACTGTACCGATGGCTGCCGGCAGCGCTGCCAGCACCCGGATCCGTACACCCCGCATGTCGTTCACGGTACTGATCCTCTCAGGGATCTCTCAGTTGCCGGCCGCCGCCGTACCGTGATGAGTGAGCCGTCACCACAGAGGGAGCGCGCAATGCCGATCCACCGCCTCAACCACGCTGTGCTGTACGTCCGCGACGTTCGCCGCAGTGTTGATTTCTACCAAGGAGTCCTGGGCTTCCGGGTGGTCACCGAGATGGCCGCGCTGCCCGGGGCCGCCTTCCTCCAGGCTCCCGGCTCGGCGAACGACCACGACCTCGGCCTCTTCGAGATCGGCGCCGGGGCCGGCCCGTCGCCGGCCGGCCGCGCCACGGTCGGCCTTTACCACCTGGCCTGGGAGGTCGACACGCTCGACGAACTGGAGCGGCTGCGCGGAGCGCTGGCCGGGGCCGGCGCGTTGACCGGTGCGAGTGACCACGGGACGACCAAGAGCCTGTACGGCCGCGACCCGGACGGCCTGGAGTTCGAGATCGCCTGGATCGTCCCGGCGGACCAGCTCGACGACGCCGCACGCGCGGCCCGGACCCGGATCGGTGTGCTGGATCTGGACCGGGAGAAGCGGCGCTACGGCGGCGCAACCCGGGGCGGCGTGGGCATCTCGACCAGCGGCTGACCCGGTCTCACGCGCCGGCCGGGCTCATCCGGTCACGGGCGGCGCGCGGCGACCGGTGCCTCGGGCAGGCGGGTCGCCGCTGTCACCACGGGTCAGCCCGAGCGGTGGGTGCACACCTGGGGCGAGTTCGCCGTGACGTCCTGCCCGGAGGCGCCGTAGAACGCCGCGACGACGTAGCAGTAGTCGACCGCCGAGTTGACACCCTGTTGCGTGTACGAGGTGGTACCGGCCTCCAGCAGCTGCAACAGGTGCAGCTGGGTGCCTTCCGGCGCGCCGAGCACGGCGAACTGGACCGTGCCATCGGTCGGATCGGTCCAGGTCACGGTGACACTGGTGCCCTTGTCTTCGAGCTTGACGTCGGTGGGCGCGCCCTTGCTCGTGATGCCGAGGGTGCGGGTCGCGGACGGACCGGCCGTCGGACCGGTGGTCGGGGACGATCCGCCGCGCAGGGTGGCGACGACCCCGATCACCGCGATCAGGACCACCGCCGCTCCGGCCGACACGGCGATCAGCGGCCCCCGGCGCCGGCGCGAGGACGGTTGGCCGGGCCACCCGGCATCGGGTACGGGCGGCGCACCCGTGCCGGCGATGCCGCCGTAGGCCAGCGGCGGGCCCGACATCGGCGGGTTCGACGTGGGTCGCCCGGGTGTCGGCGGCCCGGACATGGGGCGCCCGGTCAGCGGCGGCCCGGAGACCGGCGGTCCGGAGGTCGGCGGTCCGGACATCGGGCGCCCGGACAGCGGCGGCCCGGACATCGGCATGCCGGAGGTCGGCGGGCTCGACACCGGCGGTCCGGACACCGGGCCGGCCGGCCGCTGCTGGATCGCCGGGCCGTACGGCGGTGCCGGCGGGCCGGCGTACGGGGACGTGCCGTACCCGGAGCCCGGGCGGCCGGGTGCGCCGGGCGGGGCGGAGACCGGACCGGTCGGGTGCGGCGCCCCGGGCGAGGCCGGCACCGGCGGCTGGACCGGGTGCGGTGGCGCGCTCGTGCCATCGCCGGCCGGCGATACCGGAGTCACCGCCGGCCGAACCTCGGTGGGATGGGTGAGCGCGGCCCCGATCGACGTTTCCCGGGCCGGTGGAGCCTCATCGGCCGGCGCGGCCGCCGGGCCGGTGTCCGGCGACGCCGGGGCGGCCGCGTCGCTCGCCGAGCCCGCCTCCGGGGTTTCCGGTCCGGGCGGCCCGGGCGGCTGGTCGCGCCAGATGATGGTGGACGCCGCCGCGACCTCCTTCGCCGCCGGATCCAGCGCCGGGGCCGCCGGCTCCAGCATGGGGTCGGTGCGCCGGGTGGGTGCGGCGGACGGCCAGCGGAACGCCTCGCGTGGTGCGGTCGCCGGCGAGTTCGGCCAACCGGCGACCGGTGGCATCTGCGGCGCCGGCGGCGCGGACACCTGCGGCGGGGCTGATACCTGCGGCGGCCCGGACTGCGGCGCCACCGCGGGCGGCTGCCCCGTCACCGGCGGCT
>JBDZVD010000009.1:0-100475 GCA_040255525.1 Micromonosporaceae bacterium | reverse complement strand
CGACCACCCGCACGGTGGTGGTGAGGGCAAGACCTCCGGTGGTCGCCACCCGGTCAACCCGAACGGCAAGCCCGAGGGCCGTACCCGTCGCAAGGGCAAGCCGAGCGACCGGCTGATCGTCCGCCGCCGCTACGCCAACCGCAAGCGCGGCTGAGGAAGGTTCTGAGTAGATATGCCTCGCAGCCTGAAGAAGGGCCCGTTCGTCGACGACCACCTGATGAAGAAGGTGGAAGCGCAGAACGACAGGAATTCCAAGAACGTCATCAAGACCTGGTCGCGGCGGTCGACGATCACCCCGGAGATGCTCGGGCACACGATCGCCGTTCACGACGGGCGCAAGCACGTGCCCGTGTACGTGACCGAGTCGATGGTCGGCCACAAGCTCGGTGAGTTCGCTCTGACCCGCACGTTCAAGGGTCACGAGAAGGACGACCGCAAGAGCCGGCGCCGGTAAGCGGACCAGCGGACAGTTAGGTAAGGACACCGATGCCAACGAACACGCAACGCCGACCCGCGAGCTCTGGCGACGCCGTGCTGCCGGGCGCCCGTGCGGTTGCCAGGCACGTGCGCGTCTCCGCGACGAAGGCGCGCCGCGTGGTCGACCTCGTCCGCGGGCTGCCCGCGAAGGACGCGCTGACCGTGCTGCAGTTCGCGCCGCAGGCCGCCAGCGAGCCGGTCTACAAGGTGCTGGCTTCAGCGATCGCGAACGCGGAGAACAACGAGCGGCTCGACCCCGACTCGCTGCTGGTCAGCGAGGCGTACGTCGACGAGGGCCCGACGCTCAAGCGCTTCCGGCCGCGGGCACAGGGCCGGGCGTACCGGATCCGAAAGCGGACCTGCCACATCACCATCGCGGTGGAGTCGGTCCAGGCCGCACCGATCCGGCCGGTGAGGAAGGCCGCCCCGGCGAAGGCGGCGCCCGCGGCGCCGGCCGGAACCGAGGAACCGGCCGCCACCGAGGCTCCCGCGAAGAAGGCAGCCAAGAAGGCGCCGGCGAAGGAGCCCGCCGCCACGAACACCCCAGCGGCTGCTGCCGAGGAGGAGACCGAGTAATGGGTCAGAAGGTTCACCCGCACGGGTTCCGGCTCGGCATCTCGACGGACTGGAAGAGCCGCTGGTACGCCGACAAGCTGTACAAGGACTACATCGCCGAGGACGTACGGATCCGGCGGATGATGTCCCGCGGCCTGGAGCGGGCCGGCATCTCCAAGGTGGACATCGAGCGCACCCGCGACCGGGTCCGCATCGACATCCACACCGCCCGGCCGGGCATCGTCATCGGTCGCAAGGGCGCCGAGGCGGACCGGATCCGCGGCGAGTTGGAGAAGCTGACCGGCAAGCAGGTCCAGCTGAACATCCTCGAGGTGAAGAGCCCCGAGTCGGATGCCCAGCTGGTCGCGCAGGGCATCGCCGAGCAGCTGTCCAGCCGGGTCAGCTTCCGGCGGGCGATGCGCAAGGCGATGCAGTCCGCGATGAAGAACCCGATCGTCAAGGGCATCCGGGTGCAGTGCGCCGGTCGCCTGGGCGGCGCGGAGATGTCGCGGAGCGAGTTCTACCGCGAGGGCCGGGTTCCGCTGCACACGCTGCGGGCCAACATCGAGTACGGGTTCTTCGAGGCGCGCACCACCTTCGGCCGCATCGGCGTGAAGGTCTGGATCTACAAGGGCGACGCGGTACCCGGTCGGGAAGCTCCGGCCGAGACCGGCCCGTCGCGCCCGCGCCGCGAGCGTGGCGACCGTCCCGAGCGTCCGCGCAGGCTGCGCTCCGGGTCGTCGGGTACCACGCAGGGCGGTACCGAGGCGGGTCGCGCGGCGGCCGAGCCGACCACCACGGGCGGCCCGGTCGCGGTGAGTACCGAAGCTGGCGAGGCTCCTGCCGCGCCGGTAGAGCAGCAGGAGGGCTGAAAGATGCTGATGCCGCGTAAGCCCCCGAAGGGCTTCCGCAAGCCGCACCACCCGGACCGGCACGGTGCGGCGAAGGGCGGTACCCGGGTGGCGTTCGGCGAGTTCGGCATCCAGGCGCTCGAATCGGCGTACGTCACGAACCGCCAGATCGAGGCCGCTCGTATCGCCATGAACCGGCACATCCGCCGTGGCGGCAAGGTCTGGATCACGATCTTCCCGGACCAGGCCATCACGAAGAAGCCGGCCGAGACCCGGATGGGTTCCGGTAAGGGTTCACCGGAGTGGTGGGTCGCGAACATCAAGCCGGGTCGGATTCTCTTCGAGATGTCCTTCCCGAACGAGTCGATCGCTCGCGAGGCGCTTCGCCGCGCCATCCACAAGCTTCCGATGAAGTGCCGCATCGTTACACGCGAAGGGGCTGAGGGCTGATGGCAGCGGGCACCACGGCTGTCGAGCTGCGTGAGCTGTCCGAGGAGGACCTCGTCACGCGGCTGCGGGAGGCCAAGGCTGAGCTGTTCAACCTGCGTGTGCAGGGCGCGACCGGGCAGCTGGACAACAACCGGCGGCTCCAGGTCATCCGCAAGGAGATCGCCCGGATCTACACGATCATGCGCGAGCGCGAGCTGGGCCTGTCCGCCGCGCCGACTGAGGTGGTTGAGGCATGAGTACCGAGACTGACGTCACCCCGCGCAACCGTCGCAAGGTTCGCGAAGGTTACGTGGTCAGCGACAAGATGGACAAGACGGTTGTCGTCGAGGTCGAGGACCGGGTCAAGCACCCGCTGTACGGCAAGGTGCTCCGGCGTACCAGCAAGCTGAAGGCGCACGACGAGCAGAACGCGTGCGGCATCGGCGATCGGGTGCTGCTGATGGAGACCCGTCCGTTGTCCGCGACGAAGCGGTGGCGGATCGTGGAGATCCTCGAGAAGGCCAAGTGAGCGAGCGAGTTCGGCAGAGCGAGCGAGTTCACCAGTAGGCAGGACGTTCCGCCAAGCTCCGCCGTCGTCGGCGGCGGAGAACTGGCAGACATAGGAGAATGACGTGATCCAGCAGGAGACGCGGCTGCGCGTCGCCGACAACACCGGAGCCCGGGAGATCCTGTGCATCCGGGTTCTCGGCGGCTCCGGTCGGCGCTACGCCAGCATCGGCGATGTCATCGTGGCTACCGTCAAGGACGCCATCCCGGGTGCCGGTGTGAAGAAGGGCGACGTCGTCAAGGCGGTCGTCGTGCGCACGGCCAAGGAGAAGCGCCGCCCGGACGGCTCGTACATCCGCTTCGACGAGAACGCCGCCGTGATCATCAGGGACGGCGGCGACCCGCGCGGTACCCGTATCTTCGGCCCGGTCGGCCGTGAGCTGCGGGACAAGCGGTTCATGAAGATCATCTCGCTCGCACCGGAGGTGTTGTAGACCGTGAAGGTCAAGAAGGGCGACACGGTCATGGTCATCGCCGGTCGGGACAAGGGCATGAAGGGCAAGGTCATCGCGGCCTACCCTCGCCTGGACAAGGTCCTCGTCGAAGGCGTGAACCGGGTCAAGAAGCACACCCGCATTCGCACCACTCAGCGCGGCGCGAAGACCGGAGGCATCGTCACGCAGGAGGCGCCGATCCACGTCTCCAACGTGATGGTCGTCGACTCGGACGGAGCGCCGACCCGTGTCGGCTACCGCATCGACGACAATGGCACGAAGATCCGCGTCGCGCGTCGTTCTGGTAAGGACCTGTGATGACTGACGTCAAGACTCGAAGCGAGGCGGACACCGCCGCGGCGTCCCGTCCGCGCCTGAAGGAGCGGTACCGCAGCGAGATCGCGGGCAAGCTGCGTGAGCAGTACGGCTACGCGAACCCGATGCAGGTACCGGGCCTGGTGAAGATCGTCGTCAACATGGGTGTGGGCGAAGCCGCCCGGGACGCCAAGTTGATCGACGGTGCCGTCCGCGACCTGGCCGCGATCACCGGCCAGAAGCCGCAGGTACGGCGGGCGACCAAGTCGATCGCGCAGTTCAAGCTGCGCGAGGGCATGCCGATCGGCGCGAAGGTGACCCTGCGCGGCGACCGGATGTGGGAGTTCCTGGACCGGCTGCTGTCGATCGCGCTGCCGCGTATCCGCGACTTCCGCGGCCTGGACGGCCGCAAGCTGGACGGCCACGGCAACTACACGTTCGGGCTGACCGAGCAGTCGGTGTTCCACGAGATCGACCAGGACCGGATCGATCGCACCAGGGGCATGGACATCACCGTGGTGACCACCGCGCGCACGGACGCGGAGGGTCGGGCGCTGCTGAGGCTGCTCGGCTTCCCGTTCCGTGAGGACCCGAGCAAGGAGAGCTGACCATGGCGAAGAAGGCGCTGATCATCAAGGCAGCCGCGAAGCCGAAGTTCTCGGTGCGCGCGTACACCCGCTGCCAGCGGTGCGGGCGGCCCAAGGCGGTCTACCGCAAGTTCGGGCTGTGCCGCGTGTGCATCCGGGAGATGGGCCACCGCGGCGAGCTTCCCGGCGTATCGAAAGCTTCCTGGTAGATGACTCTTCGCCGAAGGCCCGGACAGGGAACCGCGGCGAGAAAGGTACGACCTGACCATGACCATGACTGATCCGATCGCGGACATGTTGACCCGGGTGCGCAACGCCAATCAGGCGTACCACGACCGGGTGACCATGCCGTACTCGAAGATCAAGGCGAACATCGCCGAGGTCCTCAAGGCCGAGGGGTACATCTCCAGCTGGTCGGTGCAGGAACCGGCGGAGGGCGTCGTCGGCAAGACCCTCACGGTGGACCTCAAGTTCGGCCCGAACCGCGAGCGCAGCCTGGCCGGGATCCGCCGGGTCTCGAAGCCCGGCCTGCGGGTGTACGTGAAGGCGCCGGAGCTGCCGCGCGTACTCGGCGGACTGGGTGTCGCGATCGTCTCGACGTCCCAGGGGCTGCTGACCGACCGGCAGGCCCGCAAGCGAAACGTGGGCGGGGAAGTCCTCGCCTGGGTCTGGTAGCGGGAGGCTGCACAACATGTCGCGCATTGGACGTAAGCCGATCACGGTTCCCGCCGGGGTCGACGTGACCATCAACGGCCAGACCGTGATCGTCAAGGGCCCGAAGGGGCAGCTGTCGCACACACTCGCGGAGCCGATCACGGCCGAGCGGAGCGAGGACGGCGTGCTCAACGTGGTACGGCCGAACGACGAGCGCCGCTCCAAGGAGCTGCACGGCCTGTCGCGCACCCTGGTCAACAACATGATCGTGGGCGTCACCACCGGGTACCGGAAGACCCTGGAGATCAACGGCACCGGTTACCGGGTACAGGCCAAGGGGCAGGACCTGGAGTTTGCTCTGGGCTTCTCGCACCCGGTGACCGTGACCGCGCCGGACGGCATCAAGTTCACCGTCGAGCGCCCGACCGTGTTCAGCGTCGAGGGCATCGACAAGCAGCAGGTCGGCGAGGTCGCCGCGAACATCCGGAAGATCCGGCCGCCGGAGCCGTACAAGGGCAAGGGCGTGAAGTACCAGGGCGAGGTCATCCGCCGCAAGGCTGGAAAGGCCGGTAAGAAGTGAGCTCGGCGAGGACGCGGCCGGCTGTCCTGGTCGGCAGCGAAGAGAGGTTGGCGGGGCTGTGACGGCTACGTTGTTAAAGAGGCGCAGCGGTGGTGGAGTGGCCTCCGCACGCCGGGTCGGCAAGGCACGCCGGCACTTCCGGGTACGCAAGAACGTCCGCGGTACCGCCGAGCGCCCGCGCCTGGTGGTGTCCCGGTCGCTCCGGCACATCGTCGCCCAGGTCGTGGACGACGCGCAGGGACGCACCCTGGCGTCGGCCTCCACCATGGACGCCTCGATCCGGGGTACCGAGGGGGCGAAGAGCGACCTGGCCGGCAAGGTCGGCGCGCTGCTGGCCGACCGGGCCAAGGCCGCCGGGATCAGCAAGGTGGTCTTCGACCGCGGTGGCAACAAGTACGTCGGCAGGATCGCTGCTCTCGCCGACGCCGCCCGCGAAAACGGACTCGAGTTCTAGGAAGGAGAACGCTTCATGCCAGGTCAACAGCGCAGAGGCGGCGGGTCCGGCAGCTCCGAGGGTGGCGGCAACCGCCGGGACAACCGTCGTGAGGGCGGCCGGGGCAACGCGCCGGTCGAGAAGACCCCGCACCTCGAGCGCGTCGTGACGATCAACCGCGTCGCCAAGGTGGTCAAGGGCGGTCGCCGGTTCAGCTTCACCGCGCTGGTCGTGGTGGGCGACGGTGACGGCACGGTCGGCGTCGGGTACGGGAAGGCCAAGGAGGTGCCCGCGGCCATCGCCAAGGGTGTGGAGGAGGCCAAGAAGCACTTCTTCAAGGTGCCCCGGATCACCTCGTCGATCCCGCACCCGGTACAGGGTGAGGACGCCGCGGGCGTCGTGCTGCTCAAGCCGGCCAGCGCCGGTACCGGCGTCATCGCCGGTGGCCCGGTGCGCGCCGTGCTGGAGTGCGCGGGCATCCACGACGTGCTGTCCAAGAGCCTCGGGTCGTCGAACCCGATCAACATCGTGCACGCGACCGTGAACGCCCTGCGGAAGCTGGAGTCGCCCGAGGCGGTCGCCTCGCGCCGCGGTCTCCCGGTCGAGGACGTCGCGCCGGCGGCCATGCTGGCCGCGCGTGCCGGAGCGGGGGCGTGATGGCCCGCTTGAAGGTGACCCAGGTCCGGTCCGAGATCGGGTCGAAGCGCAACCAGCGCGAGACGCTGCGCACGCTCGGCCTGAAGCGGATCAATGACGTGGTGGTCAAGGAGGACCGTCCCGAGATCCGGGGCATGATCTTCACCGTGAACCACCTCGTGAAGATCGAGGAGGTCGAGTAATGGCGATCAAGGTCCACCACCTGCGTCCGGCTCCGGGCGCGAGGACCGCGAAGACCCGCGTGGGTCGTGGTGAAGGTTCGAAGGGCAAGACCGCTGGCCGCGGTACCAAGGGCACCAAGGCCCGGTACCAGGTGCCGGCGTCCTTCGAAGGTGGGCAGATGCCCATCCACATGCGGCTGCCGAAGCTCAAGGGATTCAAGAACAAGTTCAAGGTGACGTTCCAGGTGGTCAACCTGGACCGGCTCGCGGAACTGTTCCCCAAGGGCGGCCAGGTCGGCATCACCGAACTGGTGGAGGCCGGCGCGGTACGCAAGGGCCAGCCGGTGAAGATCCTCGGTACCGGAGAGCTGGGCGGCGTGACGCTCCAGGTGTCGGCGAACGCGTTCAGCGCGTCGGCGAAGGAGAAGATCGAGGCCAACGGCGGGTCGACCACGGAGATCTGACTCGTGAGGCCATGGTCCGGCCGCCAGGCCCGCCCGTCCCACGGGCGGGCCCGCCGCGCGGTCGGTCCGTGGACGAATCGGGTTCCGGCAGCCGGGCCCGTCCGGGGTCCGGGCGGGCCGGGTCGTAGAGATGTCGTAGGTAATGGCGTCCGGACGGTTGCGCATGCGGCTGGCGGGCGCCATGATCTTCAATTGGTGACTGACGATGTGTCATCCACCCCTCACCGAACTCGGGGCGGACTGTTAGAGTCCGTTCCCAGCTAGGCTTTTGTTCTACACCCTGGCCACAGACCCCGCAGCACCGCGGGCCGCTCCGCGCAGGAGGAAGAAGTTGCTCGCCGCCTTTCTCAGTGCGTTTCGAACGCCTGACCTGCGTAAGAAGCTGCTGTTCACGCTGGGGATGATCGCCATATACCGGCTCGGCGCCACCCTGCCGAGTCCCGGTGTGTCCTACGGCAACGTCCAGCAGTGCGTCAAGATCGTGCAGAACGGCAGCAACGGGGTCTTCAGCCTGCTGAACCTGTTCTCCGGTGGCGCGCTGTTGCAGCTGTCGGTGTTCGCGCTGGGCATCATGCCGTACATCACCGCGAGCATCATTCTGCAGCTGCTCACCGTCGTGATCCCCCGGCTGGAGCAACTCCGTAAGGAGGGGCAGGCCGGCCAGGCCAAGATCACGCAGTACACCCGGTACCTGACCCTGGCCCTCGGCGTGCTCCAGGCGTCCGCGTTCGTCGCGCTCGCCCGGTCCGGGCAGCTGTTCAACAACCAGTGCGACCAGTTCCCGGCGATCCCGCAGACCAAGATCCCGATGTGGCTCACGGTCAGCGTGATCGTCCTGACGATGACGGCCGGCACCGGTGTGATCATGTGGCTCGGTGAGATGGTCACCGACAAGGGGATCGGCAACGGCATGTCGGTGCTGATCTTCACCTCGATCGCGGCGCGGCTCCCGTCCGAGGGTTGGTCGATCAAGCAGAGTCGCGGCTGGGCGGTCTTCGCGCTGATCATCGCGATCGGTCTGATCGTGATCACCGCCGTCGTCTTCATGGAGCAGGCGCAGCGCCGGGTTCCGGTGCAGTACGCGAAACGCATGGTCGGGCGGCGAATGTACGGCGGCACGTCCACGTACATCCCGTTGAAGGTCAACCAGGCCGGCGTCATCCCGGTGATCTTCGCGTCGTCCCTGCTGTACCTGCCGCAGCTGGCCCTGCAGTTGATGGACTCGAATCACCCGAACGCGCTCTACAAGTTCATCAACAACCACCTGATCAAGCAGAACGACTGGGTCAACATCACGATCTACTTCCTGCTGATCGTCTTCTTCACCTACTTCTACGTCTCGATCACGTTCAACCCGACCGAGGTCGCGGACAACATGAAGAAGTACGGCGGCTTCGTCCCGGGCATCCGGCCCGGCAAGCCGACGTCCGAGTACCTCGACTTCATCCTGAGCCGGATCACCGCTCCGGGCGCTCTGTACCTGGCCATCATCGCGGTGCTGCCGAACCTGTTCATGGGCCTCGTAGGCAACAACAAACAGAACTTCCCGTTCGGTGGTACGGCCGTCCTGATCATCGTCGGCGTGGGCCTGGAGACCGTGAAGCAGATCGAGAGCCAGCTCATGCAGCGCAACTACGAAGGGTTCCTGAGGTAGTGAGCGGGCTGACCGGTTTGCTGCGCCGCGCCGCGAGTGCCTTCGCGGCGCCGCGCGCTATGTGGAGCGAAGTCGCACCGGGCCGCATCAGCATCGCCCGGGCCGGTCGGGGAGGTGGCGCCGCGTGAGGCTGGTACTGGTAGGCCCGCCCGGCGCGGGTAAGGGAACCCAGGCCGAGTTCATCGCGGCTCACCTCGCGGTACCCAAGATCTCGACCGGAGACATCTTCCGCGCCAACGTCGGCCAGGGCACCCCGCTGGGCGTCGAGGCCAAGCGGTACATGGACGCCGGCCAGCTCGTCCCGGACGAGGTGACCATCAACATGGTCCGTGAGCGCCTGGCCGAGCCGGACGCCGCCGACGGGTTCCTGCTCGACGGGTTCCCGCGGACCCTGCCCCAGGCGGCCGCGCTCGACAAGCTGCTGGCCGACCTCGGCACCCAGCTGGACCTCGTACTGGAGCTGGTGGTCGACGACGACGAGGTGATCCGGCGGCTGTCCGGCCGGCGGCAGTGCCGTGGCTGCGGCAAGATCTGGCACATCGAGTTCGACGCCCCGAGCCAGGAGGCCGCCTGCGATCGTTGCGGCGGCGAGCTGTACCAGCGGGACGACGACAAGCCCGATGTGATCGCCGAGCGTTTGAAGGTCTACGCCCGGGACACCGCTCCCTTGGTGGACTACTACGGCGCACAGAACAAGCTGGTGGGCATCGACGCGACCGGGCCGGTCGAGGACGTGACGGTACGGGCGATAGACGCGCTCCGCTCGTACGGTGGATGAGCGTAGGCATGCGCGCCGCAACGCTGGACATCCAGTACAAAACGCCCGAGCAGCTGCTCAAGATGAGGGCGGCCGGCCTCGTCGTCGCGGACACCCTGGCCAAGCTGCGGGAGGCCGTGGCGCCCGGGGTCAGCACCGGTGACCTGGACGCCCTGGCGGAGGAGAACATCCGGGCCGCCGGGGCGGTGCCGTCGTTCAAGGGCTACTACGGCTATCCCGCCACCATCTGTTCGTCGGTCAACCAGCAGATCGTGCACGCCATCCCGTCGCGCCAGCAGGTACTGGTCGCGGGCGACGTGATCTCGATCGACTGCGGCGCGATCCTCGACGGCTGGCACGGCGACGCCGCCATCACCGTCGGGGTGGGCGAGATCAAGCCGAACCTGAGCCGGGCGATCGAGGTCGCGGAGAACTCCATGTGGGCCGGCATCGCCGCGGCCGCGCGTGGCGTCCGGTCCGGCCGCGGCCGGTTGACCGACATCTCCGCGGCCATCGAGGCGTACCTGCGGGGTGCCGGCCGGTACGGGATCGTCCGCGGGTACGGCGGCCATGGCATCGGTACGGAGATGCACCAGGACCCGCACGTGCTCAACTACGGCCGCGCCGGCAAGGGCCCCCGGTTGGTCGCCGGCCTGGCACTGGCGATCGAGCCGATGATCACGATGGGGTCGGCGGACACCCTGGAGCTGTCCGACGGCTGGACCGTGGTCACCCGGGACGGCTCGACGGCCGTGCACGTCGAGCACTCGATCGGCCTGTACGAGGACGGGGTCTGGGTGTTCACCGCCGAGGACGGTGGTCGCGAGCGCCTCGGTGAGCTGCTGACCTCACACGCCGGTACCGGCTGACCGGCGTCCCCGTTCCGGCGGGGAGTGCGGGTTGGTGTCCGCTTGCCGTCGCGTGCGAAGCTTTGATGGTGGCGGAAGGGCGTGACGATCTACGAGCGGCCGACTCGGACCGGCAGTTCGTAGCTGATCGACTGCGTACGGCGCTCAACGAGGGCCGCCTGGACCTGTCCGAGTACGACGAGCGGCTGCAGCGCACGTATGCCGCGAAGACCTACGGCGAGCTGGATCGGGTGCTCGACGACCTGCCCCGCACGGCGGCTCCGGAGCAGTCCACGGTGGCCCCGGCCCCACCGCCGGCCGGAGCCCAGGCCGGGTACCGGGCGCCGGTGACGCCGGGCGGCGACCAGCAACGTCGCCGGGGCCGGTCGCCACTGTTGCTCGCCATGTGGGGCGGCTGGCTGTCCACTACGTTGATCTGCTTGGTGATCTACCTGGCCACCGACTTCGGTGGGTACCCGTGGCCGGTGTGGGTCGCCGGCCCATGGGGTGCGATCCTGCTCGGCCGGACGATCATGGCGTACGCGAGCGGCGACCCGCACACCTACCTGGCCGCCGAGCAGGAGCGCCAGCGGCAGCGCAAGGACCGGGAACGGATGCGCCACCAACAGCGGTGGGAGCGTCGCCGGGATCGCTGGCGGTAGTCGTTCGCGGGCCCGGTGTCAACCGACGCGCCGGCCCGGTGGAGCGAGTTTGCCGCCGGCGTGTTGGTACGCGTACACTATTTTTTCGGCGCACAGCGTCCACACTGCCATGCCTGCCCGGCGCTTCGGCGGCATGGCGGTTCCGCGGCTGGCGTGAATGTCCTCTGGCATTTGCGATGGATTCTGTGAGCCTGTCATCAAACTGGACGTCAGGTAGCGGAGGACATGCCGAAAAAGGACGGGGCCATCGAGATCGAGGGCCGAGTGATCGAGCCGCTTCCGAACGCGATGTTCAGGGTCGAGCTTGCTAATGGGCACAAGGTCTTGGCACACATCAGCGGCAAGATGCGACAGCACTACATCCGTATCCTGCCGGAAGACAGGGTCGTGGTGGAACTTTCACCGTACGACCTCACCCGTGGCCGCATCGTCTACCGATACAAGTGACGTCCGGTTGACCAATGAGGGGTAACCAGTGAAGGTCAAGCCGAGCGTTAAGCGGATCTGCAACAACTGCCGGGTGATCCGCCGGCACGGCCGGGTCATGGTCATCTGCAAGACCGACCCGCGTCACAAGCAGCGCCAGGGCTGAGTCGCCCGGGCGCTGCCCGCACGACAAGACAGGTTCGTCCCAGCCGCGGTTCGTTCAGTGATGGACGGTGGCTGACCCCCGGCGGGAGGCCGGGGCCCTACCCGGGCAGGTAGGGGCGGGGCGGGCACAGACCTCCACGAACATGAGGAGCACGCCCATCCATGGCACGTCTAGTCGGTGTTGATCTTCCCCGCGAGAAGCGGATGGAGATCGCGCTTACCTACATCTTCGGGATCGGTCGCACCCGCGCCAGCGAGGCGCTCGCGGCGACCAGTGTCGATCCCGGCAAGCGGGTCAAGGACCTGACCGACGACGAGTTGGTTCAGCTCCGCGACTACATCGAAGCCAACTTCCGGATCGAGGGTGACCTGCGCCGCGAGATCGCCGCGGACATCCGGCGCAAGGTCGAGATCGGCTGCTACCAGGGCATCCGCCACCGCCGGGGCCTGCCCGTGCGCGGCCAGCGGACCCGGACCAACGCGCGCACGCGCAAGGGGCCGAAGAAGGTCGTGGCCAACAAGAAGAAGCCCGGCAAGAAGTAATCAGAAGCGCTCGGTCCGCCGGCGATTCCGGGACGCGTCTGGCCGCTGCGCGGTGCCATCGGGCACGGCGTGGGTGGCTGTGATGGACCGGAACGGCGTCGCCGCCAGCGGACCGATTCAGGAGGACTACGAAGCTTATGCCGCCGAAGGCACGCACCGGCGCCGCTGTCAAGAAGGTACGGCGCAAAGAACGCAAGAACGTCGCGCACGGACAGGCGCACATCAAGAGCACCTTCAACAACACGATCGTGTCGATCACCGACCCGACCGGGGCCGTCATCTCCTGGGCGTCCGCCGGCCAGGTCGGCTTCAAGGGTTCCCGCAAGTCGACTCCGTTCGCCGCGCAGCTGGCCGCCGAGGCGGCCGCCCGCCGGGCGATGGAGCACGGCATGCGCAAGGTCGATGTGTTCGTGAAGGGTCCGGGCTCCGGCCGGGAGACCGCCATCCGCTCGCTGCAGGCCGTCGGGCTTGAGGTCGGCACCATCGCCGACGTCACGCCGCAGCCGCACAACGGATGCCGTCCGCCGAAGCGTCGCCGGGTCTGAGAAGGAATAGATAAAGATGGCTCGATACACAGGTGCCGACTGCCGCCGTTGCCGTCGGGAGAAGATGAAGCTGTTCCTCAAGGGCAGCAAGTGCGACGGGCCGAAGTGCCCGTTCGAGTCGCGTCCCTTCCCGCCCGGCCAGCACGGCCGCGGTCGCCCGAAGGAGACCGAGTACCTGCTCCAGCTGCGTGAGAAGCAGAAGGCCCGCCGGGTGTACGGCGTGCTGGAGCGGCAGTTCCAGGCGGTCTACGACGAGGCCGTCCGCAAGCCGGGCAAGACCGGTGAGGTCATGCTCCAGATCCTGGAGTCCCGGCTGGACAACGTCGTCTACCGCGCCGGCTACGCGAAGTCCCGCGATATGGCCCGCCAGCTGGTCAAGCACGGCCACTTCGTGGTGAACGGCAAGAAGGTCGACATCCCGTCCTACCGGGTTCGCGAGCACGACATCATCGAGGTCCGGGAGTCCTCCCGCCAGCTGACCCCGTTCGTCGTGGCCGCCGCCGAGGCCGGCTCCCGGACGGTACCGGCGTGGCTGGAGGCCATCCCCAGCCAGCTGAAGATCCTGGTGCACACCCTCCCGGCCCGGCAGGTCATCGACACGCAGGTCCAGGAGCAGCTCATCGTCGAGTACTACTCGAAGTAAGAGCTTTCGGCGGCCGCCCGGCTTGGGCGGCCGCCACGCAAGCGTTGGCGTCAAATAGCGGGCGCCCGACGTATCGGAGGAAAAGCAAGTGCTCATCACTCAGCGGCCGTCTCTCAACGAGGAGCCGATCAGCGAGACCCGGTCGCGGTTCACCATCGAACCGCTGGAGCCGGGCTTCGGGTACACGCTGGGCAACTCCCTGCGGCGTACCCTGCTGTCGTCCATCCCGGGTGCGGCCGTCACCAGCATCAAGGTTGACGGCGTCCTGCACGAGTTCACCACGATCCCCGGCGTCAAGGAGGACGTGGTCGAGCTGGTCATGAACGTCAAGGAGCTGTGCGTCAGCTCCGAGCACGACGAGCCGGTGTCGATGTACCTGCGCAAGCAGGGCCCCGGCGACGTCACCGCCGGAGACATCCAGCCTCCGGCCGGGGTTTCGGTGCACAACGCCGACCTGAAGCTGGCCACGCTGAACGGCAAGGGCCGGCTGGACATGGAGCTGACCGTCGAGCGCGGTCGCGGCTACGTCACCGCCTCGCAGAACAAGCAGGCCGGCGCGGAGATCGGCCGGATCCCGGTCGACTCGATCTACTCGCCGGTCATGAAGGTCACGTACCGCGTCGAGGCGACCCGCGTCGAGCAGCGCACCGACTTCGACAAGCTCATCATCGACGTCGAGACCAAGGCTTCGATCACCCCGCGTACCGCGCTGGCCTCGGCCGGCTCGACCCTGGTCGAGCTGTTCGGGCTGGCTCGCGAGCTGGACGAGACGGCCGACCACATCGACATCGGCCCCTCGCCGCAGGACGCGCAGATGGCCGCCGACCTGGCGCTGCCCATCGAGGAGCTGGACCTGACCGTCCGCTCGTACAACTGCCTCAAGCGTGAGGGCATCAACACCGTCGGCGAGCTGATCGGCCGTACCGAGGCGGATCTGCTCGACATCAGGAACTTCGGTCAGAAGTCCATCGACGAGGTCAAGATGAAGCTGGCCGGGATGGGTCTGGGGCTGAAGGACTCCGCTCCGACCTTCGACCCGACCCACGTCGTCGACACCTTTTCCGACGTGGACTACGACACCGACGACTACCGCGAGACCGAGCAGCTCTGAGCCGCTGCCCCTGTAGAAGGAGCACCAATGCCCACGCCCACCAAGGGCCCCCGCCTCGGCGGCAGCCCCGCGCACGAACGGCTGATGCTGGCGAACCTCGCCACGTCACTGTTCAAGCACGGAAAGATCACGACCACCGAGACGAAGGCCAAGCGGCTGCGCCCGCTCGCCGAGCAGCTCATCACCAAGGCCAAGCGCGGTGATCTGCACGCGCGGCGGCATGTGCTCACCGTGGTCCGCGACAAGGACGTGGTGTACACGCTGTTCGACCAGATCGCGCCCAGGTACGCCAACCGCGAAGGTGGCTACACGCGGATCGTGAAGACCGGTCCGCGCAAGGGCGACGCCGCACCGATGGCGGTCATCGAGCTGGTCGAGGAGCTGACCGTCGCGCCGACCAAGGCAGCACCTGGCCGGGCTGCCGCCCGCAAGGCGGCCCGGGCCGACGCGGTCGCCGCGCTGGCCGGCGAGGAGACCACGACCCCGGCCGCGCCGCCGGCCGAGGACGAGCCGGTGGCGGATGCGCCGCTGGCTTCGGCCGACTCGGCGGACGACGTCGAGCCCGAGGACGACAAGTCCTGAGCGAAGGCTGGATCGAGCCCGGCGCTCCCGGTGGGGACGCCGGGCTCGTCGCCGTTCCGGCAACGACCGGCGCGGCCGCGGTGACCAGGGTGCGGTTGGACGTGGCCTACGACGGTACGGACTTCTCCGGCTGGGCCACCCAGCCGGGCCGCCGGACCGTGGCCGGCGTACTGGCGGCGGAACTCGCCCGGGTCTTCGGCGGGATCGAGCGGCTGACCGTGGCCGGGCGCACCGACGCCGGCGTACACGCGACAGGGCAGGTGTGCCACGTGGACGTACCGGCCGCGACCTGGGCCGCCCGTGGTGGCACCCTGGTACGGCGGCTGGCCGGGCTGCTGCCGGCCGACGTACGCGTCCGGGCCGCGACCGAGGTACCGGCCAGCTTCGACGCGCGCTTCTCGGCGCTGTCCCGCCGGTACGAGTACCGGGTGACCGACGCGCCGTGGGGAGCCGATCCGTTGCGCGCCCGGTACCAGCTGGCCTGGCCCCGGCCGCTCGACTTGGCGGCGCTGAACGACGCGTCGTCCGGACTGCTCGGGGAGCACGACTTCGCGGCCTTCTGCCGGCGCAGAGAGAACGCGACGACCATCCGCGCGATCAGCGCGCTTTCCTGGCGGCGGGAGCCGGACGGTGTGCTGGTCGCGACGGGACAGGCGGACGCGTTCTGCCAGGCGATGGTACGGAGCCTGGTCGGCGCCCTGCTCGCGGTCGGGGACGGCCGGCGCCCGGTACCGTGGCCGGCCGGGCTGCTGGATCGCACCGTACGGGCCAGTGAGGTGACGGTCGCGCCCGCGCATGGCCTCACCCTGGTCGCGGTGGAGTATCCGGGCAGCGAATCCGGGTACGCGGACCGGGCGGAGATCACCCGGAACCGGCGGTCACTTCTGTGACGGCGCTGTCGTGCCGGTGGGGGACGGCCGGGGGCTGATCCGGTCAGCGATGACCGTGCCCTTGAGGTCGACCTCGACCAGGTCGTTGATGATCTTCGTGGCGGCCGGGTCGCCCTCGCCGATCGGCTTGCCGTCGCCGCGCGCGACCACGCAGTACACCAGGAAATGACCCTCGTAGTCCCAGCCGAGCTGGGTCGCGGCCTGGGCGATGACGTCTGTCCCGCTCCCGGCCGCCAGGCCGGGGAACCGGCCCTTCTTCGCGCCGACGCTCGCCTGGATCGCGTTGTCGGCCGCCTGGGCGCCGGCCTTGTCCCGCAGGTTGAAGATGCCCGTCGTGATCACGTAGGTCTTGTCCGGCGAGACCACCGTCGCCCGGACCAGCTGGGTGCAGCCCTGGTTGGCCATCAGGGTGGCGAGGTCGCCCACGGCTCCGGTCCCGCAGTTGCCGGTCTCCTCGGATTTGATCACCTTGTACGCCGGCCCGGCCGGGTTCGGGGTGATCGTCGCGGCGGGGAACACCTCGGTCGTGCTCAGCGGCTTGGGATCCACCTGTTGGTTGGAGATGTCGTGCTTGGGGTGACCCGCGTGCGCGCTCGCCGGGCCGGACCCGTTGTCACTGATCATGAAGAGTGTGCCGGTCACCCCGACCGCCACCAGCGCGACCACGACCACACCGCCGAGGACGGACATCCAGAGCTTGCTGGGTAGCCGGTCGCCGTCCCTGCCGGCCCGGCCGCCGCTCGCGGCGCGGCCTCCGGCGTGGGCCGACGCGGTGGCCCGGCCGGGCGCGGCCACACCGGTCCGTCCCGAGCCCGGTCGCCGTGGGTCCGTCCAGCCGGGTCCGGATGCCGGGCGGCCGTACTCCCCGCCGTCCGGGCGGCCACGGCCCGACCAGCGGTCGTCTCCCGGCTCCTGACCGCCCGGGTTCGGCCAGCTGGGCTCGGCCTCCGGCATGCCCCTGGACGGCCACGACGGGCGGTACTGCGGCGGGGGCGGCACGCTCGCGGGTGGGTACTCGGGGCCGGCGGGCTCGCGCCGCTCGCCCCGGCCGCCCGACGGATGCACGCCGGGTTCCGGCGGGCGCGGCCCGGGGACCGAGGCGCGCCCGCCCGCGGAGTACACGCCGGGGGCCGACGCGCGTCCGGGGCCGGGCTCCCGGCCGCCGGCCGGATAGCCGCCCGGGACGGGCGCCCGACCGCCGGCCGACTGGCCGCCGGGAACGAACGCGTGCCCCCCGGGGACCGAGGCGCGGCCGCCCGCGGAGTATCCGCCGGGAGCCGAGCCCCGCTGGTGCGGGCGCCGGTCCGCGCCGGAGAAACCGTCACGACCCGGAACCGGCCGCTCGTCGTCCCGGCCGTCCCGGTCGTCGTCCGGGTCGTAGGCCCGCCGCCGGCCCCGCCCCGCCGGGTCCGGCCCGGGTGGCGTGCGCCACCCCTCTGGCGAGTCGCCGTACCCGTAAGTCATGACGGAAAGGGTACCGAAGGGCAACCGCCCGCGGGCAACTGATAGGCCCGGTCCACAATTCTTCGAATGAGCGGTGACCACTACTTCAGCGCGGAGCCGGCCGCCGTCGCGGCCAGCCGGACCGTCACCTTCGAGGCCGGCGGGCGCGAGTTCACGCTGACCGCGTCGAGCGGGGTGTTCTCGGCCCAGCGGCTGGATCCGGGTACCGCGGTGTTGCTGCGCAAGGCGCCCCTGCCCGGGCCGCGGGGTGGTGTGTACCTGGACCTCGGCTGCGGGTACGGGCCGATCACGGCGGTGCTGGCGGCGTCTTCCCCGGCCGCGCGGGTGTACGCGGTGGACGTCAACGCCCGGGCGCTGGAGCTGGTGGCCACCAACGCGGCCGCGCTGGGGTTCGCCGACCGGGTTGTCCCGGCCGCGCCGGATCAGGTGCCGGATGAGGTGCTCTTCGACGAGATCTGGAGCAACCCTCCCATCCGCATCGGCAAGACCGGGCTGCACGAGATGCTGCTGCGCTGGCTGTCCCGGCTGGCACCGCACGGTACGGCCTGGCTGGTGGTGGGTCGCCACCTCGGCGGGGATTCGCTCCAGGCGTGGCTGTCGGACCACGGGTACCGGGTGGAGCGCACTGCGTCACAGAAGGGGTACCGGGTGCTCTCCGTCTCGCACGCAGAGTAATTGGGATGACGCCGGACGCCCCGCTCTCCACAATTCGATAACTATGGGGTACGTCGATGTCGCCGGGGTGGCGCACGCGCTGGCGGACGGCCGGGTGCTGTTCGCCGACGTGTCGTTCCGGGTCGGGGACGGCGCGAAGATCGCACTGGTCGGCCCGAACGGTACGGGCAAGACGACCCTGCTGCGCATGGTCGCCGGGGACCTGCCGGTCAAGACCGGCGTGATCGCGCGCTCCGGCGGGCTGGGCGTGATGCGCCAGTTCATCGGGATGATCGACGACGACCGTACGCTGAACGACCTCGCGCT
This sequence comes from Micromonosporaceae bacterium, assembly GCA_040255525.1. Lineage (GTDB taxonomy): Bacteria > Actinomycetota > Actinomycetes > Mycobacteriales > Micromonosporaceae > Rugosimonospora. The sequence goes on along the minus strand of JBDZVD010000009.1, from coordinate 82,040 downwards.
CTCCCTGGCCGCGCCGGCGGTGCGGGAGGCCGGTGGGCGGTTGGCCGCCGCCGAGCGGGCCGTGCGGGCCGCCGGTGCGGACGAGAAGGCGCAGTTGCGCTACGCCGACGCGCTGACCGGGTGGGGCGAGGCGGGCGGGTACGACGCGGAGGTGCTGTTCGACACGGCCGCGGTGGCCGCGCTCGGCCTGCCCTGGGACGCGGTACGGGACCGGCGGGTCGGCACCTGCTCCGGCGGGCAGCAGAAGCGGTTCGCGCTGGAGCTTCTCCTCCGCGGCGGCGACGAGGTCCTGCTGCTCGACGAGCCGGACAACTTCCTGGACGTGCCGGCCAAGCGCTGGCTGGAAGCCCGGCTGGCGGAGTCCGGCAAGTCGGTGCTGTACGTGTCGCACGACCGCGAACTGCTGGCCCGCACGGCCGACCGGGTGGTGGCCGTCGAGGGCGGGTCGGCCTGGGTACACCCGGGCGGGTTCGCGTCCTGGCACGCGGCCCGGTCGGACCGGCACGAGCGCCTGGAGCGCGACCGGCGCCGCTGGGACGAGGCACGCGAGAAACTGCGCGCGCAGATGCTGATGTACAAGCAGAAGTCCTCGTACAACTCCGACATGGCCTCGCGCTACCAGGCCGCGCAGACCAAGCTGCGCAAGTTCGAGGAGGCCGGGCCGCCACCGTTGCCGCCGCGCGAGCAGGACATCCAGATGCGCCTGTCCGGCGGCCGCACCGGCCGGCGCGCGGTGATCTGCGAGGGGCTGGAACTGGACGGGCTGACCTACCCGTTCGATCTGGAGGTCTGGTACGGCGACCGGGTGGCGGTGCTGGGTGGCAACGGTACCGGCAAGTCGCACTTCCTGCGGCTGCTGGCCGCTGGCGGTACCGACCCGGCACCCGCCCTGTCGGTGGTGGAGCCGGTGGCCGCGTCGGGAACCGCCCGGCTGGGCGCCCGGGTCGTACCCGGGCACTTCTCCCAGACACATGACCGGCCCGACCTGGTCGACCGGACGCTGGTGGACATCCTGTGGCGGGGGAGCGCACGGCGGGCCGGCATGGACCGCCACGCGGCCATGAAGGTGCTCGGCCGGTACGAACTCGCCGGCCAGGGCGACCAAATGTTCGGCAGGCTGTCCGGCGGCCAGCAGGCCCGGTTCCTGGTGCTGCTGCTGGAGTGCGACGGAGCCACGCTCCTGCTGCTCGACGAGCCGACCGACAACCTCGACCTGGCCTCGGCCGAGGCGCTGGAGGAGGGACTGAAGGGCTTCGAAGGGACGGTCGTGGCGGTCACTCACGACCGCTGGTTCACCCGGTCCTTCGACAGGTTCCTGCGCTTCCGCGGCGACGGCGAGGTGGTCGAGACAGCGGAACCGACCTGGGATGCCGGCTGAACTGCCGTTGCGTGAAGCGGTCAACACGCTTAGCGTCGATAGACACACAAATTCCACGGGAGCCCGGAGCACCGGGCTGAGAGTGGGGCTTAGCGCCCCTGACCGTCATACCTGATCCGGGTAATGCCGGCGCAGGGAGGAGCGGCGGTGAGCCCATGCACGCGCCGGTTGCGTCTCGTCCCGGATGCGCGTCGGGATGGAGATCCGGCACCGGAGGTCCGCGCGGCGGTCTTGACGGGCACACCCTTTCTGCAATTTCGGATCGCAGATGCCTTTCGCGATCGCGGATATTCCGCGACCGTTCGCCGGCGCGCGACCCGCGCCCCGGTACCCCGCCCGACTGGTCCGGGCCTCGCCGCATCAGGTGTGCGGGCCAGACCGGCCGGCGACCCCGGATCGGCATCGCGGCGAACTGGACCAGCTGGGCTTCGGCGAGGGGGAACACATGAAGGTCTACGTGACAGGACCGCGTGCCGACATCAGGGTGCCGTTCCGGGAGGTGACGCTGTCCGCAGACAGCCCGGCCGTCCGGCTGTACGACACGTCGGGCCCGGCACCGGACGGGCCGGCGGTGGGCCTGCCGCCGCTGCGGAGGGCGTGGGTGGCCGAGCGGGTCGCCGGCGGTACGCAGCTGCGATTCGCCCGGGCCGGCGTGGCGACGCCGGAGATGGAGTTCGTGGCGCTGCGCGAAGGCGTGCCGGTGTCCACCGTGGTCGACGAGATCGCGGCGGGCCGCGCGGTACTGCCGGCGAGCGTGAACCACCCGGAGTCGGAGCCGATGATCATCGGCCGGCGATTCCTGGTGAAAGTCAACGCGAACGTCGGCGCGGTGTCGCCGACGTCGACGCCGGAGGAGGAAGTGACCAAGTTGCGCTGGGCCACCCGGTGGGGCGCGGACACCGTGATGGACCTGTCGACCGGCGACCGGATCCACGAGATCCGCGAGGCGATCCTGCGCAACTCGCCGGTACCGATCGGCACGGTCCCCATCTACCAGGCGCTGGAACGGGTGGACGGCGATCCGACCCGGCTGTCCTGGGAACTGTTCCGGGACACCGTCATCGAACAGGCGGAGCAGGGCGTGGACTACATGACCGTGCACGCCGGCCTGCTGCTGCGCCACATCCCGCTGGCGGTCGGCCGGGTCGCCGGGATCGTATCGCTCGGCGGCTCGATGATGGCCGCCTGGTGCCTCGCGCACCACCAGGAGAACTTCCTGTACACGCGGTTCGAGGAGCTGTGCCGGATCTTCGCCCGGTACGACATCACGGTCTCTCTCGGCAACGGGCTGCGGCCGGGTTCCATCGCCGACGCCAACGACCCGGCTCAGCTGGCCGAACTGCGTACCCTCGGCGAACTCGCCTGGGTGGCACGGCGGCGGGACGTGCAGACGATGATCGAAGGCCCGGGCCACGTACCGATGCACAAGATCAAGGAAAACGTCGACCTCCAGCAGGAGTGGTGCCGGGAAGCGCCGTTCTACACGCTCGGGCCGCTGACCACCGACATCGCGCCCGGGTACGACCACATCACGTCGGCCATCGGCGCCGCGATGGTGGCCATGTACGGCACCGCGATGCTCTGCTACGTCACGCCCAAAGAGCACCTCGGGGTGCCGAACCGGGAGGACGTCAAGGCCGGCGTGATCGCGTACAAGATCGCGGCGCACGCGGCCGACCTCGCCAAGGGCCACCTCGGCGCGCGGGCGTGGGACGACGCGCTGTCCAAGGCACGCTTCGAGTTCCGCTGGGAGGACCAGTTCGACCTGGCGATCGACCCGGACACCGCGCGCTCGTTCCACGACGGGGCGGTACCGGCCGCGCCCGCGAAGATCGCGCACTTCTGCTCGATGTGCGGTCCGCGGTTCTGCTCTCCGAAGATCGGTCACGAACTCCAGCGGTACGCGGCCGAACGAGGAGTCAGCATCGACGCCGCTGTCGCGAGCGGCATGAGCGAGAAGTCGGCCGAGTTCGTCGCGTCCGGGGGCGCCGTGTACCTGCCGCTGACGACGCGGTCAGGATGACGGGTCCGGGGACTCCCGGGCGTCCCGTGCGTGCCGGGCGGCACGGTTCCCACCGATCCGTACGGTCGGCTCGGCCGCTCCGAGTCCCTTGACCCAGTCGACGTACTCGTCGTCCCCGGGCGCGCTCGCCGCGGGCGGCGCGCCCGCCTTGCGGCGGGAGGCCCAGCGCCGCTGCTTCACCGGCTCGGTGCCGGCGTTCGGCCCGCTGCCGGACGGCTCCGTCGTGGCCTGGTCCCGTGCGGCCGCACCGGTGGCGGCCTGCCCGCCCGCGGGCTCCCCGGCGGGCGCGGACTTGGCGGCTCGGCCACGCTTCTTGGCGGGCTTGCCGGGCGTGGCGCCGGCGCTTGTCGGGTCGGTGTTCCTCACCCCGGCGCCGGCCGGGTCGGCGCCCTTCGCCTCGGCGCCCTTCGCCTCGGCGCCCTTCGCCTCGGCGCCCTTCGCCTCGGTGCCCTTCGCCTCGGTGCCGTTTCCGCCGGTGTCTTTCCCGCCAGTGGTCGTGTCGGCCGCCTTCGTGGTGCCGGGGTTTTCGGCGCTGGGGTTCGTGGTGCTGGGGTTCGCGGTGCTGGGGTTCGCGGTGCCGGGGTTCGCGCGCTCGCCCGGAGGCGTTGTTCGGGCCGCGGTCCGGCTGGCGCCGGAGCCCGCCGCGGGCACGTTGACGGAGCCCGCCGCGGGCCGCGTCCTTGTGCCGGGTCGGGCCGTTGTGTCGCGCCGTGCCGTCGATCCGGCCGCCGCCGTCGTCCCGGTGAGTGCCGGCGCCTGGGAGGTGGGCGCGGTTGGCGCCGAGCGCGCGGTCGGTATGGAGGCCGAGACTGGCGCCGTGGTTGGGCCGCGCCTCCCGGTTGGCGGGGATGCGGCGGCTGGCGGGGATGCGGCGGCTGGCGGGGATGCGGCGGTTGACGGGGATGCGGCGGTTGACGGGGATGCGGCGGTTGACGCGGGTGCCGCCGTTGACGGGGATGCCGCAGTCGCCGCGCTTGCCGACCGCCCCGCCTGCACCTGCGGTCCGGTGCCCGGGGTGAACCCGCCCGCCGGCGGGCCCGCCGGTGCGGCTCGCCGAGAAGCGGCGGCAGAAGTCGTCGACTCTTCGGCCGGCGAGCCGGCGGCGGCCCCTTGGTCGTCCGCTCTCCGCCCGGACCGCTTCAGGCCCCACCGCCTCCGGCGGCGGTGATCCGCCGAGGCCCCGGCGTCGCCCGCGCCACCGGGGGCGCTCGCGGCGCCGGGGGCGCTCGCGGCGCCGGGGGTGCTTGCGGCGCCGGTGTGGCTCGCCCCGCCGGGGGTGCTTGCGGTGGCGGTGTGGCTCGCGCCGCCGGGGGTGCTTGCGGTGGCGGTGTGGCTCACCCCGCCGGGGGTGCTTGCGGCAGCCGTCGGGCCGGCGGCGTCCTGACGCTCCGTCTCCTTCGCGGCCACGCCGGGCGCGGTGGTCTCGTTCGGGGCGGTGCCGTGCGGGGCGGTGCCGAGCCGGGAACTGCCGGGCGGGGGACTGTCGGGCCGGGCGCTTCCGAGCCGGGCGCTGTCGGGTTGGGCACCGCGGGGCGCCGCGAGCGGCTGGAGCGGCGCGGTCGCCTCGGCGGGCGAAGCCTTCCTGGCCCGCGGAATGCGCCAGCCGGACTTCCCACCACGGCGGCCCGTGGCGGCATCCGGCGCGTTGCCCTGAACCGCCTCTCCGGCCGCGGGCGATCCGTGCCCGTGGCTGTCCGCGCGGGCCGGCTGCTCCGCCGGGGGCGCGTAGTGGGTCACCATCGGCGGTTGGCCGCCGGAGAGCTTCCGGTACACGGCGGTCTGCTGAGCGGCCGCCCGGTACGCGGCGTCGCCGTCGTCGGGCGTGGACCAGAGGTCCGGGGCCGGGGAAGCCTCGGGTACGGGCACCGGGGCGGCTGGCTGACTGGCGGAGCCGGGCTGGCCCGCCGTACCGTGCGTTCCCGCCGTACCGTGCCTCCTGCCCCGGCCGAGCGCGCGCGCCGCCTTGAGCAGGCTGGCGCGCTTGCCCGGTGCCGGTACGGGATCACCGTCCGGGTCGGCGTCCGGCGCTGGGGTACCGGGCCGGTCCTGGCCGGTCCGGGGGCCGCCGGCCCGAACTTCGCCGGCCTCTACTCCGCCGGCCCGAACTTCGCCGGTCTGTACTTCGCCGATCTGACTTCCATCCACCGGCGTCCCGCCCGTGGCACCGGAGTCCGCCCGCTCGCTGCCGGACCCGGTGGCCGCCCCTGGAGCGCCGGCGTACTCGCCTGCCCCGAGCGCCGGTACCGGCGGGGCGAGCGGTGTGCCCGGCGACGCCGCCACCGGCCGGCGCACGAACGCGACCGGTACCGAGATCGCCAGGCCGGCCGCCACCGCGATCAGCGCCGACCAGTACGCGCGCGACTGGCCGTCGGGACCGGAGATCAGGTATGCGCAGGCGACGAGCAGCGGGCCGGTGCCGCCGGACAGGGAAACGGTGATCGGGTCGCCTCCGCCGAACCGGGCAACCGCGGAGACCACGAGCGCCACGAGCACCGGCACGCCGACCAGTACGGCAGGCGTCCAGACACCGCCCGGCGGGAGCTGAGCCAACCGGGCGCTGGCCCAGGTCGATCCGCCGCCGAGAGCCCAGACAGCGGACACCATGGATGCCAGCCACACCCACGCCGTGCAGCTGATGACGTTTCCGCGTACCGCCGGGAAAGCCAGTACGGCGAACGCGCCGATCAGGCCGATCAGCAGTCCGGCGGCGGCGGTGATCGCGACGATCAGGCGGGCACTTCCGGCCTCCGCGAGGTCGATGCCGCCGGCTGGCCGCGCGGTCAGAGGCAGCACGATCGCGGCCCCGACCGCCCCGGCCGCGACGGTCACGATCCGCTGGCCGACCCGCGGTCGCTGACGCAGCCGGGACGCCCGCCAGTCACCGGCGAGTGCCGCGACGATGACCGCGCTCGCGGAGACGAACGCGATCCAGGTCAGTTGGGTGTGCCAGGCTGCCGCGCCGAGCGCGCGCTGGTTCCAGCGGAGGATGCCCAAGCCGTCGCCGATGCCCAACTGTCCGGCGCCGGCGAGCACACCGGCACCGATCGCGACACCCAGCGGCGCGGTCCAGGTCCGTACGGCCATGCCGGCCAGCGTACGAGGCATCCCGCGGTGAACGCGACCCGACACCGGTGGAGATCATCGGATCGGTAACGGTGCTGGTCAGGCGGTTACGCCCGCCGGCTCCAGGAGCAACTCGTGCAACTCCGCACTGGACCGCGCCACCTCGTCCACGTGGGCGCCCAGACCGAGCGAGCGTGGCCGGGGGATGTCCACGTCGATCACCTTGCGGACCTGACCCGGGCGCGAGCTGAGCACCAGCACCCGGTCGGCGAGCAGCACCGCCTCGGCGATGGAGTGGGTGACGAAGACGATGGTCGTGTGCGTCTCCATGTGCACCCGCTGGAGCTCGACCGACAGCTCCTCGCGGGTCAGCGCGTCGAGTGCGGAGAACGGTTCGTCCATCAGCAGCACGCGGGGGCGCTGGATGAGCGACCGGCACAGTGCGACCCGCTGCTGCATACCGCCCGAGAGCTCGTGCGGGAGCCGCTTCTCGAACCCTTTCAGCCCGACGAGTTCGAGTAGGCGGTGGGCGTGCTCAAGGTGCTCGCGGCGCTTCCAACCGAACATCTCGACCGGCAGCATGACGTTGCGCAGCACGCTTCGCCACGGCAACAGCGCCGGGCGCTGGAACATCAGCGCCACGTCGCGGCGCGGACCGGCGACCGGGCTCCCATCGACGGTGATCTGGCCGGAGGTCGGCGTGACCAGACCGGCGATGAGGCGCAGCAGCGTCGACTTGCCGCAGCCGGACCGGCCGACCACGGCAAGGAACTCGCCCTCGTTGATGTGAACGTCGACACCGCGAAGGGCTTCGACGGAACCGGATCTGCCGACAAATGTCTGAGATACGTCGGTCAAGGTAATCATGGCGCAAGCTCCACAGCTGGAGAGGCGAGGGGCCGGAGTCGTCCGAGGTGCCGGCGGCCAGATTATCTGATCACGATCCGTACCCACCAGCCGCGCTCGGCCGGTCACCCGTTGGCGAGGTGCCACCGGTTGTCGTCGGTGACGTTCACATTGGCCAACGCCTGCGACGTCAGTCCCGAGTGGTCGTCCGGAGTGAACCGCAACGGTCCCGACAGGCCCTCCATCTGCGTGGCCTCGATCGCGTTGCGCAACTGGTTGTTATCCGTGCTACCGGCGCTCGCGATGGCCGACGAGATGACCTGCGCCGCGTCCGCGGCGTACAGCGAGTACGCCGAGTAGCTGCCGTACTTCGACGTGTACGCGGCGAACCACTGCCGGCGCGCGGTCTGTGCCGGCGAGGTGGCGATGGTGTCGTCGATGACCAGGCTCTGCGGCGCGACCATCGTGACGCCCGACATCACCTGTTCCGAGGTTGGCAGGAACAGGTTGCCCGCGGCGATCGCGTCGAAGTAGATCGGCCGCCGGTAGTCCTCCTCGCGAGCCAGCTGCACCACCTGGGTGGCCTGGGTAGGCAGCAGCGAGACGATCAGCGCCCTGGGCGACTGGGACACCGCCGAATGCACCGCCTGACGCAGGGCGTTCTGGTCGGCGGAGGCCGCCACCTGCTCGCTGGCGATCGGCTGCACCTGCGACTTCCTGGCGTCCGACTGCACCTTCGCCGCGAGCGTCCGGCCGTAGGTGTCGTTCATCGTCAGGATCGCGTACTGGTGGATGTCGGGGTCGCTCGCCAACTGGGAGGTGAGGACCGCCGCGTTGTCCGTCGCGTTCGGGTTGATTTTGAACAGGTACGAGTCCGTGCCGGTGGTCGGCGTCCCGGTCGTGGTGAGCGCGCCCAGGTCGGCGGGGGCGAGCGAGATGGTGGGAATCTTCTTGGTGTTGAGGGTCTTCATGACCGCGGCGAGGCAGTCGCCGCACGCGCCGGTCACGATCGCGGTCACGCCCTCCTGGGAGGTCAGTGACGCGATGTCACTCGTCGCCGTCTGGGGGTCGGAGTGGTTGTCCCGGACGACCAGCTGTATCGGGTGGCCGCCGGCACCGCCGGTCGCGTTGATCTGAGCGACCTCCAGCTGCAGCGCGTTCTGGTAGACCTTGCCGACCGCGGCGAGGGGTCCGGTGAGTTCGAGGTCCGCGGCGATGACGACCGGGCTGTCGTCGGCCGCCCCGCCGATCACGCCACACGAGGTCAGGCCGAGCGCCAGCATCGCGGCCGTGGCCAGTACGGAGACGCGGTTGGTCTTCAACTCGTCGTTCCTCCCGTTACCCAGCCGCGGCGGCGCTTGGCTCACGCGCGGCGAGCGGCGCGGCCCATGCGGGCAGCGTCAGTCTATTGTGGACGGATTGCGGCCGTGCGCTCGGTGGTGCCGGCCCTGAAGGTTGAATGGCGATCCAACCTTGCCGGTCCGGGTACCTCGGGTCAAGCCGTTGGTCGTGCCCTCTCGGCGGCCATCGTAAGCGATCACTCGTAGCAATCGATTCATTACAAGACGCCGACGCTCGGCGAGAACATATTTTTTCCCGCGTTCCGTGGTGCAGGCGAGTACGAATCGACATTCGCGCTGCTCATCGGCGTCGGGCCGGCTTCCGAGTTGCCAACGGCCGGGTTGGTGGTGCATTGTGCGCCGGATTCATGCCGTGCTGAGCCTTCCGTGGGGAGTACCTGTCGTGATGAAATCGCGGCCGAGCCGCGTGCCCCTTCCCGACGCTCGCCCGGGGTCGGTCGGCCGAACGGTGCGTGACTCGAGAGCTTTAGCGGAGGCGGCAGCGTGGCGCGGAGCGGAGCGGGCGTGCATGGGGTCGCAAAGCGAAGGGTGTGCCGGTGAGCGCAGCGAGTGAACACGGACGGCACGACGGTCGCGAGCGAAGGGCGTTGACGTGAGCACCCGGACGAGCAATTCCACGCCGCTTCGTCTCAAGGCATCCAACGCCCGGCCGAAGCGACGGCGCTGGCTGCGCGACACCCGCATCCGTTCCAAGCTGGCGCTCATTCTGGTGGTGCCGGTCATCGCCATCGTCAGCCTCGCCGTGACCCGGCTCGTTGACAGCGGCCAGCGCGCGCTGTCGGCAAGTCTGGTGTCCTCGCTGACCAGCCTCTCCAACGACATCGCGGAGTCCACGCAGCAGTTGGAGCAGGAGCGGATGCTCGCCGCGAAGTACGTGGTGTCCCCCGGCGGGACGGTCACCGGCACCAAGGAGACTGTCACCGCCGCGTACAAGGCGCAGATCGCGACGAGCAACGCGGCCCTCCAGACGTACACCGAGCACCGTCACTCGCTGCACGGGGTGCCCGACGCGGTCGAGGCCCGGCTCCAGCAGATAGACACCCAGGTCGGCACGCTGGGCGGCCTACGCCAGCAGGTGCAGCAGGACAAGGGCATCTCGGTCAACGAGGTGGTTCTGCGGTACGGCGACATCATCAGCGACCTGGTCGCGTACCACAGCTCCCTCAGTCAGGTCAGCAGCGACCCGAACCTGACCGACGGTCTGCGGGCGATGGCCGCCTTCGCGCAGGCGAAGGACGGCGCATCCCAGGAGCAGGCCATCGGCTACGCCACCCTGGTCCATCAGCAGCTCGTGCCGCAGCAGCAGTACAACGCCGTTGTCGCGACCGAGACCGGCCAGCAGTCGGAGCTGGCCGCGTTCGACCTGGCCGCGACGCCGGACCAGAAAGCGCTGGTGGCCAAGGCGATCACGGGTGACGCCGTGGCGCTCGCCGACCAGGCGGCCAACTCGCTGACCGCGGCGATCAGCAATAAACCGACGCTCGAGACGGCGACGAACTTCGCCAACCAGGTCGGTGCGAAGGTCGACCTGATGCGCTGGACCGAAGCGAAGCTGGACAGCGCGCTCATCAGGGACGCCAACGCGGTGCGGTCGTCGGTGGTCCGGGAAGTGGTCATCGAGTCGATCGTCGTCCTGATCACGCTGGGCATCGCGATCATGATCGCCTTCCTGCTCGCGAGTTCGATGGTCCGCGCACTGTCCCGCCTACGCGAGGGTGCCCTCGGCGTGGCCGACCGCGACCTGCCCGAGGCGGTGGCCCGGCTGCGTGACGTGCGCGACATCGGTGAGAACTCGCCGGACGAGATCGCCCGGCAGGTTCGGGACCCGATCCAGATCGACAGCCGGGACGAGATCGGCCAGGTGGCGCAGGCGTTCAACGTCGTCCACCGCGAGGCGGTCCGGGTCGCGGCCGAACAGGCCGCCCTGCGTACCAGCGTGTCGGCGATGTTCCTCAACCTGGCACGGCGCTCGCAGGCGCTGGTCGACCGCATGATCGGTGAGCTGGACGCGATCGAGCGCGGCGAGGAGGACCCGAAGCGCCTGGCGCAGTTGTTCCAGCTCGACCACCTGGCCACCCGGATGCGCCGCAACGACGAGAACCTGCTGGTGCTCGCCGGCGCCGACTCCACCGCCCCGCGGCGCGAAGACGCGCTGCTGGCCGACGTCGTCCGTGCCGCGCAGTCCGAGGTCGAGCTCTACAACCGCATCGAGTTCGGCACCATCGACCCGGACGTCTCCATCGCCGCCCGCGCGGTCAACGACGTGGTGCGGCTCATCGCCGAGCTGTTCGACAACGCGACCCGGTTCTCGCCGCCCACCTCCAGCGTCCTGGCCGATGCCCGCCGGATCGGCGACTACGTGCTGGTCCAGGTCGAGGACCGCGGGCTCGGCATGTCGCCCGATCAGATCGCGTCGCTGAACGAACGGCTCGCCGAACCGCCGTCGGTCGACGTGGCCGCGTTCCGGATGATGGGCCTCGCGGTGGTTGGCCGGCTGGCCGACCGGTACGACATCAAGGTCGAGCTGCGCCCCAACCCGGACGGCGGCATCATCACCCAGGTCACCCTGCCGAGCAGCATCCTGATCCTGCCCCGCCTGCGCGGTCGCGAGCCGGTCGTGACGAGGCCGCGCGCCCCGCTCGCGGTGGAGCGGGGTCCGGCCGGTACGCCCTCAGGCCAGTCCGGCTGGCCGATGCCGCAACTGCCGGGCCTCGCCGGCTCGCCCGCGATGAGCGGGGGAGGGGTCGGCACCGCGACGCTCAGCGGCTGGGCGGAGCTCGCCGAGACGAAGCAGGAGTGGACACCGGTCAACCAGCCGATCTCTCCGACCGTCGCCACCCCGACGATCAGTGCGCCGCCGGCCAGCGCGCCGCCCGCACCCGCGACGAGTGCGCCCACGGCCACCAACGGCACCGGGTCTCTGGTCGACGCCCTTGGCACGATCGCGAACGGCCAGCCGCGCGCCGGCAGCGACGAGACGGCCGAGCTGCCGATCTTCAGGGCGATGGAGGCCGTCTGGTTCCGCAGCCATGGCCACTCCGCCACCGGCAACTGGCCGGCGGTCGGGCCGCAGGGTGAGCCGGGAGCCAACGGCGGCGCCATGCTGGCCAATGGCAACGGCTACGCCCCGGCCCAGCCCCCCGTCGCTCCGCCGCCCCCGCCGCCGGTGGTGTCCGCGCCGATGGCGCCACCGCCGATCACCACACCACCGATGACGCAGCCGCCGATCACCCCGCAGGCCGCGACGCCGCCACCCGTGGTGCCGCCCGCGTACGCGCCGCCGGAAGCTCCGCCGCCACCACCCCAGCCCTCGGGCCCGTCCCACCAGCCAACGGCCGAGGAGAGCTGGCGCACCGCCGCCGACGACGGCTGGCGCGCGGCAGCGGCGGCGGCCGAGCCGACCGCCGGTGGGACGACCCGTTCGGGGCTACCCAAGCGGGTACCGGCCGCTCAGCTCGTGCCGGGCGGGGTCGATCCCCGTACCAGCGTCGCGAAGAACCGGCGTACTCCGGATGAGGTGCGCGGTCTGTTGTCGGCGTACCACCGGGGTGTGCAGCGTGGCCGCTCCGGCAGCGACAACGGGCCGAGCGGTGCTCAGCGGACCACCAACGAGGAGAGACATTGATGACCAGGCCGGGCGCCATGCAGGACATGAGTTGGTTGATGACCAACTTTGCCGACCACGTGGCGGGAATCGCGCACGTGGTGGCGGTGTCCGCCGACGGTATCCTGCTGGCCTCCTCGCGCGGGCTGCCGGAGGACCGGGCCGACCAGCTCGCCGCGATCGCTGCCGGCGTGGTCAGCCTGACCCATGGCACCGCCCGCTACTTCAACGGTGGCTCGGTGCTGCAGACCATCGTCGAGATGGATGGTGGATACCTCTTCCTCATGTCGATCAGCGACGGCTCATGCTTGGCGGTACTGGCAGGGCGGCAGTGTGACGTGGGGCAGGTCGGCTATGAGATGGCTTTGCTCGTGGAGCGGGTCGGTCAGGCACTCGTACCGGCTCCGCGCAGCGCTCAGGCCAGTTGACGTTAACGACAACGTTGACGCCCCTCACGCGGGCGCTACCGGAAGGGGGTGAGGACAGCCATGGAGAGATCTCCGGACGATCCGCGCGGTGCGCTGGTCCGGCCGTACGCGGTCACTCGTGGCCGCACCGAACCCCAGCGGGATATCGCCATCGAGGCGATCCTGCTGACCACACCCCGCGGACAGCAGGAAGCCCGGTTCGCCGGGCGTGACAAGCAAGCGATCGCCTCCCTATGCGATGGGCGTGCGCAGTCGCTGGCGGAGATCGCGGCGTACACGCGGCTTCCGCTCGGCGTCTCCCGGGTGCTCGTCGCCGACATGGTCGCCGACGGCCTGCTCGCCCTGCATGAGGTGACGCAGGTACATGACGACGACCGTATGCAGCTGCTGGAAAGGGTGTTGAGTGGACTTCGGAGGCTCTGACCCCGGGCGCCGGGCGCCTTCCGCGATTCGATCGGCAAAGATCGTCATCGCGGGTGGGTTCGGCGTCGGCAAGACGACGCTTGTCGGCGCGGTCTCGGAGATTACGCCGCTGACCACCGAAGCGGTGATGACGCAGGCCGGCGTGGGCATCGACGATCCGTCGAAGGTACCCGGCAAGGGGACCACCACCGTCGCGATGGACTTCGGCCGTATCACCATGGCCGAGGACCTGATCCTGTACCTGTTCGGTACCCCCGGGCAGACCCGGTTCTGGTTCATGTGGGACGAGATCATCCGGGGTGCCCTGGGAGCCGCGGTACTCGTCGACACCCGCCGGATCACCGACAGCTTCGCGCCGATCGACTTCTTCGAGAGCCGGCGGCTGCCGTACCTGGTCGCGGTGAACTGCTTCGATGGGGCGCCACGGTACGCGGCCGAGGAGGTGCGCGAGGCACTCGCCATCGCGCCGGAGGTACCGCTGATACTGACCGACGCCCGTCAGCGCGAGTCCGTGAAGTCGGTACTCATCACGGTGGTCGAGCACGCGATCGCCTCGCTGCGGGTCGAGCTGGCGCGGGCCGGCCGTTAGGCCGCAAGGCCCGCCCCGGGTTCGTGGGCGGGCCGGTCAACCGGTCCGGGACGGAGCCGGGCCGACCGGTCCGGGCTCAGTCCACCCGCAGCCGGTACCCGCGCTTGACCACCGTCTGCACGAACGCGGAGCCGCCCAGCGCCGCACGGAGCCGGGCGACCGCCATCTCTACCGCGTGCTCGTCGGCGCCCCGGGGTAGCGAGGCGAGCAGCGCCGCCCGGGACAGCACCCGACCCGGGGTCGCCGCGAGCGCGCGCAGCACGGCCATTGGTGCCGGTGTGAGCGGCCGGAACGTGCCGTCCACCATCGCCGCGTGGCCGCGCAGGACCACCTCCCGTCCGGCGACCCGGAGCGTCGGGGACCGGCGCGGCAACTCCTCGACCAGCGCGGCGACCAGTCCGGTCAGCCGGGGCAGCGCGGGGGTCACGACGGGTACGCCGCGGCGGGCCAGCGGTACGGCGCTGACCGGTCCCCGGCACGCCGCCACGACATCGGTACGCAGCGCGGCGAGCAGCGCGACGCTATCCGGCCCGGCGACCCGCAGCAGCGCACCGACGGCGGGAGCGGACGTGAAGGCAAGCGCGTCAACCAGCCGGCCGGCGCTGAGGTCCACCAGCCGGCGCAGCGGGGTCGGGTCGGCCGGAGGTACCCAACGGTGTAGCCGGATCTCGATCACCTCGGCACCGGCGTCGGCCAGCGCCGCGCGCAGCTCGGGTCGCGGCTGTCCGTGCAGCGCAACGGCGACCCTCGCGCCGGCGACGCCCTGCCGCAGGAGGCGCTCCAGCGGCCCGTCCGGGGGCCCGGCGCCCGGCCCGGAAGCGGCGGAGCCCGCGCGCTCCGCCCGGTCTGCCGCGCCGTGCGGGCCGCGCGTCGGGCCGGTCTCCAGCGGGTACGCCGAGCCGATCGCGGCCCGGAGCCGGTCGTCCAGGCCCCACTGCCGCGCTGCCTGGAGCCAGCCACGCAGCCCGACCCCGGTGTCGTCCACCAGGATGTCCGGCGGGTTGTCCACCAGCGATTCGGTGGCCGCCCGCAGCTGGGCGTCCTCGGCCAGCGGCACGATACGCAGCGTGGGGGCGAGTACGACGCGGGCGCCCCGGCGCTCCAGCATCCCGGCCAGCTCGTTCCGGCAACGGTCCGCGACGATCGCGACCGTGAACCCGGACAGCGGCCGCGGCGTGCTCACCGGCCCCGCCCCCGACCCGCTGCCCATGCTCGGCCGCCCGCCGCCGCGCCCGCCGGCTCCGGCGGCCCCGGGGCCTTCGGCCCCCCGGTGTCCCACGGTCGTCACCCGTGTCATGGCACTCACCGTGCCGGCCGGCCGTTTCGCCGGCGCTTCTGCCATGTTTCGGACCTGCTAAGACCGGTTCATCCGGTTGGCCGGTGCCGGATCACGGCAACGGCGGAGGTACGGGGAGAGCTGCGGCGCGCCGGAGTGGTCGTCCACGGGGTCCGGCCAGCGCCGTCCTCGGCGTCGATCCGCTCCCAGGCCACGCCCGCGCCATGGGCCGTACCCCCCCACCGGGGCACGCCGCAGCTCTCCCGGTACGGCACTCGGCATCGAAGCCGGTGCCGTACCGCAGCCGAGTGGCCAACTCGGCGATCACCCCTGGGTCCGTCCCCATCCCCGGGGGTGGCTCGTGCACGTGCTCAACAGTGCCGGAGGCCGATTTCCACCCGGCTTCTGCGGTGTTTCGGCTGCGCTAAACCCGGATGACATGCTCGACTGGGCGGACAGAATGGACATCGTGCCCGCACCCGACCTGGTTTGACCCTGTCGGCGGCCACCGGGTATCGTTGTCTGCTGTTGTGCGATGGTTCATGCGTTCCCGCGTGCGGGTACGCTACATTCATGCGCGTGATTTCGCGTAGTCGCACCGAACAACGAAACGTCGGCCGAGAGATCGGCTGGTCGAGCCTGTGGCGCCTCGCTGGCGCGCGGTTCGACCGGCCTTATGAGGACAGGTAAACCTGTGGGTACGTACAGCCCCAAGCCGGGTGAGATCGAGCGTCGCTGGCACGTGATCGATGCCTCCGACGTCGTGCTGGGCCGCCTGGCGACCCACGCCGCGACGCTGCTGCGCGGAAAGCACAAGCCGACCTTTGCGCCGCACGTGGACACGGGCGACTTCGTGATCGTCGTCAACGCCGGCAAGGTCGCGTTGACCGGAAACAAGCGCCAGACCAAGGTCGCCTACCGGCACTCGGGCTACCCGGGTGGCCTCAGGGCGGTCGGCTACGAGGAGCTGCTGAGCAAGCGTCCCGAGCGGGCCATCGAGCTGGCGGTCAAGGGAATGCTGCCGCACAACCGGCTGGGCCGGCAGCTGATCAAGAAGCTGAAGGTGTACGCCGGTGCCGAGCACCCGCACGCCGCCCAGCAGCCGCAGCCATTCGAGATCAAGCAGGTCGCCCAGTGAGCGCGCAGGCCGTGGGTGCCGACGAGGAAAGCGTGATGACCGACACCAACAGCTCCGCCGAGGCCGTGCAGGCGACCGCGATAGCCGCGAAGCCCCAGGCCGGCGACGCCGTGCGCCGCGAGCGCCCGATCCAGACCGTGGGCCGCCGTAAGGAGGCGATCGTCCGGGTCCGGATCGTTCCGGGTACCGGTCAGTTCCTCCTCAACCGCCGGGCCATCGACAACTACTTCCCGAGCAAGGTGCACCAGCAGCTCGTCCGCGAGCCTCTGGTGATCACCGAGCGGGTGGAGAACGTCGACGTCTTCGCCAACCTGCGTGGCGGTGGAATCACCGGCCAGGCGGGCGCGCTGCGTCTGGCCATCGCCCGCGCCCTGTGCGACCTGGACCCCGACCTGCGTCCGGCGCTGAAGAAGGCCGGTTTCCTGACGCGTGACGCCCGTGTCACCGAGAGCAAGAAGTATGGTCTGAAGAAGGCGCGCAAGGCCCCGCAGTACTCGAAGCGCTGACCTCCTTTTGTTTGCCCGAACCTGAGCCGGGCACGCTGCCTCTCACTGGGGGTGGCGTGCCCGGTTTTTGAATTCCTGGAGGTAACCCTGATGGGTCGGCTTTTCGGCACCGACGGCGTCCGCGGCCGGGCGAACGCGAACCTGACGCCCGAACTGGCGCTGTCGCTCGCGGTGTCGGCGGCGCACACGCTGGCAGAGCGGGATCGCAGCCACCCGCCGGTGGCTATGGTCGGGCGGGACTCGCGGGCCAGCGGCGAGATGCTGGAGGCCGCCGTGGTGGCCGGCCTGGCCAGCGCGGGCGCGACGGTGATCCGAGTCGGCGTGATCCCCACTCCGGGCGTCGCGTACCTGGTCGGGGACGCCAAAGCCGATCTCGGTGTGATGATCTCGGCGTCGCACAACCCGATGCCGGACAACGGGATCAAGCTGTTCGCCGCGGGTGGGCACAAGCTCCCGGACGAGATCGAGGACGCGATCGAGGCGGGCATGGGGGCGCCCTTCGACCGGCCGACCGGGGCCGAGGTGGGCCGGGTACACGACCTGATCGACGGGGTCGAGCACTACGTCGACCACCTGGTCGACTCGGTACCGCACCGGCTCGACGGGCTGACCGTCGTGGTGGACTGCGCCAACGGGGCGGCGTCCGAGGCGGCACCGGCGGCGTACGAGCGGGCCGGCGCGCGGGTGATCGCCATCCATGCGGAGCCGGACGGTCTCAACATCAACGACGGCTGCGGTTCGACGCACCTGTCCACGGTCCGGGCCGCCGTCCTCGAACACAGTGCCGACCTCGGCATCGCGCACGACGGTGACGCGGACCGGTGCCTGGCGGTCACCGCGACGGGTGAAGAGGTCGACGGCGACCAGATCATGGCGATCCTGGCGCTGGCGATGCAGGAAGCCGGCACGCTGACCGACAACACGCTGGTCGCGACCGTGATGAGCAACCTCGGCCTGCGGCTGGCCATGTCGACCGCCGGGATCCGGCTGGTCGAGACGAGGGTCGGCGACCGGTACGTGCTCGAGGCGTTGCGCGGCGGCCGGTTCGCGCTGGGCGGGGAGCAGAGCGGGCACGTGGTGATGCCGGGGCACGCCACGACCGGGGACGGCACCCTTACCGGCCTGCACCTGATGGCCCGGCTGGCCTCGACCGGCAAGACGCTTTCCGAGTTGGCCGCCGTGGTCACGAAGCTGCCCCAGGTTCTGATCAACGTACCGGTGGCGGACCGGTCCTCGGCCGCCTCCGCGCCGGACGTCGAGGCGGCGGTAGCGGACGCGACCTCCGAATTGGGCGACGAGGGACGGGTACTGCTCCGTCCTTCGGGTACAGAGCAGTTGGTACGCGTGATGGTCGAGGCGCCGACCGAGGATCTGGCGGGCGCCGTGGCCGAGCGGATCGCGACCGTGGTCAGGGCGGCCAGCCCGGCCTGACCACCCGGGTCGGTACCGCGGAAGGTGCTCGCCTTGCGCGGCCGTCCCTGTGAGCGATTTGTCAGCATCAGTCCGTCGTCGTCCAGCTAGTGCGCAAATCGCTTGAGCGAATATCAGCAATTCGCGCAGCACCATTGCGCGAAACTCTGGTAAGGTCGAGCGAGTGTGCGGCATCGTGGGGTATACGGGCGCCCGACCGGCGCTGGGAATCGTGCTTGATGGCCTGCGCCGGCTGGAGTATCGCGGGTACGACTCGGCGGGGGTGGCGGTCGTCGCCGACGGCGAGCTTCTGGTCTGCAAGCGCGCCGGCAAGCTCGCCAACCTGGAGAAGGCGCTCGTCGAGCGCGCCGACTGGCACGCGCCCGACGGTGCGGCGGTCGACCAGCCGCTGAGCGCCGATGACCTGCCGGCCGGCGAACCGGTGATGAGCCGGCGGGAATCGTTCGGCAAGGACGGCACGACGCCGCTGGGCATCTCCGGGGGTACGACGGCCATCGGCCATACCCGGTGGGCCACCCACGGCGGCCCGACGGACCGCAACGCGCACCCGCACCTGTCCTCGGACTGCCGGGTCGGTGTGATCCACAACGGGATCATCGAAAACTTCGCGCAGCTCCGCGACGAACTGGAGGGGTGCGACGTCGAGTTCGCCAGCGACACCGACACCGAGTGCGTCGCCCACCTGCTCTGCGCTGAGCTGGAGAAGCCGGACGTCGCCGACCTGGCCGAGGCCATGCGGCGGGTCTGCCGGCGGCTGGAGGGCGCCTTCACGCTCCTCGCGGTGGACGCCAACGCTCCCGGTACCGTGGTCGGCGCGCGCCGCAACTCCCCGCTCGTGGTCGGCCGCGGGGCCGGCGAGAACTATCTGGCCAGCGACGTCTCGGCGTTCATCGAGCACACCCGGGACGCGATCGAGCTGGGCCAGGACCAGGTCGTGACGATCACGCCGGACGAGATCGTGATCACCGACTTCGCCGGCAGCACCACGGCCGGCAAGGACTTCCACATCGACTGGGACGCGTCCGCCGCGGAAAAGGGCGGGTACGACTACTTCATGCTCAAGGAGATCGCCGAGCAGCCTCAGGCGCTGGCCGAGACGCTGATCGGCCGGCTCACCGAGGCCGGCGACATCGCGCTCGACGAGGTCCGGCTCACCGATCAGGACCTTCGGGACATCGACAAGGTCTTCATCGTCGCGTGCGGCACGTCGTACCACGCCGGCATGGTCGCCAAGTACGCGATCGAGCACTGGACCCGGCTGCCCTGCGAGGTCGAGCTGGCCAGCGAGTTCCGGTACCGGGACCCGGTGCTGGACCGCTCCACGCTGGTGGTGGCCATCTCGCAGTCCGGCGAGACGATGGACACCCTGATGGCGCTGCGCCACGCCAAGGAGCAGAAGGCGCGGGTACTCGCGATCTGCAACACCAACGGGTCGACGATCCCGCGGGAGTCGGACGGCGTGCTCTACACGCACGCCGGGCCGGAGGTCGCGGTCGCCTCCACCAAGGCGTTCGTCACCCAGTTGGTCGCCTGCTACCTCGTCGGGCTGCACCTCTCGCACGTGCGGGGCATCAAGTACGCGGACGAGGTCGGTGCCGTGGTGGCCCAGTTGCAGGCCATGCCGTCCAAGGTCGAAGAGGTGCTGACCACGATGGAGCCGGTACGGGAGCTGGCCCGGGAACTGGCCCACTCGCGCAGCGTGCTGTTCATCGGGCGGCACGTCGGGTACCCGGTGGCCCTGGAGGGTGCGCTCAAGCTCAAGGAGCTGGCGTACATGCACGCCGAGGGGTTCGCGGCCGGCGAACTCAAGCACGGCCCGATCGCCCTGATCGACGAGGGCACCCCGGTGGTGTGCGTGGTCCCGTCGCCGGCCGGGCGGGGGGTGCTCCACGACAAGATCGTGTCGAACATCCAGGAGATCCGGGCCCGGGGAGCGCGCACCATTGTGATCGCCGAGGAGGGCGACGACGCGGTGCTGCCGTACGCGGACGACGTGGTCCGGGTACCCCGTACGCCGACGCTTCTGGCTCCGCTGGTGACGACCGTACCGTTGCAGGTGCTGGCCTGCGAGATCGCGGCGTCCCGCGGGCACGATGTCGACCAGCCTCGCAACCTGGCCAAGTCAGTGACCGTGGAGTGACCGCCCGCCGGGTGAGCATGGCGCGTGCCGGTCGATGGCCGGTCCCCTAGGGTTGATGTGTGATCGTGGCTGTCGGCATGGACGTCGTGCTCGTCGAGCGGTTCGCCCGCGCGCTGGCCCGCACCCCGCTGCTGGCCGACCGCCTGTTCACCGAGGCCGAACGCACCACGCGGTCGGGTCATCCGCGCTCCCCGGAGTCGCTGGCCGCCCGGTTCGCCGCGAAGGAGGCGGTGGCCAAGTCGCTGGGCGCCCCCGCCGGGCTGCACTGGCACGACTGCGAGGTCGTCTCCGACCCGGACGGCCGGCCGTGGCTGACCGTCTCGGGCACGGTCGCGGCGGCCGCCGCCCAGCGGGACATCGACCGCTGGCACCTGTCGCTGTCGCACGACGGCGGCATCGCGTCGGCCATGGTGGTCGCGGAGGCGGACGACCGCCGGGACGGAGTGGGTGGCGCTGGATGAGCACCGGAGCGTGGCGGGTTTCCGACGTGCGGGCCGCCGAGAAGGCACTGATGGACACCCTGCCGGCCGGCACGCTGATGCAGCGGGCCGCGGCCGGCCTGGCCCGCAGGTGCGCGCGGTTGCTCGCCGACCGGTTCGGCTCGGTGTACGCGCGGCGGGTGCTGCTGCTCGTCGGCGCCGGGGACAACGGCGGTGACGCGCTGTACGCGGGCGCGCGGTTGGCGACGCGGGGGGTCGCGGTGCGCGCGCTGCTGCTGGATCCGGATCGCGCCCACGCCGGTGGCCTCGCCGCGCTGCGGGCGGCCGGCGGGCTGACCGTGGACGCCGCGCCGGACGTGGTGGACCTGGTCCTCGACGGCGTCGTGGGCATCGGGGGCAGGGGCGGCCTGCGGCCGACCGCGGCGTCGGTGGTGTCGGCCGCGGTGACCGCCACCGCGTCCGACGGCGGGCGCTCGATCATCGTGGCCGTCGATGTCCCGTCGGGCGTCGATCCGGACACCGGCGAGGTACCCGGCGAGGCGGTCAGTGCGGACGTCACCGTCACGTTCGGCTGCCTCAAGCCGGGTCTGGCGGTCGGCGCCGGGGCGGCCCGCGCCGGCATCGTGGACCTGGTGGACATCGGCCTGTCGCTGCCGGTACCGCCCGCGCTGCGGGTCGCCGACCGGGAGGACATCCGGGGTTGGTGGCCGGTCGCCGGGCGGGAATCGGACAAGTACACCCGGGGCGTGGTCGGGGTCGCCACCGGCTCCTCGACGTACCCGGGCGCCGCGGTGCTGTCCGTGGCCGGGGCGAGCGCGGGTCCGACCGGGATGGTCCGGTACGCGGGTTCGGCGGCGGACTACGTACGGCGGCGGCACCCGTCCGTGATCGTCACCGAGAGCGTGGAGCGCGCCGGCCGGGTACAGGCCTGGGTCTGCGGGTCCGGGCTCGGTACCGACGAGCGGGCGGTCGCGGAGCTGCGGGCGGTACTGGCCGCCCCGGTGCCGGTGTGCCTGGACGCCGACGCGCTCAGCCTGCTCGCCGACGGGCGGCTGCGGGAGCTGCTGCGCGAGCGGTCCCAGCCGGCCGTGGTGACCCCGCACGACCGGGAGTTCACCAGGCTGGCCGGGTTCCCGCCGGGAGCCGACCGGGTCGCGTCCGCTCTCGGGCTGGCCAGCCAGCTCAACGTGACCGTGCTGCTCAAGGGCGACCGTACCGTGGTGGCGTCGCCGGACCGTGAGGTCTGGGTGAACCCGACGGGTACCGCCGCGCTGGCCACCGGCGGTACCGGCGACGTGCTCTCCGGGCTGCTCGGATCGCTGCTCGCCGGCGGGCTGAGCGCGGTACGGGCGGCGGTCGCGGCGGCGTACGCGCACGGCATGGCCGGCCGTGCCGCGGCCGAGGGCGGACCAGTGACCTCGGCGGATGTCGCTGCTTCGCTGCGGTCGACCGTCGGCGCCCTGCTCAGCTGAGCGCAGCCGGAGCCGGTGTGGCAGAGGCGAGCACAGGCCCGGGCGGCGGCATTCGCGTCAAGGCACCCGTACGCGCCCTCCGTTACGGCCGGATCACTAGCTGACTGGCCGGTAGGGTAGAGGCATGTGGCAGGCCGAGATCCGGGTTGATCTGGGGGCGATCCGGCAGAACGTGGCTCGGCTCCGGTCTGGCACCACCGCGGAAGTGATGGCGGTGGTGAAAGCGGACGGGTACGGGCACGGCATGGTGCAGGTCGCCCGCGCCGCGCTGGACGCCGGTGCGACCTGGCTCGGGGCCTGCACCGTGGGCGAGGCGCTGGCGTTGCGCGCGGCCGGGATCGAGGCCCCGGTACTGGCCTGGCTGATCGCCCCGGGGATGCCGCTGGACGAAGCGGTACGGGCCGGAGTGGACCTGTCCACGGGCAGCCTGGCACTGCTCGATGAGCTGGTCGCCGCCGCGCGGTCGGCGGGCCGGCCGGCACGGGTACACCTGAAGATCGACACCGGGCTGAACCGCGGCGGCGCCAAGCCGACCGAGTGGGGCGCGTTGGTCTCGGCGGCGGCGAAAGCCCAGGCGGACGGGGATCTCGACGTTACCGGGGTGTGGAGTCACCTGGCCTGCGCCGACGCGGTCGGGCATCCCAGCGTCGACCTGCAGCTCGCCGAGTTCCGGGACGGTCTCGCGGTGGCCGAGCGCGCCGGGCTGCGGCCGAAGTACCGGCACCTGGCAAACTCCGCGGCCCTGCTGACCCGGCCGGACTGCCACTTCGACCTGGTGCGCCCGGGAATCGCGGTCTACGGACTGTCCCCGATCCCCGGCGAGACGTTCGGGCTGCGGCCGGCGATGACGGTTCGGGGCCGGGTGGCCATGGCCAAGCGGGTACCGGCCGGCGAGGGCGTCTCGTACGGGCACACGTACACCACGAGCAGGGAGACCACGCTCGCCGTGGTCCCCCTCGGATACGGCGACGGAGTGCCCCGGCACGCGTCGAACTCGGGCCCGGTGCTGCTCGGCGGGCGGCGCCGTACCGTGGCCGGCCGGGTGTGCATGGATCAGATCGTGGTGGACTGCGGCGACGACGAGGTCCGCGCCGGCGACATCGCCACCCTGTTCGGCCCCGGTGACCAGGGCGAACCGACCGCCCACGACTGGGCGGACGCGGTCGGCACCATCAGCTACGAGATCGTGACCCGGATCGGTGGGGTCCGCGTGCCCCGCGTGTACGACGGCGAGGTACGTAGTGTCTGAACCCGTCCTGATGACGTCGAAGCGCAACCGGGTCGCCCGCCGGGCGGGTCTGCTGGGCGCGGTGGTCGGTGTCGCCGCCGCCGGGGTGGCGGCCGGTGTGGCCGCGGAACGGCTGGTCCTCCGCCGCCGCGGCGCCATCGTGGCCGATCCGCTGGCCGACGAGCGGTTCGGTCGCTTGCCGTACGACGAGATGACGACGGTGACCACGGCCGACGGCCTCGACCTGCACGTCGAGATCGTCGAACCGGAGGACGGCATCGCGCTGGATTTCGGCAGCAACAGCGCGCCGGAGCCGACCCTCGTCTTCATCCACGGCTTCTGTCTCGACATGGGCACGTTCCACTTCCAGCGGACCGAGTTGACCCGGCAGGGCGGGTACCGGATGGTGTTCTACGACCAGCCGGGCCACGGACGGTCGAGCAAGCTGCGCCAGGGCGAGTACACGCTCAGCGGCCTCGGCGAGGCACTCAAACGGGTCATCGACGAGACCGTCGGGGACGGGCCGCTGATCCTGGTCGGGCACTCGATGGGCGGCATGACCATCATGGCGCTCGCCGAGCTGTACCCGGAGATGTTCGTCGACCAGATCCGCGGCGTCGTGCTCATCTCCACCTCGGCCGGCAAGCTGGACGAGGTCACCTTCGGCATGCCGGACTTCCTGGCCCGGTTCAGCCGGCCGCTGGTACCGGTGATCACCGGCGCGGGTCGGCTGAGCGGCGGCATGATCGACGGCCTGCGGCGGGCCTCCACCGATCTGGCCCAGGCGCTGATCCGCAAGTACGGGTTCGGTACCGAACGGCCGAGTCCGGCGTTGGTCAGGTATGTGGAGCAGATGAACGCGCACACCGGCACCGAGGTGGTGGCCCGGTACCTGCGCGCGATCTACACCCACGCCCGGTACCCGGCGCTGGAGGCGCTGAAGGAAACCAGGGTAATGGTCATCTGCGGGGAACGGGACAAGCTCACCCCGCCGGATCACTCTGGGGAGATCTGTCGCATACTGCCCGACGCGAAATTCGTGCCGGTCCCCGAGGCCGGGCACGTGGCGCTGCTGGAGCGGCCGGATGTGGTGAACGCCGCGCTGATGGATTTCCTGGAGCAGGTCGACTGATGCTGACCGATTGGGCGCGGCTCGCCCGCGAGGTTTCCTCGTGCCGGGCCTGCGCCGAACTCGCGGCGACCCGGCAGAAGGTGGTGACCGGCGATCCGGGGCCGGGGGCGCCCGCTCGGCTGGTGTTCGTCGGCGAGGCGCCCGGCGCCCAGGAGGACGCCGCCGGCCGGCCGTTCGTGGGCAAGGCCGGTCAACTGCTGGACCAACTGCTCACCGACTCCGGTATGGCCCGCGCCGAGGTGGGCGTGGTCAACGTCATCAAGTGCCGGCCGCCGGGCAACCGCCGGCCGACCGCCGACGAGGTCGCCCGATGCCGCCCGTACCTGGAGCGGCAGCTCGACCTGTTGCGGCCACGGCTGATCGTGGCGCTCGGGCTGACCGCGGTGGCCTGGTTCCTCGGCCGCCGCACCACGCTGGCCGCCGCTCGCGGCACCGTACACGCGGTGGGCGCGTACCGGGTCATCGCCACGTACCATCCGTCTGCGGCGATCCGGTTCGGCCCGGCCGGCGCGCCCTTGGCCGCACTCCGCGAGGATCTGGATTCCGCGGCCCGCTACCTGGCTGGAGTGTCGCTATGAGAACGTCCACAGTGGAGGACACCCAGGCGCTCGGAGCGCGCCTGGCCCAACTGCTGCGCCCCGGTGACCTGGTGATCCTGAACGGTCCGCTGGGCGCGGGCAAGACGGCGCTGGCGCAGGGCATCGGCGCTGGGCTGGAGGTCGACGGAGAGGTGACCTCCCCGACGTTCGTGATCGCCCGGATCCACCGGGGCGGCCGGATACCGCTGGTACACGCCGACGCGTACCGCCTGGGGGCGGTCACCGACCCCCGGGGTGAGGTGGACAGCCTGGACCTGGACGCTTCGCTGGAGGACTCGGTCACCCTGGTCGAGTGGGGCGAGGGGATGGCGGAGCAACTGTCCGACGCGTACCTGGAGATCCGCATCGACCGCCGCGATGACGATTCCCGGGAAATCTCCCTCATCCCCCACGCGGGTGACTGGTCGACCCGTTTGGCCTCTCTCATAAGATGAAGCCCGTGTCTCATTGGCTGAGAATCGGTGCCGGCTCCCGGGTGGCCTCGGCCTGTCCCGGTCACCCGGCGCCCGAACCCGGTTTGGTGGCCCCGTGCTGATCGTTGTTGTGGATTCGGCAACACCGGCCGTCACCGCGGCGCTCGTCTCGGTGGACGGCGCCGGGGTCGAGATGCTGGCCGAGTCGGTGACGGTGGACCCCCGCGCCCACGGAGAACTCCTGGCGCCGGCGGTCACCTCGGTACTCGCCGAGGGCGGCGCCGCCCCGCGCGACCTCGACGCGATCGTCGCCGGGCTGGGGCCGGGGCCGTTCACCGGCCTGAGGGTCGGGCTGGTCACCGCCGCCACGCTCGCCGACTCGCTGGACATCCCGGCGTACGGCGTGTGTTCCCTGGACGCCATCGGCTGGGCGGCCGGCCCCGGACGGGTACTCGTGGCGACCGACGCCCGGCGCAAGGAGATCTACTGGGCGGTGTACGAGGACGGGGTCCGGCTCACCGACCCGGCGGTCGGCAAGCCCGCCGACGTGTTCCTGTCCACCGGCGCCGGTCCGCTGGCCTCGACCGGAGACGCACCGTCCGGGGACGCCCGCCTCCTCGACGGTGCCCGGTTGCTGGGCGGCGCGCGGGTGGCAGTGGGGGACGGCGCCCACCGGTACGCGGACATCCTCGGCCTGCCGGTGCTGGACGAGCCGCGGTACCCGCCGGCCGCCGGATTCGCCGCGCTGGCCGCCGACCGGGTACGCAACCGGATGCCTACCGAGCCGTTGACTCCGCTCTACCTGCGCCGGCCGGACGCGGTCCAACCCGGTGAGCGCAAACCGGCACTGCGGTGAGCCTTACGATCACCCTGGAACCGATGCGGTGGTGGCACATCGAGGCGTTGCTGCCCATCGAGGCGGACCTGTTCGGCGCCGAACGGTGGTCGGCCGCGATGTTCTGGAACGAGCTCGCCAACGGCAACTATTATCTGGTCGCGCTCGACGGGGACGACGTCGTCGGGTACGCCGGCCTGTCGGCGGGCGGCCGCGAAGCCTGGGTACAGAACATCGCGGTACGGCGCGACCGGCAGCGGCACGGCGTCGGCCGCAGACTGCTGGAGGCGCTGCTGGCCGAGGCGCGCAGCCGGGGCGCCGGCAGCGTGCTGCTGGAGGTCGCCGTCGACAACGGGCCGGCCCAGCGGCTGTATGAGACATACGGTTTCGAGCAGGTTGGGGTCCGGCGCGGGTACTACCAACCGAGCAACACCGACGCGCTGGTGATGAGGCGAGATGACTGACCGACGTGCCGCCCGGGACGAGCCACTGGTACTGGGGATCGAGACGTCCTGCGACGAGACCGGGATCGGGATCGTGCGCGGGCGCGCCCTGCTCGCCGACGCCATAGCGTCCAGTGTGGACGAACACGCCCGGTTCGGCGGCGTGGTACCCGAGGTGGCCAGCCGGGCGCACCTGGAGGCGATCGTACCCACGATGCACCGCGCCCTCGCCGACGCCGGTGTCGCACTGTCCGACGTGGACGCGATCGCGGTGACCGCCGGGCCGGGGCTGGCCGGGGCGCTGCTGGTCGGCGTCGCCGCGGCCAAGGGCTACGCGCTCGCTGCCGAGAAGCCGATATACGGCGTCAACCACCTGGCCGCCCACGTCGCCGTGGACACCCTCGAACACGGGGCGCTGCCGGAGCCGGCCATCGCCCTGCTGGTCTCCGGCGGCCACTCCTCCCTGCTGCTCATCGAGGACCTCGCGCGGGAGGTCACACCGCTCGGCTCGACCATCGACGACGCCGCGGGAGAAGCGTTCGACAAGGTGGCCCGGCTGCTCGGACTGCCGTTTCCGGGCGGACCACCGATCGACCGGGCAGCGAGATCCGGCGACCCGTCCGCCATCCCGTTCCCGCGCGGGCTCACCGCGGCCCGCGATCTGGCCGCCCACCGGTACGACTTTTCGTTCTCCGGCCTCAAGACCGCCGTCGCCCGGTGGGTGGAGGCCCGCGAGCGCGCCGGGGAGCCGGTACCGGTCGAGAACGTGGCGGCCAGCTTCCAGGAAGCGGTCTGCGACGTGTTGACCGCGAAGGCGGTCGACGCCTGCCGGGCGCACGGTGTCAGCACGCTCGTGATCGGCGGCGGCGTTGCCGCCAACTCCCGGATCCGAACGCTCGCCGAACAGCGGTGCGCGAAGCACGGCATCACCGTGCGGGTACCGCGACCGAAGCTGTGTACCGACAACGGCGCGATGGTCGCGGCGCTCGGCTCCCACCTCGTCGCCGCCGGCGTGACCCCCAGCAAGCTCGACCTGCCCACGGATTCGGCCATGCCGCTGACCACCGTGAACGTGTGAGGTGCCGCACTGTGATCGTACGGATGTGGGAGCTGCGGGCGTACCCCGACGGCTTTGCCGACCTGTTGTCCTGGCTGTGTGATCTGGCGCTGCCCGGTATCGAATCCAACCCGATGCACATATCCAGCGAGGTCTTCAGCTCCACTGACAACCGGGTCGTGGTGATCAGCAAGTGGCGCAGCAGCCCACAGCCGCTGCCCGACCCGCCCAAGCACCTCGTCGCCCGCTCGGCGCACTCCTGGGATTTCACCCCGGTCGATCGCTGACCTCTTTATCCACAGGTCTGCCTCACGGGGTCGTGGAACGTAGCCGTGTGAGGGTAACCTCCCCGTAGCCGCGGGGTTGCGCTGTGACGCGGCGTGGGGCGCGTGTCGCCGGCCTGGGGAGGACAGCGTGGGGCGTCTTGAGGACGACAGCACGGGCAGCTACGGACCTCTGGAAGTCGATCTGGGCGGTCTGGCCGACTTCGCGCGGGCGTTGCGGGACGAGCAGAGCCAGCGTTTCGCGCCGGTGGCCACCGCCGCGCTCGACGTGTTCCAGTCGGGCCAGGCGACGGTGCTCGCCGATCCGGCCTTCGCCGAACTGGGACTCGCCCGATCGGCGCACCAGCTGAGCCTGGACCAGGCGGTGCAACTGCTCAGCGCGTACTCGGTCGCGTTGGTCGCGCTCGCCGACGCGGCGGACGAGGTCGCCACCCGGTACGCGGGATCGGACGCGTTCGCGGAGGCGACCGTCGCCGATGTGGGCGGCCAACTGTCGCAGGCGGCCGCCGTACCGACGCCCGACCGGTTGCCGGGGAGGGCGGTGTGATGGCCGCCGTACCGTCGGCCGGCCTGACCCAGTGGTCCCGGTTCGACGTACCGGGGATGTGGTCGCTGCTGCGGAACGTCTCGACGGTAGAGGCGTTCCAACAGGCGGGCGCGTGGCAGAGCACGTACGAGGCGGCGCAGTCACTCGCGCGCCGTCTGCAGTGGTACCGGGACGGGCTGGCGGGCAAATGGTCGCCGGACCGCAGCGAAGCGGCGGCGCTGTACCTCGGGCGCCTCGACGAGTTGATCGGTTCGGCGCAGCAGCTGGCGGACGTCTCGGTGGCGAACCGCCAGGCGCTGGTGACGCTGGCGAACGCGGTGGACGAGGCACGGCCGAAGCTGCAGCGGGTGTACGAGGAGTCGCAGGCACTGCGGCGGGTCGAGGCGCAGCCGAAGGCGGAGGCATCGGCGGCGCTGCGGCAGCGGCAGTTGCACAAGCAGGCGACCGGAATCATGGAGTCGCTCGGGGACGCGGCGATGGACTCGTGGCGCCACTACGCGACCGCCGACGACTACCAACCACCGCAGTCTACTCGAGGAGAAGATGTACCGGTCAACGGAAGAAATTCCGTAGTTATTGGTTCTTCCTCCATCGAGAGTTCGAGAAACGCGGCGAGAGGCAGGACCCCCGCCCGGCCTAGCTGGGCCGTCAATTACTCACCTGAGCACGAATCGTTAGACCGTTCGAACCGAAGCGTACTCGCTCCTTTGCCGGAGGCCGTGTCGCTGGCCGGCTCGTCGACGCCCATTTCTCTGAACTTAGTAAGTGAAGCTGACAAAGCCCCGACGGTCCCAAGATTGGGAATTGATGCGTTGCCGCCGGAGCCTGGGCTGGGGACTATGTCTACATTCTCTTTCGCGCGAGATGCCAAACTGCCAGTGAACGAAGGCGTGGGCATGCCGGAGGACCCGATCCGAACGGCGCCGTGGGTGCCACAACAACCAAGTGCCGTTGGAAGGCAAGCAGTCGGGGACCCGGACGGTACGACGACACGTCGTGGGCAGCTTGTGAATCGCGTGGGCGGGGTCATCGGATCCGATGGCGCTACGGTTGGCATGGCTGGTGGCCTCGGCGCTGATGTTGCAACGCATCGAGCACAACGTAGGCGCCGCCGCGAATACGACGTTGACGATCCGTGGCACGTGGCCGAAGGGGGCCTTCCGGTCCTTCATCCGTTACCTGAGCCGATGAGCTTCGACCCAGGTCCTGGAGTGATCGGAATTGATCGCTAATGAGCTGCCGACGATTAGAGCGAACCTTCGTAGCATCTATCGCCTCGCTCTTTTTGCTATTGCTAGATGCTCCCGCACGGGCAGATTTCGTACGGGACCAGGAATGGTATCTTGCATTCTTGGACGTCGCTAATGCGCGACAAATCAGCACAGGCGAGGGGATCACTGTTGGTCTAATCGACACTGGTGTTGATGCCACCCATCCTGATCTCGCTGGAAATGTTCTACCGGGCCTCGTAACCTACGCTGGACCGGGGCGAACCGGCGATGCATGGCATGATCCGAGTGGTCATGGGACAGGAATGGCAGGGAATGTTGCCGCCCATGGTCACGGCAAAGCTGAAGGTGCGATTGGGATCGCTCCGTCGGCAAAGGTACTCCCAATAGCCGACACGGTCGATACCGGAAGAACGAATGACGAGGCCATGGCCTCCGGCATCAGATCCGCAATCGGACGCCATGTGCAAGTTATTTGTATCGCTGAGGGAGGGGGTGGGGGTACGCCAGGCTTGGCTGCCGCTATCCGGGCTGCCGAGCAGGCGGATATCGTTGTTGTTGCGGCGGTCGGGAATCGAAGTCAGGGATCGCTGGCGGTGGACGCGCCAGCCAACCTGCCGGGCGTCGTAGCGGTTGCATCCGTCGATCAGACGGGAGTTCACGCCGCTGATTCTGTGACCGGTCCCGCTGTCTTGCTCGCGGCGCCCGGAGTCAACATCGTTCACCCTGCTCCAGGCGGTGGATATTCCAGCGGTACCGGTACTAGCGACGCAACCTCTATTGTCGCCGGTGCCGTTGCGTTGGTACGGGCCAAGTACCCGAACCTTTCCGCCGCCGAGGTGATCCATCGGCTGACCGCCACCGCCACCGACAAAGGGCCGCCCGGCCGCGACAACGAGTACGGGTACGGCGTCATCAACATCGTTGCTGCGCTCACCGCCGACGTACCCCCATTGTCCGCCAGCCCCCGTCCTGCCTCATCCGGCGTCGACCATTCCCCGGACCGCAGCTCCGCCGTTGCTCAGCCGCCAGGCGCGCTGTCCAACGGGCCTTCGACGCTCCTGATCGTCATCCCCGTCGTCGTGTTCCTGTGCGCCCTCATCGCGATCCTGATCTGGTGGGCGACCCGTCGCCGTACGCCCTGATCGACCTGTCAGGCCGGCGCGTGCCGCTCAGGCCGCGATCCGGCCCAGTGTCGCCCCGGTCACCCGGACCAGATCCCGGGGGGCCACCTCCACCTGCATGCCGCGTCGGCCGCCCGATACGTACACCGATGGCCAGCGCAGCACCGACTCGTCCACCACCACCGGCAGCCGCGTCCGCTGGCCGAACGGCGAGATCCCGCCCGTCACGTACCCGGTTGCCCGCTCCGCCGCCGCCGGTTCCGCCATGGTCGCCCGTTTACCTCCGCCGGTCGCCGCCAGCGCCTTGAGGTCCAGCGAACCCGACACCGGTACGACGCCGACTGCGAGCTTGCCGTCCACGTTCGCGACCAGCGTCTTGAAGACCCGATCCGGGTCGACACCCAGCGCCGCCGCCGCGGCCTCGCCGTACCCCGAGGTGTGCTCGCCCACCTCGTACGTGTGGATCGTGAAGTCCACTTTCTGTTTGCTCAGCAGCGCCGTCGCCGGCGTTCCTCGTCCCGCCACGCCGCCAAGATTAGGCCCCGGTCCGGGGCACCGGTGCGACGAACAGCACGGTCGCGGCATCGTCGACCCGGGTCAGGATGATGGTCGCCTCCGCCGGGCCGGTCGGGCGCAGCTTCCGCCGGAGCTCGTCCGGGTCGAGCGCCGAGCCGCGCTTCTTGATGGTCAACCGGCCCACGCCGCGCTCCCGGAGCACCACCTTCAAGCGCTTCACCGACAGTGGCATGGCGTCCGTGACCTCGAAGCAGCGCGCGAAGCCGGTGGGTACCGGCGAGTCAGCGTAGACGTACGCGATCCGGGAATCCGCCAGCGTACCGTCCACAGCGGATGCAAACTCGGCCACCAGGTGCGCCCGGACCACCGCGGGATCGGGATCGTAGACGTAGCGCCGGACGGGCCCAACCAGCGCCGCCCGCTCGCCGGTGCCGGCCAGCGTCAAGGCGCCCGGGTCCAGCGGCGAAGCGTACGGGTCCAGCGGCGAAGCGTCCCGGCCCAGCAGCGAAGCCCGGCGGGGTACCGCCGCGAGTGGACCGCACCAGAATGCCGCCTCCACGAGGTCGCCGTCCACCGACACCCATTCCGCCTCAACGCCGTGCGGGATCAGCCGGTGGTCGATGCCCGGGGCCAGCTTGAGTACCGTGCGGGGTACCCGTTCCGCAAGCGCCGCCACGAAGTCCCAGGGCGGCGAGTACGCGCGGGGATCGAACACCCGCGTGCCGCCCTGCCGGCGGGCCGGGTCGCAGAACACACCGTCCACAGTCGACAGGTCGACCGTCCTGGCGTCGGTGCAGGAGACGGAGACCAGATCGTCGAGGCCGAGTGCCCGGACGTTGGCGGCGGCGACCGCGGCGGTCAACGGGTCGGTGTCGACGGCGCGCACATGGATCCCGGCCCGTGCCGCGGCCAGCGCGTCGGCGCCTACGCCACAGCCGAGGTCGGCGAGGTGGGTCACGCCGGCCCGGGCCAATCGCCGCGCCCGGCGTCCGGCCACCACCGAACGGGTCGCCTGTTCGAGGCCGGGGCGCGTGAAGAACATGACCGCGGCGTCCGGCCCGAACTTCGCCCGGGCACGCAGCCGCAGTACCGCCTGTGTGTGAGCCGCCGCCGCCAGGTCGGCCGGCAGGCCCCGGGCGCGAAGGGCCGACGCGGCGGCCAGCGGTGGCGCGTCGGCGAGTTCGGCCGCCGCGTCCAGCGCGGCGGCTCCAGCCGGGGTACGCAGCTGGGCCAGCAGGTCGGGGGTCACATGGTCGATTCTGACGGCTGGGTGGTCACGGGTGTGCCGACGTCCAGCGGATCCGCCAGAAGTCGTTGGAACGCAAGCTCGGCCGCCCCGATCAGTGACGAGTCGTCGCCGAGCCCGGGGGTACGCAGCCGGACGTGCTCCCGGCAGGCGGGCAGCCCGTTGCGGTTCAGCCGGCTGCGCACCTGCGCGGCGCCGGCCAGGTACAGGTCGCGCAGCGTACCACCGAAGATCACTGTCTCCGGGTTGAAGATGTTGACCAGGTTGGCGACTCCGAAGCCGAGCCAGTCGCCCACGCTTCGAACGGCGGCCTGGGCGAGCGCGTCGCCCCGGTTGGCCGCGTCGACGACGGCCAGGATGCCCTCCCGGCCGATCCCTTCGCGGTCCGCGGCGGCCAGCAGCGCATGCTCGCCGACTTCGGTCATCCAGCAGCCGCGCGCGCCGCAGATGCACTGCTTGCCGTTCGGGTTGACCACCATGTGGCCGACCTCGCCACCGTACCCGCCGTGCCCGGCGACCGGACGCCCGCCGGCGATGATGCCGCCGCCGACGCCGACGTCGCCGCTGAGGTAGATGATGTTGTCGGAGTCGGTGCCGGCACCCCGGATGTGCTCAGCCAGCGCGCCCAGGTCGGCGTCGTTGCCCACGTAGGTCGGGGCGTCCATGGCGAGCACCTCGTGCAGCGCGGTACCGAGCGGCTCGTTCACCCAGCCGATCATCGGGCCGAGCCGGACCAGGCCGTCCTCCCGCCGTACGATGCCGGCCACCGCGACCCCGGTACCCACGCAGGTGGAGCCCTCCGGGACCTTGCGGTGCATCTCGTTCACGAATTCGGCGAGCGGGGTGATGACGTCGGAGGCGACGAACTCACCCCGTCCGCGCTGCCGCTCCCGGCGGTCGAGGATCTCGCCGCCCAGGCCGATCCGCGCCGCGACCAGCCGGTCGACTCCGATCAGCAGCGCGTACACGAAAATGCGCTCGGACTCCGCTCGTACCACCAGGGAGGGCCGGCCCGCTCGGCCGGTCTCCTTGGGTAGTTCCTCGCGAACCAGGCCGGCGGCGACCAGATCGGCGGTCAGCGCCCCGATGGTCGAGCGGTTGAGTCCGAGCGCGTTGGTGAGTTCGGCGCGGGAGACCGCACCATGCACGTGGACCTGGCGAAGCAGAGCTCCGAGGTTCTGCCGGCGGATCTCTTCCTGGCTGGGCCCAGCGCGCATGGCGGGTTCCGTCTCCGGATGCTGTCTCGGCCGGGGGCTCAGCGTAGGCCGCTGGCCGCCGCCCGCCGCCGGGACAGCGCATCGACACCGGCCGCGAGGAGCAGGACGACGCCGGTGAAGATGAACTTGAGACCGGCACTGACGCCCAACAGGCCCATGCCGTTGTCGATGACCGCGACCACCGCGCCGCCGATCACCGCGTCGATCACCCGACCCTTGCCGCCGAAGAGGCTGGTGCCACCGATGACGGCCGCGCCCACGGCGTACAGCAGGATGTTGCTGCCACCGGTGTTCGGGTCGACCGAGTTGGCCCGGCTGACAGCCACGATGCCGCCCAGCGACGCCATCCCGGAACAGATCACGAAGACCGAGATGCGGATCCGGTCGACGTTGATGCCGGCCCGGCGGGCGGCTTCCTTGCTGCCACCGACCGCGTAGATGTGCCGGCCGTACGTGGTCCGGTTCAGCACGAACGTCCAGATCAGCAGCAGTACCACGATCAGTGGCACCACGTTCGGGATGCCCTTGAGCGAGTGGAACGCCGGGTTGATGGCGCGCTCCTCGTTGAGGAAGTACACCGCGATCGCACCGATGACGGCCAGCGCGCCGACCTTGATGGCGATCAGCGACAGCGGGTCGGCGGCCAGCCCACGGCTGCGCCGGCCGCGGACCCGGTTCAGCTGCACCGCGGCGTACCCGACGACAGAGACGATGAGCAGTACCCAGCCGAGCCACGGCGACAGGTTCTTGCCCTCGATCGCGACGGTGAACGGGTCGTTGACGGAGATGTTCTTGCCGCCGGTCAGCAGGAGCAGCACCAGGCCCTGGAAGGCCAGGAAGGCGGCCAGGGTGACCACGAAGGACGGGATGCCGACCTTCGCGACCAGCACGCCGAGCACCACACCGATGATCACGCCGGTCAGGATCGCCGCCGGGATGGCCAGATACCAGGCCCAGTGCTCATTGGTGAGCAGGATTGCCATGATCGCGCCACAGACGCCGCTGGCGAATCCGGCGGACAGGTCGATCTCGCCGAGCAGTAGTACGAAGACCATGCCCATCGCGATGAGTGTGACCTGGCTGCCCTGGGTGAACAGGTTGGCGAAGTTCACCTGGGAGAAGAAGACCGGGCGAGCGACGCCGAACACGATGCACAGCACGATGAGGCCGAGCAGGGCGGGCAGCGAACCCATGTCGCCGCCGCGGATGCGACCGAAGTACTGGCGGGCGTGGCCGCCAAGGGTACGGCTGGTCGCGCCCGGTACCTCCGTCCGGCCGGGGGGAGTCTGGAGGGCGGTCATCAGTGTGCTCCGTTCATGTCGCCGAGGTCGGTCTCGCCGCCGTCGTGCGAACCGTTGCCGTTGCCCGCGGCGGCGACCGCCGCCGTGGCCAGCCCGAGGTCGCCGCTTCGACCGGCGGTGATCAGCTCGACCACCTGCGAGTACGTCACGTCGCTGGCCTTGACCTGCGCCGCCATCCGGCCGAGGTACAGGCAGGCGATCTGGTCGGCGACCGCGAAGACGTCGTTCATGTTGTGTGAGATGAGTACGACCGCGAGGCCGTTGTCGGCCAGCTGCCGGACCAGCTCGAGTACCTGCGCGGTCTGCGCGACACCGAGCGCGGCGGTCGGCTCGTCGAGGATGACCACCTTGCTGTTCCACAGCACAGCCTTGGCGATCGCGACAGTCTGGCGCTGGCCGCCGGAGAGGCTGGCCACCAGTTGGCGGATGGACTTGACGGTGCGGACCGACAGCCGGTCGAGAGTCTCGCTGGCCATCTTCTCCATGGTCGGCTCGTCCAGCACGATGCCCCGGGTGCGTTCGCGGCCGAGGAACATGTTCTGCACGATGTCGAGGTTCTCGCAGAGGGCGAGGTCCTGGTACACGATCTCCACGCCGAGCGCGGACGCGTCGCGCGGGCTGTGTACGGTGACGGGCCTGCCGTCGAAGAGGTACTCCCCGGAATCGATGGGGTAGATGCCGCCCACGCATTTGACGAGGGTTGACTTGCCCGCGCCGTTGTCGCCAACGAGAGCGGTAACCTCGCCGGCGTTCGCGGTGAAGTCGACTTGCCGGAGAACCTGTACGGGACCGAAACTCTTATCGATCCCACGCATCTCCAGGATGGGAGTGGCGGTCACGGGAGATTGCTCCTGTCAAACGGTGGTCGTTCGCAGACCAGGGGGAAAGACCAGCGCCCCGGCGCCGCGCGGGCTGCGCGGCGCCGGGACTGCGTGCCGGTCTTGAGGGACGGGCCTGGCGTCAGCTGATGCCGGCCGCCGCGCACTTGGCGGCGTAGTCACCGGTGCACAGCTGATCCTTGGTCACGTAACCGTCGGCGACCACGTCCTTGACGTTGTCCTTGAAGATCGCCTTCGGGGTCTCCAGGCGGGACGGGACATCCCTGTTGAGCTTCGGGTCCCGCACCGACTGGGTCGCCGACGGCTTCTCGCCCTTGGCCAGCGCGATCGCCAGCTCCGAGGCGTCCTTGGCCTCCAGCTGCACGGCCTTGTAGACCGTCATGCACTGGTCACCGTCGAGGATGTGCTGCAGGCCCTGCACGGTCGCGTCCTGGCCGGTGACCGGCATCTTCAGGCCATCCTTCTTCAGCACCGCGATGACCGAGTTGGCCATGCCGTCGTTGGCGACGAGGACGCCGCCCATCTTCGGGGTGCTGGTCAGCATCTGCTCGAAGTCGGTGCCGGCGACGGCGTTGTCCCACTTCGGTACGGACACGTTCGGGCCCTTGGTGTAGGTGCCGTCTGCGTACAGCGGGTTCAGGATCGAGTCGTAGCCCTGGGCGAACAGGGTCGCGTTGTTGTCGTCCGGCGAGCCGTTGAGCTCGGCGACGATGGTGCCCTTCGGGGCCTTCTCGTCGGTCAGGCACTTCTGCAGGCCCTGGCCCTGCAGCTTGCCGACCTGGACGTTGTCGAACGAGACGTAGTACTGAGCGCCGCCGCCGATGGTCAGGCGGTCGTAGTCGATGACCGGGATGCCGGCGTTCTGGGCCTTCTTGATCACGGCGGTGCCGGAACCGGCGTCCAGGTCGGTGATCACCAGGACATTGACGCCATCGGTGATCATCTGGTCGGCGATGGTCTGGAACGCGTTCGGATCACCCTGGGCGTTCTGGATGTTGGACTTCACGCCGGCGTCGTCGAACGCCTTCTTCAGCAGCGGCCGGTCGTCGGTCTCCCACCGGGCCGAGGACTTGGTGTCCGGCAGGATCACGCCGACGTACGGCGCCTTCTTCGAACCGCTGCTGTTGCTTGAATCGTCGGATTTGCCACACGCGGCCAGGCCGCCGGCAACCACCAGCCCGGCGGCGGCGAGGGCGAGGATCCCCTTGCGCATTGCATGGGTCCTTTCGGGGTATGCGCCGCACGAGGCGGCGGGAGGGGTCGTGGGTTTGCAGTTGTCGATGTTCTTCGACCCCGGGATCCGGTCTTCCGGCTGCCCCAGCGGCCTTCGGCCGGCTCCCGTACTGTTTGTTGTGCCGGGCAACGTATTCCTCCGGGGAGGCCCGGCACAAGATGACGGCCCGGTTAAGTTTGTTGTCCGCGGTAACAATTCGGCAACGCGACCGGCCGAACGCACCGAGTGACGCCCATCGGTCCCAGCGCGGGCGATCGGCGTGGCCGACCGGCGACCGGCTCGTGACCCCGTCGTGATCCGATGCCCTGGCGGTGCCCGGTGTGGCGTCCGGTGTGGCGTCCGGCGCGGCGTTGGCACTCTCCTTGACGGAGTGCTAGATCCGGGCATAACCTTCGGTTAGCACTCTCGCATCGAGGGTGCTAGTCGGTTGGCCGTTGGCCGGCCGGTGTACGCCCGGCGGAGCCGGCACCCGCGACGACGGAGCCGCCTGGATGTGGCAGATGAAGATCCAGTACCCCAGGAGGGTATGCCCGTGACTACCGCGACCAAGGTTGCGATCAAGCCGCTCGAGGACCGCATCGTGGTCCAGGCGAACGAGGCTGAGACGACCACGGCGTCGGGCCTGGTAATCCCCGACACCGCCAAGGAGAAGCCGCAGGAGGGCACCGTCCTCGCTGTGGGCCAGGGCCGCTTCGACGACAAGGGCAACCGGATTCCGATCGACGTACAGGTCGGCGACACGGTGCTCTACTCGAAGTACGGCGGCACCGAGGTCAAGTACGCCGGCGAGGAGTACCTGGTGCTCTCCGCCCGCGATGTCCTCGCTGTCATCGAGAAGTGAGCTGGGCGGGTCGCCGTCGCGAGGCGGCGACCCGAGCACTGACGGTCACGATCGCCGGGTTCCGGCGGTCGGGCTGAGATGATCATAGTGCCGTCCCGGCGCCCGGCATGCCGGGTGGCGGTCCCGAGGGTTTCGACGGCGCGGCTATGCGACCGGTCCGGCCGCTCGGTCGGCTTGCCCGTGACATCGGGCCGGGCCGGCGGCCGGTCCACGATGTGCCGTCCTGATGCCCGGCCCGCCGGGCGTCAGGACGGCATTTCCTTGTGAAGGGATAAAGATGGCGAAGATCCTGAGCTTCTCGGACGACGCCCGACACCTGCTCGAGCACGGCGTGAACGCGCTGGCCGACGCGGTCAAGGTGACCCTTGGCCCGAAGGGTCGCAACGTCGTCCTGGACAAGAAGTTCGGCGCACCCGTAATCACCAACGACGGTGTGACGATCGCTAAGGAGATCGAGCTCACCAACCCGTACGAGAACCTGGGCGCCCAGCTGGTCAAGGAGGTGGCGACGAAGACCAACGACGTCGCCGGCGACGGGACCACCACGGCGACCGTGCTCGCCCAGGCGATGGTGCGGGAGGGCCTGCGCAACGTGACCGCCGGGGCCAACCCGAACGGTCTCAAGCGGGGCATCGACACCGCCGTGAAGGCGGTCAACGAGGCGCTGCTCGCCAAGGCCACCGAGGTGTCCGGCCGCGAGGAGATCGCGCACGTCGCGACGATCTCGGCGCAGGACGCGAACATCGGCGACCTGATCGCCGAGGCGATGGAGAAGGTCGGCCGGCAAGGTGTGATCACCGTCGAGGACGGCTCCACCATGGCCACCGAGCTTGAGGTCACCGAGGGCATGCAGTTCGACAAGGGCTACGTGTCCCCGCACTTCATGACCGACCCGGAGGGCGGCGAGGCGGTCCTGGAGGACGCCTACGTCCTGGTCACCACCCAGAAGATCAGCTCGATCGAAGAGCTGCTGCCGCTGCTGGAGAAGATCCTGCAGACCAGCAAGCCGCTCCTGATCATCGCCGAGGACGTGGAGGGCCAGGCCCTGGCCACCCTCGTGGTCAACGCGATCCGCAAGACGCTCAAGGTCGTCGCGGTGAAGGCTCCGGCCTTCGGCGACCGGCGCAAGGCGATCCTGCAGGACATCGCGATCCTCACCGGCGGCGAGGTGATCTCGCCGGACCTCGGGTACAAGCTCGAGAACGCCGGACTGGAGCTGCTGGGCCAGGCCCGCCGGATCGTGGTCACCAACGACACCACCACGATCGTCGACGGCGCGGCCAAGGACGAGGACGTCGCCGAGCGGGTCGCCCAGATCCGCAAGGAGATCGAGGCGTCCGACTCCGACTGGGACAAGGAGAAGCTCAACGAGCGGCTCGCCAAGCTGTCCGGCGGAGTCGCGGTGATCAAGGTCGGCGCGGCCACCGAGGTCGAGCTCAAGGAGAAGAAGCACCGCATCGAGGACGCGATCTCGGCGACCAAGGCAGCCGTCGAGGAGGGCATCCTGCCCGGCGGTGGTGCCGCCCTGGTACAGGTCGGGTCGGCCATCGAGAGCCTGTCGCTGTCCGGCGACGAGGCGACCGGCGCCGCGATCGTGGGCAAGGCCCTGGTCGAGCCGCTACGGTGGATCGCCCAGAACGCCGGCCTCGACGGGTACGTCGTGGTGGAGAAGGTGCGCGCCAGCGGCTGGGGCGAGGGCCTGAACGCCGCCACCGGCGAGTACGTCAACCTGGCCAAGTCCGGCATCGTGGACCCGGTCAAGGTGACCCGCAACGCGGTCGCCAACGCCGCCTCCATCGCCGGCCTGCTGCTGACCACCGAGAGCCTGGTGGTCGACAAGCCCAAGGACCCGGAGCCGGCCGCCGCCGGGGACGGCCACGGGCACGGCCACTCGCACGGGCCGGGCTTCTGAGCCGGCTCGACCGGGACGCAGCAGCCGGAAGCACCTCGAAGGGACGGTACGCGCCGCGTACCGTCCCTTCGAACTTTCTTATCGATCTCTTACCGCCCTACCGGCCGGGGCAGCTCGCGCGGAGACTTTGACGGGTGAAGGATGCACGCGTACCCCGCTGGTTCGGGTCCCTCGCGGGGCTGGCCGCGGCGGCCGTCGCTCTCGGGGTGGCGGAGGTCGTCGCGGTGTTCGCCGGAGCCCGCTCAGCGCCTCTGGTGGCGGTCGGCGGCGTGGTGGTGGACTCGGTTCCCAAGTCGGTCAAGAACTTCGCCGTGGCGGCGTTCGGTACGCACGACAAGACCGCCCTGCTGACCGGCACCGTCGTGCTGCTGGCCCTGTTCGCGGCCCTCATCGGCGCGCTGGCCATCAGGGACCTGCGGCTCGGCCTCGCCGGTATCGGCGTGTTCGGCGTCATCGGCATCGCGGCGGCGGTGAGCCGGCCGGAGTCGGGGCCGGGCTCGGTGTTCCCGTCCCTGCTCGGCGCGGTGGCCGGCGCGGGCGCCCTGATCCTGCTGCTGCGCGCGCGAGAGACCACCCCGGACCCGTACGCGCGTCGGCGCTTCCTGACGGAGTCCGGTGGCGTACTGGTGGGGGCGGCGGTCGTCGGCCTCGTCGGCCGCCAGATCGCCGACCGGAAGAACGTGACCAAGGCCCGCGCCGCGCTGGTGCTGCCCAGCCCGGCGAACCCCGCCTCGCCGGTACCGGCCGGGGCCAACCTCACGGTCGCCGGGGCCAGCAGGTTCGTCACGAGCAACGACGACTTCTACCGGATCGACACCGCGCTGACCGTGCCGCAGGTCGATCCGGCGACCTGGACGCTGCGGATCCATGGCCGGGTGCGCAAGCCGATGACGCTCACCTTCGCCGACCTGCTGGCCCGGCCCACGATGGAGCGGTACGTGACGCTCACCTGCGTCTCCAACGAGGTCGGCGGCGATCTGGTGGGCAATGCCCGCTGGCTCGGCGTCTCGCTGAAGGATCTGCTCGAAGAGGCCGGCCCGATGGACGGCGCCGACCAGGTGGTGGGGCGCGCCGTGGACGGGTTCACGGTCGGCTCGCCGACGGCGGTGCTCATGGACGGGCGGGACGCGATGCTCGCGTTCGGCATGAACGGCGACCCGCTGCCCATCGAGCACGGCTTCCCGGTCCGGATGGTGGTGCCGGGGCTGTACGGGTACGTGTCCGCGTGCAAGTGGCTCAGCGAACTGGAGCTGACCAGCTTCGCGGACTACTCGGCGTACTGGGTGCCGCGCGGCTGGTCCCGGAAGGCGCCGATCAAGACGGAGTCGCGCATCGACACCCCGCGGGACGGCTCGGCCCCGCGCCGCGGGCAGGTCACCGTTGCCGGCGTCGCCTGGGCCCAGCACCGGGGCATCTCCCGGGTGGGGGTACGAGTCGACGACGGCGCCTGGCAGCAGGCCACTCTCGGCGAGGTGCCGTCGGTGGACACCTGGCGCCTGTGGTCGTGGACCTGGGACGCGACGCCGGGCGACCACCGGATCCAGGTACGCGCGACGGACAACGCCGGGGCCACCCAGACACAGGACGAGGCGCCGCCCGATCCGGACGGCGCCACCGGCTGGCACACCATCAACGTGTCTGTGAGCTGACCTCCGCCTTCCGCCGGCGGTTCCCGCCACCGGCCGGGACCTGCGCCCCGGCCCGTGGCGGGCTCAGCCGATCCGTGCCGGTTCGAGGCGGGCCTCCAGTCGTGACACGTCGACCCGATGCCGGTACCTGTCGGCGGTGTCCTCCCAGCCGAGCGCGAGGAGCCGGAGCCGTTCCGCTTCGGTGAAGCCGCCCCAGACCCCGTACGGCTCGTGGGTGGCGAGTGCGTGCGCCGCGCACTCGGCCCGTACCGGGCAGGCCATGCAGAGCGCCTTGGCGCTGCGCTCCCTCCGGCTGCGTGAGGATCCGCGTTCCCCGTCCGGGTGGAAGAACTGTGCGCTGTCCCGTCCGCGGCATACCCCTTGAACCTGCCACTCCCATATGTCGGCAATGGGCCCGGGCAGCCTGCGTACGTTCGCCATCGCTGCTTCCTCCTGTAGGTATTGCCGTTCGAGTTGTACGAACGCCGAACCCGTGGTACCCGACCCCATCGACTCCTAAGCATCCGGCGAACCGCCCGATATCCAGCTAGGTTGGGGCACTTCGCTGAAATGCCGTAACGAGCTGTGACTTTCGTGGTCCCCTTCAAAGGAGAGGAGGACCAGAGTGGGTACGGTCCTGGTGTGTGTGCGGTCGTCTGTCGCGGCACAGGCGATTGCGGTCTATGCCGATCGCGTGGGAGTGGCCTCGGCACTGCGGACTGCGGTGACCGCGGTCGAGGTGATGGCCAGGCTGGCGGAGCGTCCGGCCGACACGATCCTTGTCGATACCGCGTTGACCCGGCCCGATCCGGTCGGCTTCGTCCGCCGCGCGCTCACTCATGCGCCCGGTGCGACGCTGGTGCTGTTCGGCCCGGAGGACAGTCAGGTCGCGGCCGCCGCGGTGGCGGCCGGGGCACGAGGGGTGATCCGCAGCGGAGACCAGGATCTGGTCACCGCGGTGACGAAGACGCTGTTGCTGCTGTGCCTGCCGGGGCGTACCCGTACCGACACCGGTACCGGTGCCCAGCCGGCGCCCGGCGCGGGGGCGAGCGGTAACGGCCCCGAGGACGGTGGGTGGCCGGAGCCCGCGCAGGTGGTCGCGCCCCCGGCGGGGGTGGAGTCGGCCGCCGCCCGGGAGGCCCGCGAGTCGCTGGTGCCCAGCCAGCGCGAGGAAGAAGGCACCCGGCCCCGCCGGCCGGCACTGACCGAGCGGGAGTTGCAGGTGCTGCGGGGGATGGCGGACGGCAAGAGCAATGCCGAGATCGGGCGGGACCTGTTCGTGTCGGAGGACACGGTCAAGACCCATGCCCGGCGGCTGTTCCGCAAGCTGAACGCCCGTGACCGGGCGCATGCCGTGGCGGCCGGCTTCCGCACCGGTCTGGTGTCCTGACCGCCGCGGCCCTGCCGGCCGAAAGCTGGCGGTGTGCGTGATGCCGGTCGCGGGCTGGCGGTGTGGCCCTGCCGTGGAGCGGGCCGACGGGGGCGGGCGCGCTGCCCGGCGCCGCGGGTGCCTGACCCGGCCGGCCCAGCGTCGGCGCTACTCGTCGCTCTCTGTCAGCGTGTCGTGTACGCCGTCGGCGTAACCCCGGGCGTATTCCCACG
Organism: Micromonosporaceae bacterium; assembly: GCA_040255525.1. Classification (GTDB taxonomy): domain Bacteria; phylum Actinomycetota; class Actinomycetes; order Mycobacteriales; family Micromonosporaceae; genus Rugosimonospora. The sequence continues at coordinate 38,695 of JBDZVD010000009.1, read as the reverse complement.
TCACGTAGTGATCGGGGTCCGGGTCGTAGGCCGGTTCGTGAACCCTCGGGCGGCCGGAGTCCAGCAGGTGGCGCAGGTTGCCCCGGAGCAGGTCCCAGTCGAAGTAGTGCGGCTCGTGGCAGTCCTCGCACTCGATCACCAGGCCGCGCACCCCGACCGGGGTCAGGAGCGCCTGGTAGATCTCCAGATCGGCGAGATCTTCCAGCACATCCTCCCGCTCGGTCGCGGTCAGCGCGTCACCGCTCTCCTCGGCCTCGCTGTCGTCCAGGTCGGCAAGCTCGTTCGAGGGATCGGCGGGGTCGCCGGCGAAGGGATCGATCGGCTCGTCGTGCACGCCTCCACGTTATCGCCGAACCGGGTATGCCGCCGGCCCGCAACCCCCCACAAACGGCCCCGCCTCCCGAAGCCGCCCGGCCGGCCCGCCCGGCAAACGACGGCCGGCCTGGCGGCCCGCCGTCGTGGCTGATCCCGGAGTGCTGGTGGGTACGATGTTGGGACGCAGCCGAGGGGATACCCAAAGTGAATCTTCAACCCGCCGACGACACCGTCGTGAACCTGATACCGCTGGGACTGACGTTCGATGACGTCCTGCTCCTACCGGTGGAGTCCGACGTACGGCCGGGTGAGACGGTCACCCGCACCCGGCTGACCCGCAACGTCGAGCTGGCCGTACCGCTGGTCTCCAGCGCGATGGACACCGTCACCGAGGCCCGGATGGCGATCGCCATGGCCCGGCACGGCGGCATCGGCGTGCTGCACCGCAACCTGTCCACCGAAGATCAGGCGCAGCAGGTGGACCTGGTCAAGCGGTCCGAAGCGGGGATGATCACGAACCCGATCACCTGCTCGCCCGAGGACACCGTCCGGGATGTCGACGCGCTGTGCGGCCGGTTCCGCATCTCCGGCGTGCCGGTCACCGGTCCGGACGGCGCGCTCGTGGGCATCGTCACCAACCGCGACATGCGATTCGTGACGGACAAGCAGGCGCTGGTGCGCGACGTGATGACCAAGATGCCGCTGGTCACCGCGCCGGTAGGGGTCAGCAAACAGGACGCCCTCGCGCTGCTGCGCCAGCACAAGATCGAGAAGCTTCCCCTGGTCGACGACGCGGGCCGGCTGCGCGGGCTGATCACGGTCAAGGACTTCGCGAAGAGCGAGCAGTTCCCCGACGCGACCAAGGACGACGCCGGCCGGCTGAGGGTGGCCGCCGCGATCGGCGTGGGGGAGGACTCGTACAAGCGGGCCCGGGCGCTCGTCGACGCCGGGGTGGACGTGATCGTCGTCGACGTCGCGCACGGCCACAGCCGGGCGTTGCTGGACATGATCGCCCGCCTGAAGCGGGAGACGCGGGTCGACGTGGTCGGCGGCAACGTCGCGACGTACGCCGGGGCCAAGGCCATCGCCGAGGCCGGCGCGGACGCGGTGAAGGTCGGTGTCGGCCCGGGTTCGATCTGCACCACCCGGGTCGTCGCCGGGGTCGGCGTGCCGCAGGTTACCGCGATCATGGAAGCCGCCCGCGCCTGCCGGCCGCTGGGCGTACCGGTGATCGGTGACGGCGGCATGCAGTATTCGGGCGACATCGCGAAGGCGATCGTCGCCGGGGCGGACAGCGTGATGCTCGGCAGCCTGCTGGCCGGCTGCGAGGAGAGCCCGGGCGAGCTGATCTTCATCAACGGCAAGCAGTTCAAGTCGTACCGGGGGATGGGCTCGCTGGGCGCGATGCAGGCCCGGGGCGGGGCGCAGTCGTACTCGAAGGACCGGTACTTCCAGGACGACGTGGTCTCCGACGACAAGCTGATCCCCGAGGGCATCGAGGGGCAGGTACCGTACCGTGGCCCGCTCGGTGCCGTGGCGCACCAACTGGTCGGCGGCCTCCGGCAGGCGATGTTCTACACCGGCGCGAACAGCATCGAACGGATGCACGAGCGCGGCCAGCTGATCCGGATCACCGCGGCCGGGCTCAAGGAGAGCCATCCGCACGACATCCAGATGACCGTCGAAGCCCCCAACTACCACTCCCGCTGAACACCCCCTCATCCCCGGAGTTGTCCCCGTGCGTGACGTTGTTGAGATCGGGCTGGGCAAGACCGCTCAGCGCGGGTACCACCTGGATGACATCGCCGTGGTGCCCAGTCGCCGTACCCGCGACGTGGATGACGTGTCCACCGCGTGGCAGCTCGATGCCTACCAGTTCAAGATTCCCTGCGTGGCGCACCCGTCGGACGCCACCATGAGCCCGGCGACCGCGGCGACCCTCGGGCACCTGGGCGGCCTCGGCGTGCTCAACGTGGAGGGGCTGTGGACCCGGTACGAGGATCCCGTGAAGATCCTCAAGGAGCTGTCGGCGCTCGACGACGAGGCCCCCGCGACCCGCCGCCTCCAGGAGGTCTACGCCGAGCCGATCCGCCCGGAGCTGATCGCGGAACGGGTCCGCGCGATCCGGGACGAGGGCGTGACCGTCGCGGTGCGGGTGTCTCCGCAGCACACGCTGGCGCTCGCGCCGGTGATCCTGGACGCGGGCGTGGACATCCTGGTCATCCAGGGCACCCTGGTCTCTGCCGAGCACGTGTCCGTGGTGGACGAACCGCTGAACCTCAAGGAGTTCATCGCCGACCTCGACCTCCCGGTCGTCGTCGGCGGCTGCACCAATTACCAGACCGCGCTGCACCTGATGCGCACCGGCGCCGCCGGGGTCATCGTCGGGGTCGGTGCGGACGAGTGGTCGACGACCGACATGGTGCTGGGCATCCGGGTACCGATGGCGACCGCGATCGCGGACGCGGCGGCGGCCCGGCGCGACTATCTGGACGAGACCGGTGGCCGGTACGTGCACCTGATCGCGGACGGCGACCTGCAGACGTCCGGCGACATCGCGAAGGCGTTGGGCTGCGGTGCGGACGCGGTGATGCTGGGTGAACCGCTGTCGGTCTGCGCACAGGCGCCGGCCGGCGGTGCCTGGTGGCATTCGGCGGCGAGCCACCCGAGCCTGCCGCGCGGCGCCTTCGGCCCGGCCGGTGCGCCGCAGGGTTCGATGGAGCGCCTGCTGTACGGCCCGTCCGACGACCCCGACGGCGGCCTCAACCTGTTCGGCGGTCTGCGCCGTGCGATGGCCAAGTGCGGGTACCGCGACCTCAAGGAGTTCCAGAAGGTCGGCCTGGTCCTCGATCGCTGATTCCTTCGTGGCCCCCGGCCGGGCGTTGACGCCGTACCGGACGGGGGCATAGGTTACCGGCAGGTAATAGGGAGAATTCCGCCGCCGGTGGTGCCGAGGGACATCGGACCGCCAGCGGCGCCGAGAAACGAGGCGTCGCGGTCAAGCGGTCCGGACTTCCTGCGAGCAGCGCCGCGGTCACGCGGCGGGGAAACGGGTTCCGATGGCCGACTACGACGTCGTGGTGATCGGGTCGGGGTTCGGCGGCAGCGTGGCCGCACTGCGCCTGGCCGAGAAGGGGTACCGGGTCGCCGTCGTCGAAGCCGGCCGGCGCTTCGCCGACGACGAATTCCCGCAGACCTCGTGGGACACCAGGCGCTTCCTCTGGGCGCCCGCGCTGCGCTGCTTCGGCATCCAGCGGATCAGCCTGCTCCGCAACGTCCTGGTGCTGTCCGGTGCCGGGGTCGGCGGCGGCTCCCTGGTCTACGCCAACACCCTGTACCGGCCGCTCGCCCCGTTCTACGCCGACCCGCAGTGGAGCGGGATCACCGACTGGTCCGGTGAGCTGGCACCCTGGTACGACCAGGCGGAGCGGATGCTCGGGGTGAACACGTACCAGCGGGACACGCCGGCCGACCGGGCGATGAGACGGGTCGCCGAACGGATGGGCGCCGGCCACACCTACCACCCGACCCCGGTCGGTGTCTACTTTGGACAGTCCGGAGTGGATCCGTACTTCGGCGGCGCCGGGCCGGCTCGGGACGCCTGCCTGCACTGCGGCTCGTGCATGACCGGCTGCCGGCACAACGCCAAGAACACGCTGACGAAGAACTACCTCTACCTCGCGGAACGGTTGGGCGTCGAGATCCTTCCGCTGACCACGGTCACCGACGTGCGGCCGGCCGGAGACGGGTACCGGGTCACCACCCGGCGCACGGGCGGGCGGCGGCGCGCGACGCTCACCGCCGAGCAGGTCGTGTTCGCCGCCGGTGCGCTGGGCACCCAGCGGCTGCTGCACCGGATGAAGGCCATCGGCGCGCTGCCCGGGATCTCCGACCGGCTGGGTGCGCTGACCCGTACCAACTCGGAATCCATCCTTGGCGCCAAGGCGCTGGCGACCGGCACCGACTTCACCGAGGGCGTGGCGATCACCAGTTCGTTCCACCCGGACGAGCACACCCACGTCGAGCCCGTCCGGTACGGGCGGGGCTCCGGTGCGATGGGCCTGCTCCAGACCGTACTGGTCGACGGCGACTCGTGGCGCCCGCTGCGTTGGTGGGGGGAGTTCCTGCGCCGGCCGGGTACCAATGCCCGGATGCTGTCCCTGCGCACATGGTCCGAACGTACGGTGATCGCCCTGGTCATGCAGTCGCTGGACAACTCTCTGACCGTCCACTATGGACGAAATTGGTACGGCCGGCGCAGGATGACCAGCGTCCAGGGGCACGGCGCCCCCAACCCCCGGTGGATCCCGGCCGGCAACCAGGCGGTCCGGCTGCTCGCCGAGGAGATCGGCGGGGTCGCCGGCGGCTCCTGGCCGGACGTGTTCAACATGCCGGTCACCGCGCACATCCTCGGCGGCGCGGTGATCGGCTCGTCACCGGAGAGCGGCGTGGTGGACCCGTACCACCGGGTCTTCGGCCACCCGGGGCTGCACGTGGTCGACGGCGCCGCGGTGTGCGCGAACCTCGGCGTGAACCCGTCGCTGACCATCACGGCACAGGCGGAGCGGGCGATGTCGCTGTGGCCCAACCGGGGTGACGCCGACCCGCGGCCCGCCCCGGGCCAGCCGTACCGCCGCCTGGAGCCGGTGCCGCCGGCGCACCCCGCCGTACCGGACGGCGCCCCGGCGGCCCTGCCCGTGCCGGCCGCCCGGGACTGACCGGCGCCCCCGGTTCGCCGCCGCTCATCGCCCGCTCAGGTCTGGGCCGACTCGCCGAGCAGGTCGACCAGGGTGGCGGCGTTGCGCTGCGCGTAGTCGCTGTAGCAGTTGTTCATCAACACGTGGGTCTGCCCGGTCTGCTCCGACAGCTTCGCAAGCTTCGGCGCCCACGACTTCAGCTCCTTGTCCGAGTACTCGTACCCGAACTTCTCGTAGATGTCGCGGCTGGTCCAGTTGTCGCTGTGGCCGTGGAAGCGCACCACCGCCAGGTCGCTGGTGGCCTCCAGCACCGGCGGGATCGAGGACTTGTGCCCCTGTGGCATGTCCACCGCCACGAACGGCAGGCTGTGCTGACGCAGGAAGTCCAGGGTCTCCCGCTGGTTGTCGCCGTGAAACCAGCTTTCGTGGCGCAGTTCGATGCCGACCCGCAGCGGGCTGCACCGCTTCGCGACCTCCAGCAGGTACTGCTTGTTCGAGCGGCGGATGGTGAACCACGGCGGGAACTGGAAGAGCAGCAGGCCGAGCTTGCCGGCGTCGACCAGTGGATCGAGCGAGGACAAGAATCGGGCCCACACGTCCTCGTACGCCTGCGGGGATAGGTCGCCCGGGTAGATGTTCTTCTTGTCCGTTTCGGGGCGCAGGTCCCTGTACAGCTTGCCCGGCTGGGTCGGGTGACCGGTGAGCAGGCTGAACGCCTTGATGTTGAACAGGAAGCCGGGCGGCGTACGGGACGCCCACAGCCCGACGGTCTGCTCGGCCGGCGGCGAGTAGTAGGTGGAGTCGACCTCGACCAGCGGAAACTGCCCGGCGTAGTAGGCCAGCCGCTTCTGTGGCGTCTCGGCCGACCGCGGGTACCAGCCGGAAGCCAGCAGCGTCTTGTCCGTCCACGAAGCGGTGCCGACCAGGATCTTTCCCACGGCATCCAGTTCACCACCGATGGGAGGTCCTCACCACCGGGCCGGGTGATGTGGATCACTACGGTGCGCCGCTGCCCGCCCGGGGACGGGTCGGGGACGGGGGTCGCGGTGCCGGCCCCGGTAGTCTTCGCGTATGTCCCTGCCCCGTCCGGTTCTGGTCGTCGACTTCGGCGCCCAGTACGCCCAGCTGATCGCCCGCCGGGTCCGTGAGGCGCGCGTCTACTCCGAGATCGTGCCGCACTCCATGCCGGTCGCCGACCTGCTGGCGAAACGTCCGGTCGCGATCATCCTGTCCGGCGGCCCGTCCAGCGTGTACGAGCCGAATGCCCCGCAGGTCGACCCGGCTCTGTTCGAGGCCGGGGTCCCGGTCTTCGGCATCTGCTACGGGTTCCAGGCCATGGCCCTGGCTCTCGGCGGCACCGTGGCGCACACCGGCCAGCGCGAGTTCGGCGGCACCAAGCTGGCCGTGCTGGAGTCCGGCCGGCTGTTCGACGGGCTCGCGTCGACCCAGGACGTGTGGATGAGCCACGGCGACTGCGTGACCGAGGCGCCCGCCGGGTTCGGGGTCACCGCGACCACCCCGGGCGCGCCGGTCGCGGCGTTCGAGGATCTGGCCGGCCGGCGCGCCGGCGTGCAGTTCCACCCCGAGGTCGCGCACACGCCGGACGGCCAGCGGATGCTGGAACACTTCCTGTACGACATCGCCGGTGTCGAGCCGACCTGGACCAACGCGAACATCATCGCCGACCAGGTCGCCGCGATCCGTGCCCAGGTCGGCGACAAGCAGGTGATCTGCGGGCTGTCCGGCGGCGTGGACTCGGCGGTCGCCGCGGCGCTGGTGCACCGGGCGGTCGGTTCGCAGCTGACCTGCGTCTTCGTCGACCATGGCCTGCTGCGGGCCGGCGAGGCCGAGCAGGTGGAGACCGACTACGTGCGGGCCACCGGGATCAAGCTCAAGGTGGTGGACGCGGCCGACCGGTTCCTCGGGGCACTGGCCGGGGTCACCGATCCGGAGCAGAAGCGCAAGATCATTGGCCGGGAGTTCATCCGGGTCTTCGAGCAAACGGCCCGCGAAATCGCTCTCGAAGGCGACGTGGAGTTCCTGGTCCAGGGCACCCTCTACCCCGACGTGGTGGAGTCGGGCGGAGGCACGGGTACCGCCAACATCAAGTCCCACCACAACGTCGGCGGCCTGCCGGACGACCTGAAGTTCGCCCTGGTGGAGCCGCTGCGCACGTTGTTCAAGGACGAGGTACGCGCGGTCGGCGCCGAGCTGGACCTGCCCGAGGCGATGGTCTGGCGGCACCCGTTCCCCGGGCCCGGCCTGGCGATCCGGATCATCGGGGAGGTGACCCGGGAACGACTGGACGTGCTGCGAGCCGCCGACCGGATCGCCCGCGAGGAGTTGACCGCCGCCGGACTGGACCGCGACGTGTGGCAGTTTCCGGTGGTGCTGCTCGCAGACGTCCGATCGGTCGGGGTGCAGGGGGACGGGCGCACGTACGGGCACCCGGTCGTGCTCCGGCCGGTCAGCAGTGAGGACGCGATGACCGCGGACTGGTCGAGGCTGCCATATCCGGTGATCGCCCACATCTCCACCCGGATCACGAACGAGGTGCCGGAGGTCAACCGGGTCGTCCTGGACGTCACCAGCAAGCCTCCGGGCACCATCGAGTGGGAGTGAGCCCCGGGCGTCACGCCGCCGGTGGAGTCGCGGTCGCGGACGACGGGTAGTCGCCGGGCACGGGCGGGTTCACCGTCCACGGCTGGGCGGCCGGCTCCTCGGGCATGAGGATCCACATGACCGGGTAGGCCAGCAGCGCGAGGCCACCGGTGATCAGGGTGACGAGGGCGTACGCGACCCGGACCGCGACCGGGTCGACGCCGAGGTACTGAGCCGCTCCGCCGCACACACCGCCGATCATGCGGTCGGTACGGGAGCGGTGCAGTCGCTTGTACGTGGGTATCTGTGTCATGCCTCCACGATGCGTCCGGGGTGTCCGGGGCGCCTCAGTGAACGCCCCGACCGGTACCCGGATCCGTCCCCGACGGGTGACCCTGAGCGCATCTCACGATGCGAAGGTCAACTGTCAGGAACCCGACAGTTGACAATGGCAAGACACATAAACCGGCCAGAATGACCTTCTGTGACCCCCGCGCTAGAGCCGCTGAGGCGGATCGCCGCCTACGCGATATGCCGAAATTCGTCCGATGACGTCTTGTTGGTTCGCGCGTCCCCCCGCTCCGGTACGCCGGGCGCGTGGTCGCTGCCCGGCGGGGCGGTCGACCACGGCGAGAACCCCAACGACACGGTGGTCCGAGAGACCGCCGCGGAGACCGGGCTGTCGGTCGCGGTGGCCGAGCTGGTCGACGTGCACGCCGACATGCGCTCCCTGCCCAACCGGGGCGTCACGATCCACACCGACCGGCTGATCTACCGCGTCACGGTGCGCGGAGGCGCCTTGATCGACCGGGTGGGCCAGCCGACCGACCTGGCCCGCTGGGTGAGCCCCGACGAGGCCGCCGGGCTGCCCCTGCGCCCCTTCACGGCGGCGGCGCTGGGCCTGCCGACGGCCTCGGTCGACCTGCGGCCGGACGAGCCGCCGGACTTCCCGTCGTTCTACGCGTACCCGGGGCCGGACGGGCTGCACCGGGCTCAGCGCTTCGCCGCCTACGCGGTCGCCAGCGACGCCCGCGGCAGGATCCTGCTCACCCGGATCGCCGACGGCTACCCGGGCGCCGGACGCTGGCACCTGCCCGGCGGGGGCACCGACTACGGCGAGCAGCCGGGCACCGCACTGATCCGCGAACTGGCCGAGGAGACCGGCCAGCACGGCCGCCTGATCGAACTGCTGGGTGTGGCCAGCCACCGGGACGCCGCGTCGCTGGGTCCCGAGGGGTACCCGATCGACTGGCACGGGGTGCGCGCCTTCTATCGGGTGGCTGTCGATCATGCTCGCGCGCCGCAGGTGCACGACGTGGGCGGCTCGACGTCCGAGGCCCGCTGGTTCGATCGCTCCGAGTTGGCGGACCTGGAGGTGACCGAGGTGACCGCGGAGGCGCTGGCGGCGGTGCGCGCTGGCGGCTGAGCGACCGCCGGCGCGAGTCCCGCCGCCGGTCGCGGAGCGGGGGCGCCGCGTACGGGCGTGGCCGCCGGCCGGAGTCCGATAACCTGTCGATCATGAAGCAGCGGCGGCGGATCGCCGTACACGGGGTGGCCCACGACCCCGGGGGCCGGGTCCTGCTCGTACCCGGGTCGGGTGACAGCCGGCCGGACGGTGGCGACCCGGGCGAGTGGCACCTCCCGGGCGCCGTGATCGCCCAGGGCGAGCGGCCGGCCGAGGCGATCGTCCGGGCGTACCGCGAACTGATCGGGCTGGATGTCACGGTGGTGACGCTGCGTAACGTCCGGGCGGATGTGCTGGCCCGGCGGAGCGCGGGCATCGCGATCCACACGGACAGGGTGATCTATGAGGTGGCCCTGGTCGGCGACACTCTCCGTAACGGTGGCTCGCCCGCCGGCGGGGCCACCGAATGGCTCGCCCCGCGGCGCCTGCCCGGCCGCCCGATCGCGCCGTACGCGGCGGAGGCCCTGGGCCTACCGGTGACGGAGAGTGCCCTTCCTGTCGAGGCCGAACCTGACGTCGACCCGGCCCGGCGGACCGTGCAGCGTTTCGCCGCGTACGGGCTGGTGACCGATCCGGCCGCCCGGCTCCTCCTCTGCCGGATCGCACCGGGGTACCCCGGCGCGGGCAGCTGGCACCTGCCGGGCGGCGGTACGGACTTCGGTGAGCAGGCCACGGAGGGTCTCCTCCGGGAACTCGCCGAGGAGGCGAACCAGACGGGCCGGGTGACCAGGCTGGTGGACGTGACGGATTTCCACAACCCGGCGGCGATGGGGCCGGAGGGCTACCCCATGGACTGGCACACGGTACGCGTCCTGTACCGCGTGGAGGTGGACGAGCCGGTGACACCCAGAGTGACCGAGGCGGAGGGCGGCTCCACGTCCGACGCGGCCTGGTTCCGCCGCCCGGAACTCCGCCGGCTCCGGCTCAACCAGTTTGCCCGTTCATCGATCGAGGGTCACCTTGAGTGACCGACATATCATGGTGTTGGGCCTCGCAATGGAAGTCGAAGTCAGGTAAGAACTCCAGTACTAGCCGTCGCCAACGACGCCGTTGTGTGCGATGGTGTAGGCCGCAAAAGCGGGGCACTCATTTCCACACTGGAGGAGACCGTGCCGAGAACCCCATGGGGTCGGCGCCGCACCATCGACAGTCCGCGTCCGGCGGGGCGCCGTTGGGCCGGGCGGCTGCGGCGCAGCGGCTCGCTGGCCCGGCAGGTGCTGACCGTGCGGGTGGGGCGCCGCCGGAGCTTCGGCACCTCCGGTACTGGGCTCATGACCCTGCCCGCGACGGGCCTGGAATCACTCCCCGGGCAGCTGGCCGGCCCGGCCATCGAACCGCTGACCCGGATCATGGCGCCGGGCGTGCCGGCCCTGCCGCCGATCACGCCGCTGCCCGAGGCGCACAGCGCCATCGCCGACGCCTCCCGCGACGACCGGCCGGCAGGTCCGGTGCCGCTGCTTCCCGGCGATCCGACCCTCGCGCGGCGCATCCGCTTCGCGGCGGTCAACGCCTGCACGATCGGCAGCCTGGTGCTCGGCATGTCCGCGATCTTCCTGAGCATGCACTCCGGCGCCCGGTGGGCCGCGCTCTGCCTCGTCGGCTGCGTCACGTTCGACGGGCTCGACGGTGCCCTGGCCCGCAAGCTGGGCGTCGCCAGCCCGTTCGGGGCACAGATGGACTCGCTCGCGGACATGTGCTCGTTCGGGATCGCCGCCCCGGTGGTGGTCTACTCGGCGGTGCACAACGCCGCGCGCCCGGGGCTGATCGCCGGGGCGTGCGTACTGGTCGCCGCGTGTTCCGCGATCCGGCTGGCCCGGTTCAACGTCTCGCCGAAGGACGGGCGCTTCTTCTGTGGCGTACCGACGACCATGGCGGCCGCCGTCCTGGGCCTGGCCATCCTGATCGGACTGCGGCCCTCGGGCACGGTCGCGGTGGCCGCGATCGCGGTGCTGGCGCTGGCGATGGTCTCCGGGTTCCCGTACGCGAAACTGGCGCGGATCGTGAAGCTGCCGCCGTGGTTGTGGCTGGCTCCCGCGATCGGCGCGTTCATCGACTACCGCATCACGTTCGCCGCAGTGGTCGCGTTGTACCTCGCGAGCGGCCCGCTGCTGTGGCTGCGCCAGCGCGGCGGTGCCGCGGCCCGCTGAGCGCGCGGTACCGGCGGACATCGGCCCACCGGTACCGGCCTCGGGTGAGGCCGGCGGCCGCTCTCAGCGCCAGCGGGCGATGACGGTGGCGCCCCCGGAGACCTTGTCCCCCTTCTGCACCGCCGGCTCGGCGGCACCGGCCGGCAGGTAGACGTCGGTCCGCGAGCCGAACCGGATCAGCCCGAACCGCTCGCCGCGTGCCAGCAGCGAACCGACCGGCGCCCGCTGCACGATCCGCCGCGCGATCAGCCCGGTCCGCTGGGCGACGACCACGCGCCCGCGCGGGGTCTCCAGCACCGTGTACGCGGCGACGTTGTGCTCGGCCGCCGGCTTCATCGCCGGGGCGAACCCGCCGTCCTCGACGAAGTAGTCGACCACCCGACCGGCCACCGGCGAGCGGTTGACATGCACGTCCAGCACGGACAGGAACACCGCGACGCGCAGGTACTCCGGCGGCGAGCCGAACCGCGGGTCGGTCAGCTGCTCCACCGACAGGACCGTGCCGTCGCTCGCGGCCACCACGGCGGACGCGTCCTCCGGCAGGTGCCGGTTCGGGTCCCGGAAGAACGCGGCGACCGGGACGGCGGCCAGCGCCGGCAGCAGCCAGAGCCGGGACTTGGGTCGGGACACCCGCAGGGCGGCCGCCAGGCCGAGCGCGATGCCGGCGGCGGCCACGCCGTTGGAGTCGATGTTCATGGACCGGGTCAGCGGCACGCTGGACGGCCGGTACGCCGGGGCCAGCCGGTCGGCGACCGCCGGCCGGGCCGGGGTGAACCGTAGCCGGTGCACCCGTACCGGCGGCACGTTGCGCAGGACCAGGTCGGTACCGGCGCCGGTGAAGTCGGCCTGCCTGCCCAGCTCCTCGGCGGCATCGTCGAACCCGGCCAGTACGGCCACCGACAGCACCCCGCCCTCGGCGAGGTGCTTGCCCAGCTCGTCGAGGTACCCGCGGGCCGCTTCCGCGCTGCCACTGATGACCTCGGCCAGTACGGCGACGTCCACCGAGTCGACCTCGGTGAGCGTCTCGACCACCCGTACCCGGTCGGCAACCCAGGGCCCGAGCGAGCCGACGTGAGCGCGCAGCTCGTCCGCGGCGCCAACCAGCGGGATCAGGGTCAGCGTGTCGTCGGGTAGCAGCCCCTCCAGCGCGGCGGCCAGCACCGCCGAGTCGGCGGTCGCCGCGACCAGCAGGCAGCTCTTGGGTCCGGCGTGCCGGACGAGTTCCGCGGTCAGGGCCCGGGCCGCTCGCGGTCCGAGCCGGATCTCACCGAGCAGCGGGATCGGGCGGCGGGGTGGTTGGGACATGCCGCTCAGCATAGGCGGACAGCCCGGCCGACGCCGCCGGCGGCGGGGAGGTCGCCCGACCGCTCACGCGGCCGAAGCTGGGCTAGCCGGCCGGCCACTCGTCGCGGTCCTGGTCCCGGGAGACCGGATCCCGCCCGCGCAGGGCTCCGAGCAGGCCCAGGCCGCCGAGCAGGATCAGCGCTACCGCGGTCGCCCAGGCCAGCGTGCCGAGGCCGATGCGGACGGTGTTGCCGAGCGCCCACCAGATCGCGACCAGAATGAAGATCAGGCCGAACACCAGGGAGAGCACGTCTGTGCGGTGGCGCTTCATCGGTGTACCTCCAGGTTGCCCGCGTTGAGGCGCACGTCGAGTACCAGCGTGCCGCCACCCGAACCGTCCGGGCCGTCGTCGATCACCTCGTGCCGCGGCGAGCCGAGGCCGCCCCAGTGCTCCCCGAAGACCTGTGCGTCGCCGACGTGTAGGGCCGCGTTTACGGTCGTGTCCACCTTCTCGGGCAGCAGGATGGTCAGGTCACCGGCGTTGAGCTGAACCCTCACGTCCCTCGTGCTCCCGCCGAAGTCCACGTTGCTCAGGTCGAGCGTGGCGTCGCCGAAGTTCTGCTGGTACCGGTCCTGCAGCATGGCCAGTGAGGTCGGCGTCCAGGTGACGTCGCCGTTGTTCCGGTCCCAGTGGGCGACGTTCACCCGATCGGCGGTGGCGCCGATCCCGAGCGCGAGCGTTGTGATCACGCCGAGCGGGATGAGCCAGCGGGCGCGGCCGAACCACGCGCCAACCAGCAGGCCGGCGCCGAGAGTGGCCAGGACGGCCGCCGCGTAGGTGGTGAACGCGACGTCGTACCGGATGTCCAGGAGCGCGATCACGCCGAGCACGAGCAGCGCCAGCGAGAACGTGACCCGGCCGAGCCGCGAGGGCGGCCGGTGCCGGCGGGGTGCCGGAGGGGGTGGGGGCGGGGCCGGCGTCGCTCCGAGCCCCGGGTACGGGTATCGGCCGGGCTCGTACGGCCCGTGGGGCGCGAAGGGGGGACGGTAGGCCGTGCCCGCAGCGGCGGCAGGCGCGCTCATCGGCATGGTCTGGGTCGGCGGTACCGGCGGTACCGGCGGTACCGGCGGGGCGTGCGGGGCGGGGGTGGCGGTAGGGGCTCCGGGAACCGGGCCGGTCGACGTGGGCCCGCCGGGCCTGCGCCATGGCGGAATGTCCGACATCGGGTCGGAGTACCCGGCGGTGGGCGGCACGCCGGCCGTCGGCGTACCGGCCGGGCGGGACCCGCTCCGGCTGATGAGGATGTACGCGCCCAGGGCCAGGGCCACCAGGATGGCCGCCGTACGCAGGCCGTGGTACATCACCGAGCCGAGGGTGATCGCCGCGATCACGCCGACGACGATCACGAGTACCGGCGACGTACTGGAGCGGCCGCGTCCGAGGAGGGCTTCCGCCGGTGATCCGGTGTCGCCCTCGGCCGGGATGAGCAGCCAACCCACCAGGTACGCGAGCAGGCCGACGCCGCCGGCCAGGGTCAGTACGGCGAACAGCACCCGCCAGAGCACCGGATCGGTGTTCGTGGCCCGCCCGACCGCGGCGCACACGCCGGCGACCATGCGGCCCTGCTGCGGGCGGACGAGCCCGAACCGGCTGGCCGCCCAACCGGCGGTGCCGGGCGGGGGCGGCGGCGGGGTGAACCCGCCGGGAGGTGGGAAGCCTCCCGGTGGTGGGAACCCGCCGGCGCCGGGCGCGGAGGCCGGCGGCAGGTCGTCGACCGGTGGGACACCGGTGGCCGGTCCGTCAGCCTCGGCCGCGTTTCCGGCCGGCGGAACCTCGGCTGCGCCCTCCGCCGCTGGGATCTCGGCCGTCGGCGCGGCGGCGGGTACGTCGTCGACCGGCGGGATGGCCGCGGCCGGCTCATCGCCGACCAGCGGGTTCCGGGCGCTCGGGAGCTCGGAAGCCGGCTCGCCGGTGGAGGGAACCAGGATGGTCGGCTCGTCATCGAACGTCGCGTCGCCGGGTGTGGCGTCCGGCACGTCCTCGGGAACAGAGCCGGCCGGGTAGGGCGGCTCGGCCTCGGACCGGGGAGTGGCATCCGGAAGCGGCGAGGCCGGCTGTGCGGTCGGGTCCTCGCCGGCCGGCCCGTGCGCGGCCGGTCCCCCCTCGGCCGGGGCGTTCACGGCCGGTCCACCCTCGGTCGGGGCGTTCACGGCCGGGTCGCCCTCGGTCGGGGCGTTCACGGCCGGGTCGCCCTCGGTCGGGGCGTTCAGGGTCGCTTCGCCTTCGGCAGGCACCGGAATCGGACCGGTGGGCGGTTGGTCCCGGTCCGGCTCGTGCTGGGCAGCCTGGTTCGTCATGCTCCGATCCTCGCCTCTTCACCGGGCGGCCGACCTCCGGTGCGGACCCTGATCGGACCCTGAGAATGTGTTCGGGGGCGTCCCCCGTGGTCAGTGGCCGTCCTCCCGTGTGACGATCGGAGCAGCCAATCGAGGGGAATGTGGTGGTCACCGTCCGTCGCCTGTACCGGGATCCCGGCCACCGGGTGGTCGCGGGTGTGGCCTCCGGCATCGCGACCCATCTCGGGTTGCCTACCCTCGCCGTGCGCATCGCCTTCATCGCGCTGTTGCCGCTCAACGGGCTCGGTGCGCTGCTGTACGCCGCGTTCTGGGCGGTCCTGCCGGTGGCACCGGGCCCACTGGGGACCCGGCCGGCGGGTCGGGACCGGCGGTTGATCGTGCCGTTCCTCGCTCTGGGCGTGGGTATCGTGCTGGTGTCCCAGCTGTCCGGGTTCGGCGGCGGAGCCTCCGGGGCTCTGGGCTGGTTGATCGCCATGATCGCGGTCGGTGCCGGACTGATCTGGCACCTGGCCGACCCGAACCGGCGCAGGCAGTGGCGCGAGGCCGTGCCGCAGGCACCCTGGCTGGGTGCGGTGATCGACGAGGGCGACCGGCGCAGCTACCTGCTCCGGCTGATCGGCGGGGGCCTGCTGATCGTCACCGGGATCATCGGCACCCTGTACGTCTTCCGGGTCTTCGACTCGACCAGTTTCGGCGAGCTCCTGTACGGCCTGATCTTCGCGGTCGTCGCGCTCGCCGGCGTGGCCCTGGTGATCGGCCCCCTGCTCTGGCGGATGTTCTCCCAGCTGCGCGCGGAGCGCGAGGGTCGCATCCGCGAGCAGGAGCGCGCCGAGCTGGCCGCGATGGTGCACGACCAGGTTCTGCACACCCTGGCCCTGATCCAGCGAAACTCCGGCGACGCCAAGACGGTCCTCCGGCTGGCCCGCGGTCAGGAGCGCACCCTGCGCAACTGGCTCTACAAACCGGTCGCGGCGCCGTGCGAGGTGCTGTCCGCGGCCCTGGAGGAGGCGGCGGCCGAGGTCGAGGACACCTACACGATCGCGGTGGAATCGGTCGTGGTCGGCGACCACAGCGTGGATGACCGGGTCGGTGCCGTGGTCGCGGCCGCCCGTGAGGCGATGGTCAACGCGGCCAAGCACGCCAAGGTACAGAGCATCTCGTTGTACGCCGAGGTCGAACCGGAGAGCATCGCGGTCTTCGTCCGCGATCGCGGGG
This sequence comes from Micromonosporaceae bacterium, assembly GCA_040255525.1. Taxonomy (GTDB): domain Bacteria; phylum Actinomycetota; class Actinomycetes; order Mycobacteriales; family Micromonosporaceae; genus Rugosimonospora. Next base: position 22,613 of record JBDZVD010000009.1, on the reverse strand, counting down.
TGGGCTTCGAGTTGTCCACAGTGGAGAATGACCGGCACGGGGTACGGGGATCGATCATCGGCCGCATGGAGCGGCACGGCGGCAGGGCGGAGATCCGCAGCCAGCCGGGAGACGGCACCGAGGTCAGGCTCTTCATGCCGGTCCCGGAGCGGAAGGACAGAGATGGAAACAGGAATGGATGAGCGGCTGCGGGTGTTCCTCGTCGACGACCACGCGATGTTCCGGGCCGGCGTACGGGCCGAACTGGGCGCGTACGTCGACGTGATCGGTGAGGCGAGCACGGTGGGCCAGGCGGTCAGCGCGATCGGCGCCTCGAATCCGGACGTCGTGCTGCTCGACGTGCACATGCCCGACGGTGGCGGGCGCGCGGTCCTGGACATGGTCCGGCGCAGCCATCCGCAGATCAAGTTCCTGGCGCTGTCCGTCTCCGACGCCGCCGAGGACGTGATCGGGCTGATCCGTGCGGGTGCCCGCGGGTACGTCACGAAGACGATCTCACCCGAGGACCTGGCGGCGGCGATCCGCCGGGTGGCCGAGGGGGACGCGGTGTTCAGCCCCCGGCTCGCCGGATTCGTGCTGGACGCGTTCGCCGCCCGTCCGGACGCCCCGGTCGCCGATCCGGAGCTGGACCAGCTGACCAACCGGGAGCGCGAGGTCCTCCGGCTGCTGGCACGCGGGTACGCGTACAAGGAGATCGCCAAGGAGCTGTACATCTCGATCAAGACCGTGGAGACCCACGTCTCGAACGTGCTGCGCAAGCTCCAGATGTCCAACCGGTACGAGCTGTCGCGGTGGGCAGCGGACCGGCGTCTCGTCTGAACGCAGCCGGAGCCGGTTTTTGGCGGAGGCGAGTACAGACTGTTGGTGTGCTGGCTGAGCGCAGCCGGAGCCGGTCTTTGGCGGAGGCGAGTGAGGTCAGCCGGTCGACAGGACCGTGAACGCCTCCGCGAACCGGCCCTCGGGCAGCCCGGCGGCCGCCGCGTGCGCGGCCAGCATCGCCTGCACGCGGCTCTCGACATCGATGTGTGAGGTCTGGGTGACGTGCGCGAGCAGGGCGGCGATCTTCTGCGGGTACGTGGCGGTCACGTCCACGTAGAGGTCCGGGTCCGGTCCGCCCTGGTACCACACCTCACGGACGATCCACGGCTCCAGGCCTTCCTCGCGCAGCAGCTCGGGAAAGGCGAACGGGTTGCGGGAGTCCGGGTAGATGGCGCACGTGGTCGCCTCGCCCACCGCGAGGTGGTCGGGGTGGCTGGGGCCGGCGATCCGGTCCCAGCGCCGCAGCGGCGAGTTCGTCAGGATCCGGTCCGGCTGGTACCTGCGGATCATCCGGGTGATGTCCCGGCGCAGCTCGAGCGTGGGCTCGAGCCTGCCATCCAGGTACCCGTCCAGGAACTCCACCCGGTCGACCCCGACGGCCTTGGCCGCGGCGAGTTGCTCAGCCTCCCGTAGCAGCGGCATCGCCTCGCGGGGCGTGTCGTCGAAGCCGCCGGCGTCGCCGCGCGTGACCAGCAGGTAGGTGACCTCCAGTCCCTGCTCGACCCAGCGGGCCACGGTGCCGGCGGCGCCGAAGTCCACATCGTCGGGGTGAGCGGAGACCACGAGGACTCGGCGGGCATCGGAGATGGGTTTGGCGGAGGGCGGGAAACTCACGGTCGGAACGTTACCGCCGGGATCACAGCGGCCCCCTGCCGGCACGCAGAATCAGCAGTCCGAGTTGAGTGCCGTCGGCACCCAGGGCGGTGCGGAAGCGGTCGAGGATCTCGCGTTCCCTGGACAGGACCAGCCGCGTGCCACCGGAGGCGACACGGGTCTTGCCTACCTCCTGGGAGATCGCCGCCCGCTCCTTCCACAGCGCGATGATCGCCGCGTCGATTTCGTCGATGCGCTGGCGGAGATCGGCGATGTGGTTGTTCGCGGGATCCGCCCCGCCCTCGGTGGACTCGGACGTCGCGCCTGTGAGAGTGGTCGCGCTCATGGTTTGCTCCTCGATGTCTCCTGTGCCCGCCTGCCTGGCCCGGGAGCGCCGAAACGCCCCGGACTCGGAAGCCCGGGGCGTCTCGCAGGTCATGTGATCAGGCGCGACCTACGGCTGCCGGACTCCCGGTGCCGTAGTAAAAAAATCGCGCGTGGTTATGCACGGGTACGAGTATGCCATCCCGGAAAGGGTGCCAGTCAAGCCCGTCCGGTGCGCCTGAGCCACAGCAGGCCCAGGACCGGAAGGACAAGCGGGACGAAGCCGTATCCCTGGCCGTAACCGGACCAGACGGTCGCGTCGGGAAAGGCGGCCCGGTCGATCACGCTGGCGGTACCCACCGCCAGCACCCCGGCGAGCTCCACCGAACAGCACAGCAGGGCGAACCGCCGCTCGGAGCGGGCCAGCGCGACGGTCGCCAGGATGTAGACCACGCCGGCCAGCGCGGACAGCAGGTAGGCCAGCGGAGCCTCGTGGAACTTGGTGGCGATCTGTACCCCGGCCCGGGCGGTGGCGGCGAGCGCGAACAGCCCGTACACCGCGACCAGGACCCGTCCCGGGCCGGCGTTCGTCGGCCTGGGACCGGCGGACCCACCCGGTTTCCGGGCGGCCCGGTCCAGCGGCTCGTGGCCCGACTGCCTAGCCAACGCCGGTCCACACCTGGTCGAGCCGGACGATCAGGACCGCGACGACCACGCAGCCGATGGTCGCGATGAGCGCGCCCCAGCGGGTCGGCTCCAGCCTCGCCAGCACACCGGCGACCGGCAGGATCAGGAAGATCGCGATCAGGTACCCGACGAACGTGACCAGTTCGGCCGGCCGCTGGCCGCGGGCCAGGTGAACCACCGAGATCACGACCTGCGCCATGACCAGAGCCTGCGCGATAGCCATGGCGACCAGTTCGCCGATGCCGATGGCGCGTTTGCGCAGCGTGGTCACGAGGCACCAGGCAGCGGCGAGCAACGAGGTGACGATGACCGCCGTACCCACACCGTGCGGTGTCATGGCGGCCACCCTAGCGGGCGGTACCGGGCGGCCGGTGTCCCGGGCCCGCCGGTACGGCGTCTCCGGCCGGGCGGCGAGGTTCTGTCAGACGCCCGGCATAGACTCGGACACGCGATGCATGCCCTCTTCGACGCCCCCGCCAACCCGCCGTCGCCCGCCGAGCACTCCGGGCACCGCGGACATTCCGGTGACTTTCCATCCGGTGACTCCCCCTCGGGTGAGCGCGACCGCCACGGCGGCCACCGGAGAAACGATCCCGACAAGCTCCTCGAAGGGCTCAACGAACCGCAGCGCGCGGCCGTCGTGCACAGCGGTTCCCCGCTGCTGATCGTGGCCGGTGCCGGCTCCGGCAAGACCCGGGTGCTCACCCACCGCATCGCGTACCTGCTGGCCGCCCGCAACGCGCATCCCGGCGAGATTATCGCGATCACGTTCACCAACAAGGCTGCCGGCGAGATGAAGGACCGGGTGGCCGCGCTGGTCGGTGGGCGAGCCCGGATCATGTGGGTGTCGACGTTCCACTCCGCCTGCGTGCGCATCCTGCGCGCCGAGCACGAGCACGCCAAGCTCAAGTCGACGTTCTCGATCTACGATGCCGACGACTCGCGGCGGCTCATGCAGCTGGTCGCCCGCGAACTCGACCTCGACCCCAAGCGGTACCCGGCCCGGTCGCTGGCCGCGCAGGTGTCCAACCTCAAGAACGAGCTGGTTGATCCCGAGACGTTCGCGGCCCGGGCCAGCGGACCGGCCGAGCGCACGCTGTCCGAGGCATACACGCTCTACCAGCGCCGGCTCGGTGAGGCACACGCGCTCGACTTCGATGATCTGATCATGACGACGGTGCATCTGCTCCAGGCGTTCCCGGCGGTGGCCGAGAAGTACCGCCGCCGGTTCCGGCACGTGCTGGTCGACGAGTACCAGGACACCAACCACGCGCAGTACATGCTGGTCAAGGAGCTGGTCGGGGACAGCGGGGAGCTGTGCGTCGTCGGCGACGCGGACCAGTCGATCTACGCGTTCCGCGGTGCCACGATCCGCAACATTCTGGAGTTCGAACGGGACTACCCGGACGCCCGGACGATCCTTCTGGAGCAGAACTACCGCTCCACGCAGACGATCCTCTCGGCGGCGAACGCCGTCATCGACCGCAATACCGAGCGCAAGCCCAAGCGGCTGTGGAGCGAGCAGGGCGCCGGTGAGCAGATCGTCGGGTACGTCGCCGATACCGAGCACGCCGAGGCCGACTGGGTCGGCCGGGAGATCGACCGGCTCGGCGACGGGGGGCTGGCCCGACCCGGCAACGTCGCGGTGTTCTACCGCACCAACGCCCAGTCCCGGGTGTTCGAGGAGGTGTTCATCCGGATCGGCCTGCCGTACAAGGTGGTCGGCGGGGTCCGGTTCTACGAGCGCAAGGAGGTCCGCGACGCGCTGGCCTACCTGCGGGCGGTCGACAATCCGGACGACACGGTGAGCCTGCGGCGCATCCTCAACACGCCGCGGCGGGGCATCGGAGACCGTGCCGAGGCGTGCGTCGAGGCGCTGGCCAGCCGGGACCGGATCTCCTTCGGCGCCGCGCTGCGCAGGGCGGCCGACGCACCGGGCATCTCCACCCGTGCGGTCAAGGCCATCAACGACTTTGTCGCGCTGCTCGACGGGCTGCGTGAGCTGGCCGGGACGGCGCCGGCCGAGGAGGTCCTGGAGGCCGTGCTGGAGCGCTCGGGGTATCTCACCGAGCTGGAGGACAGCCTCGACCCGCAGGACGCCGGACGGGTGGAGAACCTTCAGGAACTCGTGAGCGTCGCCCGGGAGTACACCGAACGGGCCGAGGCCGGCGCTGCCGCGCTCGCCGCCGCCGCAAACGGCGGCGATGACGGCGATGAGGACGGCGACGGTATCGGGGACCCAGGCGCAGCCGGCGAAGGTACGGCGCCGCCGCCCGCCCCGGTCGCCGAGGCGCCGGCCACCGGCGGTCCCAGCCTCTCCGGCTTCTTGGAGCAGGTCTCCCTCGTCGCCGACGCCGACGAGATCCCGCCGGAGGACCCGGAGCACCAGGGCGTGGTGACGCTGATGACGCTGCACACCGCGAAGGGGCTGGAGTTCCCGGTGGTGTTCCTGACCGGCCTGGAAGACGGAGTGTTCCCGCACCTGCGGTCGCTGGGCAACAACCGGGAACTGGAGGAGGAGCGCCGGCTGGCGTACGTGGGGATCACCCGGGCCAGGCACCGGCTGTACCTGTCCCGGTCGGTGACGCGTTCGGCGTGGGGGCAGCCGCAGTACAACCCGGCGTCCCGGTTCCTGGAGGAGCTTCCGGAGGACCTGCTGCGCTGGGAGCGGACGGAGGGCGCCTACACCTCCTGGTCGGGAAGCGGCGGCGGGGTCGGCGGCAGGGCCGGGTTCACCGGCAACCGCTTCGCCAACAACACACCCAAGGCGGCCCGGCTCGCGGAGCGGCTGGGCATCCCGGCGACGGCGGGCCTGTCCACCGCGAGTGAGTTGAGCAAGGCGGCCGACGTGCCCAGCGTGCAGCCCGGCGACCGGGTGAACCACCAGCGCTGGGGGCTGGGCCGGGTGGTCGCGGTCGAGGGGGCCGGCGCCCGGGCTCAGGCACAGATCGACTTCGGGGACCAGACGATGTGGATCGTGCTGCGGCACGCCCCCATCGAGAAGATCTGAGAAACGGGAAACCGCCCGCACCTCCGGGTGCCGGGCGGTCGCCGCAAGACTCAGCTGTCGATCGCCTCGTTGTGGTCCGGGAGGTTGACACCCTGCGCCATCAGGAACGAGACCGGGTTGACGGCCTTGCCGTGCTGCTGGATCTCGAAGTGCAAGTGGGGGTTGAAGGAGTATCCGGTGTTGCCGGTGAGGCCGAGCTGGTCTCCGGCGTGCACCTTCTGGCCCTCCTGGACGGCGAGGGTGGAGGCGTGACCGTAGAGGATCGTGGTCCCGTCGCCGGTGTCCACCTCGACGGTGTACCCGTAGCCGCCGCACCAGCGGGCCAGCTTGACGGTGCCGTCGTGGGCCGCGTAGAACGGCGTTCCCTCGGCCGCCATGAGGTCGATCCCCGTCTTCGCTCCGGTCTGCGGCGCGACGGTGTAGTCCTTGACCGGCAGCAACCAGAGATTCGGGATCATCTGGTCGACGTCGCTCATCGCGTCGGACCGGGTGGTCGACCTGTTCGCCCGGTTGGCGTTGGCCGCGCGGCTCGCCGCGTCGATGCCCGTCGTGGAGCTGGAGAAGTTCGCCGCGTTCAGCGCGGCCGAATCGGCCTTGTGGTCCGGCATGGACGAGGCGGTCGCCAGCGCGACCATTCCCGCGCCCACGAGGGCCGTCGTCGCCACCGCCGCGTAACGCGCTCGGGGTGGAGTCGGTGCTCTGCGGTGGCCACGATAGCGACCGCGATCTTCCCGAGAAGACACGCACATCCTCCGAATCAGTGTCCTTGCCGCGGCTGCGGAAGTTGGTCGGCATCGACCAGTGACCGTCTCCGCGTTGTCATCCGGATGTCGCTCGGCGGACAACAGCAGCCACCGTAGCGAATTTGTTACCTGCCACACAAGCCACCCGCGCAACTTGTCCGTACCGTCGTGCGTCCTGCCGGCACGAAGCGCGAAATTCGTTACCTTCGGGCCCCGCGCTCGTTATCGGGAAACACATAAAGTATTCAGCGAAGCACTTACGGTAAAGTAATTCAGGCGCCGTGGGTGGCTCCGCCGTCCCTCATTAGCGTTCGTTCAGGTGCGTCCGGCAGACTGTGATGGCGATGCCGGGCCCACGGCGCCGCGGGCCGGCCCCGGAGCCGGTCGGACCGACCGGCGGGCACGACTGGTTCGGGTCGTCACGCACCGCCAGACGTGCCGAGCCAGACTGGTCGGACTGTCGGCTGAGGGAGAGGTGTGGTGCCGCGATGAGTACTCGGATCCGCGTGGTGGTCGCGAAGCCCGGCCTGGATGGCCACGATCGGGGCGCGAAAGTGGTGGCCAGGGCGTTGCGCGACGCCGGCATGGAGGTCATCTACACCGGTCTGCACCAGACTCCGGAGCAGATCGTGGAGACCGCGATCCAGGAGGACGCCGACGCGGTCGGCCTGTCCGTGCTCTCTGGGGCGCACATGACCCTGTTCAAGCGGGTCGTCGAGCTGCTCGCCGAGCGGGACGCGTCCGACATCGTGGTGTTCGGCGGCGGCATCATTCCGGACGCGGACATCCCTGAGTTGGAACGCATCGGCGTTGCTAAGATCTTCACTCCCGGAGCGACCACGGCGTCCATCGTGGAGTGGGTACGCGAACACGTCGCGACAACAGTTTTCTGATGACAGAACGCGGCCATCGGGTGACACTCGGTCGGCATCGACTCGCGCAACTAATGAAAAAGGAAAGGGAGCGGCCGGACGCACCCCTCACACGTCCGGCCGCTCTATGCACGACGCCCCGCCGCCACCCCTCGACCGACAGGGCATCGGCCGCCTTTGGCATCGACTCCGTTCCCGGCGTCGACATTCTTCTCAACGACGGCTCGATCGGGGGGTTACGCGGCCGGTTCGATTTATTTGTGCAGTACCGCACACGGCGTACCCGTCCCGCAGACCGGGCCGTACCGGCGGTTAGGCTTCGGGCCGAAGGCCCGGCTTAGCGGAAGGCGGGCGCGATCGGAACGGGACGCGCAACGTGGACCTGTACGAATACCAGGGGCGCGAGCTGTTCGCCCGGCATGGCTTGCCGGTGCTGGACGGCGGTGTCGCCACCACCCCGGAGGAGGCCCGCGCCATCGCCGATCGGCTGGGCGGACGCGTGGTCGTCAAGGCCCAGGTCAAGGTCGGTGGCCGGGGCAAGGCGGGCGGGGTGAAGCTCGCCGATGGCGTGGACGAAGCCGAGGCCCGGGCACGGGACATCCTCGGCATGGACATCAAGGGCCACACGGTCCACAAGGTCATGGTCACCACGACCGCCGACATCGTCGAGGAGTACTACTTCTCCTACCTACTGGACCGCGCGAACCGCACGTTCCTGTGCATCGCGAGTGTGGCCGGCGGTATGGAGATCGAGCAGGTCGCTCACGAGTCGCCGGAGAAGGTGGTCCAGGAGCCGATCGACGCGAACGTCGGCGTCGACGAGGCCAAGGCGCGGGACATCGTGACCCGTGCCGGTTTCCCGGCTGAGGTCGCCGACCAGATCGTGGCGATCGCCCAGAAGCTGTGGAAGGCGTTCGTCGCCGAGGACGCGACGCTCGTCGAGGTGAATCCGCTGGCCAAGGTGGCGGATTCGCGGGTGTTGCTGCTCGACGCGAAGGTCACGTTCGACGGCAACGCCGGCTTCCGCCACCCGGACCACGAGGCGCTGGAGGATGCCTCCGCGGTCGACCCGCTGGAGCAGCGGGCGAAGGAGCGCGACCTCAACTACGTCAAACTCGACGGTGAGGTCGGCATCATCGGTAACGGCGCCGGGTTGGTCATGTCCACACTGGACGTGGTCGCGTACGCCGGCGAGGAGTTCGGCAAGGTACGGCCCGCCAACTTCCTCGACATCGGCGGCGGCGCCAGCGCCGAGGTGATGGCGAACGGTCTGGAGATCGTGCTGTCCGACCCCTCGGTACGCAGCGTCTTCGTCAACGTGTTCGGCGGCATCACCGCCTGCGACGCGGTCGCGAACGGCATCCTCCAGGCTCTCAAGCTGCTCGGCGAGCGGGGCGAGACGGTCACGAAGCCGCTGGTCGTGCGCCTGGACGGCAACAACGCCGAGGAGGGCCGGCGGATCCTCGACAACGCGGGCAATCCGCTGGTGGAACGGGTAGACACGATGGACGGCGCCGCGCGGCGGGCCGCCGAGCTGGCCGCAGCCGCGGCGGGAGTGTGACATGGCGATCTGGCTCACCAAGGACTCGAAGGTCATCGTCCAGGGTGTGACGGGCTCCGAGGGCTCCAAGCACACCCGCCGCATGTTGCGTGCCGGTACGAACGTCGTCGGCGGTACCAACCCGCGCAAGGCGGGCACCACCGTCGACTTCGACGGTACCCAGGTGCCGGTGTTCGCCGGGGTGGCCGAGGCGATGAAGGAGACCGGCGCGGACGTGTCGGTGATCTTCGTGCCGCCGGCCGGTGCCAAGGCCGCGATGATCGAGGCGGTCGACGCGCAGATCCCGCTCGCCGTGGTCATCACCGAGGGCATCCCGGTACACGACTCGACCGCGGCCTGGGCATACAACGTCGCGAACGGCAACAAGACCCGGCTCGTCGGGCCGAACTGCCCGGGCATCGCGTCGCCGGGCGCGTCGAACGCGGGCATCATCCCGGCCGACATCACCGGTCCGGGCCGCATCGGTCTGGTCAGCAAGTCCGGCACCCTGACCTACCAGATGATGTACGAGCTGCGCGACATTGGCTTCTCCACCTGCGTCGGCATCGGTGGCGACCCGGTCATCGGCACCACCCACATCGACGCGCTCGCGGCGTTCCAGGACGACCCGGAGACCGCGGCGATCGTGATGATCGGTGAGATCGGCGGCGACGCCGAGGAGCGGGCTGCCGACTTCATCAAGGCCAACGTCACCAAGCCGGTGGTCGGCTACATCGCCGGTTTCACCGCGCCTGCCGGCAAGACGATGGGGCATGCGGGCGCGATCATCTCGGGTTCGTCCGGTACGGCGGATGCCAAGAAGGTGGCGCTGGAAGCGGCCGGTGTGAAGGTCGGCAAGACGCCCAGCGAGACCGCCGCGATCATGCGTGAGGTCATTGCGTCGCTCTGAACCAGACGAACGTGAGGCGGCCGGTCGCGTGACCGGCCGCCTCACGTTTGAGAGAGTCAGGAGCGATGGCAGGCACCCCCACGGATGAAGGGCCGGACAAGCCCCTCGCGGCCACGTCGCCGGCACGGCGGGACAGCGGCGTGCCCCGGCAGCCCGACGGCGCCCGGGCACGACCGCGGTCCGGCGCGGTGGGTCGGGGTCGCGGGGCGGCCGGCGGCGCTGCCCGCTTGCCGGCGGGCCGGCGGCCGGTACGCCGCCGCAGGGCACCGGTACTGGTGGCGGCCGCGGTCACCACGGGTTGGGCGGCCGCCGTCTCGTACCTGTCGGTGGTGGCCGTGGTCGGCCTCGCCGTCCTGGTCGGCGGCGGCGCCACGGTACCCGTGGTGCTCCGGTTCGGTACCGCCGGCTGGCTGCTCGCGCACGGCGTACCGCTGGGCACCAGCGCCGGGCCGCTGGGTCTGGTGCCGCTCGCGGTCTCCGCCCTGGCCGCGTGGCGGGTCGTCCGCGCCGGGGTGCACACCGCCCGGGCCATCGGCGCCCGGCAGCGCGGGCCGCTACGCCTCGCGGTCGTCGCGGCGATCCTGGTCGCCCTCGTGTACGGCGTGTTCGGCGCGGTGGCGGCTGCGGCCGCGCACAATGACGCGCTGGCCATCAGCCCACTCCGGGCCGGGCTGACCTGTGGCGGGTTCGCGCTGGTCGCGGCGCTGGCCGGTGCGTTGGTGGAGAGCCGGATCGCGGCCGACCGGTGGAACCGCCTGCCGCTTGCGGTCCGGGACGCGGTGCGTACCGGCGGGGTCGCCGCGCTGCTGGTGCTCGGCGCCGGGGCGGCGGTCGCCGGGGTGGCCGTCGCCGTGGCCGGGGGCGAGGCGAGTTCGATGTTCTCCGGGTACCACACCGGGGTCGCCGGACAGGCCGGGCTCACCCTGCTCTGCCTGGCCTTCGCTCCGAACCTCGCGGTCTGGTCGATGTCCTACCTGGTCGGCCCCGGTTTCGTGGTGGGCGCCGGGGCCACGGTCAGCGCCGCCAAGGTGAGCCTCGGCGCTCTGCCCGCCGTACCGGTGCTCGCCGGGTTGCCCAGTACCGCCGCCTCCGGCCTGGCGGCGCCGCTGCTGGGGGTACCGATGGCGGGCGGGATGGCGGCCGGCTGGCTGCTCACCCGCCGCAGGCTTCGGCAGGTGGAGCAGGGCGTACCGGAGCCGACCTGGGGTGCCCTGCTCGGCGCGGCCGCCGGGGCCGGACCCGCGGCCGGGATCCTGCTCGGCCTGGCCGCCTGGGCGTCGGGCGGCTCGCTGGGCTCCGGGCGGCTCGCGGAGACCGGGCCGACCGGGTGGTCGGTCGGGCTGGTGGGAGCGTTGGTGGTCGCCGTGGGGGCGGTCATCGCGACCGCCGCGACCAGGGTATTGGCCGGTGGTCGCCGGGCCCGGCGGTACCGGTAAAGTTCGCCCGGTGACGCGCAACGTGTTCGCTGCCGCGGAGGCGGCCCGGTGACCGCACGCCTCGTCGTGCTGGTTTCGGGGTCCGGTACCAATCTGCAAGCGCTGCTCGACGCGGCGGCCGGCCCCGGCTACGGCGCCGAGGTCGTCGCGGTCGGTGCCGACCGGGACAACATCGAGGGCCTGGTACGCGCGGCGAAGCGCGACGTGCCGACCTTCGTCCACCGGGTCGCGGACTACCCGGCGCGGGAGGACTGGGACCGCGCACTGGCCGCCTCGGTCGCCCGGTACGAGCCCGACCTGGTGGTCTCCGCCGGCTTCCTCAAGCTGGTCGGGCCCGCGTTCCTCGCCCGGTTCGCCGGCCGGTACGTGAACACCCACAACGCCCTGCTGCCCGGGTTCCCCGGCATCCACGGGCCGCGCGACGCGCTCGCCTACGGGGTGAAGCTCGCCGGAGCCACGCTGTTCTTCGTCGACGCCGGAGTGGACACCGGCCCGATCATCGCGCAGGTGGCGGTACCGGTACACGACGACGACACCGAGGACAGCCTCACCGAGCGAATCAAGATCGCCGAGCGACGCCAGCTCGTCGACGTGATAGGACGACTGGTCCGGGAGGGCTGGACCGTCACCGGAAGAAGGGTCACCATTCCATGACCGAGCTACGCCCGATCCGGCGTGCGCTGATCAGCGTGTACGACAAGACGGGCCTGGAGGAACTGGCCCGGGCACTCGACGCGGCCGGTGTGCAGATCATCTCGACCGGGACGACGGCCGCTCGGATCTCCTCGCTGGGGATCGCGGTCACTCCAGTGGAGGAGCTGACCGGCTTCCCGGAGATGCTGGACGGCCGGGTCAAGACTCTGCACCCGAAGGTGCATGCCGGTCTCCTGGCCGACCTGCGCCTGGACTCGCACGCGGCGGCGCTGAGCGAGGCCGGGATCGAGCCGTTCGACCTGCTGGTGTCCAACCTCTACCCGTTCGCCGAGACGATCGCCTCGGGCGCGGACTTCGACGCGTGCGTGGAGCAGATCGACATCGGCGGGCCGGCGATGGTCCGGTCCGCGGCGAAGAACCACGCGAGCGTCGCGGTCGTGACCTCGATCGACGGGTACCCGATGCTGATCAAGGCGATTCAGGACGGCGGTACCACGCTGGCCCAGCGCCGGGCGATGGCGGCCCGCGCGTTCGCCGACATCGCCGAGTACGCCGTGGCGATCGCCAACTGGTTCGCGGCCGGGCAGGCCGGGCCGGAGGCGGAAGGGTGGCCGGAGACGAGCGACCTGGCGCTGCGCAAGAAGAGCGTGCTGCGGTACGGCGAGAACCCGCACCAGCGGGCCGCCCTGTACGCCGACCCGTCCCGCCCGGCCGGCCTTGCCCAGGCCGAACAGTTGCACGGCAAGGAGATGTCCTACAACAACTACGTGGACGCCGACGCCGCCTGGCGTTCGGCCAATGACTTCAGCCAGCCGTGTGTGGCCATCATCAAGCACGCCAACCCGTGCGGCATCGCGGTCGGCGCGGACGTGGCCGAGGCGCACCGCAAGGCGCACGCCTGCGACCCGGTGTCCGCGTTCGGCGGGGTGATCGCGGTGAACCAGGCGGTCACCGTCGAGCTGGCCAAGCAGATCGCTGAGATCTTCACCGAGGTCGTCGTCGCGCCGTCCTATGAGGACGGCGCGGTGGAGGCCCTGGCGACGAAGAAGAACGTGCGGGTCCTCATCGCTCCACAGTGGACTCCGGAACCCGCGGAGTGGCGCCTGGTCTCCGGCGGCGTGCTGGCCCAGACCGCCGACCGGATCGACGCCGCCGGCGACGCGCGGTCGACCTGGCGGCTGGCCGCCGGCGACCCGGCCGACGAGAAGACGCTGCGCGACCTGGAGTTCGCCTGGCGGGCGATCCGCTCGGTGAAGTCCAACGCGATCCTGCTGGCGGCCGACGGCGCGTCGGTCGGCGTGGGTATGGGCCAGGTCAACCGGGTGGACGCCGCGCGGCTGGCGGTGTCCCGGGCCGGTGACCGGGCGGCCGGTTCGGTGGCCGCGTCGGACGCGTTCTTCCCGTTCCCGGACGGCCTCGAGGTGCTGATCCAAGCCGGTGTGCGGGCCGTGGTCCAGCCCGGCGGCTCGGTGCGCGACGACGATGTGATCGCCGCGGCGCAGGCGGCCGGCGTGGCGCTGTACCTGACCGGTACCCGGCACTTCTACCACTAGACGAGATTGCCGCCCCGGCTCACCAGTGGTGGGCCGGGGCGTGCCGCAGTTCGGCGAAGTGGCACGCGCTCGGGTGCGGGTCGGCCGCCCGCATCGCCAGCGGCGGCTCTTCGACCGCGCACCGCTGCCGCGGCCGCCAGCAGCGGGTACGGAAGCGGCAGCCGGACGGTGGGTCGGCGGGGGACGGTACGTCGCCCTCCAGCCGGATGGTGTCGCGGTACGCCCGGGCGTCGGGGTCGGGTACCGGCACCGCGGACAGCAGTGCCTGCGTGTACGGGTGGGTCGGCCGCGTGTAGATCTGCTCCTCGGTGCCGATTTCGACGAACTTGCCGAGGTACATCACCGCCACCCGGTCGGCGATGTGCCTGACCACCGACAGGTCGTGCGCGATGAAGACGTAGGAGAGCCCGAACTCGTCCTGCAGCCGCTCCAGCAGATTGATCACCTGTGCCTGGATGGACACGTCCAGCGCGGACACCGGCTCGTCACAGATGATCACTTCGGGGCGCAGGGCGAGCGCCCGGGCGATGCCGATGCGCTGGCGCTGCCCGCCGGAAAACTGATGCGGGTACCGGTTGATGTGCTCCGGGTTCAGCCCCACGTGCTCCAGGAGCTGCTGGACGCGGCGGCGCCGGTCGCCGCGCGGCGCGGCGTCGGGATGGATTTCGTACGGCTCTCCGACGATGTCGCCGACGGTCATCCGGGGGTTCAGCGACGTGTACGGGTCCTGCATGACCATCTGTACCCGGCGGCGCAGCCGGCGCAGTTCGGCGCCGGACGTCTTGAGCATGTCCCGGCCCTCCAGGTAGGCCCGGCCCGCCGTCGGCCGCTCCAGCAGCATCAGCAACCTGGCGAGCGTGGACTTCCCGCACCCGGACTCGCCGACTACGCCGAGCGTCTCGCCCCGGTACAGCTCGAAGGAGACTCCGTCGACCGCCCGGATCGCGCGGGCGTGCCGCCCGGCCCTGCCGCCGCGCGAGGTGCCCCGGCCGGCACCGGTACCGGAGCCGAAGTGCTTGACCAGGTTCTCCACTCGGATCAACGGCTCAGCCGAGGCGGCCATCGGCAACCTCTCTCGCGAAGTGGCAGGCGCTGTAGCGCCCGACCCCCAGCGACACCGGGGGCGGCACCGTCGCGCGGCACACGTCCCGCGTGTACGGGCAGCGGGGGTGGAAGGCGCAGCCGGTGGGGATCCGGGTCAGGCTCGGCGGCAGGCCCCTGATCGTGGCCAGTGGCGCGCCTTTCGCGGCCAGCCGGGGGACCGATCCGAGCAGCCCCTTCGTGTACGGGTGCCCGGGCGCCCGGTAGAGCAGGTACACGTCGGACTGCTCGACGATCCGGCCGGCGTACATGACCACGATCCGGTCGGCGACGTCGGCCACCACGCCGAGGTCGTGGGTGATCAAGATCATCGCCATGCCCAGATCCCTGCGCAGCGTGGCGAGGAGGTCCATGATCTGCGCCTGTACCGTCACGTCCAGCGCCGTGGTCGGCTCGTCCGCGATGAGTACCTTCGGGCGCTGAGCCAGGGCCATTGCGATCATGATGCGCTGGCGCATGCCGCCGGAGAACTGGTGCGGATAGTCACCGATGCGCTGGCGGGCAGCGGGGATCCGTACCAGATCCATCAGCTCCACGGTTCGCTTGCGCGCGTCCGCCCGCGACGTACCCTCGCCCAGGCGTACCGCCTCGGCGATCTGGAAGCCGACCGAGAACACCGGGTTGAGCGCGGACAGCGCATCCTGGAAGATCATGCCGATCTCCCGCCCCCGGAAGCGCCGCCGCGCCCCCTCCGGCGTGCGCAGCAGGTCCTGGCCCTGGTAGAGGATCTGGCCGCCGGTGACATACGCCGGCGGCGTGTCCAGGACGCCCATGATGGCGTGCGCGGTCACCGACTTGCCGGAGCCGGACTCGCCGAGCACTGCCAGCACCTCGCCGGGGTCGAGGTGGTAGCTCACCCCGTTCAGGGCGGTGGCCACGCTGTCCCGGGTACGGAACTGGAGAGCGAGGTCCCGCACCTCCAGCAGCGGCGCCGCCCCGGCGGTCATCGCCGCCTGAGCGGAGCCGGAGCCGGTTTGTGGTGGAGGCGAGTACAGGCCCGTCATCGCCGCCTGAGCGGAGCCGGAGCCGGTTTGTGGCGGAGGCGAGTACAGGCCCGTCATCGCAGCCTCGGGTCGAACGCCTCGCGGACGGACTCGCCGAGCATGCTGAACGCCACCACGGTCAGCGCCAGGAACCCGGCGGGGAACAGCAGCGGCCAGGGTGCCTCGTAGAACCGGCCCTGCGCGACAGCGATGTCATCCCCCCAGGAGATCGTGGGCGGCTTCAGGCCGACGCCGAGGAAGGACAGCGTGGCCTCGGTCGCGATGAACACGCCAAGCGCGATGGTGAGCACGATGACGAACGGCGCGACCGCGTTCGGCAGGATGTGCCGGAACATGATCCGGCGGTTGCTGGCGCCGAGCATCCGTGCCGCCTGCACGTAGTCCTGTTGTTTGGCGCTGATCACGCTGGATCGCACAACCCTCGCGCCGGTGGTCCAGCCGAGTGCGCCGAGCACCAGCACGATCGGCCAGATTCCGAGGTCGCGGGTGGCGAACGAGCGGCTGAGCACGATCGCGGCGAGAAGCAGCGGGATGCCCAGCACGATGTCGACGATCCGGGTCAGCAGCGCGTCGACCCAGCCCCCGTAGTACCCGGCCACCATGCCCACGACCAGCGCCAGAACCCCGGAGACGAGGGTCGCCAGGACGCCGACCAGGATCGAGGCGCGGGCGCCGTAGATCGTCCGGGCGTACACGTCGCAGCCCTGGATGTCGGTGCCGAACCAGTGGTGGGCGCTCGGCGGGTTCTGCGAGCGGGACAGGTCGCACGCGGTCGGGCTGATCGACGTGTACACGCGGGGGGCGGCCGCCATGACCAGAAACAGCGCGACGAGCGTGAGGGCGATCCAGAAGACCGGGTTGCGGCGCAGGTCACGCCAGGCGTCACCGGCGAGCCCACGCGGCGGTGCGCCGTCCCGCTCGCCGTCGTACCGCCCGAAGCCGGCCGGACCCGATGACGAGGTGACCCTGGTCCTCACGGGGAGAGCGGCCGCGCCGCGCCCGCCTGCCTGTCGCTCACTCATAGCGGATCCTCGGGTCGAGCACCGCGTACACCAGGTCGACGACCAGGCTGCTGACCAGGTAGACGATCACGAGCACGCTGACGAGGCTGACCACGGTCGGCCCGTCCTGAAGGTGGATGCCCTGGTACAGCTGGTAGCCGATACCCGGGATGTTGAAGATGCGCTCGGTGACCACCGCACCCGCCATCAACTCGCCGATCGTCACGCCCAGAAACGTGATCACCGGGATCAGCGAGTTGCGCAGTACGTGCACGCCGATCACCCGCCGCCGGGGCAGGCCCTTGGCGTCGGCGGTACGCACGTAGTCGGCGCGGAGGTTCTCCAGGATCGACGTGCGGGTGAGCCGGACCGCGGTGGCCAGCGCGATCGACGCGAGGATGACGGCCGGAAGGAGGTACGCCGTCGCGCCGGAGTCCGGGCCGACGGTGACCGGCACCACCCGCCACTTCACCCCCAGCAGGTACTGGAGGTTGAAGCCGAGAACGAACGCCGGGATGCCGATGATCACCAGGGTCAGGATCAGGGCGGCGTGGTCGAAGACGCCGCCCTTGCGCACCGCCGACAGCAGGCCGGCGCCGATCCCGACCACCAGCACGATCAGCAGGGCCAGGGCGGACAGCCGCAGGGTGTACGGCCACGCCTGCGCCATGAGCTGCGAGATCGGCCGCCCGCTGATCTGGGTACCGAGGTTCCCGCGCAGTAGGTTCCCCATGTACCGCAGGTACTGGACGATGAACGGGTCGTCCAGGTGGTACCGGGCGGTCAGGTCGGCCCGCAACTGCGGACTGACCGGCCGCTCGCCGACCAGCGCCTGGATCGGGTCGTTGGCGGCGGCGAACATCAGGGCGTACACGACGAAGGTGGTGCCGACGAAGACCAGGATCATCTGGATCAGCCGGCGCACGATGAATCTGAGCATCTGAACGTCTCCGGTCGACGCGTCCGCGCTAGTTGCGTTGGAGCGTCATCACATCGACGTTGGCGAACAGATCCATGTCGACGTTCTTCATCGACGTCGAGTAGCCGTAGATGTTTTGCTTGAACCACATCGGGATGGTTGGCATGTCCTGCGCGACGATGTCCTCGGCCTCCTGGTACCCCTTGATCGCGGTCGCTTCGTCCGGAGCGCTGTCCGCCTGCTCGATCGCCTGCTCGAACTGCGGGTTGTCGTATTCCGAATCGTTCGAGGCGGCGCCGGCCTTGTAGAGCGGGGTCAGGTAGTCCTCGATCGACGGGTAGTCGAAGGCCCAGGCCGACCTCAGCAGGCCCCTCAGCGAGTGCGCCCGGGCCTGCTTACGCAGGTCGGCGAGCTGCGGAACCGGGGAGCCGATGCACTGCACGCTCAGGTTCTTGGCCAACTGGTTGCAGACCGCGTCGACCCACTCCTTGTGGCCGCCGTCCGCGTTGTAGTACAGCTGGATCTTCTTCGGCCCGTTGGCCGCGTCGTACATCTGCTTCGCCGCGACCGGGTCGTACTTGCACGCGTCCCCGCAGGTGTTCGCCCGGGCCCCCTCGACCACCGGCGAGACCCACGAGGTCGCCGGGGAGTACGAGCCCTCGAAGATCTTTTCGATGATCTGCTGCCGGTCGATGGCCTTGGAGATCGCCTTGCGCACGTCCACGTTCTTGTACGCCGCCTCCCAGGTGGGGACGGAGATGTACGCGAAGTACGACGACGGCGTCTGCTTCAGCCGGTCGCCGAGGTCGGCCTGTGCGCTGGCCAGCTTGTCCGACGGGATCTGCGGCTCGACGTCCAACTCGCCGGCCTGGAGGTCGGCATACATGGTGTCCTGGTCCTGGTAGATCTTGAAGTCGATCTCGTTGACCTTCGGCTTCGCCAGCGGATAGTTCGGGTACGCGATGACGTCGATGCTCTGGTTGTGGTTCCAGGATCCCTTGATCTGGAACGGGCCGTCCCCGATCGGGTTGTCCTCGTACGCGGTGGTCAGCGTGCCGTCGGCGGCGTACGCGGCGTCGGGCAGCGGGTAGAAGACGTTGTACGCGAGGACCTTCTCGAACTCGGCGAACGGAGCGGAGAGCGTGATCTGGATGGTCAGGTCGTCGATCTTCTTCACGCCGGACAGCTTGGTGGCCTTCGGCTTCTTGCCGCCCACCGACTGCATGGCGTCGTATCCCGCGATCCGGCTGTAGAAGTCGGTACCGATCTGTGCGTTCGGCCCGTACGCGCCGAAGTTCCACGCCTTGATGTAGCTGTCGGCGGTGACCTTCTGGCCGTTGTGGAAGGTGAACCCGTTCTTGAGCTTCACCATCCACACCTTGTTGTCCTTGCTGGTGACGGACGCCGCCGCGGCCTGGTCCAGCACCGGCTTCCCGCTGTCGTCGAAGCGCACCAGCGGCGTGTAGAGCGAGCTGATCACCTGGAAGCCGTTGCTTTCCACGGTGTCGCTGGGGATCAGGTGCTCCGGCTCCGCGATGCCGATGGTGACCGCGGACTCGACGCCGGTGCCGGCGGCCGGGGTGAGGCTTCCGGTGTCGCACCCGGCGATGGTCAGGGCGACCGTGACCGGAAGGGTGATCCAGGCGGCCAACCGGTGAACTCTCATGGAGCTGTCTCCTCATCTACTCACGCTTCGTGTTCGGGATCGGAACCGGACAGCGCGCGTGATGCTCGGCGAGACGGGTCGCGGTCGAGGGCACGACCTGACCATCACAAATCAATAACGGAAGATCCATTTTCGCTTGCGGCAGTCGCACTTGAGCTGATATGAATTTCTAATGGCGACGTAGCGGACATGTCGGTTTCATCACCGGGCCCGGTTATTGGCCGGCTTGAAACCTGGACAGCCGCTTCGCCCGACCCATTGCCGCACGGTCGTTTTGTGCCTGATTTTGAGCGCGCGACATCGGCGATCATCGTTGCTCAACTCATGGGGGCGGTTACCTTCCGTGAGGTCGCGCCGGTTCGCCGGGGGCCCGGGCGCGGTGGGGGCGGGTGTGCGCATCGACTGTAAGCGGCCGAACGCCGTCGTGGGGATCGCCACACGCCCCGACCCGGACGGACCGACCGGCCTCCACCGCGTTATGGTGCGACTCATCTCAATCTTCTCAGTGGGAGAGCGTGATCCATGGGCAAGAAGGTCACCGTCGTGGGTGCCGGTTTCTACGGCTCCACCACCGCGCAACGCCTGGCCGAGTACGACGTCTTCGACACCGTCGTGCTGACCGACATCATCGAGGGCAAGCCGGCGGGCATCGCCCTGGATCTGAACCAGTCCCGCCCGATCGAAGGCTTCGAGACCAAGGTCGTCGGCGTCACCACCGGGCCGAACGGCGAGGGGTACGAGGCGATCGAGGGCTCGGACATCGTCGTCGTCACCGCCGGCTTCCCGCGCAAGCCCGGGATGAGCCGGATGGACCTCCTGGGGGTCAACGCGAAGATCGTTCGAACGGTCGCCGAGCAGGTTGCGAAGTACGCCCCGAACTCCGTCATCATCGTGGTCTCCAACCCGCTCGACGAGATGACCGCGCTGACCCAGATCGCCACCGGGTTCCCCAAGAACCGGGTGCTGGGCCAGGCCGGTGTCCTCGACACCGCGCGGTTCACCCACTTCGTCGCCGAGGAACTCGGCGTACCGGTGAAGTCGGTCAAGACGCTGACCCTGGGGTCGCACGGCGACACCATGGTGCCGGTGCCGTCGCAGTGCACCGTGGACGGCAAGCCGCTGTCGTCCGTGCTGCCGGCCGACAAGATCGAGGAGCTGGTGGTCCGCACCCGCAACGGTGGGGCCGAGGTGAACAACCTGCTCAAGACCGGCTCCGCGTACTACGCCCCGTCGGCCGCCGCCGCCCGGATGGCCCGTGCGGTGGCTCAGGACTCCGGCGAGGTGTGGCCGGTCTGCGCCTGGGTGGACGGCGAGTACGGCATCTCCGGCGTGTACCTCGGCGTGCAGGCCGAGCTGGGCGCGACCGGTGTGCGCAAGGTCGTCGAGACGCCGCTGAGCGACGGCGAGGCGGCCGCGCTCAAGGAGGCCGCCGAGGCGGTACGGGCGAAGCAGGCGGACGTCGCGAACCTCTGAGCATGTGAACTGCATCAACGGCGCCCCGGCGGGTCACCGCCGGGGCGCCGTGCAGTACGCTCGTACTGTTTCGCAGTACGAGCGTACTGTTTAAGCGCCCGGTTTCCGGAGGGAGAGCGCCGCGGTGGCGAAGATCAAGGTGACCAACCCCGTCGTCGAACTCGACGGCGACGAGATGACCCGCATCATCTGGAAGCAGATCCGTGACCAGCTGATCCTGCCGTACCTGGATGTCGAGCTGGAGTACTACGACCTGGGCATCGAGTACCGGGACCAGACCGACGACCAGGTCACCATCGACGCCGCCAACGCGATCAAGCGGCACGGGGTGGGCGTCAAGTGCGCCACGATCACACCGGACGAGGCCCGGGTGGCCGAGTTCGGCCTGAAGAAGATGTGGCGCTCGCCGAACGGGACCATCCGCAACATCCTCGGCGGCGTGGTCTTCCGCGAGCCGATCATCATGTCCAACGTGCCCCGGCTGGTGCCCGGCTGGACGAAGCCGATCGTCATCGGCCGTCACGCACACGGCGACCAGTACAAGGCCACGGACTTCGTGGTGCCGGGTCCGGGTACGGTGACGATCACCTACACGCCGGAGGACGGCAGCGCTCCGATGGAGCTGGAGGTCGCGAAGTTTCCCGGTGGCGGGGTCGCGATGGGCATGTACAACTTCGACGAGTCGATCCGTGACTTCGCCAGGGCCTCGCTCCGTTACGGCCTGGCCCGCAAGTACCCGGTGTACCTGTCCACCAAGAACACCATCCTGAAGGCGTACGACGGCCGGTTCAAGGACCTGTTCGCCGAGGTGTTCGAGACGGAGTTCGCCGCCGACTTCGCGGCCGCTGGCATCACCTACGAGCACCGCCTCATCGACGACATGGTGGCCGCCGCGCTGAAATGGGAGGGCGGCTTCGTGTGGGCCGCCAAGAACTACGACGGCGACGTGCAGTCCGACACCGTCGCGCAGGGTTTCGGCTCGCTGGGCCTGATGACCTCGGTGCTGATGACCCCCGACGGCAAGACGGTCGAGGCGGAGGCGGCGCATGGCACGGTCACCCGGCACTACCGGCAGTGGCAGAAGGGCCAGAAGACGTCGACCAACCCGATCGCGTCGATCTTCGCGTGGACCCGCGGGCTCGCCCACCGGGGCACGCTGGACGGCACTCCGGCGGTGACGGACTTCGCGCGGACGCTGGAGCAGGTCTGCGTCGAGACGGTCGAGGGTGGCCAGATGACCAAGGACCTGGCGCTGCTCATCGCGCCGGACGCGCCGTGGCTGTCGACCGACGAGTTCATGAACGCACTGGACAGCAACCTGGCGCGCAAGCTCGCCGCCTGAGCGGGGCGGCCCGCCCGCCGGGCCGGGGTTGGCGGCGTCCGGTGGCGGCCGGCGCCGAAACCTCGGGTTCGGCGCGTTCGTTGGACAGGGTGACAACGCGGATAGCAGTCGCGAAGATCGCCTGCCCGTCCCTTCCCTACGGGGGGCCCGGATTCCGGGCCCCCCGTGCTCGTCGCCGCAGGTCCCGCACGCAAGGCCGGGTCAGCGGAGGTTCCACGCCATGCCGGCCGGGGTGTCCCGCACCTCGATGCCGGCCGAAGCCAGCTGATCCCTGATCCGGTCCGATGCGGCGAAGTCCCGTGCCTCGCGCGCCCGCCGCCGCATGTCCAGCAGCGCCTCGACCAGCGGTGCCAGGCCCGTGACTCCGGTCGCCGCCAGTTCGCCGAGGCGGACCACCATCCGGCGCAGCACGGCCCGCGCGTGGTCGCCCTCGTCCGACGTCAGGGTGTCCGCCGCCCAGGCGGTCAGCACCGCTTCCACGTCGAGGATCGCCGCCACGCAGCCGTCGATGTCGCGTGTCGCCAACGCCGCCGCGAACCTCTCGTCCAGCCGGTCGACGTCGGCCCGCAGCGAGCCGGTGGACTCGGCCGGGACGGCGGAGGACGGATCGCCACCCGTGCCGACCCTCGCGCTGCCGGCCGCCGCGCCGCTGGACCTCGCGTCAGGGGCACCGATCGCCGCGCTCGCCCCGGCGGCGGCCCCGCCGTCCGCGCCCGCCGCCGGGGCGAGCGCGCCGGGGGCCAGAG
>JBDZVD010000226.1:0-4989 GCA_040255525.1 Micromonosporaceae bacterium | reverse complement strand
GCTTCGCTGCGCGGGATGCTGCCGCGCGTCTGGTCACAGTCGATTTTCGAGTTAGCCCAGCCACCGAACCGCGTCTGCATCCCAACCACGTGGAACTCGCTCTGTTGGCCTGGAACGCCCGACGGTTGACGGGCGAACAACTGTCCGAGGTGCTCGATCTGGCCAGGCATTTGTGACAGTGGCTGCGTTATGATCTCGTAGTCCTTGGGTAGGACCTGATGCAGCGCACGATTCAATCACGCTCGCCACGCCCTCATCGGGCATCCTCTTCTGCCGCATTCCGCTCGCCCGCCGGACATGCCGAATCAGCGCACCCACCGCGTCTACGAAGCGCTTTCAGCTTCCTGACGCAAACGCATCCTGGTCGTCAAGCGTCAACTCGGCCATGGGCGGCGGCTTGGGCTTTGCCGTGGAGGTCAATGAGCGTTTTCGCCTGAGAAGGGCGATCGACGCGATGCGCTACTTCCGGCTGTCCGAGCTTGCCGACCTCCTGACTGACGTCTTGAACCATGACTTGGAAGGCGAATACGTCGATTCGCGAACAGACCAGTTCTATGACCTTCTCGGCCCTCAGGAGGAGGTTCTGGACAGGGCATTCAGAGCCCGGGCGGCCGAAGCCCCTAGCGACTTCGGTCTGCGATAGCGCGCCGGCTTCTGGCCGCGCGTGATCCGATCTGCACACTCATCTCGGCAGAAGCGGAAGCCGAGCGGTGCGCGGCATGACCGGGTGTACGGCACACAAGGTTACGACTGGGACCGGCGCGATGGATGCCGACCGAGCGACGCTGCCCCACCGCGGTTGAGTCACCGCCGCAAACCGCCGCCATGGTCGCGGTGTCCGCAGCCACGCTTGGGCGCCGACGCAGGCGGCGTTTACCTGCCCGGCCCACGTCGCGGTCCAGGACGATCCCGACCTGGCTGCGCTGCCCGCCACGGTCATCACCATTCGGGCGCAGCAGCGACAACCACCACCGGGCTCAGCACGAGCGGCGGCCCAACCGGCCACGACCCGATCCACGGTCGTCGCGGTTCCGGTGGTGCCCCGAGCACGTACCGTCACCCGAGCACGTACCGTCACTGAGCCTTTGCCAACTTGTTAGTGCTGGTCATCGATGGCCTGGAG
Source organism: Micromonosporaceae bacterium (assembly GCA_040255525.1). Classification (GTDB taxonomy): domain Bacteria; phylum Actinomycetota; class Actinomycetes; order Mycobacteriales; family Micromonosporaceae; genus Rugosimonospora. Next base: position 3,866 of record JBDZVD010000226.1, on the reverse strand, counting down.
CACGGTGATAGCGGCGACGATCGGCGTGGCGCGGCGTGGGCAGCAGCGAAGTTTGGTGAGCAGCTTCCAGGTCTTCAACGTGGCCATGGCGCGCTCGCCGGGTGCGCGGTTGCGGGCGTGGTTGCGGTTGACCACCTTTTGGTTGCGTGACAACGGTTTCGGGTGTCGGCGGTACGGCACGGCGATGGTCGGGCCGGCGGCCTGGTAGGCGGCGTCGGCGTAGGCCGCGACACCGAACTTGACCAGAGCTGCGGATATGCCGTGCTCCCGGGCTGCGCGCAGGTCGTGGACCGCGCCCGGTAGAGCGGGTGATGCCCACAGCAGTCGGCCTCGGGTGTCGGCTAGTGCCGCGTCCGCCAAGGTTTGCCCTGTTCCTTCTCGACACTCCGTGAGGAATCCGTCAAGGACGGTGGTCAGTGCTCCAGGCTGATTGGTGTGGCCGAACGGGTACGAGTACGTGAACTGGATGATGACGAGGGACAGCGGCTTCTGCGGATCGTGCGGCGCAGTTCGGGGTCGGTGGTGACCTGGCGTCGAGCCCAGATGATCCTGTTGTCCGCGCAGGGCATGAACTCAGCCAAGATCGCGCAGGTGACGTTCACCAGCCCGGACCGGGTCCGGGATGTGATCCACAACTTCAACACTGATGGGTTCGACTCGCTGTACCCGAAGTACAAGGGCGGCCGCCCACCGACCTTCACGCTGCCGCAACGGCGGGAGATGAAGAAGGTCGCCAAGTCCAAGCCGGTCGAACACGGCCTGCCCTTCAGCACCTGGAGTCTGGCGAAGCTGGCCGACTTCTTGGTCGCCGAGGGGGTGGTCGACGACATCAGCATCGAGGGGCTGCGGGAGATCCTGCGCGCCGAGGGGGTGTCCTTTCAACGGATAAAGACCTGGAAGACCAGCCGCGATCCGGAGTACGCGGTGAAGAAGGCTCGGGTGGAGCACCTGTACGCCATCGCCGACGGCGAGGTGAAGCCGGAGGCGGGCGAGCCGACTGTGGTGTTCAGCATGGATGAGTTCGGGCCGCTGAACCTGCAGCCCCACCCCGGCCGGCAGTGGGCCGAGCGCGGCGGTAAACACAAGGGCCCAGACCGCGATCCGCGACCGCGGCGGCGGGCCACCTACACCCGCCCGCACGGAGTACGGCATCTGTTCGCCGCGCTGGATCTGGGCCGGAACGTGCTGTACGGACACGTGAAGAAACGCAAAAAACGGGCCCAGTTTCTGCAGTTCTGCCGGTACCTGCGCTCGCTGTACCCATCCCAGGTGCGGATCGCGATCGTCTGTGACAACTTCAGCCCGCACCTGAGTACCAAAGTCGACACCAGGGTCGCAGACTGGGCGGCCGCGAACAACGCCGAGATCGCCTATACGCCAACGAACTCTTCGTGGCTCAACCGCATCGAGGCGCAGTTCACCGCGCTGCGGTACTTCACCCTCGACGGCACCGACCACGCCACCCACAACGAACAGGCAAGCATGATCCGCCGATACATCGCCTGGCGAAACCGCAACACCAACAACCCACGCCTACGCCGCATTGTGGAACGGGCGAACGTAGCCTGACGCGGCACTAGGACCTGCACGTTGACCCCGTGGCGGCGGTGTTTGCCGGAGTAGTAGGGCCGGTCTTCGGCGACGCGGTCGATCGGGATCAGCGTGCCGTCCAGGATCACATAGATCAGTCGTGAAGCCATGTACACGGCCCGTTCGAGAGGGACGGCGCAGGTGGCGAGTAGGTCGATCGCCTCGCGCAGGTACCGGTAGACGGTGCTGGTCCCGACCCGGAAGCCGGCGGCCAGCCGCCGGTAGGTGTCGCCGTTGCGCAGGTGAGCCAGGGTCATCAGGGCCTGTTGGCCGGGTCCAGGCGCCGCCACCGGGAGCGCTGTTGGCGGCGGTGGTGGCGTAGGAGTTCGGCCAGGTGGTTGAGGGTGCGGTTGGACAGCGTGATCGCGGCAGGGTAGGACAGCACGAGGGCTCCCGGTTGGGGCATCGGATCTTGGTCGACTGCTGTCTTACCGGGAGCCCCGTCTATCTCTCAAGTCGAGCCGCAACCAGGCGTCTGACCAGGGCCATCAAGTTGGCAAAGGCTCACTGGCTAATCGAACAGCTTGCCCGACCGCGGCGTTTAAGTCGGAGGCACACATGCCGTAGGCAAGGACCAAGCCCGACCGCAGGTCCCCGGCAAGCCCTCGAAAGCGATGGCCCGGTCGCTCGAGGGCCGCTCGATGGCGCTCCTGACTAATGCCGCGAAGAAGGCGAAAAGGACATAGCCAACTGGTTATATTGCCTGGTCAGGAGTGGGCCGCCAGGGGCTCGAACCCTGAACCCGCAGATTAAAAGTCTGCTGCTCTACCATTGAGCTAGCGGCCCGCGACGCCCTAGATTACCTGACGCCCGGCCGCTTGGTCCTCTCGGTTAGCGACCGGCGCGACCCTCCGAAGTTGCGTCTGGGCTGGGTGCTGCCGCGCGGCGACGGGCCGATCCAAATGACCCTCAGCTCCTCGCGGGGGGCTGTCCGACCCTGGTGCATTACCTCGGTGTACCTGTTCGACGCCCGACAGCTACTCAACGAGCTGCGCGGCCGCGGTGTGAAGATCGGGTAGCGTCGATTGTCCGCGCCGCCCAGTGGGGGCGGCGCAGATCTACCCCGAGCAGCACAGCCACGTGCTTACGCTGCAACCGGCACACGTCGACCTGCTGGGGCGGTTCGCGCCATGACCGTTGCCTGGCGGTGAAGTGCGGAGGCCTTCGAACGGCTCCTCGACAGGTGGAATCGGCCCCAGTCCATAGGGAGCGTGGAGAACGTCTTGCAACGGGCCGACATCCCGCACGTGCGGGGAGCGCCCCACCCGGTACTGGGCGAGCCCGATCGGAAGATGGTCTTGATGGTCTCCTGGTTACGGTGCAGGGTCACGATCTGCTGCGTCTGCGTTGCAACTGCGTCTCCCTGTGTTGGTCACGGCGCGGCCCGTTGGCTGTGAGTGCCAACGGGCCGAATGGTGATACCTACGTAGGTATTAGTAGGTATACGATGCCTGCCATGACCACTCGTCAGAGCAGCTGGCTCAAACTCGCCGACGAGATCTCCGAGAAGATCCACACCGGCCAACTCAAACCTGGCGATCAGCTACCCACCGAGACCGCACTTCAAGATCGGACGGGAAAGAGCCGGACAACCGTCCGCCAGGCAATTGCTGAGCTTCGCAGCCGGGGCAGATCAGAACCGTCCGCAAGGAGGGCAGTTTCGTCCTCGGCGCCGGTGGCCCGTTTCAGCTACGTCCCGGGGAGTCGGTGACCTCGTCCACCGCGCTGACCGTTACTGGCCTTGACGGATCAACCCGTACGTTGGCCGCAGGTACCCGCATCGTCGTTGACTCCACCGGCTCCGCATCCGGCGGGTAAGCCGGCGATGTGCGCGTACCAGACGGCTTCGTAGTAGTTGTGTTCGTTGAACGGTCCGGAGCCGTCCGGGCAGAATTCGAGGCGGTACATGTCAGTGTCCTCGCCGCTGCCTGGCGCCCGCTTGACTTGGTTGGCGTACCGGTTCCAATATCCGTCAGGGCCGTCGAGCTGCGTGGGGTCATCTTGGTCGCGTTGTTGCCAACCGCGTACGACGTCCTCGACGACCCGGTCGACCAACGCGTCGTTGTCCACGTAGGGGGTGAGGTCTCGGTACACGAGCCGGGTGACAACCAGTCGCAGGCTCAGGTTGTCGAGTTCGCCTTCCAGGTCAGTCGTGCTCACGGGCATTTTCAGTGTCCTTCCGGGTGTTGTCCTTCTGTGGCAGAGGCGGACCCGCGCTTATCGCTTAGAGCCTGATGGCAAAGGGGTGGACGGAGACTGTTGTCGATGGGCTAGCG
>JBDZVD010000225.1:0-5055 GCA_040255525.1 Micromonosporaceae bacterium | reverse complement strand
GACCAGGCGATGCTCATATCTGGCGGTAAGTCCAGGAACCCCAACACGCCGTTCCGTGTGGTCACCGGCCATGGCAAGTTCGTCATGCCGGTCTTCCGCAAGGTCCGGTTCCTGACCCTGGCGATGTGTGAGTCCGAGGTCGCCGAGGTGTGCGTCACCAAGCAGGGCATCGCGCTGAACGTGCGGGCGGTGATCGCCTTCAAGGTGGGCAACGACGACGAGAGCATCGTCAACGCGGCCCAGCGTTTCCTGTCCGACCAGGATCAGATGGCCATCCTCACCGGGCGCATCTTCGCCGGCCACCTGCGGTCGATCGTGGGTTCGATGACCGTCGAGGAGATCGTCACCGAGCGGCAGAAGCTGGCCACCGAGGTGCTCGACGGTTCCAAGGAGGAGATGGCGAAGATCGGGCTGAGCGTCGACTCGCTGCAGATCCAGTCGATCGACGACATGAAGCTCGGCTACATCGCCGCGATGGCCGCGCCGCACAACGCCGCCATCCAGCGCGAGGCGCAGATCGCCCAGGCGCAGGCCAACCAGATGGCGGCCGAGGCGGAGCAGGAGTCGAAGCGCAAGCAGGCCGAGTACGCCCGGCAGACCTCGATCGTGCAGGCGCAGTACAAGGCCGAGGTCGACCGGGCGCAGGCGGTCGCGGCGCAGTCCGGTCCGCTCGCCGAGGCGCAGGCGCAGCGGGAGGTCATCGACGCGCAGACCGACCTGGCGCAGCGCGAGGCGCAACTGCGCCAGCAGCAACTGGTCGCGGAGGTCATCAAGCCGGCCGAGGCCGAGGCCGAGCGGGTCCGGGTGCTGGCCCAGGCCGACGCCGAGAAGATGAAGATCCAGGCGGAGGCGGCCGCGTCGAACAACCGGGTGGCCCTGGACCGCATGCTCATCGATCAGCTGCCGCAGATCGTGAAGGAGGCGGCGCGCGGCCTGTCCGGCGCGAACGTCAACATCCTCAACGGCGCAGACGGGCTGGGCGAGATCGCGGCCGGACTGGTCGGCCAGGGCATGGCGATCCTCGAGTCCGTCAAGAAGGGGATCACGCCGGTCGAGCAGCCCCGCGAGGCGGTCGAGCAGTAAGCGCGCGGCCGGCCCGGCGCCCGGGAGACCCCGGGGCGCCGGGCCGGCGCGTGTCCGGGCCGGCGAGCGCCGCCGGCCTCGGGTGCCGGCAGCGCTCGGGTGTGAGCCGGCCTCGGGCGTCAGCCGGCCTCGGGTGTGAGCCGGCCTCGGGCGTCAGCCGGCGTACACCTCGAACTCGTACAGCGAGTACCCGTAGGAGCTGCCCCGCGCGGTCCCGGTCATCCGGACGTACCGTGCCGTGGTCGCGACGAACGTGTCGTTGTCGGTACCGCCGTTGCCGGTGGTCGTGGACCAGACCGTCCGCCAGGTGCTCCCGTCGCTGGACACCTCGATCCGGTACCCCGTGGCGTAGGCGTTCTCCCAGCGCAGGATCACCCGCCCGATGGACCGGGCGGAACCCAGGTCAACGCGCAGCCACTGGTTGTCACTCCAGTTGCTGGACCACCGGCTGGTCGGGTCGCCGTCGGTCGCCTTGCCCGGGGTGTAGCCGGTCAGCAGCTGGGTGCTCGACGCGCTGGCCGGCCGGCCGGCGGCCAGGTTGGCGACGGCGTCGCCGCGGTGCGTGGGGAACGACACCACCTGCTGGTACGTCGGCCGGTTCTGCCAGCTGACCGGGGAGTCGGTGATCCCGCCCAGCGGCGACTGGACGATGCTGTCCGCGCACCACTGGTCGCCCGCGGAGCACGTGTCGTCGCCCGGGTACACCTGGCTGGCCGGCTGCGCGGCCGCCTGATCCACTGTGGACAGCAGGGTGGCGCGGCAGGCGGCGAGGTTCCCGCCTCCGCAGTAGGACTGGGCGAGCGGGGCCGCGACCGGCTGGTCGAGAACCGAACGCAGGTCCTTGCTCACGTAGCCCCACCAGCCGTACTGGAACGAGGATCCCTTGTGCGGCTGGGACTGGTTGGCCGACGAGGACCCCCCGGACTCGGTGCCCTGCTGGCCGCCCGACGGCGACTCGTTGATCTGCATCGCCCCCGCCAGCGCGCCGTAGAGCGGGTCGCCGAGTCCGGACCGGAACTGTCCGGACACCAGCAGCGGCCACCACGCGTCGAAGATGCGGATCGCGTCGGCGTACCGGTAGGTGTGGCTGCCCGGCGAGGTCTCGATGCGGTGCGCTCCGGCGGCGTACCGCTGCTGGAGCGCGGCCACCGCCGGATCGCTGGTCGGTTGGCTCGTCAGTACCCGCAAAAGCAGGCCGAGGTCCTCCCGGGCGCGCAGGTCGACGTTCGCCGCGTCCTCCATCACCCTGACCGCGTCCGACCGGCTCAGCTTGTGGCCGCCGGCCAGCGCCGCCCTCACCCCGTCGTCGAGCAGCTGGGCGCGCTGGACCGGGCCGTAGCTGAAGTTGCCGTCGGCCGCGCTGTAATCCTTGGCCTGCTTGTTGTTCCAACTGACGTAGTAGTCCTGGTTCACCGACTGTGGGTGGGCCGAGGGCGGCAGGTAGGTCGCGGTGTTGGTGTCCGGGTTCCAGCCGGCCCACTCGTGCGCCGCGTCCGCGGCGACCGGCAGGTTCGGGTCGGTGTCGGCCGCCCGCACCGGGTTGAGTCCGGAGTCGTAGTACGCGTTCTGGGTGGAGTTGACGTAGAACCAGTTGAACGCGTACCCGACGTTGGCGGCGGCCGCCTGGAAACCGGCGGCGCCGGCCATCGCCGACGGATCGTCGAACATCTGGAACCCGATCGCCGAGTCGGCCTCGTGCCGGTACGTGGAGCGCAGCGAGGTGAACGCGGTCGGTACCCCGCCGACCGTTCCGCGCCAGGACACCAGCCCGTACTTCGTGCGGTACGTGACCAGCGTGTACGAGCCGGCCGGGGTCTCGTCGGCCAGAGTCGGCTGCCACGAGTCGGACTGCGCCAGCCGCTCCATCGCGATGCACTGGCCGTGGTAGAGGTAGTGGTTCGAGTCCCGGGTCGCCGGGGCGCCGGACGGGTCGCACAGCGGCACCGCGTACGTGTCGGTCATGTCCTGCTCCGCCGACGTCGCGCTCCACGCGTAGTCCTGGCCCCGGCCGAGCTGCACGTACAGGTTGAGGCCGGCGAAGGCCGCCCCCCGCGCGCTGATTCCCGGCCCCTGCAACTCCTCCAGCATCAGCAGCTGCGGCGAGAAGTACCCGGTCTGCGGGCCGAATACGGCGATCGGGTGGCCGGTCGCCGAGTCGGCGGCGGAGATCACCACCGCGTTGGACATGCCCTGGTGGGCGCCGACGGCGAGGCCGGGCAGGACACCGCCGGCCGGGGACCGGTCGGCCGCCGCTGCGCCGCCGGCGGAGCCGCTCGGGTCGGTGACCACCGGTACCGGGGCGGCGCTGCCCCGGTCGGGCAGCACGACCCCGGTGGCGCCGGCGGGGGCCTGCCCGTACGGGAAGCTCTGCCCATCGTGGAGAGTCAGGACCGTCTCCGGGTCGTTCTGCTCGCGGAACGACTGCCACACCCGGTCGCCGAGCGTCGGCCCGTACTTCGCCCGGGCCTCCACGCGGACCAGCGCGGACTGCATCTCGGCACCGCCGCCGCCACCGAACAGGCCCCCCACCACACCGGCGATAGCGATCAGGTCGGTCGGCGTGAACGGCTGCGGCCCGCCCGCGTTGGTGATGGCGTTCAGGTGCCCGGTGAGCACGTACTCGCCGGGGCAGTTGACCGGCCGGGCCGACATGCAGTGCGTGATGTACCCGTTGACTCCGGCCAGGTAGTCGGTCATGTCGGCGTACAGCTGGGCGCCCCGGGTACCGGCGGCGCGCAGGGCGTCCACCTGGGCCTGCAGGTCCGCCTCGGTGTACGGGGAGTTGCGCCAGACGCTCTGCTCCAGCGCCTGGTTGCCCGGCGAGCCCCCGGCGAACGAGGTCAGCGTGCCCCGGCCGACGTGGCGCAGCAGGTCCATCACGAACAGCCGGTCCTCGGCGCCGGCGTACCCGGCGCCGTACATGGTGCCGGCCCGGGTGGTGCCGGTGACGTGCGGTACGCCGGTCGCCTTGTCCCGGACGATGGTCACGTCCGGGCGGGGGGACTCGGTCGACTCGACCTGGCCGGCCGGCACCCCGAACGAGCTGTCGTTGTAGAACTGGCCGATCTGCTCGTCGGTCAGGCCGGTGTAGCTGTCCAGCAGGTTCGCGTACGCGTCGAGCTGGTCGGCGGAGTGGGCCGGCCGGGTACCGAGGGCCTGGTGGGCGAGGATGTCGGCGAGCGTGGCGTTGCCGTTCTCCCCGGGCGGCAGGATGTCGTTGCACTGGTCCAGGCAGTAGTCGTTGGCGGCCAGTACGGCCGCCGAGGCCGGCCGGGCGGACAGGAGCGGTGCGGTCAGCACCACCGCGCCGGCGGCGATCCCGGCGACGGCGGCGTGTAACAGGCGGTGGCGGGTGGGCCGGTGGGGCGCCGAGGGCGCCAGGCTCATCGCGCGCAGGGCGTGACGACGCGGCATGGCTGCGGTTCCCTTCAGGCAGGCCGGTGCCGCGCGGGCGCCGGCCGAGATGTGAATGGAGTTCGCATACCGGATGGTAGGTTCTCGGGGATCGACGGTGCCGAATGTCGAGGTTTGATTCACATGGCGCAGATGACGGCAAACGGGACGAGCTGCCGCCACGCGCCGCCGGACCCCGGCATTTCGCAAGCCAGGTGACTGGCGCCGGCAAACCCGGAGGTGCGATTGTCGTGCGGTGGACAGCGCTGCCGATCTCGAACTCGACAATGCGGACGCCGGTGCCGCGGCGGGCGGGGGTGCGTCGACGGGTCAGGCCGGGCGGAGCCCCGCGCGGCACGCGGCCACGCCGGCGGACGGGGGCGGGTCCCGGCCTACGGCCGTGCCGCCCGCGAAGAACACGCCGGCCCGCACGGGCGGGGGTGCGGCGGCGGGCAAGAGCGCGCGGGCCGCGAAGAACCCGACCGCCGGCAAGACCACCCCGGCCGCACCTTCGGCTGCCCGGGGTGGCCGGGCTGGCCGCGATCGCCGCAGTCGTCATCTGTGCCGTGGTGCTGACCA
>JBDZVD010000092.1:0-27623 GCA_040255525.1 Micromonosporaceae bacterium | reverse complement strand
CCCGTAGGCCTTTGATGAACGACATCCGGTCGGGGTCGTAGCCGGCGGGGTCGGCAGGGCTATTGCGTGTTCGGTCCGCAGGGGCGTGAGCTGCGATTTTGTGGGGTAGGGGGTCCGCGTAGAGACGGGTGAGGCCGCCAGGTGATCATGGAGTCCTCTACGCTTCACGACACCTTCGAGGACCTCACCCGCGATGTCAGCATGCCCGATCCCGGTACTGTCCGCACTCACCACCCCCACCCGACCGGTAACCGACAGTGAACACACCGGCCTGCTCCACGCGTTGTCGGCTGTCCCGGATCCCCGCTCACCGCGAAGGCTGCGCTACCCCTTGGCAGGACTGCTCACGGTCGCGGTATGCGCGGTACTGGCCGGCGCTTCATCATTTACCGCGATCGCGGACTGGCTGCACGACCTGGACGACATCGCCCGAGCCCGGCTGGGCTTCATCCGCGGTGTCCCGGCCACCACCACCATGTGGCGGCTGATGACACGGCTGGACGCCGACCTGCTGGCCACGGTGTTCGCCGGCCGGCTACGACAACGGGCTACCCCGCTCAGTCCCCGAGGACCGCGTCACCGCACGGTGATCGCTATCGACGGCAAGACGATGCGGGCCGCCCGAGGCCGCGACGGCGCACAAGTGCATCTACTGTCCGCGCTGGACACCAGCACCGGCATCGTTCTGGCACAGGTCACCGTCACCGCGAAATCGAACGAGATCCCCGCGTTCACACCACTGCTGGACGCGGTCGAGCAGGTTCTCGGCAGCCTACACAACACCGTGTTCGTCGCGGACGCACCACACACCCAGACCAGTCACGCCAACGAGATCGCCACCCGCGGCGGGCACCTACTGATCCCGGTCAAGGGCAACCAACCCACCCTGTTCACCCAACTCAAAACCCTGCCCTGGGCGCAGATCACGGTCGGACACCAAACCCGCGACCGCGGACACGGCCGCCGCGAAACCCGCACCATCAAAGCGGTCACCGTTGCCACCCCCGGCGGCATCGCCTTCCCGCACGCACAACAGGCCATCCGGATCACCCGCACCCGCACCATCGCGACCAGCGGCAAGACCAGCAGACAAACCGCCTACCCGACCGTGTCCCTACCCACCACCGACGCCCACCCCGACGAGCTACAAGACTGGATCCGCCGCGAATGGCTCATCGAAAACCACGTGCACCACGTCCGCGACGTCACGTTCCGTGAAGACCTGCACCAAGCCCGGACCGGCACCGGACCCGCCGTTCTGGCAACCCTACGTAACACCGCCATCGGATATCACCACTCCAACGGTCAGACCAACATCGCCCGCGCTACCCGACACGCCAACCGTCGACCACACGACCTCATCACGGCCGTCACCAGCGGTAACCCCAAAACGCAATGACCCTGGACGGGCAACTTCTCCCCGTCGAACGGGTATATCGCTTAGTCCGAGCGTTGAGCGGGATAGGCCGCATGCCGGAGTCACCTGCCGATCACGTTGTGCGATGGTGAGCTGTCTCATTCTGCGGGGGCTGTTGGAGGAGTCTTGGGGCAGCGGTTCAACTCTCCGCCGGGATGGCCGCCTCCTCCGGCGGGTTGGCGGCCGCCTGCGGGCTGGGTACCGGACCCGTCATGGCCGCCGGCACCGCCTGGCTGGCAGTTCTGGATCGACGATTCCCCGCCGCCAACGCCTCAAATACCTCACCATCCTTCCCCGGGAAGACACGCCGCACCGAGCACAGCTGCGCCAGCACACATTGCTATTGCCCCGGTCACGACTACGGTGCAAGCAGCTGAGCCCCAAGCAGCGGGGCACGCTGGTTTATTCGGTCGTCGTCGACAGCTGGAAGCGGAACAGAGCCGACTGACCACCGAGAACGAGACGCTTCGCGCCGAGCTCGAGAAACTCCGCGCGGCCAACGAGCGGCTGCGCGCGGACAATGTGCGGCTGCTCGGGGCGGACCCCGACCAGATCCAGGCCGAGGTCGCTGGCTTGCGCGGCTCACTTGTCCAGGTCCGTCAGCAGACCGCTACCGCCCAGCAGGAACTGGTAAACGCGAACCAGCAGGTACAGCAGGTACGTGCACAGCTGGTTCAGACCGAGGAGATCGCGCTGCTGCAGGAAGCCGGTCTCTACCAGTACCTCCACCCGCTCGAAGACGCCGTGGCCTACAAAGGGCGCCTCCAGAACCTGCAGGACACGGTCAAGTCCATGATCCGCGCCGACCAGGCGGTCCTAGCCACAACCAACTGGACGGTCAACGGCTCGGTCCGCGACGGCAAAGCCATGATCCGGGACTTCTCCAAGCTGATGCTGCGCGCCTACAACGCCGAGGCCGACAACTGCGTGCGCAATGTGCGACCGCACCGAGTCCAAGCGATGATCGACCGGTTGACGAAGGTCCGTGACACGATCGCCCGGCTCGGAAAAACGATGGACATCCGTATCGGGCAGCCCTACCACGACGCCCGTGTCCTCGAGATCCGGCTGACGGCGGACTACCTCGGCAAGGTCGAGGAAGAAAAGGAACGCGTCCGCGCCGAACGCGAACTGCAGCGTGAGGAGGAACGCGCCCGTCGCGAGTTCGAGCGGGAGAAGGCGCGCCTGGCCAAGGAGCAGTCACATTACCTGTCCGCCCTGGCCAAGCTCCAAGCCACCGGCAATACCGACGGCATACAGGAGTTGCAGGGCAAGCTCGACGAGATCACCTCGGCCATCGGTGGCGTCGAAGCACGAGAGGCCAACCGCCGCGCCGGCTACGTCTATGTCATCTCCAACATCGGCGCCTTCGGCCCCAACATGATCAAGATCGGGATGACGCGCAGGCTCGAGCCGCAGGACCGCATCCGCGAACTGGGCGACGCCTCCGTGCCGTTCCGGTTCGACACCCACGCACTGATCTTCAGCGAAGACGCCGTCGGCCTGGAAACCCGCCTACACATCGAACTCGCCGACCGGAAGGTCAACCAAGTCAACACCCAACGCGAATTCTTCTACGCCACCCCCGCCGAGGTCCGCGAGATCCTCCAACGCATCGCCGGTCAGCACCTGCTTGAGTACCGCGAAACCCCCGAGGCTGTGGAGTGGCGCGCGAGCCGACGCACCGACAGCCCGCGCGCAAGCGACATCGAGCATGATCCGCATCGGTGATGGATGCTGGCAGGACTGAATCCAGGGGTGCAGTCGGGCAGATAGGGCGAACTGGCAAGGCCCTTCCTTCCCGCTGGCCCGCTACGCACTCGGAAAGTGGCGCGCACCGGAGCGCGAGGCTACCTGAGCCGCGAGAAGGGCACGTCCACACGCGACAGTTGTCGAACACCCGCGTACGGTCGGGGATCACAACGGTGTCCGGCGTGGGCCCATCCCGCTCGGGCTGGTCCAAGCAACACGGATCGGTCACACATTGGTTACCGTGACTGGATAGTCTGAATAGTTGCCTTGACCGGTAATGAGTGTCCAGTCAGGTTGTACAGATGGGCACAAGTCGTTCATGAGCCGCTGTCGTGTCGTCGACAGACGTGTCCGACCTAAGCCTCATCCTGCTTGAGTGCCCTCAAACAAACGCAGCAAGGTCTTTAGATATGGAATGATCTCTATCGGGATCGGTGCGGCGGTAGGCGCCGGCGCGACGCAATGGCAATTGGCGGCCCTCCTGGTTGCGATGGGAGTGACGGCCGTCGCTTGGCACGTTGCTTTCATCAAGACGCATCGCTGCTATGGCTACGCAACGTCTACCGAGGCTCCGTGCAAGTTGGCGCCTCGCGGCGGTTTGGTCCGTGGCTGCCACATCCACAGATGGTGGCGCATCAAACGACTCTCCGGGCTACATGATGCTCCAAGCCGACCCCGGGGCCTTGGGCGAACCAGAAGTGAGCAAGACCGTCAGCCGGCAGAGCCGCGCGCTTACTATGCCGCGAACACAATGATGGTTGTCAATTTGAATGAGCGCAGCGACCGTGAACCGACAAAGTCGAAGATAGAGCATTGGGTGGCGGTGGTAACGATCATGTCCGGCATCAGCTCGTCGAGCATTTCCGCCGCCGCGCTCGCGATCCAAGCACTGACGTGGTTGCATCCGACCTCGTAACGTTCAGCATCGCACTCCCGGCTCGCCACTGCGGTCTTGAACGGGTGCCGCCGGGGGAGACGGCCATGGGCCATGGCCACTGAGCCGGATCTCGAATGATGACCCCGCGTTTACGAGTCCCCTCAGGGCTACGACTTCGGTCGGTCGTCAAGATGGTGGACGCTGACCAGCGCTGCGGCGGCTACGTAGCAGGCATAGCGTGGCGACGCCGAGTGCGACGTTCCGGTAGGTGCCGGTTGCGTCGCTGACTGTGGCTGCGGCTAGCGGTGCAACGGCTTTGGCGATGGTGAGGGGTACGGCGAGGATGCCGGAGATGGTGGCGTAGGCGGTGGTGCCGTAGCGGTCAGCGAGGATGGCGGGGCGGGCGATGGTGGCGACGCCGAAGCCGAGGCCAAGCCGAGTACGCAGAGGATCGCGCCCAGTTGTCCGCGGCCGACCAGTGGCAGGCAGGCCGCCGCGGCGCCTTGGATGGCGAACACGATCGCGGTGACCGTGCCCGGGCTGAGTCGGCGGGTGGTGGCGGTGGTAGCCAGTCGGCCGGTGACTGACAAAATGCCGAGCAGTCCGGCGACGGTGGCGGCGAAGTCGGGGGTGTGGCCGAGTTCAGTGAGGTAGGCGACGAGGTGTACGGCGATGACGGCTACGGGCGGCGGCGCTGGCGAGGAACGCGATGGTCAGGGCCCAGTAGCCGGGGTCGTGCACCGCGGTGGCGACGACTCGACGCCGGTCGTCGTCGCTGGTGTGGTGATGTGGTTGCAGCGTTTGGGCACCGGGTGGCGGGCGGCGGATCAGCAGGTGCCCGGGGATGGTGACCAGGCCGTGGATAGCGGCCAGGACGAGGATTGCCGTGCGCCATCCGTACCGCTCGACCAAATGCCCGGTCAGGGGCAGGAAGATGCTGGAGGCGAACCCTGCGACCACGGTCAGCGCGAGCAGCGCGGTGGCGCGGCGCTGGCCGAACCAGGTGATGATGACGGCGAACGCGGCTTCGTAGAAGACGCACGCGGTGGCCAGGCCGATCCCGGTCCACACCAGGTACAGGGCGAGGATGCTGTGGATCTGGGACCAGGCCAGGACGAGCAGGGTCGCGGCGATGGAGCCGCCGGTCATCAGGCCACGTCCGCCGTGGGCGTCCAGCCACCGTCCCACGGGCACGGCCGCTGCGGCGGAGGCGAGCACGGAGCAGGTCAGCGCCCCGGCTACGACGGCGGTGCCGGTGTGCGGGGCGGTGGCCATCGGGGTGAGGAAGACGGCGTAGGCGTAGTAGAGCACGCCGTAGCCGACGGTCTGGGTGACGGCGACCGCGGCAACGATGAGCCACCCGTACCGTGGCGCACCATCTCGGCCCCCGCCGGCCGTTGTCTGGTCGCCGGGGGCCGAGGCGTGGCTGCCGGTCATCGGCTCAGCAGCAGCCGCCCGCCTGGTCGTCCCTCGGTGCGCCGACGGGGATGAGAGTCAACGGCGCGGACAACAGGCCGCCGCTGATGCCGGTGGCCAACCCCCGCCCGGCGGGCTCGGCCGCAGGCGCGCCGCAGCAGCCGCCGCCCGCGCTGTCGCTTTGGATCCGGCCGTCCTCATCGAACAGGAAGCTGCTGGAGCACATTCCGGTCTCGGGCAAGTCGAGGTGGACGTCGCGGGCCGCGTCCCAGTCCCCTGCGAGGGCGGCGGCGATGGAGCGGACCTGTTCGTAGCCGGTGGCCATGAGGAACGTCGGGGCCCGGCCGTAGCTCTTCATGCCGACGGCGTAGAAGCCGGGCTCGGGGTGGCTCAGTTCGTCGACGCCGTGTGGCGGGACGGTGCCGCAGGAGTGCTGGTTGGGGTCGATCAGCGGGGCCAGCGCGCGGGTGGAGCCGAGGATCGGGTCCAGGTCCAACCGCAGCTCAGCGGTGATGCTGTGGTCGGGGCGGAACCCGGTCGCGGAGATGATCCGGTCGGCGGTGACCGTCTGTTCGGTGCCGTCCGGTGCGATGCCGGTGACCTCGACCGCATCGGTGGTTCCCGTCTGAAGCCGGTGGATGGAGAAGCTGGCCAGCAGCCGGATCCGGCCCGCCTGGACGTGCTCGCGCAGGATGGTGCCCAACGCGCCACGGGCGGGAAGGGCATCGTCGCCCCCGCCGCCGTAGGTGCGGGCCGGGCTGGCCGCGCGGATGGCCCAGGTGATCGTGGTGTCGGGCTCCTGCTCGGCGAGGGTGGCCAGGGCCAGCAGGGTGTTGGCGGCGGAGTGGCCGGCGCCGACGACGAGGGCGTGCCGGCCGGCGTAGCGGTCCCGGTCGGCGCCCACCACGTCGGGCATGGCCGGGTCAATGTGCGCGGCGACGTCGGGGTCGGTTTCGCCGTGCGCGGGGATACCGGAGGCGCCCAGCACGTTGGGGGTGGTGAACGTGCCGGAGGCGTCGATGACCGCAGAGGCGGTCAGGTCGGTGCCGTCGGCTAGTCGGATCAGGAACGGTGTGTTCTCGCGGCCGGCGGTGCGGACCCGGTCCAGGCCCAGCCGGGTGACCGCGACGACGCGGGCGTCATAGCGGATATGCGGCGCGATGGCCGGCAGCTGCGCGAGCGGGGCGAGGTACTGGTTGACGAGGTCGGCGCCGGTGGGCAGCACGTCCAGGTCGGGGGTCTGCCAGCCGGCGGCCTCCAAGAGGGTGCGGGCGGCGGGGTCGGTGTTGTACCGCCACGGGGAGAACAGCCGCGCGTGTCCCCACTGGCGTACCGCGTCGCCAGGGCCGTTCCCGGCTTCCAGGACAAGGAAGGGGAGCCCGCGTTCGTGGAGATGGGCGGCGGCGGCCAGTCCGACCGGGCCGGCGCCGATCACCACGACGGGTTGCGTGGAGCTGTCGTTCATGAGGTTCTCCTCCGTGATTCAAAATCGTCGAAACCGTGTTCGCGTGTCGTGGCTGGTCAGGTGATGATGGGACTACGTCGTTCGATGATCACGACGTCGCGCCACCAGCCATGGTGTTGCCCGATCCGTTCGCGGGTGCCGATGGTGCGGAAGCCGGCGCGGTGGTGCAGTCGCAGGCTGGCGGTGTTCTCCGGGAAGATCCCGGATTGGATGGTCCAGATACCGGCGGCTTCGGTGGACGCGATCAGCGCGTGCAGCAGGGTCAGACCGACACCCTGGCCACGGGCGGCGGGGTGGACGTAGACGCTGTGCTCCACAACCCCGGCGTAGACCGGTCGGGCAGAGACCTGCGAGGCGGCGACCCAGCCAAGGATCCGGTTGTCCGGGTCGACGGCGACGTAGCGGTGGTCGGGCAGCTTGCTGGCGGTGAACGTCTCCCAGTCCGGTGCCCGGGTCTCGAAGCTGGCTCGTCCGGTGTCCATGCCGGCCTGGTAGATCGAAAGGACTGCGGCGGCGTCGCTGACGGTCATCGGTCGGGTTGCCAGACTTTCCCGCGTACGGGTGGCGGGGTCGGTAGGCGGGTGGCTGGGCATCAGCAGCTGCCCGATTGGGCGGGGGCTGGCTTGCCCATGACCACGTCGGCGGCCGATGGGAAGCATCCGATACACGTCTGGTTGATCCGGTAGTGGCGGGCGTTGCCGACCGGTTCGACGAGCACGAAACGGACCTCGGCCAGGATCTTCAGGTGCTGGGACACGGTCGACTGCGCCAGGCCCATGAGGCCGACGATCTCCGCGACGCTCATCGGTCGCCGGGCTCGAGCCAGCAGCTCCACGAGCTGGACGCGGCTCGGGTCGGCCAGGGCCCGGAACCACGACGCGTACTCGGTCGCGGTGGCTCGGTCGAGAAGTTCCATCCCACACCCTCATCGTCTATCGCCGATCAACGATGAAACCGTATCGGGAAGTGTAG
This sequence comes from Micromonosporaceae bacterium, assembly GCA_040255525.1. Classification (GTDB taxonomy): domain Bacteria; phylum Actinomycetota; class Actinomycetes; order Mycobacteriales; family Micromonosporaceae; genus Rugosimonospora. Next base: position 19,724 of record JBDZVD010000092.1, on the reverse strand, counting down.
CGAGCTGCCACACGGTGGCCAGCACGAGACGCGCCATCGTGGTCAGGGTGTCCGCCTCGACGCGGTCGGGGGTGTCGGCCGGGGTGTGGTAGCCGGGCATGCCGGCGCCCAGCCCGATTGCGGCCAGGCCCGCTGCGGCGTAGCGCCGGTTGTCTGACGCCATCGGGCCGGCGCTCAACGAGATCCTGGTCCGTCGTCCGGCCTGGTCCAGGGCCTGGAGCAGGGCGTCGGCCGGGCCGCCGGCCTCGACCGCGATGCTGTCGGCGAGGTGTCCGGCACCGTCGACGTTGATGACCAACGGAGCCGCCCCGGCGGCGGCCAGTTGGCTGGCGTGGTGAGCGGAGCCGGTCGCACCGACCTCCTCGCCGTCGAGAAACGCGGCCTGCACCCGGAGGCCGGGTATCGGGTGGCGGGACAGCAGCCGGGCGACCTCCAGGACCACGGCGACGCCGGTGGCGTTGTCGGACGCCGCGGGCAGCCGCTGTCCGGGGTCGTCGCCAACGCCGTCGTAGTGCGCGGTCAGCAGCACCTCCACCCCGTCGCCGCCGGTGAGCTGGGCGTGGAGGTTCGCGGCGGTCACCGCGACACGGCGCTGCGGCACCTGGGCCTGCAGCCACGCACCGTGTCCGGCGCTGACCGCGTGCTGAAACTGCTCGTGCACATCGGCGCGGACGGCGATGACCGGCAGCGGGCCGGGGGCTGGCCCGGCAAGCATCTTGGGCATCCACCCCTCCGCGTCCGTGCCCCGGGGCACGACCAGGCCGTGGGCACCGGTCGTGACCGCGAGGGCGGTGGCATCGCCTAACGGCATGCCGGCCCTCGGCAGCAGCCACCCGCCACGGCCTTGAGGCTGGTCGGGTGTTGTCAGCCGGCCACGGTGGGGTTCGGGCAGGTCGGCGCTAGCCAGGTGTTCAACGACGTCCCGCCGATGCGCCAGCCCAACCTCTGTGTGGCCGTCTGACCAGAAGACGTCCGGCGACGCGCCCAGCCGAGGCACCCCGTCCACCGGGAACTCCTCGACGCGCACCTGGGCGCCCAACCGGCGCAACTCGATCTCGAGGTACTGACGGCCGGCCGCGGCGCCGGGGCTGCCGACCTGCCGTCCCGCGCACGGATCGCTGGCGAGGTACTCGACCGCGTCCTGGATCCGGCGCACAGACACCGCATCGAGGATGGCGGTGGGATCCAGGTCTCCTACCGGTGACCGGGCTCCCACCGCAGGGCGGTTCATCCGCAGCACCCAGCCCCCGTGCTCACCGCGGCGGTCTTCGCGGCCGGGTCGCAGCACGCCCCGGCGCTGCTCGCGGCCTCGGCGGTACCGCAGCACGGCCCGGCCGCGCCGGTCGACGCGGAACCGGCGGCGGTCGCCGTCGGTGTGCCGCAGCAGCCGCCCGCGGCCGGGGGCGTGTAGGCGTCGGCCAGGTCGCCGGTGAACCCGCCCTGACTGGTGGCGCTCTGCTCGCTCATCCTCGATCTCCCTCTCAACCGATCAGGGGCGGTCCGGGCCTACCGTGGCCCGAGCGACCACAGGCTGGCCTGAGCGCGGATCCGGTCGCGGTGCGCGTCGGCCCGGCAGTCCGGCGTGCAGACCTGCACGCAGCTGTCGCAGAACTCGACCTGACCTCTGGCCCGGCGATCGCGTCGACCTCGACCGAACATGCCCGGAACACCTCCCTGTCTAGACGCTCTTCGAAACAGATCGGAGCTTGCACCCTGATTTGAGATCTGTCAACCTAGACGTATGTCAAAGCAGGAGCTGCCGTTGATCGACACCGCCGCGTCGGCGTGCTGCCCGCCCCTGACCCAGGCGCCGATACCCGCCACCGAGGCCACCGAGCTTGCCACCGCGTTCAAGGCGATCGGCGACCCGGTACGGCTGCAACTGCTGTCGATGATCGCCTCCCACGCCGGCGGCGAGGTGTGCGTGTGCGACCTGACCCCCGCGTTCGACCTGACCGGACCGACGATCTCCCACCACCTCCGGGTCCTGCGGGAAGCCGGGCTGATCGACCACCAGCGCCGGGGCACCTGGGTCTACTACTGGGTAATTCCGGCCAAGCTGGCCGCCCTGTCCGCCCTGCTCGACGTTCCCGTGCCGGCCGTCGCCACCTAAGACCAGCGGTGTTGTCAGCCACTGTTCATCTTCACCGCTGTCTAATTCGATAACGATTGAGTGAGGCTCGGCTCGAATTTGATGCTGACGAAATTGGCAGGGTCGGGATGACAGCGCAGCCGAGACGGATGCTGCAGGTGCTCGGCTGTGAACCATCGCTGATGCGCGAGCCGATCAGCGCGGAGCAGGCCGGGACTGTCGCCGGAGTGTTCAAGGCCCTCTCGGATCCGATTCGGCTGCGGCTACTCTCGCTGATCGCCTCCCACGACGGTGGTGAGGCGTGCGTGTGCGAGCTGACCGGGTTCTTCAACGTCTCCGAACCCACCATCTCCCACCACCTCAAAGCCCTACGCGAGGCCGGGCTGGTCACCTCACAGCGCCGCGCGTCCTGGGTGTACTACCGGGTGGTCCCCGATGCGTTGACCGGCCTGTCGGCGTTGCTCGACGCCACCGGCGTGGCTGCCGCGCTGGCCGTCCACTGACCCGGCCGGCTGCCCTGCCGCGACCAACCCCGATTCAATCCGTCGCCCACGAGCGACAGGGCAGACCGTGCCTCGTGCTGGACCTCGCCCCGCACGTCAGGAGTTCCGCGTGAACACACAGACCTTGCCCGCCTCCGCTGCCGCCCGACCAGCGGCCCCCGTGGTCGGCGGGCTGTCCACGCTCGACCGGTTCCTGCCGGTATGGATCGCCGTGGCCATGGCCGCTGGTCTGCTGCTGGGGCGGGTCTGGCCCGGTCTGGGAGCGGACCTGTCGAAGGTGGCGGTCAGCAGCGTCTCCCTACCGATAGCCCTGGGCCTGCTGGTGATGATGTATCCGGTGCTGGCCAAGGTGCGCTACGACCGGCTGGACACGGTGACCGGCGATCGGCGACTGCTGCTGCCCTCACTGATCCTCAACTGGCTGGTCGGGCCGGCCGTCATGTTCGCCCTGGCCTGGATCTTCCTGCCGGATCTGCCGGCCTACCGCACCGGTCTGATCGTCGTCGGTCTCGCCCGGTGCATCGCCATGGTGATTATCTGGAACGACCTGGCCTGTGGCGACCGGGAAGCCGCCGCGGTCCTGGTCGCCCTGAACTCGGTATTCCAGGTCCTGGCTTTCGGCGTCCTCGGCTGGTTCTACCTGCAGGTCCTGCCCGGCTGGCTCGGCCTGTCCACCACCCACTTGTCGGTGTCGACCTGGACCATCGTCCGCAGCGTGTTGATCTTCCTCGGGATTCCGTTGGTGGCCGGGTTCCTGACCCGCCGGTTGGGTGAGCGGGCCAAGGGCCGCGACTGGTACGAGTCCCGGCTGCTGCCCCGGCTCGGCCCGTTCGCATTGTACGGGTTGCTGTTCACCATCGTGATTCTCTTCGCGCTGCAGGGACACGCCATCACCTCCCGGCCGTTGGATGTGGCCCGCATCGCGCTGCCGCTGCTGGTCTACTTCGCCGTCATGTGGACCGGGTCGATGGCGCTCGGCCGGGCCGCTGGTCTGCCCTACCCCCGGGCGGCCACACTCGCGTTCACCGCCGCCGGCAACAACTTCGAGCTGGCGATCGCGGTCGCCATCGCCACCTTCGGGGCCGCGTCCGGTCAGGCTCTGGCCGGTGTGGTCGGCCCGCTCATCGAGGTCCCGGTGCTCGTCGGCTTGGTCTACGTCGCGTTGGCTGCCCGCCGCTTCTTTCCCGACCAGCGAGCCGAAGGCCGGCTTGGCGAGGATCGGCCAGTCACTCAACACCAGGCGCCCTCATGAGCACCGGTTGGCACAGCGGCCACAACCCCGTGGTGCAGGCACAGTGGTGCGCTTGCCGGACGCGGCGTGGCGGCGCCCCGTCCGGCTCACCCTCCCCGGCGGCCTTCGAGGGGAGCCGGTGATGGACGACCCTCTGCTGGACATCGCCACCCATGACGTGGACGACATCCTGCACCAGGTCGCCGAGCGGCTCGCCCACCGGTTCGCCGGGGTATTCAATCCGCAGACCGTGGAGCGGTGCGTGGTCGAGTCGTACTTCGACCTGTTCAAGGGCGCCCGGATCCGCCGGCACCTGCCCGCGCTGGCCGAGAACTTCGCCTCCGAACGGCTGACTGCCCCGGCCCAGGCACAGGGCCGCCTGGACAAGGCGGTGCCCGAGGTGCTGTTCCTGTGCGCCTACAACGCCGGCCGGTCACAGATCGCCGCGTCGCTGACCGACCGGTACGCCAACGGCCGGGTGCACGTGCGGTGCGCCGGGTCGCACCCGGCGGACTGGCTGGACCTCACTGTCCTGGAAGCCCTCGGCGAGTGGGATATCGAGGTCGAACAGCTCTACCCGAAGCCGCTGACCGACGACGTGCTGCAGGCCGCGGACGTGATCGTCACGATGGGCTGCGGCGATGCCTGTCCGGTGCTGTCCGGCAAACGGTACCTGGACTGGGACATCCCCGACCCGGCCGGCAGAGACCTTCCCGACGTGCGGGCCATCCGCGACGACATCGACGCCCGGGTCCGGGCACTTGTCGACGAACTCACCACCAGCAACGGAGAACGAGCATGACTGACACCCCCACCAAGCCGACCGTGCTGTTCGTGTGCGTGCACAACGCCGGCCGGTCCCAGATGGCCGCCGGCTGGCTGCGCCACCTGGCCGGGGACGCCGTGGAGGTTCGCTCCGCCGGCTCCGAACCCGCCAGCCAGATCAACCCGGTCGCTGTGGAGGCGATGCGGGAGGTGGGCATCGACATCACCCAGGCCGTGCCCCGCAAGCTGGACTACCAGCTGGCCGAAGGCAGCGACGTGATGGTCACCATGGGCTGCGGGGACGCCTGCCCGTACTTCCCGGGCACGCGCTACGAGGACTGGAAGCTGACCGACCCGGCCGGGCAGCCGATCGAGGTGGTACGGCAGGTCCGGGACGAGATCCGCGACCGCGTTCAAGCCCTGGTCGCCGAGCTGCTGCCCACAGGCGCCTGACGCCGCCGACGCCGGACAGAGGTGGGGCTGTGCGACTGCTGATCATCGGCGGGAGTGACGCCGGTATCGAGGCCGGTCTCAACGCCGCCGCCCGGGGCGCCGAGGTGGAGCTGCTGGTCGCGGACGCTTACCCGAACTTCTCCGTGTGCGGGATCCCGTACTACCTGTCCGGGGAGGTGTCGGACTGGCGGGATCTGGCTCACCGCGACCAGGCCGCGCTGGAGGCGGCCGGGCTGCGCCTGCAGCTGGACACCCGCGCCACGGCGATCAACGTGGCCGACCATCGGGTGCGGGCGGTACGCCGCGGGCAGGAGGCGACGTTCGGCTACGACCGGCTACTGGTGGCCACCGGCGCGTTGCCGGTTCGCCCGCCGATCACCGGACTGGACGCGCTCGGACCCAGCGACGGTGTGCACGTGCTGCACAACATGGGCGACGCACGCGCCCTCGCCGCCACGCTCGATCGGCGGCAGGCCGGGTCGGCGGTCATCGTCGGAGGCGGCTACATCGGCCTGGAAATGGCCGAGGCCCTGATCCACCGCGGGATGACCGTGACGGTGCTGGAGCGCTTGCCCAGCTGATGTCCACCGTGGATCCGCAGATCGCCGCTGAGGTGACGGACACGCTGCAGCGGCACGGCGCGCATATTCACACCGGTATGACGGTCACCCGCGTCGAACGCGATGGGCAGCATCTCCTGGTGCACGCGCGGCCACCCGACGGTGGCGACGGACGGTCCTGGCACACGCAGACCGTGCTGGTCGTTACCGGGGTCCGACCCGACACCGATCTGGCGGCATCGGCCGGGATCAGCCTGGGCACACGCGACGCGATCGCGGTGGACCGGGGCATACGCACCGACGCGCCGGACGTCTACGCCGCCGGGGACTGCGTGCACGCCTACCATCGCCTGCTCGACCAGCACGTGTACCTGCCGCTCGGGTCGACCGCTCACAAGCAGGGCCGGGTCGCCGGAATCAACGCCACCGGCGGCGACACCCTGTTCGCCGGCAGCCTCGGCACCCAGGTCGTGCGGGCCTTCGACCGGGTCGTCGCGGCGACCGGGCTGCGGGAGACCCACGCCCGACAGGCCGACTACCACCTCCTGGTCATCGACCACACCGCCGACGACCACAAGGCGTACTACCCCGGCGCCGCGCCACCCCACTGCGGATGCGGGTCGTCGGCGACCAGCACACCGGGCAGCTGCTGGGCGCGCAACTGATCGGCCACTACGGCGCCGAGGTCGCCCAACGTATCGACGCCATCGCCACTGCGATCAGTTTCGGCGCCCGAGTCGAGGACCTGTCCCGCCTCGACCTGTCCTACACTCCGCCGCTGGGCAGCCCGTTCGATGCGATCCAGCACGCCGCCGACGCCTGGACCCGCGTGACCTGCCCGCGATCCGAGCCGGTGACAGCCTGACGCTCACCGGGACTGCATCCGGCCCGGGCCGAGCCGGTGCGGCTGTCCACCGGCCTCGGCTGGCAACGCCGCGGGTTGCATCCGGTACCCAGGTACAGGCTTACCGTCCTGATATGACAACATCAGACGAGGCGTGGGTGCCGCAGGCGTGCGGCCTGCCCACCAGGCAGCGGCCGCTACGGGTCGCGGAGTTCGATCAGTTGTTCGCCGCCGCGCTGCGCAGCCAGCAGCGGTTGTCGCCGACCGCGCTGCGATGGGAACTCGACCCCGATGCCGAACCGGTGGTGCGTGAGCTCACCGCGCGGGAGACCGAATGCTGCTCCTTCTTCGCCTTCACGCTCAGCCCACATCCAGATGGGCTGCAGTTGGACGTTCGTGTGCCGGTGACATACGTGGAGGTTCTCGACGGACTGGCCGAGCGGGCGGCGGAGGGGATGACCAGATGAGCGGCCTGCGAAGCAGCCAGGTGGCCGCTGCGGCCGGCGTGAACGTGCAGACACTGCGCTACTACGAGCGTCGCGGTCTGCTCGCCGAACCGGACCGCAGCCTGGGCGGACACCGCCTCTACCCGACGGAGGCAATCACGATGCTCCGCGTGATCAAGGCGGCGCAGCGGCTCGGGTTCACCCTCGACGAGGTGGCACAACTGCTCGACGCCGGCGTTCACCGGCACGGGCATCCACCCACTGCGGGGCTGCAGGGGCGTGCCCGGGCGAAACTGGCCGAAGTGGAGGCGAAGATCACCGATCTGCAGGTCATCGCGGAGACGCTGCGTGTGGCATTGGACGCCGGCTGCGACGATCTCGTCGCCTGCGCCGGCAGCAGTTGCTGCCCGATCCCGTTCTCCACTATCGCCCTGGGAGGAGACCCCGGTGAGCAGGCTGGTTGACCGCATGCGGCGAACGCTGCCGGTAGGTCTCGCCGCGTTGGCAGCAGTGGCGTGTGCCGCCTTCTGCGCAATCCCCTTCCTGCTGGCTGCGGGCGTTGTCACTGGGGCGGGCTGGGTGGTCGCCGGGCACTTGTTGCCTGGTTTTGCGGTCGTGTTCGCCGGCCTGGCCGCCGGGGCCGGGTGGTGGTTGCGCCGACGGCGTCACCGCGTCGGTTGCCCCGGCGGCTCAGGCTGTGCCTGCGGCACGGTGTGACCAACGATCCCCATCCGACCCGTCGACACACGTGCTCAATTCACCGATGGTGGACCGCTTTGTGGCCCTGGCCGGCAGCGGCGGCAACCGTGTCGATCGACCGGCGTCGACGCTCGGCCCTGGCATTTCGCAGCGGACGGGTGTGCCCGACAGGATGCGACACCCAAGACCACGATGCTCACATGCATGGGCGGGCTAGCAGGCACGGGTGAAGGGAAAGCCGCAGACCGTGGTCGCAGGATTGGAGCGGTTTCAGGTCATCGTGTATCTCGGGGCGATCCTCGCCGGGGGTCTGGTGGGCTGGACGGCGCCGGGTGCTGGCCCGGGTTGGGAACACGCCATCAGCCCGATGCTGGGTGCCCTGCTATATGTGACGTTCCTGCAGGTACCGGCGAAGGATCTGCTCCGCTCCCTGCGTGATGGACGGTTTCTGACCGCGGTGCTGGCCGTGAACTTCGTGGTGGTACCGCTGCTCGTCGCATCCATGTTCGGGTTCCTGCCGGCCGATCAAGCGGTCCGGCTCGGCGTGCTACTCGTCCTGCTGTGCCCGTGTGTGGACTACGTGATCGTGTTCAGCGGACTGGCCGGCGGCAGCAACCGGCGCCTACTCGCGGTAACCCCGCTGCTGCTGATCGCTCAGATGCTGCTCCTACCGCTGTTCCTACTGCTTTTTCTCGGTGCGGGACTGGCCGACATCGTCCAAGCCGGCCCGTTCGTCCGGGCGTTCATCACCCTGATCGTGATCCCCCTCCTGCTTGCCTGGGCGACCCAAGCGTGGGCCGGCCGGAGGCGGGCCGATGTACTGCTCACTGACGCGTTCAGCGCGGCCATGGTTCCGTTGATGGCGGCGACCCTGTTCGTCGTCATCGCCTCCCAATGGCCCAGGGTCGGCAGTGACCTCTTGAAGGTGGCCGGTGTGGTGCCGTTCTATGTGCTGTTCCTGGCGGTCATGGCCGCAGCCGGCTGGGGTGTCGCCCGCCTGTTCCGGCTGGACGCCTTCGCCGGCCGAGCAGTGGTGTTCACCGGCGCGACCCGCAACTCTCTGGTCGTGCTGCCCTTAGCACTGGCTCTGCCGGACCGGCTCGCCCTCGCGGCCGTGGTCGTCGTCACCCAGACCGTCGTGGAGGTTGTTGGCATGGTCGCCTATGTCCGGTTGATACCGCGGCTCCTGCCGGGCCGGGTACCGTAGCGGCCGGCAATTTCCGCGCCCTGAGATGAACAGGGTGCGGGTAGCCCACCGACGTCGACGACCAGTCTTCGGCCAGGGCTCCACGTCGGCTACCCGTTGCAGTGAAGGAGGGTGGCCCTCAGGCCGTGGGCGGGCAGCACGCCCGCAGATATCCCTGAAGCTCGTCGAGAACCTGCTGGGTGCGGATCGAATCCACCCGGTAGTACACCTCCTTGCCTACCCGCCGGGAGGTCAACAGGCCACCCGCGCGCAGCTGGGCCAACTGCTGCGACGCCGTCGACTGCCCCACGCCCAAACGTGCCGCCACGGCGCCCACGGTCAGCTCGCCGCCGGCGAACAGCATCAACGTCTGCTGCCGCGCCTCGCTGGCCAAAGCTTTGAGGAAGTCCTGCGCCTCCGGGCTGAGCTGGGGCCGCCCCTGTTGACCGCTCGGGTTTTCAGTCACCGCGGTGTGCACTCCCTCACTTCACCAACATATCGTCATTCCGTGGAATGGCGATATGATTGCTGTCATGTCCTCCACCATCATCGACGTTGCCGTCATCGGCGCCGGCCAGGCCGGCCTCGCCGCCGCCCACGCCGCCCACCACGCCGGCCGCCAGCCCGTACTCCTGGAAGCCGGCAACTCGCCGACCGGATCCTGGCCGCGCTTCTACGACACCCTCACCCTGTTCTCCCCGGCCCGCTACAGCGCCCTGCCCGGCATGGACTTCCCCGGCGACCCGGACCACTACCCGCACCGCGACGAAGTGGTGGCCTACCTGCGCCGCTACGCCGAGCACCTCGGCGCCGACATCCGCATTGGGCACCGCGTCACCCGACTCACACCCACCGGCAAGCAAGGTTTCCAACTGGACCTCAACAGCGGCAACGCCATGCACGCCCGCACCGTTGTCGCGGCCAGCGGCGCGTTCGGCCGCCCGTACCGACCGGCCCTACCCGGCCTGGACCAGTTCACCGGCACCGTGCTGCACTCCGCCGACTACCGCAACCCCGAACCGTTCACCGGTCAACGCGTCATCGTGGTCGGTGCCGGCAACTCCGCCGTTCAGATCGCCATCGAACTGGCCACGCACACCCGAACCACCCTGGCCACCCGCGACCCCATCCGGTTCATGACCCAGAGGCCGCTAGGCCGCGACGCGCACTTCTGGCTCAAAGCCACCGGCCTGGACACCGCCCGATTCGCCCGCCGACTCCTGACCGGCGGCAAGGGCACCCCGGTATTCGACACCGGCACCTACCGCACCGCGATCGCCCGCGGCAAGCCTGACCGGCGGTCCCTGTTCAGCAGCGTCAACTCCACCGCCGTCGAGTGGACCGACGGAACCCGTGAACAGGTCGACGTCATCCTGCTGGCCACCGGATACCGGCCGGCGCTGGACTATTTGGCTGATACCGAGGCCCTCGACCCGACCGGCCAACCCCGTCATCGGGACGGGTTGTCCCTGACCCATCCCGGATTGGGCTTCGTCGGACTGGAATGGCAACGCAGCTTCGCCTCCGCCACCCTGCGCGGTGTCGGCGCCGACGCCCGCCACGTGTTGTCACGCCTTGCCGCGCCCATGACTGCCGACACCACCGCTGCGGCTTGACCCTGGACCCAACTCCAGGGTTTAGGTTCGGGGTTGTCCCGCACCGGATCGACCGTGAGGAAGCGTCCGAGCGTCGGGTCGTATTCGCGCGCGCCCTCGTGGACCAGTCCGGTGGGGTCGTTGTCCCCACCGGCGAAGCCGCGGGGGTTGACCCAGGCGGGCTGGCCGCCGCGGGGCGCGCCGTATGGGGTCTGCCGGCGTTGGGTGATGATTTGGTTGCCGGCATCGACGGACAGCTGCTGGGTGTTCTGCGAATCGGTGATCAACCAGGTGAGCCGGCCACCGGTGTGGGTTGGTTGGCCGGTGAGCAGGCCGGGGCGGTGACCCATGCGGAGTTGGAGGATCGTCTGCATGCCGAGGGGTTGGCGTTGTTGCGGCAGTTGTTGCAGGACGGTCTGGACTTGCGTGCTGTACGTGAGCACCGTCGTGCCGGGGTCGTGGACAATGCTGGGGCGACGCGGACGGTGGCCGAGGCTGGGCGGGAGCGGTTGCTGGCTACCCGGTTCGGTGAGGTGGTGGTGACGCGGATCGCGTACCGCATGCCGGGACTGCCTGATCTGCATCCGGCCGATGCGGTGTTGAACCTGCCGGCGGAGAAACACTCTCACGGGCTGCGTAGGCTGGCCGCGGTGGAGACGGTGCGGGGGTCATTCGAGGCTGCCGGGGCGGCGATCGAGCGGGCCACCACGGTCCGGGTGGGTAAGCGGCAGGTCGAAGCCCTGGCGATGCGGGCGGCTGCTGATGTGGACACGTTCTACACCGCGCGCATGATCGAGCCGGCGCGGGAGGGCGACCTGTTGGTGCTCAGCTTCGACGGTAAAGGGGTGGTCATGCGCCCGGACGGGCTACGGGTGGCGACCGCGAAGGCGGCGATCGGCGCGAAGTTAGCCACCCGTAGGTCGAAGGGCGAGAAACGCCACCGCAAACGCATGGCCGAGGTCGCCGCCGTCTACGATCTGACCCCGCAACCTCGCACGATTGCCGACATCCTGCCCGAGCCCGACACGCCAGGCGAGCGGTCAGCCGCGCCCCGCGCCAAGGGGAAGTGGCTGAACGCCAGCGTCACCGAAGACGCCGCGGCGGTGATCGCGGCCGGGTACGCCGAGGCTGAGCGCCGCGACCCCGACCGGCGGCGGACCTGGGTCGCGTTGGTCGACGGCAACGCCCACCAGATCGACCGGATCCGTGCCGAAGCCAAGGCTCGTAACACCACCGTCCGGATCGTGATCGATTTCATCCACGTCCTGGAATATGTGTGGAAAGCGGCCTGGTGTTTCCACTCCGAAGGCGACCCTGCCGCCGAAACATGGGTCCGTGCCCAGGCCCGGCGGATCCTGGGCGGCCGGGCCGGGACCGTCGCCGCCGCGATCCGCCGCAAGGCCACCTATCACGGCCTGGACCCCGGCGCCCGCCGCAACGCCGACACCGCCGCGGCCTACCTCCTCGCCAAGAAGCCCTACCTGGACTACCCCACCGCCCTCGCCGAAGGATGGCCGATCGCCACCGGCGTCATCGAAGGCGCCTGCCGCTACCTCGTCAAAGACCGCATGGACATCACCGGCGCCCGCTGGGGCCTGCCCGGCGCCGAAGCCATCCTCAAACTCCGCGCCCTGATCACCAACGGCGACTTCGACCAGTACTGGACCTGGCACCTCACACAAGAACAACAACGCGTCCACAACGACCGCAACCTCGACGGAGTCATTCCCCAGTAGACACCCTCAGAAGATCCGCACCCTATTGATTTTCTGTCGGTTCACGCGCGGGATGAGGCTTCGTCGACACTGTCGACGAAGCTCAGTATTGCTTCGGACAGTTCCTTGGGTGCTTCCAACGCGACGTAATGGCCGACGCCGTCCAATTGAACTGAGCCGACTGTTGTGGATGCGGCCTGCGACATGCTGGCCGCGGTGAACGGGCCGCCGCCGGCGCCGACCGCGAGGACGGGCACGTTGAGGCCGGGTGACCTGGCGAGGTTTCTGATTTCCGGTCCTTCCCGAAGCAACGATCGGAAAAGGCCGGCCGCGCCGCGCCAGCCGTCGGTGCGCGCGTAACCGCGGACGAGCTCGTCGATATCGATGTCGGTGATCGCCTGCGGCACGGCGGTCATGGTTGGGAACGCGTATTGGCCGACGAATGCGCGTTCGCGGCCGGTGAGCAGCATCTCCGGGATGCCTGGGGCGGCAAGAACGCCGATGTGCCAGGCGCCTCCGTGAGCGACGTCGGCCAGGGACTCCCAGCCGAAACCGGGCAGGCCGGTCTCGATTGCGGTGAGGCTGCGGACATTTTCGGGGTGTGTGGTGGCCAGGCGGAAGACGATGGCTCCGCTGACGTCCTGTCCGGTGAGATGAACGGGGCCGACATCGAGGTGAGCGATCAATTGGTGGAGGTCGGCGGCCGACGTCGCGCTGTCGTAGGTGCCCGGCGCGTTGTCGGACTCGCCGAAGCCGCGCAGGTCGACGGCGAACACGCGGTGGGTCGCGGCAAGCAAGGGGATCAGTTTGTGAAAGGCCCACCAGCTCTCCGGGAAGCCATGGACCAGCAGGATCGGGGATCCGCTGGTGCCGGCGCTCACGTAGTGCAGGGTGGTGTCGTTGACGTCGACGCGATGGTGCGCGACGTCCGGCGGTGTGGTGGCGTCAGTCATGCCTCTCCTCTGATAGACAGCCGGGGTGTCGACCTTCACGGTAGACACCCTGGCTGTCTTTTGTCCAGGCGGTGCCGTAGCCTTTCACCATGTCCCGTTCCGGCGCTGACCTCGCGTTGCTCCTGCTCGGTGGCTTCCGCGCGCTTGTCGATGCCGCGACCGAGGAACTAGCCCGCAGCGGTTACCAGGACGTGCGGCCCGTTCACGACTTCGCCATGCGGGCCATCGCGGCCGGAGCCGACAGCGCCTCCGAACTGGGCCGCCAGCTGTCCGTCGCCAAGCAGTCGGCGGCCAAGACCATCGCCGTTCTGCAGGAACGCGGCTACGTAACTCGCGAGCGCGATCCCCGCGATGCCCGCCGCAAGCGCTTGCAGGTCACTCCGCTCGGCTTCGAGGTCATGCGCCGGGGAGAAGCCATCTTCGACGAGTTACGTGCCCGGTGGGAACGGCAGATCGGGGCTGCCGAGCTTGCAAGCCTCGAGGGTCAGTTGGCGCAACTGGTCGGCACGGCTCCTATCCGTTTCGATACACCGGGATGGATCGCGCGTGACCTCGACGGTTCGGTTTGATTGACCCTTCTCCGCACCGCCGCTCAACTGCCAGGCATCCCACGTCCACATAGGACTAGACGAATCGCCGGGACATAAGAATCGCCGCAGGTCAGGGCGTCGAATGCAAAGACTGACCCCGAGCGTCCGTGGGACGAGGCCGTTGAGCTTGGGACGGAATGGGTCCATGAGCGCGCGAATGAAATGGGTGGGTGTGTACGGCTCGACTTCGGCTACACCGACGGCAGCCCTCGCCTGCACAGCCCGATCGGCAGCACCAGCGATCAGGACGAGTAACCACCCCGCTATCCTCCGTGGCCTCCGCCTTGTCGTTCAGTTTCCCCCGCAGCCGGTCAGCCTGGGTACTCGCCTGCCAGCCGTCGGCGTAGGTACGGCGTGCCTTCACAGGGTCGCGGCGTCGGGCTGGATGTCTTCGCGGCCTATCGCGCGTCTGACCTTGTCCGAAGCCCGTAGGAACGCGGCGCGCTCATCCGCAGTCAGTTCGACGGTCGTGAGCTCTTCCAGATGACGCCAGATCCCGATCACCTTGTCGTGCAGGGCCCGGCCGGCCGGAGTCAGGTAGACGAGGGTGATACGCCGGTCCCGGTCCGACTCTCGGCGCTCGACCAGGCCTGCTTTCTCCATCCGTCCGACCGTCTTGGCCACGGTGGCGTGGTTGACGTTCAGCGTCTGCGCCAGGGTCTTCTGCGAGAGCCCGTCCGAGGCCGCCAGCTGGATGAGCATGATTTCCTGATTCGGGAACAGGCCCAGCTGGGCGAGTTGGGCTGCGGCGATGGCTCGGTGGGTCCGCGCCATCGCGAAGATGGAGTAGCTGACTGGGAACGTCTCTTCAAGTTCCGTGGCCTCGGCAGGAGGGTGACGGTCGTCGCTCACGTTAAGCTCCTTCGCCTCTGCGCAGCCAGAGTCGGGTAATTCGCGGGTCTCCACCGTAGAAGGTCGATGGGTTCAAGGCCGCACCGGTGCACGATCGGATAGCGATCCGGTCGCTGAAGGCGGTTATGGCCGGGTGACCAGCTCGCGCAGGTAGGCGGGGACGGTCGTGGCGGGGCGCTGCAGGATCGTGTCGAGTACCAGGGAGTTGCCGCCGCGTAGGCCCGCGACCTGGTAGTGGTGGAACATGCGCTGCAGTCCCTCGCGCAGGGGCGCGGGCATGCGGGGATCCAGCCCGGCCGGCTCGGCGCCCTCTGCGCGCACCTCACGGCCGAGCAGCCCGGAGAGCTCACGGGCGATGTCGTGGCGGGAAAACTCGCCGGCGGCGGCCAGTTCGAAGGTGCCGCCGAGCAGGCGGTCCGTCGTCAGCGCGAGAGCGGCGGCCTCGGCGACGTCGCGGTAGTCGACGTACGCCATCTTCGAGTCCGCGGAGTACGGCCCGGCGATCACGCCCCGGCTGAGGGCGCCGTCGAGGTAGGCGCCGAGCTGGGCCATGAACATGGCCGGCTGCAGCACCGTGAACTCTAGCTTCGAGTCGTAGATCGCCTGCTCGACTGGCTGCTTGTCGCGGTGGTTGGACAGGGCAAGCAGCGACGGGTGGTACACGCTGGAGAACACCAGCCGCTGCACGCCAGCCTCGACGGCCGCCTCCACCATGACGAGGCCGGTGGCTGCCTCGTCGGGGACGAAGGCGGGGACGACATGGAAAACGCCGTCGACGCCGTTGAGCGCCGCGGTTAGCGCGGCCTTGTCGTCCAGGTCGGCGACCACGGTCTCGGTCGCGCCGTTCTGGCGCGCGACGGCCTCGCGCTGCGCGGAGTGCACGAGCCCGCGCACCTGCACGCCCTTCGCGGACAGCGCCCGCGTCACCAGGCCGGCCGATGCGCCGGCGGCTCCCACTGCCAGGACCTTCATCTCATGCTCCTCGGGTTCGGCCGACATGTTGCCGGCTACGCAAAGCCTACCACATTGTGTTGCCGGCAACGCGAATCCTCACTATGCTCGATCGTGTAGCCGGCAACGCATTGACCGGTGCTGAAAGGAGCCTTCGGAAATGTCAGAGCAGCAGCGCCAGATCCTAGACGGAATCCTGCGCGGAGGCCCGCTGAACCTTGCCGCGGACCTGGCCGAGCAGCGCCAGGTCTTCGAGCAGATGACCGCCACGTACCCGCTGCCGGCGGACGTGCGCACCAGCCCGCGAGAGCTCGGCGGAGTTCCCGCGATCACGGTGGAGATCGACGGGACGGACCCGGCCGGAACCGTCCTGTACTTCCACGGTGGCGCCTATGTGATTGGTTCCGCGCAGTCCTCCCTCGGACTGGCCGCCGAGATCGCGCGCCGCGCCCGCGTGCGAGTGGTCACCGTCGACTACCGCCTCGCCCCGGAGAGCCCCTACCCGGCGGCGGTCGACGATGCCCTCGCGTCCTACCGCGGGCTGCTGTCGGAAACCGACCCCGGACAGATCGCTGTCGCCGGCGAGTCGGCCGGCGGCGGGCTGGCCATCGCGCTGCTCGTCGCCGCACGGGACAGCGGATTGCCGATGCCGGCGTCAGCCGCGGTCTTCTCGCCCTTCGCGGACCTCACCCTGTCCGGCGGCAGCATCGCCGGGAAGTCCTCGGCCGACCCGCAGCTGACCGAGGCGGGGTTGCGACTGCGCGGCGGCCAGTACATCGCCGCGGGCGACCCGGCCGCACCGACCGCCAGCCCCGTCTTCGCCTCGCTGAAGGGCCTTCCGAGCTTGCTCATCCAGGCCGGCTCGCACGAGATCCTGCTGGATGACGCGCTGCGGCTGGCCACGCGCGCCGCGCACGACGACGTCGCGGTGCAGCTGCAGGTAACCCCGGGCGTGCCGCACGTGTTCCAGGCCTTCGCCGAGCTCCTCGACGAGGCGGGGGCCGCCCTCGACGAGGCGGGCCGGTTCATCACGGCCTCGGTGCGCCGGTGAACGGCACGCTCTCACAGCTGGCTAACCCGCTGACGGCACAGCCGTCCGCGCCACAACGACAAGGAGATGATCCGATGACGACCACGCAGAGCCTGTGGAGCCCCGTCGACGTCGGCGCGATCCCGCTGCCGCACCGGCTCGCGATGGCACCGATGACCCGGGACCGCTCGACGCCGGACGGAGTCCCCACCGAGCTGAACGCCGAGTACTACGCGCAGCGCGCCTCGACCGCCCTCATCATCACCGAGGGTACGCAGCCCTCCGAAGACGGGCAGGGCTACCTGCTCACCCCCGGCATCCACTCCGAGGCGCAGGTCGAGGGCTGGCGGCGCGTCGCCGACGCGGTGCACGCCGCCGGCGGGCGGATCGTGATCCAGCTCATGCACGCGGGCCGGGTCGCGCACCCGGCCAACACCCGGCACGGCCGCCAGCCGGTCGCGCCGTCAGCCCTCGTCGCCAACGGGCAGATCTTCACCGCGGAGGGCATGAAGGAGATGCCCGAGCCCCGCGCCCTCAGCACCGAGGAGGTGCGGCGGACCGTGGCCGACTTCACCGTCGCGGCGGCGGCCGCCATCCGGGCCGGCGCGGACGGGGTCGAGATCCACGCCGCCAACGGCTACCTGCTGCACCAGTTCCTGTCGTCGAACGCCAACCAGCGCGAGGACCACTACGGCGGCACCATCGAGAACCGGATCCGGCTCGCCGTCGAGGTCGCCACCGCGGTGGCCGCCGAGATCGGCCCGGAACGCACCGGACTGCAGATCTCGCCCGGCAACGGCTTCAACGACATCGGCGAGGCCGACACCGTTGCCCTTTACCGGGCGCTGGTCACCGCCTTGGCGCCGCTTGGCCTGGCGTACCTGAACATCGCCCACCAGGGCGATGAGGAACTGCTGGCCACCCTGCGGCGGCTGTGGCCCGGCGCACTTCTCCTCAACCGCGCCGGCGCGGACATCGCAAGGCGCGCCCAGGACATCGCCGACGGGATCGCGGACGTCATCACCGTCGGGCGCCTCGTGCTCGCCAACCCCGACCTGGTCGAGCGCGTGCGGACCGGCGCGCCGCTCAACGAGGCCGACCCCGCCACGTTCTACAGCGGCGGCAAGCGCGGCTACACCGACTACCCCGCCCTGACGCCGCAGGCATAAGTCAGTGGCACCAATCAAGCAAGACACCCCACTGCGAGAAAGACCAACTGGAGGAAACCGTGAAGCCGGACGAGTCGTCGTCATCACCGGAGCCGGAGGAGGCGTGGGGCCGCTGCTCGTCAAGCGCTTCGTGGCCAACGGCGATAGCGTCGTGGCGACCGACGCCAACGCGGGCGCGCTCGAGCGCCTGCGCGATAACCTCTCGCACCCCGGCAAACTGATCACCGAGACCGCCGACATCTCCTCCGAGGAAGACTGCCGCCGGCTGGCCGAGTCCGCGGGCCAGCTCGGCGGGCACGTCAACGTGCTCATGAACTGCGCCGGCTTCTTCCCGATCACGCCATTCGAGGCGATCTCCGTCGAAGACTGGCACAAGGTCCTCGACATCAACCTGACAGGGTCGCTCCTCACGGCCCGTGCGTTCCTGCCGCTGATGAAGAACAACGGCGGAGGCAGGATCGTCAACTTCGGATCGGGCTCCGTCTTCGACGGACCCAAGAGCCAGGCGCGCTACGTCGCGGCGAAGGCGGGGATCGTCGGATTCTCCCGGTCGCTGGCACGCGAGGTCGGCGGCGACGGCATCACCGTCAAACGTCATCGCCCCCGGACTGACGGTCACCAAGGCAGTCCGCGATCACTTCCCAGCGGAGGTCCTACAGACCCAGCGTGAGCGCCGTGCCTGCAGCACGACGAACAGCCCGAGGACCTGGTCGGCCCGGTCCTTTTCCTCGCCTCCGACGACGCAGGCTTCATCACCGACCAGACGATCAACGTCGACGGCCGGAACTTCATGCCGTGACATCCCCCGTGATGCGCCACTACGCCAACACGGCGTCGCGGGAGGCAACGGGCTTCCCTGCGGGCCGTGCCCGGCCGTCGCCGGACCCAGTGAACCCACGCGTCCGGATCGGCACCGGCAACAGGCACCAGCCACCCGACCAGAAAGGGCGAAGGCATGCACCGAGCAAGCACGACTCGAGTTCAACCGCAAAATCATCCCGGAGTTCCGCTCGGCCGGCGGACGGATCGCCTCCTTCGGCGACGCGCCAGTCCTTCTCCTCACCGCCAAGCGCCAGATCAGGACTGCCGCGGACGAGCCCGATGACGCACCTCGCCCACGAGCGGAATCCCAGCCGGGTCTACGTGCTCGCGTCAGCGGCCGGCCGGGACGACACCCCAGCCTGGTTCGGAAACCTCCACGCCAACCGCGACGACCTTACCGTCGAGTTCGGCACGGCAACCGCCAGCGCCAGCGTCAGCGCGGAAGTACTCAAAGAGCCGCTGCGCTGCCAGATATTCGCGAAGCGGGCCGCACGCTACCCGGGCTTCGCCACTACCGGGCCCGCACCTCGCGCCAGGTACCCGTCATCGCGCTAGCACTGACAGCACATGCCTCTCAACCCGGCAGGTCCTCTCAACGGGCGGCAGCATGAACCGCGTGATCCACCATCCGTCCGGCGCCGCGACGAGGCCACCCTCCGAAAGGATCCAGACCATGAGCACGGCGTACCTGCCACAACCAGATCAGCAGCAGAAACTGGAGTGGCTCGACGGCGGTTTCTTCTCCGTGCTCCTTGACGGCACGATGACCGGCGGCCAGCTCACCGTCGGCCGGTTCGACGTCAGCAAGGGCGAGGCGCCGCCCTATCACGTGCACACCCGCGAAGACGAGGTCTTCATGCTGATCACGCGAGTTCACCCTCGTCGGCGTCAACCGCGAGCTGGACGACTTCAAGGACATCGCCGCCCAGTTCCACGCCGACGCGCTCGCCGCGGCGCGCGACGCGGGCAAGGCGCTCGCCGCGCGCGCGACGCGGGCAAGGCGCTCGCCGCCAGGTAACTCGAATTAAGAGCAGTTAGAGAAGGGGCACACATCATGAGCACCATCACCATCATCGGCTCAGGCAACATGGCCAGCGCCATCGGCGCCCGGGCGGTCAAGGGCGGCCATATGGTCGAGGTGGCGGCCCGCAGCGCCGCCAAGGCCGACGCCCTGGCCAAGACGCTCGACGGCGGCGCGACGACGGCGAAGTTTGGTGCCGTGCCGGCCGGCGAGATCGTCATCCTCGCGGTGCTGTTCGACAGCGCCG
>JBDZVD010000224.1:0-5083 GCA_040255525.1 Micromonosporaceae bacterium | reverse complement strand
TCCCGTCCCGCGTGAGCGCGACCGAGGTTTCCTGCAGGCCGGTGGAGATCGTGCCCGGCCCGAGCAGTTCGCCGCGGCCTGCCGCGCGGGCGGTGGGCAGCGCGGCGAGCGCGGTCGCGAGGCAGGCGGCCACGGCGAGTTTTCGTGCGGGCATGATGACTCCTGCGATTACCGGTTGCGGTCAGCGTCAGCCACGGCGCCAGCGACACCTTCCGGATGTGGCTGGTTGCCGTCGCTTCTCGGCCAAGGCGGTACGCCCAGCCTGCAGCCTGCCGACGCACGCCGCCGCCCTTGTGTGACAAGCGGAAGCCCGCGATGACCAGCGGTTGCCGACGCGGGACGATCGGTGCGAAGCGCCGGCGCGGGCGCGGTGTCGTCACCGGCTAGAAGCGGTACGACCAGCCCAGTTCCAGCACCGGGTACACCGCCTGCTCCCCGGCACGGTGGGGTTCGCCATCCAGGCCTGTTGCCGCGGCCAGGCCGGCCTGCGCGTAAAAGCCGCTGGCGGGCGCGCGGAAGCCGATGCCCAGATACGCCGCGAGCTGGCGATGCGAGGGCATGCGCGCCTGCACCCAGGCATCGCCCAGTGCGTCCCGGCCGGGGACCGGCGGATGGGCCATGGCGGCCACCCGAATGTCGTCGATCACCGCCCCCACCGACAGCAGCAGGCCACCGGCCCGCGGGTGCCAGTCAAAGCGGGCGATGGCCGCCGCGAACACGTCGGCGCCCGTCGTATCCGCGCCGTGACCGGCTGCGCGCACCACGCCAGCCCCCTCCGCGGCCTGCACGATGCCGCACGGCAGCGCGAACGCGACGAGTGTCAGTACGAACAGGGCGATCTTCTTCATGGCGGGTCCCCACCGGGCAGACGCGGCCACCCCCGCGGCCGCCGTCCCTGCCTTTATCGCGCGATCCAATTCGTCGTGCAGACCGCATTTCCCGAATTGCTAGCGGCATCAACGCGCGAATGCGAACGGCTTGGCAAATGGCCGGGGTAGCTCAGCCGGGGTTGCCGCCTGGTGGCAATCGGAAGCCCGCCGCAATGGGCGAGGGGATCGTTCCCTCTCGCCGGCAAAGCGACCGGCCCGCCATCAGCGCGCAAACAGGAGCCCACCTGTGCACGAGGCTCTCGGAGCACGCCCGCTCCGGATGGAAGGAACCTCTTCCATCGACCACATTTTCGGCACGCCAGTGACCTGGCTAGTGGTTCCTGCCAACCGGATCCTTCCATGTCGTATGCGGTGGCATGCGGGTTAAAACGATCAATCGCCGACGGCGCGAGAACCGTGTGGCGGCTGCCATGCCAAAGAGAGGCGGCCGCCTTCGTTCAAGACATCCCTACGAATGAATGGCAGATATTTGATAAATGAAACATACCGCAATGACTGCCTGCCGGCTCATTTTCGGTAGAGCGGTGGCTTGATATATTCGCTTCGGGTCAAAGGGGATATGCGTTTGAACCAACTCTCACGGCCAGCTGGGTCCTACCCAACATCGGAACCGGAGACTAGAATCCTTGCAGCCTCGTCGCGGATGTCGGAGCGACGAGGGGGTCGCGTAAGTAACGTCGGCAAAAGGACTTAAGGGGAAAATATGCGTCGTTTGATTGCTGCCGTCTTCGGGACGGCCATGGCGTTGTGCGCCAGCGGGGCTCGGGCAGACGGGACGTTCATCGCGGCACCCAATCGCACCGATATGGTCATCGACACCGTGCGGCAGATGATCTACGTTGCCAACGGCACCCAGGTGCTTCGCTACGACCTCAGTTGCGACTGCCAGGCAACGCCCATCGACCTCGGTGGCGCGCTCAAGGGCATGGACCTGTCGCCCGACGGAAACACGCTGGCGGTCGCTGACGAGACCAACGACGGTACATACGCGTGGGTTCACCTCGTCAATCTGGACACCCTCAGCGACAACAAAGTCACAGTTCCTCTCGTTTCGACCGATTACGGATACCTCGAGGAGGTCGGCACTTTTTCCGTAGCCTATGCCTACGACGGCACGCTCCTGACGACATCGCAATATCCCGGCTCGGGCTGGGTGCCAATGCGCAAGCTGGATCCCGCAACCAACACCTGGACGGTGCTGGCCTCAGTGCGTCAGCACACCATGCTCGCGCCCAGTGCCAACCGAAAGGTTATCGGCTTCGCCGAGTCGGACATTTCCGATGGAGAATGGGGCGTCTATTACGCCGATAGCGGCGAAATTGATCGTCGTCAGTGGTACACGGACGGCACATCCGCCTTCAACTACGAAATGGCTACGAATCCCGACGGATCGCAATTCGCGATCCCGACCTATAACGGCGCGATCATCTACGACAGCAGTTACCAGAAGGTTGCCACGCTGGGCACTTATGCCGCCGCTCAACCGATCGGCGGTACATATGATCCCGTCCGCCCTCTTCTGTACCTTCCCTGGACGACTACGAGCGAGGTGCGCATCTACGACTCGGCCAGTTTGATCCAGGTCGGCAGTTATGACGTTGGTGACGTATTCAACAACGTAGGCAATGTAGCTTTCGTACAGGGTCGCACCAGGATGGCGAGCGACGGCTCGATTCTGGCCGTTTCGGTGACCGGCGGAGTTCGATACATCAACCTGTATGCACCTATCCAGGCAGATCCCGCCAATGCGACCAGCAATGGCAAGCGCGTGGTCATGCGGCTCCCGGCCAGCATCGGCAACGGGCGGACAATGGCGTACACCTTCCCTATTGCGCCCGCGCACGGCCAAGTGTTCGTGACCAACGGGGTGATGACCTACGTCCCGGACCCCGATTTCACGGGGACGGACACCTTCAGTTACGCGGCACATTACGGAAACGAGTCAGCATCGGCGCCTGTGACGATCACCGTGACTGCCGATCAAGCGGCTTATCGGCCCGTGGTCTCATTCGCCACGCTCCCGGCACTGAGCCCCTCGACTGCTGTGCCAGGCCGCGCCGCGGTGCCCGGAGATTTCAACGGAGATGGTGCGTCGGATCTCCTGTGGTTCAATCCGGAAACAAGCCAGGTCGGCTATTGGAAGATGTCTTCGTCTGGCGGTATCCCGCACCGGACGGGAGCACGTACGTTCAACGTGACTGCTGGCTACTACGTGGGTGCTTCGGATGATTTCAATGGTGACGGCTATGCCGATCTCATGTTCACCAGCGCCGGGCGCGATCTCTGGCTCTGGGCCAACAACACCCGAGGTGGCTTTCAGTCCCAGTATGTGGGGAGCTATCCGTCCGCTTGGCAACTGGTTGGAGCGGGCGACATCAACGGAGACGGCTAC
Source organism: Micromonosporaceae bacterium (assembly GCA_040255525.1). GTDB lineage: Bacteria > Actinomycetota > Actinomycetes > Mycobacteriales > Micromonosporaceae > Rugosimonospora. The sequence continues at coordinate 1,801 of JBDZVD010000224.1, read as the reverse complement.
GCCGACCTGCTATGGCTGGATCCCTCTGATTGCCAGTTCGCCTACTGGCTGATGCAGGGTGGCACGCGCATCGGCTACAAGATCATCAACGTCGCCTGCGGCTATTACCCAGTCTCGGTGGGATACTTCAGTTCAAGTCAGAAGCTCAGCATCGTGTGGACCAGTGCCGCAGGTGATCTCTACCTGTGGGACAGCACCACATCCGGATTTCGGAGTTACAACATAACGAGCGTATTTGATGGATCGGGCTCTGCTGTCCGTCCTGCTCTGAGCGCCTGGGCCTTCGGCGGCGGTTATGCCGGAAATGGCATCGGCGTGGAACGCTACGACACGACGACTGGCCAAGGCTATGGCTTCACGTTGCGGCGCTCGTTCGATGCTCATGGCAACCAGTCCGGCATCGTCAAGACTTCGGCCTGGAGTGGTGCCATGCCATTCCCGTCGCCGGGTTCGGCAGGCTACCTCGTTCAGGGTTTCAGTGCGGGGCTGTATGCATTGAACCCACAGAACAATCTCATCATGACCTTCGGCCCGGTTGCTGGAAGCCCGTCGACTTCAGGCTCAGCACCGCAACCTGGTGGCAGCACCTGGAACTACCCGCTTGGATGGCATGTAGTTGGATCATGGGCCAACGGAGCTGCTCCACTTCCCTGGCGTTGAGTTCACCCAAACCGGCGTTGCCCACGGGTTGCGTGTCGATGAATGCATTCTGCGCAGGGCCAGTCACCCGGCTCCTGCGCAGACATCCGAGCTCCCCTCAGCGTTCCCCCTCGGGCCAGCTTCGTTGTTCGCGCACGGACGGAATCGGGTGGGTTTACCTGGCAGGGTAGAAGTGATCTGCCAGGTCAACACCACGGACGAGGCCTCTTGGGTGATGGACCGAGGTCGGCGATGGCCAGGCCCACGATGCCAGCATCGGTGATGATCGCTTCCAGCGCCGCTTTGCCCGCGCTGTTGACGTAGAGAACCGCCGCGGCGGTCAGCGGATCCTTGAACACGGCCGCATCGACCGGCACCCTGTCCTCGAGGAACTCTTCCTTTACGATCGATCCGCTTGGCCGCTTGGCCGCTTGGCCGAGCGTGCCTCGTCGATGCAGGGAACGAGGTTTGTCACGTTGTAGAACCAGCGCGGTTCACCTGAGCAATCCATCTCCAGGAACTGCCCGAAGCGCGACAGGAAGGACTCCAGCGCCACTTTTGCCTTGTCGTTCATGACCAGGGCGCCAGGCGTCAGCGCACTGACGTCCGCCAGCGGCTTGGGTTTCTTCTTTCCAGGCTCGACGAACACTTCGACCTTGGGCTTGCTTGACCAGGAGAGGCTGGCGCCAGTGGCGTCGAACATGCCCGACTCGACATCCTTGTCGTCGGCAAAGACCAACGGAGCGAAGTCATTGACGGAGCCACTTTTGAGTTCCCATACCTTCACTTCCATCACCTCAGTCGAAGGCGTCATTGAGCGCGATGGCAAATTAGCGCGATTCTTCAGGGCAACCCCAACACCGTCCTTGCCCCCGCCCGGAACCGCCGGCTGAGATCCAGCCGCGTGCCGTCGTGCAACACCACTTCCGCGCCGCCCTTGAACAACGGATGCACCTCGCGCACGCGGGAGAGGTTGACCACGGTGCCGCGGTGGATGCGCAGGAATTGCGCCGGGTCGAGTTGCGCCAGCAGGTGGCGCAGGGTATCGCGGTGCAGGTAGCGGACGGGGCCGACGTGGATGTGCAGGTAGTTGCCGTCGGCGCGGACCCAGTCGATGTCGTCGACGGCGAGCACGCGGATGTGTTCGCCGTGGCGCACGCTG
>JBDZVD010000091.1:2590-27796 GCA_040255525.1 Micromonosporaceae bacterium | reverse complement strand
GCGGTCGGCGCCGGGGCGTCCGGCTCCGCCACCGTCGCCGCCGGGCGGGAGCGCCAGGTCACGAAGCCGGTACCTTCTCCACCGCGTCGACGATGGCCTGCACCAGGTCGACGACGCGCGGGCCCCAGCGCGACGCGATGTCGTCGTCCAGCTCGATGACGTGACCGTTCCGTACCGCCGACAGCTCGGCCCAGCCGGCCCGCGCCCGCACCGAGTCCGGGGACTGGTCGCAGCACTTGGTGTCGGCCAGGAAGATCAGATCCGGGTTCGCCTTCACGATGCTCTCCGCGGACAGTTGCGGGTACCCGCCGGCCTTGCCGTCGGCGTCGGCCGGGTCGGCGATGTCGGTCAGCCCAACCATGGCGAACAGCGACCCGATGAAGGTCTTCGAGGTCACCGAGTAGTAGGTCTGGTCGAGCTCGTAGTAGTAGGTGAGCGGCTTGCCGCGCTTCGGTACACCGGCGACCAGCTTCGCGATGCCGTTCTTGACCTCGGCGACCTCGGCGGCCGCCTGGCTCTGGTGGCCGGTCAGCGTGCCCAGGTCGGTCAGCTGCGCGTACTCGTCGTCGAGCGTGGCGGCGGCCGGCATCAGGTACACCGGGATCCTCAGCTTGGTCAGTTGATCCTTGATCTTGTTGGTGTCGGTGGAGATGACCACCAGGTCGGGGCTCTTCGCCGCGATCGCCTCGGCGTTCGGCTGGTACCCGGACAGGTTGCTCCTGGGTACGCCGGCCGGGTAGTTCGACTGGTCGTCCACCGCGGTCACCTGGCTGCCGGCGCCGATCGCGTAGAGCATCTCGGTACCGGTCGGGCTGAGCGACACGATGTGGGTGGGGCGCTGGGTGAGCGTGACGCCTCCGGCGGTCGCCGGAAACGCGGACGCGCTGGCGGCCGGGGCCGCCGCGCCGGTGTTCGTGGTACTGCCGCAGCCGGCGACCAGGCCGGTGAGGGCCAGCGCGGCGGCGAGTAGCACGCGTGGACGGATCATCTGTCCTCCTGTCGGTCGAGGCCTGGTGCTTCGCCGACGGGAGGCGCCCCGTCCGCGAGAGCGCCCCTCCTCGAGAGCGCGATGTCGCGATCCGCCGCACAGGCGACCTGGCTCGTCCCCGCGAGCGGGGCATCACAGTTGCGGGACAGCGCCGGAGTCACACCGGCTTCGCTGTACGGCGGTCGGGTAGACGGTAGCCCATCCCGTACCGTCCCCGAACGGGCCGGTACGGAACGTGACCTGGCCTATACCTCGCCATCCTCCTCGCCGGCCAGGGCGGAGCGCAGCTTCGCCTTTTCCGCCTTCCGGCGGGTCACCGCCCGGTCGACCTGACCGATCATCTCGTCACGCCACCGACGCAGCAGGACGAACTGCAACCCGAACGAAGCGATGATCGCGATCATCAACTTCACGAGCAGGTCGATCGGCACCGGCCAGAGCAGCAGCGCCACCACCACGAACAGGCCGACACGACCGAGCGTGTACTTGACCGCGGGGCTGAGCGTCACCCGTCTCACCTCCCAGCCGCCCGGTGGGACAGCCACCGGACGCCGAAATACCACAACAATGTGTAACTCAGCGTAGCCACCGCCGCGCCGATCGCTCCCACGCCCAGCGGCGGCAGGGAACTCGCCGCGCCACCGACCACGGAACCCAGGACGAGCCCGACGACCGCGGCGACGATCGCCAGGACGAACCGCAAGGCTACTCCTGACCAGGCTCGAAGCTCCTCGGCGAACAACCAGACCGGCAGGATCGCGGCGAGCCACCCGGAGGCGTGCCCGAACGTGCCGAGGCCCAGGAGGGCGAAGATCAGGTCGATTACGACGAGTGCGGCGAGCCCGATCAGCAAGCCGACGATCACCTGGCCGAGCAGGTCGACCAGCCGGGCGTCCGGGCCGGTGACCTGCCAGGGCCCGGCCGGTGGGCCGCCTCTGGCGTCGCGGCTGCCGGTGGTGCCGGCACGGCTGCCCCTCGCGTCCCGGGCGGGCGGCGTGCTCGGGCCGCCCCGGCCGCGCCGGTCCCGGCCGCCCCGGCTGCGACCACCGCGGCCGGCCTTGCCGCCGTCCCGGCGGCCCACGTCAGCCTTGCCCCCTTGCCGGCGGCCCACGTCAGCCTTGCCGCCGTCCCGGCGGTCCTCGTGAGACCTGCCGCCGTCCCGGCGACCCTGGCCGGGACCCGTCAGGCCCATACCCGCTGCGGTTCCGCGCGCCGTTGCGCCAGCGGCACCGGCGGCTCGTACTCGCGCACGACTTCGTACCGGGCGTCGCGCTCGACCGGCTGGAAGCCCGCATCCCGGATAAGGTTGAGCAGGTACTCGCGGTGCATGGCGGTCGTGCCGGCGCCGCCCGGCTCACCCGCCGTCGCCGAGTCGACCACCGAACCGTCCAGGTCATCGACTCCGAAGTTGAGCGCGAGTTGCGCGACCGACAGGCCGTGCGCCTCCGCGAAGCACGCCACATGCGGCACGTTGTCGAACAGCAGCCGCGAGACCGCGAACGTCTTCAGCGATTCGGCCGGCGCGGGGGGCGCCTGGCGCGGGGTGGGGCCCCCGCCGGCCACCGGATCGGCCAGGTCGTGCCGGTAGGGCAACGGGATGAGGACCTGGAAGCCCCCGGTCTCGTCCTGAAGCTCGCGCAGCCGCAGCAGGTGATCCACCCGGTCCCGGGGCTGCTCGATGCGCCCGTACCGCATCGTGCCCGGCGTCTTGAGGCCCTTGGCGTGCGCCAGCCGGTGGATGCGCGACCAGTCCTCCCAGGACGTGTCCGCCCCGATCGCACCGTGGTCGGCGGCCCGCCCCCCGACCTCCCCGCCGACGGTCTCCACGGCCGCGCCGGTGAACGAGTCCAGGCCGGCGTCGATCAGCTCGTCGAGGATCTCGCTGGCGGGCAGACCAGAAATCCGTTCGAACGAACGGATTCCGGTCGCGGTGAACGCCTTGACCGCGACGCCGGGCAGTGCGGCCTTCACCTCGCGCAGGATTCGCGGGTAGTACTCCCAGGAGAGTGCCGGGTGCGGCCCGCCCACGAGGTGCAGTTCGGTGACTTGCTCGTCGCGCATCTCGGACGCCACGGCGACGGCATCCTCGACCGTCATCGGTTGCGCGCCCGTGCCCGTCGAGGCGGCCCGGAACGGGCAGTAGGCGCACCCCGCCGGGAAAAGGTCGGTGAGGTGGAGGTGCCGGCTGAGGGCGAACGCCACCCGGCCGCCGCCGCGCTCGACGCGCTTCTGGTGCGCCAGCCGGCCCAGCCAGGCCAGTTCGGCGCTGGCGTACAGCGCTTCGCCGTCCCCGCGGGTCAGCCGCTGGCCAGCGGATACCTTGTCTTCGAGTTCGCGCTTGAGTCCCGCGTCCACTCCGCCGCCTTCCGCCTCGCGCGTCGCCGGCCGGGGCCGTTCCACCTTCCGTGGCCGCGATCGCTGCGCACCGAGCCTACGTCCCAGCGTCTGATATCCATGCGGCACCCGCCCGGTCCGCGGCCCGCCCCGCCACCGGCGCTCTGACCTGCGGACCATTCCACGCTCAGGAATCTGTTACCTCCCGTCGGGTGACAGCGCGCGCGGGGTGCGGTAGGACGGGGAGAGAAAAAAGCCGGCACGCGGGGACGGGTGGCATGATTCAGCGCACGCGACGGGTACCACGCAAGCGGTCTGGACTCACAAGGTTCGCCTGGCCGGTGCTGGTGTGCAGCGTGGTCTGCGTATTGATCCCCCGGCCGTCCTACGCCGATCCGGCCGGCGCCACCGCCAACCCTGCCGTCCCGGACTCGGGTTCGATCCCGGTGCCGTCGGCGCCGTTGAACCCGCCCGGCACCACCGGGCAAGGTTCCCAGTCCGTGGCGCCGGTGACCACCGGTCCGTACGCCTCACAGATCATGGCGCAGTACGCCACCCTGGAAGCCACCGGTGAGCAGCTCAAACAGGTGAATATCGGCCTGGACGCCGCAAAGCGGGCCGCCAATGAGACGTACCAGGCGTGGCAGGACGCGCTCGCCGACGCGGTCCGGCTCCAGAAGAAGGCCGATGACGCGGCGGCCTCGGCATACAAGGACGCCGCGGGTCTCGGCCCGTTCGCGAACTACGCCAACGACGTCCACCAACTCGGCATGCTGGCACCCGGGCTCAGGTCAGAGAGCGGCCCGACCGGCAGCGAGATCGCCGCGCAGGACGCGACCCGGGCGCACGCGCAGGCCGACGCCGACGAGGACGCCTACCGGGCGGCGCTGGCTCACGAGCAGGACCTGGAGACCCGGCAGCATGGCCTACAGAACAGCTACAACCAGCAGAACGCGGTCCTGACCAACCTGCGGACGACCAACCAGACCCAGATCGAGGCTGCCGAGGCCGCGCAGGCGGCGTCGGACCGGCAGCTGGATTCCCAGTTCGGTGCCGGCACCGAGGTCAACGGCATGGTGGCCAACCCGAAGGCGCGGGCCGCCGTCCGCTGGGCGTACGCGCAGGCGACGGCGAAACCGCGGAAGTGGTACAAGTTCGGCGCCGAGGGACCCGACTTCTTCGACTGCTCCGGGCTCACCTGGGCCTCGTACCGGTCCACCGGCTACACGCTGCCGCGGGTCGCCGCCGACCAGTACCACGCGACATCGGCGCACCGGGTACCGGCGACCCAACTGCTCCCCGGCGACCTGCTGTTCTTCAGCACAACCAGCAAGACCGACTGGACGGCTGTCTCGCACGTCGCGATCTACTACGGCGACAACCTCATGATCGAGGCGGCCCACGAGGGCACACCGGTGCGGGTCAGCCAGGTCTGGTGGTCCGCGTTCTTCGGGGCAACCAGGGTGTACCCGGCGGTGAGGCCGGCCGGGACCGCCCCGCCAAGCAAGCCCTCGGGGCCGCCCAGCACCCACCCGACCCCGCCGAGCGGTACTCCGACCGGATCGCCCACCGGTTCGCCCACCGGCTCCCCGACCGGATCACCCACCGGCTCCCCGACCGGATCACCCACCGGCTCCCCGACCGGATCACCCACCGGCTCCCCGACCGGATCGCCCACTGGGTCACCCACCGGATCGCCGACGGGCTCCCCGACCGGATCACCGACGCGCACGCCGACGCCCGGCTCGTCGTCGTCCGGTGGTGACGGATCACCAACGCCATCGACGGCGAACAGCCCCTCCGGCGACGGATCACCGGACAGCACGTCATCGACCAGCTGAGCGCCCGACTGTGGCCCTGACGGCACGGTGTTGCCGGGGCCGGCTGTGTTCTTCGGCCGGAATGTGGCACGGTGAACGCGAGGTACAGCACGCAACCGCCGGCCCGTCCATCGACCGGCGGCACACGCTGGGAGACTGTCATGGAAGACCAGCACACCTACCGCGGCGCATCGGCCGAGGCCTCGCCGCCCGGTAGGTCGTCGGCCGGATCCGACGCTGGCCCGCCGCCATTCGGCGGCGCGCTCCCGAACCGGGAGCCCGGACAGTCGGCCCCCGGCGGCCCGTTCGAGCTTCCACCCCCGTCGACGCCAGCCGATTCCGCCGCCCACGACCCGGCCTGGGCGCCGTGGATGCCGCCCGCACCCGAGGCGCCCTCCGCCTCACCGTCCGCCGCCTCACCCTCTTCGGCGCCGCCCGCTTTCGCCCCGCCCTTTTCGGCGCCGCCCTCCTCAGCGCCGCCCTTTTCGGCGCCGCCCTCCTCGGCGCCGCCGGCCTCGGCCCCATCAGGCTGGGGCACGGCACCGGAGCCGCGGGGTACCACTCCCGACCCGTGGACCGCCGGTCCGGAGCAACCGGCGTCGGCGCAGTGGACACCGTCGCCCGATCCCGCCGCATGGAACCCGACTCCCGAGCCGTCTGGGGACCAGTGGGGCGCCAGTCCGGCCGCGCCAGCCGGCCCGTGGGGAAACGGCCCCGAAGCGAGGGCGGCCGCGTGGAGCGCGACGCACGATTCTCCGCCGGCCACTCCATGGAGTCCGTCGACGGAGCCGACCGGCTCGTCGAACGGCGCCGCCGATCCGGCCGGGCCGGCCTCGAACGGCTGGCCCGCCGCGGAGCCGTCGTCCTTCGACCAGCCCTCCTCCTTCGACCAGCCGTCTTTCGGGGCGCCGTCGGCCGGGGCGGCACCGTTCGGGGCACCGTCCTTCGACCAGCCCGCCGGTGCACCGGCCAGCGCGCCTCCCGCGGGCGACGCACCGGCCGGTGCGGTCGGACGGGCCACCGCGCCTGTGGTGACGCCGCCCGCGGCCGGGATTCCCACGCAGCGTTCTGCCGGCAACACCTACCGGGCCGGCGACCTTTCGCGGGCCGGCCAGCCCGCCTGGGACGACCCGGCGCCGGACAGCCAACCGGCATCCGAGCGCCAGACGTCACAGCACCAGCCGCCAGACCGCGAGCCGGCCTGGGGTGACCAGCCGGCCTGGGGCGACCAGACCCCCCGGGACGAATCCTCCCGGGACCAGCCCTCCTGGGGCGATCCACCGGCGCAGGACCGCCAGCCGGCCTGGGCGGACCAGCCCGACGCCGACCGCCAGCCCGCGTGGACCGACCAGGCGCCGTCCGCCTGGAACGACGCGCCGGTACCGTCCTGGGCCGGCCAACCCGTTCAGGCGGAAAGCGGCGAGCGGCCCGGCTCGGCCGAACCGTCCTGGACCGGCCAGCCGCCCCAGGACGCGCCGGCCTGGCAGGACGAGCCGGCGGCGCAGCGATCGGAGTCCGAGTCGTTCGAGGCCCGGCTCGCGGCGCCGGGCCTCGGTGGCGAACTGCCCCGCCGCCGCGAGGGGGCGTCCCTGGAAGGCCTACCCGACCGGCCTCCGCTGGGCAGGTCGCCGTTCGACGGCTTCGGCGAGCCGGGCGCGGCGCCTGAGCCGGACAGCTCACGCGAGCCGTTCGGCTACCCGCCTGCCCCCGAGCCCCCGTACGTGGCGGACCAGCGGCAGTACCAGTCGTCGATGGCGCCGCCGGAGACCCGCGACGACCCGGCGCAGGGCTCCCGCGCGCCGGCCGACGCCTCGTGGTCGGCGTTCGCCCAGCCCTGGATGGACGAGATGCCGCCCAGCGGGGATCCGGGTTGGCCGGCGAGCGGTTCGGCACCGGGTCCGGACCGGTCCGGCGAGGCCGTATCGCTGGACGTCTCGTCCGGCGGTTTCGGCCGGCTCGGTTCCGATACCCCGTCCGGTGGGTTCCCGACCAGCTCCGACACGCCGTCCGGCGGTTTCGGGCAGCTCGCGTCGGCATCCGCCGCGGGCGCGCCGGCCGGCTACGACCAGCGTGACGAACCGGTACCGCCGCAGGTACGGTCGTCCGCCTCGGTACCGCCCGCCTCGATGGCACCGCCGGCCCAGGATCCGGCCGCCCAGCAGGCTCCGGCCGGCCCGGCGGCCGGTCGCGCCGCGGTCGCCCGCGCCAGTGTGGACACCGGCCGGGCCTCCGCCGAGGAGGTCGCCGCGGTGATGCAGGGCCCCAGGTCCAGCGAGCCGCGGGTGTACCGCTCCACGCTGTCCTCTGGTGCTGGAGAGGACGCGGACGCCGACCCGCCCCGGTTCGGGGCGCAGCCGGGCACGCCGAGTTGGGCGGGCGCCCCCGGATACTCGAACGATCCGGGGCATCCGGGGGCTGGCTCGCTGGACGACCTGCCGGCCTGGGCACGGCTGAGCGAACCGGAGCCGGGCGAGGCCCCCGAGCCGCTCGACCCCGCAGCCCCACCCGAGCCACCGGCACCGCCGAGCCCGGAGCCGCTGCCGAGCCCGTGGCCGGAGCCCAGGCCGGTACCCGAGCCGCCGCCCGGGCCGGTCCCGCCGGAGCCGCCGGCGCCCGATCCGACCCCGGGTCCGGTGCCGCCGGCCCCGCCCGTACCGCCGACTCCGCCGCCACCGTTCCCGCCGGCGCCCATGCCACCGTTCCCGCCGCCACCCGCGACGGGCGAGGCCCCCGGCGGCTCGTTCGCGGTACCGGCCGGTGCGCTCCCGACCTGGCCACCGTCCACCACACCGGGCCCGCACGGCAGCGACTTCGCCTCGTTCGACGGGCCGTCGCCGGCCGACCCGCCGTTCGCTGGCGCACCCTTCGGCGGGCCGGGGTTCCCCGAGCCCGGCCGCGGCGACTCGCCGTTCGGCGGCCCGAGTGGCGGCCGGACTCCGGGCGGAGCCCCGCAGGCCGACCCGCCGTACGCGGACTCGCGGTACGCGGAACCACCGTTCCCGGAGTCGCAGCTTCCGCAGTCGCCGTATTCCGGGCAGGCGCCGGCCAATCCGCCCGGGCGACCGTTCTCCGGCCCGCCGCTGGTCGGGCAGCCACCGGCCGGGCCGCCGTTCGGCGGGCAGCCCGTCAACGGGCAGCCGCTCAACGGCCACTCGCCGGTCGCTCATCCGCCCGGCGACGCACCGTTCGGCGGACCGCCACCGTCCGGCTCGCCGTTCGGCGGACCGCCGCCCTCCGATCCACCGTTCGGCGGCCAGCCTCCCGAGCCTCCGCCCGCCGGCCGGTCGTTCTCCGGTCCGCCGCTGATCGGGCAGGCGTCCGTCGGCCAGCCGCAGTCGGCCCCGCCCTTCTCCGGCCCGCCGTCGTCCGCCCCGCCGTTCGGGGCCTCGCCGGCCGCCGACCCGGCCACCGAGCGTGTGCCGGGACAGCCCGACAAGACCCAGGCCATCGGGGCGCCCGAGTACGTCGAGCGCCTGGAGTGGCGTGGGAGCTCGCCGCAGCGGGAACCGGGCGGGTACGGGCAGCGTGCCCAGGGCACGGTGTACGGCGCCCAGCCATCGAACGCCGGCCAGCCACCGACCGGCCCGGGCGGCGGGTTCGGTGGGTCCGTCGGCCAGGGTGGCGGATTCGGCGGCTCCGGCCGGGGGCCGGGTAACCCGTCCATGGAGAATTCGGGTTCCCTGACCGGCCAGATCCTGTCCCAGGGACAGCCCGACGACGACAGCTCCGGCGGCAGCTCCAAGTTCATGATCGGCATGGGGGTCCTGGTGATCGTGCTGATCCTGCTGGGCGTGGTCGGGGCGATCGTGACGCTGGGCGGCTGACCGCCGGCAACCGGTGGCGGGCGGGGCGGGTGGTGGTGACTCTCGACACCCGCCCCCGGAAGCGGCCGCGCCCTGCTCGTACACTTGTCGAGATGGCGTGCCCAGGAGGGGCGCGTTCGGGCGTTCTTCCGGGACCACATGGCGGCGGCTGTGTCACGGCCGCGCGGAGGTGCGCCAGCACTCCGGAAGGTTTCCACACCCACATGACGCTGCCCGCAGCCCGCCCACCCTTCGCCGACCCGAGTTCTTTCCCGTCCGTATTCGACCAGTTGAACGACGCCTCCGACCGGACCGGCGACGCCCCCGCGCCGGCCGCCCCCGGGTCTGGCCAGGCGGCCGCCGCCCCGGCGCGTGCCGGGTTCGCCGCGCTCGGGTTGCCTGGGCCGCTGGTGCGCACGCTGAGCAGGGAGGGCATCACCGAGCCGTTCCCGATCCAGGTGGCGACCATCCCGGACGCGCTGGCAGGACGCGACGTGCTGGGCCGCGGCCAGACCGGCTCCGGCAAGACTCTCGCGTTCGGGCTGCCCGTCCTGGCGAGGATCGCGGCGAGCGGGAAGTCGGCGCCGCACCGGCCCCGGGCGCTGATCCTGGTACCCACCCGGGAACTGGCCATGCAGGTCAACGACGCGCTGGTGCCGCTGGCCCGGTCGGTGGGGCTGTACAGCCGGACCGCGTTCGGCGGGACGCCGTACGACAAGCAGATCCGTGACCTGCGCCGCGGGGTGGACGTACTGGTGGCGACGCCGGGTCGCCTCGGCGACCTGATCGAGCGCCGGGAGTGCTCCCTGGCGGAGATCGAGATCAGCGTTCTCGACGAGGCCGACCAGATGGCCGACATGGGCTTCCTGCCAGACGTCACCGCCCTGCTGGAGCAGACCCCGGCCGGTGCCCAGCGGCTGCTCTTCTCCGCCACCCTCGACGGCGACGTGGACACCCTGGTCAGCAAGTTCATGACCGACCCGGTGACCCACGAGGTGGATCCGCCGAAGGCGGCCGTGTCCACGATGGATCACCACCTGCTGCTGATCCCGCCGACCGAGAAATTGAAGATCGTTTCGCGGATCGCCGCACGGGACGGCCGGACGATCATGTTCGTCCGGACCCAGCTGGCCGTCGACCGGCTGGTCGGCCAGCTGGCGCAGGTCGGCGTCCGGGCCGGCGCGCTGCACGGTGGCAAGACCCAGGCGGTACGGACCCGGACGCTCGCCGAATTCCGGGAGGGCCGCACGAACGTGCTGGTCGCGACGGACGTGGCGGCCCGGGGCATCCACGTGGACGGGATCTCCCTGGTGGTCCACGTCGACCCGCCGAAGGATCCGAAGGACTACCTGCACCGGGCCGGGCGCACCGCGCGGGCCGGCGAGGCCGGCACCGTGGTCACCATGGTGCTGCCCCGCCAGCGGGCCGGCACGTTCGCGCTCATGGAGAAGGCCGGGGTCACGGCGACCAGGACTCAGGTACGGCCGGAGGCCCCCGAGCTGGTGGAGCTCACCGGCGCCCGGGAGCCGAGTGGGGTACCGGTGCCGCCGGACGAGCCGCCGGCACCACGGCGGGACGGCCGCCGTGCCGGAGGCGGTCACCCCGGTGGCCGCCACGGTGATCGCGGCGGGTACCGCGACAACCGGCGGCACGGCGAGGGCCGGCGCTCCGACGAGCGGCGAGTGGACGACCGGCGGCCGGGCGACGATCGGCGGTACCCGGATGACCGGCGGCACGGCGAGGGCCGGCCGCGGCGGCGCCCGGACCGGCGCCCGGTCTGACCCGGTGTCATCCGGCCGCGGACAGCGCCGCGCGTCGCACCCGGAGCTCATCGACGGCCACTAAAGTCGGAACATGGCTGTCTCGCCCCGATCACTGTTGTGGCAACGGCTCGACACCACGGGCATCGAGCACGTGCTGTTCGACGACCGGTCCGGACTGTACGCCCGGGGGACCATGGTCGCGGCCGCGCCGGTCCCCTACACCTGCACGTACGAGCTGCTCGCCGACGCGAGCTGGGCCTGTCACCGGCTGACTGTGTCCGTGGAGGGGGCTGGCTGGCTGCGCAGCGTGAAGCTGGAGCGTCCGGACGGCCGCTGGCACGTCACCTCCGGCGAGCAGGGCAACCTCGACTCCGACCTGATGACCGCCGGCCATCCGCCGTCCGGGCTGCCGGGCGCCGAGGATCCCGACCGGCTCGCCGGAGCGCTGGACGTGGACCTGGCGCACAGCCCACTGGCCAACACGCTGCCGATCCGGCGACTCGGGCTGCCGTCCGCGCAGCCGGGTGCGTCACACACCATCACCGTGGCCTGGGTACTGGTGCCGGAGCTGGTCGTCATGCCGGCTCGGCAGACGTACACGCTGGTCGAGCCGGGTACGGTGCGGTTCGTCAGCGGAGACTTCACCGCAGACCTGTCCGTGGACGCCAACGGATATGTCACGCACTATCCGGGATTGGCGACACAGTTACCCAGCTAGATATCGGCACACGGGGCCATCAATCGACCGGGATCGAACGATGGGCGGTCGCGTGGTCGCCGGAGTAGCGCGCGGACGCACCGGTACAACGATCGCGCCGCGATCGCGGCGAGGGCCGCAACCGAGCACAACGCAGCGACAACTACTCGATACCGGCGTTGCGGGACAACGGCGGGACGCGGGTGAAGGTGCCCCACCAGGACGGTATCTTCGCCGCGCCACGGGGTAACTGCGCCTCTTTCGCCGCGCGTGGGCACCGGGCGTGGGCACCGGGCGTGGGGCGCCATGAACCAGGCGCGGGGCAGGGTTCAGCGGAACCGTCCACAGTGGATCCTGCCGTGCGCCGGCCACCCGGCCGGTACCGGCAGAAACGGTCTAAGCCATCGAAAGCCATCAGCGCGTCCGGCGCTTCTCGAATGATCAAATGCGCCGCAAGGTGTGAGAAGTGCTCGCAATCATACCGACTATCGACGCAACACGGGCGTATTCCTTGTTACCGGGATGGGCCACGCTCATCGGTGTTTAATGGGCGTACGTCCATCGGAGACCTTGGTCGGGCACCGAATCGCGCCAGGTCAGAGCTTCGCTGAACGCGAGGAGGGGGTCGTGGACACGGGAGATCGCCTGTTGACGCCTGGAGAAGTGGCAGCGCTTTTCCGGGTGGACCCGAAGACCGTCACTCGGTGGGCCGCGGCGGGACGGATAGGAAGTATCCGTACCCCCGGCGGGCACCGCCGGTTTCGGGAGTCCGAGGTGCGCGCCCTCCTTGAGGGCGAGGGCCTCGCTGAACCGGAAGATAACGCACAGCAGCCCCAAGGGTACCCCAATGGTAACCGCGCCGCCTTTTAATGGCGGATCAGGGGCAAACTAGACGCTGGCGCGGCCCGAGCCAAGCTCTCCGCGCCAGCGTGTGAACAACGAATGCGGCACGTCCAGGGCGTCCAGCACCTTGCCGGCGACGAAGTCGACCAGCTGACGCCCTGTGGCCCGCGCTCCCGAGGCATAGAAGCCCGGGCTCGCGGGGAGCACCACGGCACCCGCGTCGAGCAGCACAATGAGGTGCTCCAGATGGCTGCGGGAGACCGGAGTCTCGCGCGGGACCACCACCACTCGCCGCCGTTCCTTGAGGTTCACCTCGGCGGCACGCTGGAGCAGGTCCTTCGACAGGCCGATGGCGATGCCGGCGCACGCCGCCGTACTGGCAGGCACGATGATCATGCCTCGGGTCGGGTACGACCCGCTGCTCGGGCCGGCCGCGAGGTCGCCGGCCGGCCAGTACGCCAGGTCATCCGCCACGAGATCGCGGTCGAGCCAGGTCGCCAGGTCGTCCTTCCAGTGGGCGTCCCGGAAACCGACACCGGTCTCGTCGAGCAGTGTCAGCCGCGCCGCCCGGGACACGATGAGGTCGACCGGCAGCCCGGCGTCGAGCAGGCCGGTGATCACCGACGCCGCGTACGGCGTGCCGGATGCCCCGGACACGCCGACCACCCAGGGCACGCGCGCGGGCGGCTGCCGGCCGGCAGCGAGGCCGGGCCCGCTTTCCAAGGTGGCGGTGGGCTCCGGACCGCCCGTGTCGGGCCCGCTCCCCGGGGAGGCGGTGGGCTCGGGGCCGCCCGCCTCGTCGCTCGGGGAGCCGGGCCGGCCTTCCCCGTCCGTCATGGGCGCAGCCCTTGCCGGATCACCAGATCCGCGAGGGCGAACACGAACAGCGCGATCCCGATCACCCCGTTGGCGGTGAAGAACGCCCGGTTGACCCGGGACAGATCGTCCGCCCTGACGATCGAGTGCTCGTAGACGAACACAACCGCGATCAGCAGCAGTCCCACCCACCAGAGCCAGCCGTACCCGGTCAGCGCACCGAACCAGAGCAGCAGCAGTACCGTGACGACGTGCACGGCCGACGAGATCCGTAGCGCGCCCGCGATGCCCCAGCGCACCGGTACCGACCCGATGCCGATCCGCTTGTCCGCCTCGTAGTCCTGGCAGGCGTAGATGCAGTCGAAGCCGCCGATCCAGGTACCGACCGCCAGCCCGAGGATGAAGGCCGGCCACGACCAGCGGCCGGTCACGCCGATCCAGGCACCCAGCGGCGCCACCGCCTGAGCCAGCCCAAGGAACGCCTGCGGGTAGTTGGTGAACCGCTTGGCGTACGAGTAGATGACCAGCACGAACACGGCAAGCGGGGCGAGTGCCAGGCTCAGCCAGTTGAGCGCGCCGGCACTGATCAGGAAGACCACCAGCGCGGCGGTGAGGCCGAGCCAGGCGGTACGCGCCGAGACCGCACCGGTGATCAGCTCACGGTTCGCGGTGCGCGGGTTCTGCGCGTCGATCTTCCGGTCGATGATCCGGTTGGCGGCCATGGCGACGGTACGCCCGGCCACCATCGCCACGGTGATCAGCCCGAGAGTGCCCCACTGGATCCGCGGTCCACCGGGCGCGACCACCATCGCGGTCAGCGCGGCCAGGTACGCGAACGGCAGCGCGAAGATGGAGTGCTCGATCATCACCAGGCGCAGGAAGGCCCGTACCGCATTGGGCCGCGGCTGGGCCGCAACAGCGCTCATGCCTGATCCTTCCCGACCGGTCCGGGTCGGCGCGTCTGGCGCCGCGCGGCGACCCAGACCGGTCGCGCGCCAGCCCTCTCGTTCACAGCCCGTACTCCTGCCACCGGCGGTCCACGAGGGACACGACCTCGGGCGACATCATGGCGGCCGGCGGCCACCCGCGCGAGTAGCCCTCGCTGGGCAGCTTCCGGGTCGCGTCGACGCCCGCCTTGCCGCCCCAGAACTGCTGGTACGAGGAGTGGTCCAGGTGATCCACCGGCCCCTCGGTGAGCAGCAGGTCGTGCGCGTAGTCCACGTTGCCGAACGCCCGGAACGCGACCTCGTAGTAGTCGTGGGGGTCGCAGTCGTCGTCCACCACAACGATCAGCTTGGTCAGCGACAGCAGGTGCGCGCCCCAGATCGCGTTCATCACCTTCTGCGCGTGCTTCGGGTACCGCTTGTCGATCGAGACGATCAGGCAGTTGTGGAAGACGCCGGGCTCGGGCATCGCGTAGTCGACGATGTCCGGGACCAGCATCTTGATCAGCGGCAGGAAGATGCGCTCGGTGGCGTACCCGATGCCGCCGTCCTCCTGCGGTGGCTTGGACGTGACGATCGAGTGGTACACCGGGTTCCGCTGGGTCGTCATGCACTCGACGTGCAGCACCGGGAACGGTTCGACCGGGGTGTAGAAGCCGGTGTGGTCGCCGAACGGCCCCTCGGGGCGGCGCTCGCCCGGCTCGACGTACCCCTCCAGCACGACCTGCGCGTGCGCGGGTACCTGCAGCGGCACCGTGAGGCAGTCGACCATCTCGACCCGCTCGCCGCGCAGGAAGCCGGCGAACAGGTACTCGTCGATGTCGGCCGGCAGCGGGGCGGTCGCGGCGTACGAGACCACCGGGTCGCAGCCGATCGCGATCGCCACCGGCAGCCGCTGGCCGAGCCGCTCGGCAACGGCGTGGTGTGCGGTCGAGTCCTTGTGGATCTGCCAGTGCATGCCCAGCGTCCGCTCGTCGTGCTGCTGGAGCCGGTACAGGCCGAGGTTGCGCTTGCCGGTCTGCGGGTGGCGGGTGTGGGTCAGGCCGAAGTTGTGGAACGTGCCGCCGTCCCCGGGCCAGGTCTTCAGGCCGGGCAGCCGGTTCAGGTCGACGTCGTCGCCCTTGTACACGATCTCCTGGCAGGGCGCCGACTTCACGTGCCTCGGCGGTACCGACTTGAGCTGCATGAGCTTGCCCAGGCCCTCACGGATCCCGGACCAGCCGACCGGCAGCTCGGGCCGGACCAGCTCACCGATACGGGCGCCGATCTCGTTGACGTCCTCGACGCCGAGTGCCATCGCCATCCGGCGGTGGGTACCGAACAGGTTGACCGCCACCGGCATCTCGCCGCGGGTCGGGTTCTCGAACAGCAGGGCCGGGCCGCCGGTGCGCACGGTACGGGTGACGATTTCGCTGATCTCCAGGGTCGGGTCGACGGGCGCCTGCACCCGGTGCAGTTCACCCGCCCGTTCCAGCGCGGACAGGTAGTCCTTGAGGTCGGGGTACGGGAATCCGCGCGGCGCCATCCCGCCAGTCTGACAAGCGCCGGCGGCGGACCCCGCATGACCCCCGCCACTTCGGGGCGGAGCGGCTCCGCTCAGCCGACTCCGGCGTACGAGTGCAGACCGGAGACGACCAGGTTGACCACGAACAGGTTGATCATCATGGCGCCCCAGCCGATCACCGCGATCCAGGTCGCGATCGTGCGCTTCACGCTCGGCGTCGCCCGGGCGTGCAGGTACCCCGCGTAGATCACCCAGGCAACGAACGCCCAGGTCTCCTTCGGGTCCCAGCCCCAGTACCGGCCCCACGCGGCCTCCGCCCAGATCGCGCCGCAGATGATGGCGAAGGTCCAGATCGGGAACGCGAACGCGTGCAGCCGGAAGGCCAGCCGCTCCAACCCGTCGGCGGCGGGCAGGCGGGCACCGAGCGAGTACGGGAAGCGGGTCTTACCGGCCTCGTAACCGGTGCGGACCAGCGTCAGCGCCGCCGCGACGAAGCCCACCATCAGGATGCCGGAGGCGGTGACCGCCGCCGTGACGTGGATCTTGAGCCAGTACGAGTTGAGCGCCGGTACCAGCGGCGCCACCGGCGTGTACAGCTTCACGCCGTCGATCCCGAGCAGGATCACCAGCGCCAGCGCGACGAACAGCCCCAGCGGCCGGATGCTCGGCCGGCGGATCAGCAGCACCAACCACGCCGTCGCCCCGACCAGGGTGACCGCGAGCACGAACTCGTACATGTTGCCCCACGGCACCCGGTGCGCGGCGAAGCCCCGGGCCATCAGGCACCCCAGCTGGGCCAGCCAGCCCAGCAGGGTCAGCGCGGTGGCCGCCCGGCCCGCCCAGGTCGCGACCCGGGGATCGGCGGCCGGCCCGGCGGGTGCCGGGCGCTTCGCCAGGTCGACCGGCCCCGGCTCGTCGAGCGGGCCGCCGGTGCCGACCGGCGCCCCGGCCGCGACCAGCTCCCGCGGGCGCTCGCGCACGGCGACGCGGGCCACCATGCCGCGGTTACTGAACGCGTACTCGGCCGCGTACGTCAGCATCGCCAGGGCGTACGCCAGGATCGCCAGCACCAGAAGGTGATCGGAGAGGGCGGCCATCACTGTGTTCCTCTCGGAGTGGGCCGCGACTGACCGGCCCGGGCCTCTTCCACTATGGACTCGAATTCCGTCAGGAATCCGGGGTAGACGCTGCGTGCCAGGGCACCGGCGGTCACCGGCCCCTGCGGCGGCACCCGGAACCAGACCCGCAGCCGCCTGCCGAGCAGCATCACGATCAGGCCGACCAGCAGGCACACGGCGCCGATCAGGACCAGCGTCTCACCGGGGTCGTACCGCACCTGCATGGCCGCCCATGGCCGGGTACCCAGGAACTGGATCTTCGTGCCGTCCTGGAGGGTCTTCGCCTGCCCCGGCTTGAGCTGGATCGGGTCGCCGACCTTCTTCAGCCGGCCGGTGTCGATCTGGTGCTGGTCCAGGCTGTAGACCGAGGTCGGGATGCCCGCGTCCAGCCCCAGGTCGCCCTGGTACATGGTCAGCATCAGCGCCGGATTCCGCTCCGCCGGGAACGCGGAGTGGCCGACGGACGGGTCGGACGGGACCGTCGGCAGGAAGATCCCGCTGAACGCGACCTGCCGCTTGTCGTTCGGGTCGACGCCCTTGGCCGGATCGACGTTGGCGTCCGGGAACTCGATCACGCCGCTGCTGGTCTGCATCGCGTCGGTCGACAGGAACGGCGCGACCTCGGTCTGCGAGTGGCCGTACCGGTCGGTGTACTTGACCACCGGCGCGTACCCGGTGCCGAGCAGGTAGATCCGGGCGTGGGACAGGCGCAGCGGGTGGTTGACCCGGATGACGGTCGACTTCGCCGGTCCGTCGCCGATCGTGTAGTCGACGAACGCCTTGTAGACGCTGGGCTCGCCGTTGGCCAGGTACCTGGCCTCGAAACTGGTCAGGTCGAGGCAGAACGGCTCCAGGCTGCCCGGGCTGACCCGGGCACCCAGCCCGTACTGGTCGTACTGCTGCAGGGTGTTGCAGAACCCCTGGTCGGAGCCCTGCACCACGAGCCGGTCGGCGTGGTAGCCGTACCACGAGCCGAGCGCGACCGCGATCAGGATGGCCAGCAGGGAGAAGTGGAACAGGATGTTCCCGGTCTCCTTCAGGTGCCCCTTCTCGGCGCTGACCGTACGGCCGCCGTCGGCCTGCTCCCGTACCTCGACCCGGAACCGGCGCCCGCGCAGCAGGTCGCTCAGCCGGCCCGCGACCGTCGCCGGGTCACCGGGCAGGTCCAGGCCCTCGGCGTGGGCCGGCAGCCGCTCCAGCCGGCTGGGCGCGTCCGGCGGTACCCGCATCACCGCGCCGATGTGCGCGCGCAGCCGGGGGATCACGCAGCCGACCAGCGAGATGAACAGCAGCAGGTAGATCGCGGAGAACCAGGGCGAGGAGAAGACGTTGTACGCCCACAGGTGATCCAGTACCGGCCCGAGGGTGGGGTGCTGCCTCAGGTACTGGTTGACCTTGTCGATGTTCAGGTTCCGCTGCGGAAGCAGCGAGCCCGGGATCGCCGCGAGCGCGAGCAGGAAGAGCAGGATCAGCGCGGTGCGCATGCTGGTCAGCCAGCGCCACATCCGCCGGCCGGCGCCGACCAGCGCCCGGCCCGGTCCCAGCCGCCGCCGCGGCGGCGGCCCGGCGGGTGCCTTCGTGGTCAGTTCGTCCAGCGCGGCCATCAGATGCTCACCGTGCCCGAACCGACCGTGACCCTCAGCCAGGTGACGAACTCTCCCCAGGCGCCGGTGAGCAACGCGAGCCCGACCAGCACCAGGAGTCCGCCGCCGATCCGGGTCACCCACCGGCTGTGCCGGCGCACCACCACGAAGACCCCCAGCAACCGGCGCAGCCCCAGCCCGAACGCGAGGAACGGAATGCCCAGGCCCAGGCAGTACGCGACGCTGAGGGTGATCGCCCGCCCGGACTGCCCGCCGTCCCAGGCCAGACCGAGTACCGCCGCCAGGGTCGGCCCGGTGCACGGGCTCCACCCGAGCGCGAACACGGCGCCCAGCACCGGCGCACTGGCCAGCCCGGCACCGGGCAGCCGGTGCAGCCTCAGTTCGCGTTGCAGCCCGGGGATGAAGCCCATGAACGCGAAGCCGAGAACCACGATGACCGCCCCGACGACGATCTCCTCGACCCGCTCGTGCGTCTGCAGAGAACGCCCGGCCTGCGCGACCAGCACCGTGGCGAGGGTGAAGACCACGGTGAAGCCGGCGATGAACAGCAGGGTGCCGAGCACGATCCGGCCGCGGACCCAGGCGGCCCCCCCGGACCGGGCGACCGGCCGGCCCAGTGGGTCGGTGCCGAGGGCGGCGTCCAGGTCGGCGCCGGCCATGCCGGTCACGTACGAGACGTAGCCCGGCACCAGCGGCAGTACGCAGGGAGACAGGAAGCTCACCAGTCCGGCCAGCGCCGCGACGCCGATGGCCAGCAGCAGGGGACCGCTGCTGGCAATGGTCGCGAACGAATGGCCCATCTAGGACTTCTCTGCCGAGACCTGATCGATGAGCGGGGTCAGCTTGTCCTGGGTCACGGTGCTGCGGATGATCACTGCGACCCTGCCAGACCGGTCGATGATCACGGTGCACGGCAGCGCGGTCGACACGTCGGCGAAGCGCAGCGCGACCTTGCCGTTCGGGTCGAACAGGCTCGGGTACGTGGTGTGGTCGGACTCGAACGACCGGGCGGCATCCTTCTCGTCCCGGCTGTTCACCCCGATGAACGTGACCCCACTGGACCTGGTCGCCTGGTACGTCGCCTCCAACGCCGGGGCCTCCATCCGGCACGGGGGGCACCACGAGGCCCAGAAGTTCATCACCACGACGCTGCCCTTGTTCGCCGCGAGGCTGTACGTGCCGCCGTCGACCGTGGCCCCGCTGATCGCGGGTGCCGCCTTGCGCTCGGCCGCCGGGAAGACGAGCGTCTTGCCGTCACCGGCGACGTACCCGTTGCTGTCCCCGGCGGTCTGGCTGACCGCGTTCGTGCCTGTCGAACACCCGCCGGCCATGGCGAGCGCGGCAACGGCCGCGGCGGTTGCGAGCAGGATGCGACGCATCAGGCCCCCTTCGCGGTGCCAGCGGTGGGTGACTTCACGATCAGGTGCGCGGCCGGCGCGGCGTAGGAGATGCCGGTCAACCGGTCGTCGTCGAAGTGGAAGCTTGTCAGGCTCGCCAGCGCGCACTGGCGGCGGCGCGGATCGTGCCACAGCCGCCTGCCCTCGAGCGCCATCCGCAGCGTCCAGATCGGCAGCTGGTGGGAGACGCAGACCGCCTCATGCCCGGTTGCCGCGTCCCGGGCCGCGTACAGCGCCGCCGTCATCCGCTCGGCGATCATCCGGTACGGCTCGCCCCAGGAGGGCATGAACGGGTCGCGCAGCGCCCACCAGTTGCGCGGGTCGCGCAGTGCCCCGTCGCCGACCGATACCCGCTTGCCCTCGAACACGTTCGCGGCCTCGATCATCCGCTCGTCTGCGGCGATCTTCAGCCCGAACTGCGCGGCGAACGGCTCGGCGGTCTGCTGGGCCCGCTCCAGCGGGCTGGCGACCAGGTACGTCACGTCATGCCCGGCCAGCGACTCGGCCGCGGCCTTGGCCATCTGCACGCCCAGTTCGGACAGGCGGTACCCGGGCAGCCGCCCGTACAGCAGCTTCTCCGGGTTGAACACCTCGCCGTGGCGCAGCATGTGGACGACGGTCTTCACGCCGTACCCCCCGCCGCCGCGGCAGCGGCGGCCGCGACCTCCACCGCGGCCGCGATCCGGTCGAGTGCCTCCTCGTCGATCGCGGTCGAGACGAACCACGCCTCGTACGCGCTGGGCGGCAGGTAGACGCCGTGGGCGAGCATCGCGTGGAAGAACGCCCGGAACGCCGCCACGTCCTGGGTCTGCGCGTCGAGGTAGTTGGAGACTTCGACGTCGGTGAAGAAGATCGAGAACATGTTGCCGGCGACGGAGAGGCGGTGCGGCACGCCGTGCCGGGTCAGAGCACCGGTCGCCAGGCCCTGGATCGTGCGCGAGGTGGCGTCCAGCCGCGCGTACAGCTCCGGGGTGGCCAGCCGGAGCGTGGTCAGCCCGGCGGCACAGGCCAGCGGGTTTCCGGACAGGGTGCCGGCCTGGTAGACCGGGCCGGCCGGGGCGAGCCGGGACATGATGTCCCGCCGCCCGCCGAACGCCGCGGCGGGCAGGCCGCCGCCCATCACCTTGCCGAACGTCCACAGGTCCGCGTCCACCGGCTCCAGGCCATTCCAGCCGCCGGCGGACACCCGGAACCCGGTCATCACCTCGTCGACGATCAGCAGCGCGCCGTGCTCGTGAGCGATCCGGGCGAGCGCGGCGTTGAACCCCGGCCGAGGCGCGATCACGCCCATGTTTCCCGCCGCTGCCTCGGTGATCACTGCGGCGATCTTGTCACCCTGCTCGGCGAACACCGCCTCGACCGCGTCGATGTCGTTGTAGCGCAGCACGATGGTCTCGCCGGCCGACGCCCCGGTCACCCCGGGCGTGTCCGGCAGGCCGAGCGTGGCGACCCCGGAGCCGGCCGAGACCAGCAGCGCGTCCACGTGGCCGTGGTAGCAGCCGGCGAACTTCACGATCCGGGCCCGCCCGGTGTACCCGCGGGCCAGCCGGATCGCCGACATCGTCGCCTCGGTACCGGAGTTGACCAGCCGTACCTCGTCGACGGCGGTGCGCCGGACCATCTCCTCGGCCAGCTCGACCTCGCCCGGCGTCGGCGTTCCGAAGCTGGTCCCTTGTGCGGCGGCCGAGGTCACCGCGTCGATCACGGCCGGATGCGCGTGCCCCAGGATCAGCGGGCCCCACGAGCAGACCAGGTCGACGTAGCGGCGCCCGTCGGCGTCGGTCAGCCAGCATCCCGAGCCGCTGACCATGAACCTCGGCGTTCCGCCTACCGCGCGGAACGCCCGCACCGGCGAATTCACGCCACCGGGCACGACTTCGCGAGCGCGGTCGAACAGGGCCTGCGAGGCGGGGGCGTCTGAGAGGTACACGGACGGCGCCGAGGTCCTCGGGGCGCCGGTGGACGGCGCCGACACTTCGGCATCCTGCGGGGCACGGTCAGTCTCGGTCACGGCTCGGCCATTATGTCAGCACGCTACATATTGACCGCAGGGGGGCTGGCAAGATTGGCCACACTGCCAGATGCCGACGCCCACGATAGGCTTGGCGGGTGGAGCGTCCGGAGTTGTCCATCTCGGTGCGTAGCGAGCCGTCCGAAGCCGTCGTGACACTCGTTGGCGAGATCGACATGTCCACCGCTCCGAAACTGTCCAGCACGATCACCGAGTTGTTCACCGACGCGCCGCCTCGGGTGGTGCTGGATATGGCCGGCGTCACGTTCTGCGACTCCCAGGGCCTGGGCACGCTCGTCGTGCTGTCCCGCAAGGCGACGATGGCGCAGAGTTGCCTCGTGCTCACGAAGGTCGGCGACTTCCTGCTGCGGGTGCTGGACATCACCGGGCTACGCCCGGCCCTGATGATCCACTAGGGCCGGTCAGCCGCGGGCGGTCTCCAGGATCTCCAGCGCCCGGTCCGGGTCCTCCCCGGAACGCAGCAGGGTCACCGCGTCGTCCACGGCCGCGGTCAGCGACCGGAACTGCCGGGCGGCCTCGGCCTGGGCCTCCAGCAGCCGGGTCTTCGTCCACAGCTCGACGAACACCGACACCTTCGCGCGCAGGACCCACGGGTCGAACGGCTTCGTGAGGTAGTCCACCGCACCGGCCGCGTACCCGCGCAGCGCCAACTGGGCGTCCCGGTCGGCAGCGGTCAGGAAGATGATGGGTACGTGCCGGGTGCGCTCCCGCTGCTTGATGTGGGCGGCCGTCTCGAACCCGTCCATCTCCGGCATCTGGGCGTCGAGCAGGATCACCGCGAAATCGTCGATCAGCAGTTGCTTGAGCGCCGCCTCGCCGCTCTCCACGGCCACCGGTACCACCGGCAGTCCTTGGAGGATCGCCTCCAGCGCGATGAGGTTGTCCCGCCGGTCGTCAACCAGAAGGGCCTTCGCGGGCACGCCGTCCATCCGACCGCTCATCGTCATGGCGCCCAGCCCTCCTTGTCGCCACCGGTCTCACCCGGCCACGCGTTCTTCCCTGATACCCATGAGGCCATCAGCTCAAGCAACTCGTCGAGGTCGACAGGTTTGGTGATGTAGTCGCTCGCGCCGGCCGCCAGCGCCGACTCGCGGTCGCCCGGCATCGCCTTCGCTGTAAGGAAGACGACCGGCAGGTCCGCGAAGTTGCGGTTGCGCCGGATCGCGCGGGTGGTTTCGTACCCGTCCTGATCGGGCATCATCGCGTCCATCAATACGATGTGTACCCGCGGATGCTCGGTGAGCAGCCGGATGCCGTCCGCCCCGTTGTCCGCGTACAGCACCGTCATGCCGTGCAACTCCAGCGCACTGGTCAGGGCGAACACGTTGCGCACGTCGTCATCCAC
Organism: Micromonosporaceae bacterium; assembly: GCA_040255525.1. Taxonomy (GTDB): domain Bacteria; phylum Actinomycetota; class Actinomycetes; order Mycobacteriales; family Micromonosporaceae; genus Rugosimonospora. The sequence continues at coordinate 4,788 of JBDZVD010000091.1, read as the reverse complement.
GATCAGTACGGTGGCACCGTCGAGCTGGTGCGCCGCCTGGGATGCGATCCGGGCCGGGGTGTTGGAGGTCGCCGGGCGCAGGATGGCCGGGCCCGGCCGCCCCGCCTGGTGGCTCTGGATCACCGGCGGGGCAATGGTCACCACGCTGTCCGGCAGCAGCACGTCCGGCAGGTACAGGGTGAAGCTGGAGCCCGCGCCCGGCGTCGAGGAGACCGCGATCCCGCCGCCGATCAACCGGGCCAGGTCGCGGCTGATGGACAGGCCCAGGCCGGTGCCGCCGTACTTGCGGCTGGTCGTCCCGTCAGCCTGCTGAAATGCCTCGAAGATGAGCGCCAGCTTGTCGTCCGGGATGCCGATGCCGGTGTCCGTCACGGTGAACCCGATGACGTTGCGGGCGGTACGCAGCGCCGGAGCGTCCACGCTCGCGCCCGGCTCGGCCTTGGCGATCCGCAGCGTCACCGAGCCGGAGTCGGTGAACTTCAACGCGTTGGACAGCAGGTTGCGCAGGACCTGCTGGAGCTTCTGCGGGTCGGTGACGATCACCGGCGGCGCGTCCGGAGCCAACTCCACCGCCATCCGCAGGTCCTTCTCCTCGGCCTGGGGTGCGTACGCCTGCTCGACGTACCCGCGCACGTCGGCGAGGCGTACCTCGGCCGGCTCGACGTCCATCCGGCCGGCCTCGATCTTCGCGAGGTCGAGGATGTCGTCGATCAGCGAGAGCAGGTCCGATCCGGCGCTGTGGATCGTCCGGGCGAACTCGATCTGCTTCGGGGTGAGGTTCTGCTCCGAGTTGTCGGCGAGCAGGCGGGCCAGCAGGAGCAGCGAGTTGAGCGGGGTACGCAGCTCGTGGCTCATGTTCGCGAGGAACTCGGACTTGTACTGGGACGCCTGCGCCAGCTGCTGCGCCTTCTCCTCCAGGCCCAGCCGGGCCAGTTCGATCTCCCGGTTCTTGGTCTCGATGTTCACGTTCTGCTCGGACAGCACCATGGTCTTGTCCTCCAGCTCGGCGTTGGTGCGCTGGAGTTCGGCGGACTGTTCCTGCATCTCGTGCGCCAGCCGCTGGGACTGCGCGAGCAGTTCCTCGGTGCGCCGGTTGGCCTGGATCGTGTTGAGCGCCACCCCGATCGCGGCCACCAGCCGCTCCAGGAAGGACAGGTGCAGTTCGGAGAACGCGCGTACCGACGCGAACTCGATCACGCCGAGCAGCTCGCCCTCGAACAGCACGGGCAGGACGACCAGGTCGGTCGGCGCGATTTCGGCGAACCCGGACCGGATGTTGAGCCGGCGCCCGGACGGCGCCTCGACCCGGATGAGCCTGCGCGACACGGCCGCCTGCCCGACCAGCCCCTCGCCGGGTGCGAAGACGACCTCGGTGTCCGGCGAGACGTACCCGTAGGACGCGGTCAGTGCGAGCCGGATCGCGCCGTCGTCGTGCCGGGCCAGGAAGAACGCGCCGAGCTGGCCGTCGACGAGCGGGGTCACCTCATTCATGATCATGCGGCCGACCTCGACCAGGTCGCGCTGGCCCTGCAGCAGGCCGCCGATGCGCGCCAGGTTGGAGTCCAGCCAGCCCTGCTCCGCGTTTTTCTTGGTGGTCTCGCGGAGGGTCACGATCATCTGGTTGATGTTGTCCTTCAGCTCCAGGACCTCGCCCTGAGCCTCGACCGTGATCCGCTGGGTCAGGTCGCCCCGGGTCACCGCGGTGGACACCTGCGAGATCGCGCGCAGCTGGGTGGTGAGCGTCGAGGCCAGCTGGTTGACGTTCTCGGTGAGGTCCCGCCAGGTACCGGCGACGCCCTTGACCTGCGCCTGCCCGCCCAGCTTCCCCTCAATGCCGACCTCGCGGCCGACCCGGGTCAGTTCGTCGGCGAACGACGACAGCTGATCCACCATCGTGTTCACCGTCGACTTCAACTCCAGGATCTCGCCCCGGGCATCCACCGTGATCTTCTGGCTCAGATCGCCCCGGGCCACCGCCGTGGTCACCTGCGCGATGTTGCGCACCTGGCTGGTCAGGTTCGAGGCCAGCTGGTTGACGTTCTCGGTCAGGTCCCGCCAGGTACCCGAGACCCCCCGGACCTGCGCCTGCCCGCCGAGCTTCCCCTCGGTGCCCACCTCGCGGGCCACCCGGGTCACCTCGTCCGCGAACGACGACAGCTGATCCACCATCGTGTTCACCGTCGACTTCAACTCCAGGA
>JBDZVD010000091.1:0-2490 GCA_040255525.1 Micromonosporaceae bacterium | reverse complement strand
CCACCCGGGTCACCTCGTCCGCGAACGACGACAGCTGATCCACCATCGTGTTCACGGTGTCCTTGAGCTCCAGGATCTCGCCCTGGGCAGCCACGGTGATCTTCTGGCTCAGGTCGCCGCGCGCCACAGCCGTCGAGACCTGGGAGATGTTGCGCACCTGGCTGGTCAGGTTCGACGCCATCGAGTTGACGTTGTCGGTGAGGTCCTTCCAGGTGCCCGCGACGCCCGGTACCTCCGCCTGGCCGCCCAGCTTCCCCTCGGTGCCCACCTCGCGGGCCACCCGGGTGACCTCCTCGGCGAACAGCCGGAGGGTGTCGGTGAGCGAATTGATCGTGTCGGCCAGCTCGGCGACCTCTCCCTTCGCCGAGACCGTGATCTTCTGCGACAGGTCGCCGTGCGCGATGGCCGTCGTCACCTGCGCGATGGAGCGCACCTGGCCGGTCAGGTTCGCGGCCATGACGTTCACGTTGTCGGTCAGGTCACGCCAGGTGCCCGAGACCCCCCGGACGTCGGCCTGGCCGCCCAGCTTCCCCTCGGTGCCCACCTCGCGGGCCACCCGGGTCACCTCGTCGGCGAACGACGACAGCTGGTCGACCATGGTGTTCACGGCACGCCCGATGCGCAGGAACTCGCCGCGCAGCGGCCGGCCGTCGATCTCGTTCGCCATGTGCTGGGACAGATCGCCCTCGGCCACCGCGACGATCACCCGCGCGATCTCGGTGGTCGGCCGCCCCAGGTCGTCGATCAGGTTGTTCACCGCGCGTACGCCCTCGGCCCAGGCGCCGTCGAAGTGCTCCTCGTCGACACGCTCCGTCATCCGGCCGTCGCGTCCGACTACCCGGCCGATGCGAAGAAGCTCCCGGTTCCGCCGCTCCAGCAACGTCATGACCTCGTTGAACCGGTCGGCGACCTCGCCCGCGGCGCCGGTCCGGCGGGGTATCCGGACCTTGAAGTCACCGTCACGGACCCGATGCAGCGCTTCGGCGAGCGCGGCCAGCACGGGGGCCTCGCCCTCCAGGCCCGTCAGCTCCTTGTCCACCGTAGTCATGTCACTCCTCACAGTCGCGGGCGGCGTGACCGCACCCATCATGGCCCGCTCAGGTCCGAATTGCGACCCACCTACGGCGCGCACGACCAAACCGCGCCGCGGGGGGCGCCTGTCCTCGCCGCGGGGGTGCCTATCCGCGCCCGGCGAGCGCCGGAACGCGCCGAGTGACGCCGGACACCGGCAGGCCGGCCCGGATCGGTCACCGGCCCGGCCACCTTGCGACAGGCCGCGCCGACGGTCAGTTGGCCTCAATCCACCTTTCGGTGGACACTGCTATGCGTGGCAGCCAGCGTTACTCGCCGGATACGTCTCCCCGCGGACAGCCGTACGCCGGCCGCCGCCCGTGCCGTGGTGCGGGCCGTACTCGACGAGGCTGACCTGCCCGTACTGCTCGACGAGGCGCTGCTGCTGACCACCGAACTGTCCACCAACGGGATCCAGCACGCCGGGACGGACATCGATCTTGAGGTGGTCGCCGACTCCGGCGGTCTGACCGTCACGGTCACCGACTACGGCGGCGGCAGCGCGGCCGTGATGCCGCTGCCCGACGCGCTCAACGAGCGGGGCCGGGGGCTGCTCCTTGTCGATCACTTCTCGAGCAGTTGGGGCACCACGCACCACGGCAAGGGGAAGGGCGTCTGGTTCCGGCTGATCCGGCCCGGCGTCGACGGCGCCGCACCGCAGCAAGCCGGCGGTGAGCCGCCGGTCACCATCGCGCTCGACCCGCGGCCGTCCGGCTCGGGCGTCCCCGGCGGGCGGGTGCCGCCCGCCGGAGACGCGCCAAGCGCGGACGCCCTGTCCGCCCTCGTCGGCGTCGACCTGCCCGACGCCGAGCCGGGGACCCTGGCGCAGGTGGCCACCCACCTGCTCGGCCGGCTCTGCGCAGCGACCGGCGCGACCGGTGGGGCGGTCCGGCTGGACCAAGCCGACGGGCGCGGCGCGCTGCCGTTCGCGGAGTACGGCCTGGCCTTCCCGTCCGAGGCCGCCGATGTGCGCGCCAAGCTGGCCGTCTCCTGGCCGTGGCGGGGCGAACTGGTGCTGGCCACGCCCGCGGCACCCGGGCCGTACGCGGCCCCGCTGGCCCAGCTGACCGCCGAGCGGCTCGGCCTGGCCCTGGAGAACGACCGGCTGCGCCGGACCGACCTTCGCCGGCAGGCCTGGCTCACCTTCCTCGCCGAGGCCAGCGAGTTGCTCGCCCAGTCGCTGGACGTCGAGCTGACCATGGCGCTCATCCCCCGCCTCGTGGTTCCACGGCTCGGCCAGTGGAGCGCGGTGTACGGGGTCGACGAGTGGAGCGAGCCGGTGTACGCGGCGGCCGCCCACGCCGACGAGGCGGCGCTGCCCGGCCTTCTCGCCGAACTGAGCCAGGCGGGACCGGACAGCGTCCCGGCCCGGCTGCGCGAGGCGATCCACGGCGGGATCCAGGTGCCGCTCACCGCGCC
>JBDZVD010000223.1:0-5148 GCA_040255525.1 Micromonosporaceae bacterium | reverse complement strand
CATCGACAAGCGCGACACGATCGGCGTGCGCATCGACCGCAAGCGTCGCCAACCGGTCACCGTCCTGTTGAAGGCGCTGGGCTGGGACGAGGCGCGCATCAAGGAGCGCTTCTCCTGGTCGTCGGTGCTGCTGGCCACCCTGGAGAAGGACCACATCCCAGGCACCGACGAGGCGCTGCTGGACATCTACCGCAAGCTCCGTCCGGGCGAGCCGCCGACCAAGGAGAGCGCGCAGACGCTGCTCACCAACCTGTTCTTCAAGGACAAGCGCTACGACCTGGCGCAGGTGGGCCGCTACAAGTTGAACAAGAAGCTGGGCCTGTCGTCCCCGACCTCGGTCGGCACCCTCACCGAAGAGGACCTCGCGGCCACCATCGAATACCTGCTGCGCCTGCACGACGGCCAGACCGAATGGACAGTGACCGGTGCGGACGGCAAGGAGACCACCCTGCCCGTCGAGGTGGACGACATCGACCACTTCGGCAACCGCCGGCTGCGCACCGTCGGTGAGCTGATCCAGAACCAGATCCGGGTCGGTCTGTCGCGCATGGAGCGCGTGGTCCGCGAGCGGATGACGACGCAGGACGTCGAGGCCATCACGCCGCAGACGCTGATCAACATCCGCCCCGTGGTGGCGTCCATCAAGGAGTTCTTCGGCACCAGCCAGCTCTCCCAGTTCATGGACCAGACCAACCCGCTGGCCGGCCTCACCCACAAGCGGCGGCTGTCCGCGTTGGGCCCCGGCGGCCTGTCCCGCGACCGCGCCTCCCTCGAGGTGCGCGACGTGCACCCGTCGCACTACGGCCGCATGTGCCCGATCGAGACCCCGGAAGGCCCGAACATCGGCCTGATCGGCTCGCTCGCCACCTACGCCCGGGTCAATCCGTTCGGCTTCATCGAGACCCCGTACCGCCGGGTCATCAAGGGCAAGGCCACCGACCAGATCGACTACCTGACGGCCGACGAAGAGGATCGTCACATCATCGCCCAGCCGTCCGCGAAGCTGGACGCGAAGGGCAACCTCACCGAGGACCTCGTGTTGGTGCGCCGCAAGGGCGGCGACGTCGACCAGGTTCCGCCGGACGAAGTCGACTACATGGACGTCTCGTCCCGGCAGACGGTGTCGGTGGCCACCGCCATGATCCCGTTCCTGGAGCACGACGAGGCCAACCGTGCGCTGATGGGCGCCAACATGCAGCGCCAGAGCGTGCCGCTGCTGCGCAGCGAATCGCCGCTCGTCGGCACCGGCATGGAGGCTCGTGCCGCGAAGGACGCCGGCGACGTGATCGTGGCGACCAAGTCGGGCGTCGTGGAGGACGTGTCCGCCGACTACATCTCGGTGGCCGCCGACGACGGCACCCACCAGACGTACCGGGTGGCGAAGTTCCGTCGCTCCAACCAGGGCACCTGCTTCAACCAGCGTCCGATCGTCGACGAGGGGCAGCGGATCGAGGTCGGCGACGTGATCGCCGACGGTCCGTGCACCGAGGAAGGCGAGATGGCGCTCGGCAAGAACCTGCTGGTCGCGTTCATGCCGTGGGAGGGCCACAACTACGAGGACGCGATCATCCTCTCGCAGCGGATCGTGCAGGACGACGTCCTCACCTCGATCCACATCGAGGAGCACGAGATCGACGCCCGCGACACCAAACTCGGGCCCGAGGAGATCACCCGGGACATCCCGAACGTCTCCGAGGAGGTGCTGGCCGACCTCGACGAGCGCGGCATCATCCGCATCGGCGCCGAGGTGCAGGACGGCGACATCCTGGTCGGCAAGGTCACCCCGAAGGGCGAGACCGAGCTGACCCCGGAGGAGCGCCTGCTGCGCGCGATCTTCGGCGAGAAGGCCCGCGAGGTCCGCGACACGTCGCTCAAGGTGCCGCACGGCGAGACCGGCAAGGTCATCGACGTGCGCGAGTTCCACCGCGACGACGAGGGCGTGGAGCTGCCGCCGGGCGTCAACCACCTGGTCCGGGTGTACGTGGCGCAGAAGCGCAAGATCCAGGACGGCGACAAGCTCGCCGGCCGGCACGGCAACAAGGGCGTCATCGGCAAGGTGCTGCCGGTCGAGGACATGCCGTTCCTGGAGGACGGCACCCCGGTCGACGTCATCTTGAACCCGCACGGCGTGCCGCGCCGGATGAACCTGGGCCAGGTGCTGGAGACACACCTGGGCTGGGCGGCGGCGCGCGGCTGGAAGGTCGTCGGCAACCCCGACTGGGCCACCGAACTGCACGAGGACGCCCGCGAGGTGGAGCCGTTCACCCGCACCGCGACCCCGGTGTTCGAGGGCGCCAGCGAGGACGAGATTTTCGGCCTGCTGGAGAGCGTCAACCCCATCGTCGACCCGGTCACCAAGGAGGAGCTGCGGCTCATCGACGGCGAGGGCAAGGCGCGCCTGTACGACGGCCGCTCCGGCGAGCCGTTCCCGTACCCGGTGTCGATCGGCTACATGTACATCATCAAGCTGCTGCACCTGGTGGACGACAAGATCCACGCCCGGTCCACCGGCCCGTACTCGATGATCACCCAGCAGCCGCTGGGCGGTAAGGCGCAGTTCGGTGGCCAGCGGTTCGGCGAGATGGAGTGCTGGGCCATGCAGGCGTACGGCGCGGCGTCCACGCTGCAGGAGCTGCTCACCATCAAGTCGGACGACATCGTCGGCCGGGTGAAGGTGTACGAGGCGATCGTCAAGGGCGAGAACATCCCGGAGCCCGGGATCCCCGAATCGTTCAAGGTGCTGCTCAAGGAGTTGCAGGCGCTGTGCCTCAACGTCGAGGTGCTGGCCGCCGACGGTGTCGCGATCGAGATGCGCGACTCCGACGACGACGATCTGGAAAGGGCCGCCGCGAACCTGGGGATCAACCTGTCGCGCAACGAGTCCGCGTCCGTGGACGACCTGGCCAACTGAGCCGGCCACGCCGATACAGCTACTTACTCCTCAATGAAAGACAGGGACGTACACCAAAGTGCTTGACGTCAACAACTTCGACGAGTTGCGCATCGGTCTGGCGGCTGCGGACGACATCCGCGCGTGGTCGCACGGCGAGGTCAAGAAGCCCGAGACCATCAACTACCGGACACTGAAGCCGGAGAAGGACGGGCTCTTCTGCGAGAAGATCTTCGGGCCGACCCGGGACTGGGAATGCGCCTGCGGTAAGTACAAGCGAGTGCGCTTCAAGGGCATCATCTGCGAGCGCTGCGGCGTGGAGGTCACTCGCGCCAAGGTGCGTCGCGAGCGCATGGGCCACATCGAGCTGGCCGCTCCGGTCACGCACATCTGGTACTTCAAGGGCGTGCCGTCCCGGCTGGGCTACCTGCTGGACATCGCCCCGAAGGATCTCGAGAAGATCATCTACTTCGCGGCGTACCTGATCACCAGCGTCAACGAAGAGCGGCGTCACAACGACCTCCCGTCCATCGAGGCGGAGTTCGACGTCGAGAAGAACAACATCGTCAAGCTCCGGGACACCGACCTCGACGAGCGCGCCAAGAAGCTGGAGGCCGACCTGGCCGAGCTGGAGGCGGCCGGCGCCAAGGCGGACCAGCGTCGCAAGGTGCGGGACGGCGCGGAGCGCGAGATGCGTCATGTCCGTGACCGCGCGCAGCGCGAGCTGGACCAGCTCGACGAGTTGCTGGAGACGTTCAAGAAGCTCTACATCGGTCAGCTCATCGTCGACGAGAACCTCTACCGCGAGCTGCAGGACCGCTTCGGCGAGGAGTACTTCGAGGGCGGCATGGGCGCAGAGGCGCTCAAGCGGCTGATCGAGGACTTCGACATCGACGCTGAGGTCGAGGCGCTGCGCGAGACGATCCGGTCCGGCAAGGGCGCGAAGAAGATCCGCGCCATCAAGCGGCTCAAGGTCGTCGCGGCGTTCCAGAACACCTCGAACAGCCCGCTGGGCATGGTGCTCGACTGCGTGCCGGTGATCCCGCCGGACCTGCGCCCGATGGTGCAGTTGGACGGCGGCCGCTTCGCGACCTCCGACCTCAACGACCTGTACCGGCGCGTCATCAACCGCAACAACCGGCTGAAGCGACTGCTGGATCTGGGCGCGCCCGAGATCATCATCAACAACGAGAAGCGCATGCTCCAGGAGTCGGTGGATGCGCTGTTCGACAACGGCCGCCGCGGCCGCCCGGTCTCCGGTCCGGGTAACCGCGCGCTCAAGTCGCTGTCGGACCTGCTCAAGGGCAAGCAGGGCCGGTTCCGCCAGAACCTGCTCGGCAAGCGCGTCGACTACTCCGGCCGTTCCGTCATCGTCGTCGGGCCGCAACTCAAGCTGCACCAGTGCGGTCTGCCGAAGCTGATGGCGCTGGAGCTGTTCAAGCCGTTCGTCATGAAGCGCCTGGTGGATCTCAACCACGCGCAGAACATCAAGTCCGCCAAACGGATGGTCGAGCGGCAGCGCCCCGAGGTCTGGGACGTGCTGGAGGAGGTCATCGGCGCGCATCCGGTGCTGCTCAACCGCGCCCCGACGCTGCACCGGCTCGGCATCCAGGCGTTCGAGCCGCAGCTCGTGGAGGGCAAGGCCATCCAGCTCCACCCGCTGGTGTGTGCCGCGTTCAACGCCGACTTCGACGGCGACCAGATGGCGGTGCACCTGCCGCTGTCCGTCGAGGCCCAGGCCGAGGCCCGGGTGCTGATGCTCTCGTCCAACAACATCCTGTCCCCGGCGCACGGCCAGCCGCTGGCCATGCCGTCGCTGGACCTGGTGACCGGCCTGTACTACCTGTGCGGCCGGGACGAGACGGCTCAGGGTGCGGGCAATGTGTACTCCTCGCCGGCGGAGGCCATCATGGCCCGCGACGCCGGAGCGATCGAGCTGCGCACGCCCGTCAAGATTCGGCTGACCGGGATCATCCCCGGCCCCGCCGACCGTGCCTCGCTGCCCGCGGACTACGTGGACGGCGATCCGTGGCTGGCCGACACGACGCTGGGCCGGGTGCTGTTCAACGAGCTGCTGCCGCAGGGCTACCCGTTCGTCAACGAGGAACTGCCGAAGAAGAAGCAGGCGGCGATCGTCAACCGACTGGCGCAGGAGTTCCCGATCTCGGTCGTGGCCCAGACGCTGGACAGGTTGAAGGAAGCCGGCTTCTACTGGGCGACCCGGTCCCGTATGACGATCTCCATCAAGGACGTCGCCC
>JBDZVD010000090.1:0-28260 GCA_040255525.1 Micromonosporaceae bacterium | reverse complement strand
CATGTGCGCAGCGATCATCCCGACTGGGAGCATGCGCTGCCGCTGGGCCGCACCGCAGGCGGCTCAGGCGCGCGCGGGGCGAGTCTCGCCGTCGCTCGCCCGAGCGCCTGCCGGCCTGCCCCTCAGCTCTCCCCGGTCCCGGGGCCGGCCCCGGAGCCCGGGGCCTCCCCGCCCTGCTCACGGCGGGCGCGGGCACGCCGCCTGCCCTCGTGCATCGCCTGCACCCGGGCGATCGGGATGGTGTGCCCCTGTTCGACCAGCCCGGGATCCAACCGTTGCGGCGGCGGCATCAGCTCCGCCCAGGGGTCCCGGTCGGCGACCAGCCCCGGCACGGTGCGGATCGTGAAGTCGCCCGGGGCGGCATCGTCGAGCGCCTCCCAGCTCAGCGGGAACGACACCGGGGCACCCGGCCGTACCCGGGGGCTGTACGCGGCCACCACCGTGGCGCCGCCGGACCGGGTGGAATCGAGGAACACCTTGTCTCCCCGGTCCTCGCGGATGAACGCCGTCGTCGCCAGTGCCGGGTCCAGCCGTTCGGCGCGCGCCGAGACCGCCCGGGTGGCCGCGGCCACATCCTCGATCGCGGGCCCCTCGGCCAGCGGTACGAAGACGTGCACCCCCTTGGCGCCGCTGGTCTTCACGACGCCGGCCATGCCGGCGCGAGCCAGCACCTCGCGGACCAGCCGGGCGGCCAGTACGGCGAGGGCGAATCCCTCCTCCGCCGGGGGATCGAGGTCGAGCACGAGGTGGGTGGGCCGGTTCCAGCGGCCGGCGAGCACCAGCGCCGGGTGGTACTCGACCGCCCGCTGGTTCCCGAACCACAGCAGGGTACGGCGGTCGTCGCAGAGCGCGTACGACACCTCGCGCCGCGAGGTCTCCGCCCACATCGGTACCGTCGCCACCCACGGCGGCGTGTATCTCGGGACGTTCTTCTGCATGAACGGCGCCTGGCCGCGCAGCACCCGGACGACCGACAGCGGCCGGCCGCGCAGCGCGGGAAGGATCCGGTCGCGGACCGCGTCCAGGTAGTCCACCAGGTCGCGCTTGGTGGCACCCGCGCCGTCAAACAGCGGCTGGTCGAGGTTGGTCAGCGCAACCCCGTCCCGCTGTTCGCCACCGCGCTCGCTCATCCCCGCCCCCGTCCCGCTCCGGACGCTCACCGGGTCCATCCTCCCGGATGACGGGCCGGTCCGCGCGGCCGGCGGGCCCGGCCCCGTCCACCTTCCCGCTCGCCGCGCCCCGGCCGCGCCCCGAGCGCCGCCGTGGCGGCAACCGCGACGAAGGGCCGGCGGTGGCCGCGAAGAGCCGGCGGGGACCGCGCAGGGCCGGCGGCGACGGCGCGCGAAATTCGCGCGACGCTCGTCACGGCGACCGGGACACTGACCGGGTGACCATCCTGCTGGGCGGCATCGTCGGCTCGACCGCCTACGGGCTGGCCGGACCCCACTCCGACATCGATCGGCTCGGTGTCTTCGCCGCGCCCACCGAGGAGTTCCACGGCCTGCGCCCGACGATCGGCAGGAGCGCGACGGTCACTCGCAGCAACCCCGACGTGACCGTGCACGAGGCGCGGAAGTTCGCGTCGCTCGCGCTGGCTGCCAACCCGACGGTGTCGGAAACTGCTGTGGCTGCCGGACATCCGCGACCGGCAGGCGAAGCACGGCAGGCACCTGCTTCGCCTGCTGGACCAGGGCCTCGCGCTGTACGCCACCGGGCGGCTGCCGATCCGCCCGGCCGATCCGGCGCGGTACCTGGAGTTCGGGCAGCGGGTGGCCGACGATCCCGAGGCGGCGCGGCCGGTACTGGCGGCGGCGCGGGCGACGTTCGACTCGGTGCGTTCGCCGCTTCCGGGACATCCCGACGAGGCGACCGTGCAGCGGTGGCTGCTGAGGGTGCGGCGCGCCCAGTTGTGCGATCCCGTCGCGGCCGGGCCGCCCGGCCCTGCGCCGGTACCCGGGTGATCAAGCTCACCGGCTGGTCGGGGGCGGCCCGGAAGTGTGGCACGATGCCGGGATGACCTGGACCGCTCCCGAGGTGACCCGGCCCGGTGGATCGCTTTCCGCCGACGAGCCGGAGCTGCTGCGCGGTCTGCTGGACTGGCACCGCTCGACCCTGCTGGTCAAGTGCGCCGGACTGACCGGTGAACAGCTCGCCATGGCCGCGATTCCGCAGTCCAACCTGACCCTGCTTGGGCTGGTCCGGCATCTGTCCAAAGTGGAGCGCACCTGGTTCCGGCGGCGGTACCGGGGCGAGCCGGTGGAGAACCTGTACAGCACGCCCGAGCGCCCGGACGCCGACTTCGAGGACGTCGACCCGGCCCGGGCCGAGGCGGACTACGGCCGGCTGCTCGCCGAGTGGGACGCCTCCCGCGCGGCGACGGCCGGCGCGTCGCTGGACTCCATGCTCGTCGACCCGGGGTCGGAGCCGGCCACCCTGCGGTTCGTGTTCGTTCACATGATCGGCGAGTACGCCCGCCACAACGGGCACGCGGACATGCTGCGCCAGTGCCTGGACGGGGTGACCGGCGCCTGAGGCCGGCCGGCACTGCGCGCGCCGGCGGCGGCGTTCGTGTCAGCCCGTCCGGCTGACTGCCGGACGCCCCAGTTCGGTCAGCTCCCGGTCCAGCAGCCGGGCCAGCCGCTCGTAGCGGTCCGGGTCGGCCTGCCGGGTGATGTTCCGGCTGGGCATCTCGACGGTCATCAGCAGGTACAGGTGCAGCCGGTACAGCGCCAGCCGGCGGCGGGCGGCGCCGTCCAGCACCAGCGGTGGCCGGCTGGCGGCGGCGTACCCGAGCAGGAAGGGGTGCTCCGGCTCGTCCTCGATGCGCCGGTACAGCGCGGGCGACACCAGATCCAGCAACGGGTCCCCGAACAGGTACCGCTCCCCGTCCACGAGCCCGGTCATCCGCGGCACGCCCCCGGCGTCGGCTTCGGCCAGCACGTTGCCGTCCCAGCCGTCGAAGTGCAGCAGCGCCGGCCGGTCGACGGCGTCGAGGACGTCAGCGTGCCGGTCCACCAGCTCGTGCAGGCGCGCCGGCGTGAACGGCAGCTCGACCGCCCAGTCGGCGGCGTCGGCGAGCAGGTCGTCGAGTATCCCGGTGAACGCGGCGCGCCAGGTCGCCCCGCCGGTGCGACCGTCGTCGTACCCGAAACGGCCGCCGGTCACCGCGTGCACGGCGGCGAGCGCCGCGCCGGAGCCGGCCCGTGCCGGCGCGGTGTCGATTCCCGGGCACTCCTGTGCCAGGTCGGCCAGCGACCGTCCGGGCAGCCGCCCGGTGAACAGCCAGTCTCCGTCCAGCACGGCCGGGTCGGCACCGTGGTGGCGCACCGGCGGTACCGGTACCCCGGGCGCCCGTGCGGCAACCAGACGGAAGTACCGCGCCTCGGCCGCGATCATCCGCTGCTCGTACCGCAGCAGGGGCACGTCCGGTGGCGGCGCCACCTTCAGTACCGCCCGGCTGCCGTCGTCGAGGTCCACCCACCAGACGGCGGCGAACCCGCCGCCCGCCATCGGTCCGCAGCCGGCCACCCCGACGCCAGGGCCGAAGGACGCGGCGACCAGCCGCGCGACGTCCGACCGGTCCAGCCGCCGCTGGGTCGGGCTCTGCCCGCTCACCGGCGCGCCTGGCACAGCCGCGCGGTGGAGTCCGGGCAGAGGTAGTAGTTGATGCCCGGTCGCAGTTCGACCCGGGACTCGATCCGGTACGTCGCTCCGCCGGCGCCGGGGACGAGCACGACGACGTACGGCGTGGATATCCCCCATCCGCCGTCATACCCGTCGAACACGTCGTTCTCGCCGGCCGTGTACCCGGCGGTGAACGCGGCCCGGATCGCCCCCCGCTGGTCGGCCGGCAGCGGCTGGGTCAGCTGGATGGCCCGCCCTTCCTGGAGCCCGTCGGCGCGACCGGTCGCGTAGCCCTGGTGGTAGGCGCGGTCCCGGACGGCCCCGGTGCCGGCTGAGACCCGGCCCACGACGAACAGGCCGGCGGCCACCGCGACGGCACCCAGTATGGCCGCTACCCAACCCCACGTGCGCATGCGCATGATCGTCCTCCTCATTGAGGAATCCAGGCTCTCACGCGGGTCGGGCTTGACACTCACTATTCAACGAATGAATAGTGTTCCGCATGTCGATGAGCCACGTCCTCCTCGGGCTGCTGTGCGCCGGCCCGCTGCACGGGTACGAGCTCAAACGCGCCCACGACCAGCGCATGCCGCAGGCGAAGCCGGCCCCCTTCGGGCAGGTCTACGCGAGCCTCGGCCGGCTGGAGCGCGACGGACTGATCGCGCCGGTCGGGCACGACCGGGCCGGCGGGCCGGAGCGCATCGCGTTCGGGATCACCGACCGCGGCCGCGAGGCCCTGAGCACCTGGCTCGACGAGATCGAGCCGCCCGCACCGCACGTCACCAGCGCACTGCTGACGAAGGTGACGGTCGCGCTGCTCGCCGCGGGGGAGCAGCGCGCCCGCGCCTACCTGACCGCCCAACGCCAGGCGCACACGGACCGACTCAGGGAGTACACCCGGTTGAAGACAGAGCCAGGCATCAGGTTCGCCGACCTGATCGCCGCCGATTACGCCATCGCCCACCTCGACGCCGACCTGGTGTGGTTGCAGACCACCCTGGACCGCGTCGCCGACCTGCGCCGGGAGGTCGCGCAGTGACCGAGATTCTGTACGGCCGGGGGCTGGTCAAGTCCTACGGCAAGACCCAGGCGCTGCGGGGCGTCACGATCGGCGTCGGCGAAGGCGAGATCGTCGCGGTGACCGGGCCGAGCGGCTGCGGCAAGTCCACCCTGCTGCTGTGCCTGGCCGGCATCCTGCGCCCCGACGCGGGCGAGGTCGGCTACCGTGACCAGCGCATCGACGGCTGGTCGGAGGCGGCCCGGGCCCGCCTGCGCCGTGGTGATTTCGGGGTGCTGTTCCAGTTCGGGCAGCTCGTCGCGGAGATGCCGGCGGCGGAGAACGTCGCGCTTCCGCTGTTGCTCGCGGGGGTGCGCCGCCGCGAGGCGCGCACGGCCGCGATGAGCTGGCTGGAGCGGCTGGGCATCGCCCACCTCGCCGACGTCCGGCCGGGGGAGATGTCCGGCGGCGAGCAGCAGCGCGCCGCGCTGGCCCGGGCCCTGGTCACCGAGCCGCGCCTGCTGTTCGCCGACGAGCCGACCGGCGCGCTCGACGCGCTCGCCGGCGAGCAGGTGCTCGGCCACCTCGTGCGGGTGGCCCGCGAGCAACGGACCACGGTCGTGCTGGTCACGCACGACGCGCGGGTGGCCGGGTACGCCGACCGGGAGGTCGTGCTGCGCGACGGGCAGCTGGACCCGTCCGGGCTGGGCCTGGCCGGCGCGGGGGCGACCGGGTGAGGCCGGCGACGCTGCTGCGGCTGGCGGCCGCGGGTACCCGCACCGACGCCGCGCGCATCGTGCTGACGGCGTCTGGCGCCGTACTCGGCACGCTCGCCCTGCTGTCGGCGGCCACCGTGCTGGCCATCCCCACCCACCACCAGACGGTGCCACCGTACGCGGTGGAGTTCGCGCCGTACAGCAACGGGCTGCTGCGCGAGCCGGGGCTGCGGCCAGGGCTGGCGATGGCGCTGGTCATCCTCACCATCCCGGCGCTGCTGTTCGTCGGCCAGTGCGCGAGGCTCGGCGCGCCGTCCCGGGACCGCCGGCTGGCCGCCCTCCGGCTGGCCGGCGCCACGCCGGGGCAGGGGCTCGCGGTCGCCGCGGCCGAGTCGGCGGTGGCCATGGCACTGGGTACCGTCGCGGGCCTGCTCGTCTACCTGGCCGGCCGGCGGCTGATCGACGCGCCGGACGCGCACGGGGTGCGGCCACTGCCCACCGACGTGCTGCCGCACTGGGGCGCGATGGTCGCGGTCGTGGCCGGACTGCCGGTGTTGTCCGCACTGGTCACCGCGGCCCTGCTGCGCCAGGTCCTGGTCACTCCGCTCGGCGTGGTGCGCCGCGTGCGCACCCGGTCGCCCCGGCCGCTGCCCGGCCTGATGATCGTCGGAGGCGTCGTGGTGTTCGCGCTCGTGGTCCCGGTCGCACGGTACGCCGGCCGGCATGAGGTCGCGTTGCCGTTCTGGGTGCTGCCGCTGGCGCTGTTCGTCGGCGGGCTGTCCGCGACCATCGGAGTGGTGACCGGGGCCGGCTGGATCTCGTACACGGTCGGCCGGCTGCTGGCCCGGTACGCCCGCCGCCCGGCCGCGCTGATCGCGGGCCGCCGCTTGCGGGCCGATCCGTGGCAGGGCAGCCGCGCGCTGGCGGCACTGCTGGGCGCCGTACTGCTGGCCAGCGGCGCGGCCTGGATCACCGCCTGGTTCCGCACCGACCAGCGGGTGGCGGCGCTCGACCAGCACCTGGCCAACCTCGCGTTCCACCAGCCGGACATCGGCTACGAGGCCAACACGTTCTACCAGCGTGCGGCGCACCTGGCCTGGTACGGCGCCCTGGTCGCCGCCCTGATCGCGGCGGGCGGGCTGGCGGTGGCCGTGGCGAATTCGGTTGTCGAGCGCCGCCGGTCGCTGGCGAGCCTGACCGCCAGCGGGGTACCGCGCGGCGTGCTGCGCCGTGCGGTCATCTGGCAGACGGTGGCGGTGGCGATACCGGCGATCGTCGTCGCGATAGCGACCGGGGTGGCGCTCAGCGCCTCCATCGCGCGGCCCACCGTGACGGGCGCGGGCACGCAGTACAGCTGCACCGCGCCGGCCGGCGATGCGGACGCGTGCATGAGCGCCGACCCGCAGGCCCGGGGCGCGATCGTCGCCGAAGCGCCCAAGGCCACGCTGCGGGTACCCGTACCGTGGCGGGACCTGCTCGTGATCGGCGGCTGGGGGCTGGGGGCCACGGTGCTCACCGCCGGCCTGGGCCTGGCGTTCATCCGCGCGAGTACGGCGCCCGAGGAGTTGCGCACCACCTGACGCCCCGGCCCCGGGGCCGGCGACCAGCAGCCCCTGCCGGCGGCACTCGGCGCCGGACACGCTCGTGGCCACGCCCCGGTCACCTCGACCGTGGCGTGGCCACGCCAGTTTCCGCACCGCGGGCGCTACCGTGCACGCGGGCGGCAGCGGTCAGCCGGCGTGCTTCTCCACCAGCGCGCCGACGGCCGGCAGGGCGGCCTCGATGTGCTTGGCCGCCCCGCCCCGGACCGCGTTGTACGCCTTGACGACCGCCGGCCGCTCCGAACCCTGCGCCATGTCATCGGTCACCGTGAGCATGGCCTCAGCCACCTCGTCGCCGCGCTTGACCAGGTAGTCGCCGAACTGCCCGCCGCCGGACGCCTGGAAGTCCGCCCAGAACGGTTGAAGCTGCTTCATCAGGTTCGGCACCATGCTCTCCACGGTCGACTGGTAGTAGCCGGGCGCGAAGGCGGTCACCGCCTTGTAGGCGACCTTGAGAGCGGCGGCGGACATGCCGGACTTCGTGGCGAGCTCCTGCCCGACCAGCGCCTGGCAGTCGGCGGCGATCTGCGCCTGGGCACCGTCCACGAGCAGAATGTCGGGAAGGTTGGAATACATGAATTCGCTCCTTATGGTGGCTCCGCCGCCGCGCACCGCGACGAAGGTTGCGTCGACCGTCGAATGTTTATACCGGATGGCCGGCCCGCTTTCGCGCAGCGGCAGGCGGCACGGCAGCGACCGGGTGGCGGCTGGTCGGTCGCCGGTACGGGCGCACCCGCGCCGACCTCGGCTATCGTCGTCGAATGCCCAACAATGAGATCACCGCTGCCCGCGCCGGTACCTGGACACTCGGCGACCGGACCGTCAACCGGATCGGGTTCGGCGCCATGCGACTGACCGGCAGCGCCCCCTTCCATCGCGGGACGCCCAGCGAACGGGAGCGCGTCATCGGCGTCCTGCGCCTCGCCGTCGAGCTGGGCGTGAACCACATCGACACCGCCGCGTTCTACTTCTCGTCATCGCGCTCGGCCAACGAACTCATCAACCGCGCCCTGTCGCCGTACCCCGATGACCTCGTCATCGCCACGAAGGTGGGGCCGGGCCGGGACCCGTCCGGCGAGTGGCTGCCGATAGCCCGGCCCGACCAGTTGCGCGGGCAGGTGGAGGAGAACCTGCGCCAGCTCGGGCGCGACCACCTGGACGTGGTGAACCTGCGGCGGCTGAGCGGCCTCGACTCGATCGCCGAGCACTTCGGCGCGCTCGCCGAGCTGCGCGACGCGGGACTGATCCGGCACCTGGGCCTGTCCGGAGTCACCGAGGCCCACCTCGCCGAGGCCCGGCGGATCGCACCGGTGGTGTGCGTACAGAACCCCTACGGCCTGGACGCCGGGCGCGACAGCGACGAACTGGTGCGGCTCTGCGGCGAGTGGGGCATCGCGTTCGTGCCGTTCTTCGCGCTCACCGGCGCCGGCCGGGAAGCCGGTGGCGTGGCCGACAGCGCGGCGATACTGTCCGTCGCGGCGGCGCACGGTGCCACCGCGGCACAGGTACGGCTGGCGTGGACGCTGCACCGCGGGCCGCACGTACTGGCGATTCCGGGTACCGGCGACCCCGACCACCTGAGGGAGAACGTGGCAGCCGGCGCGCTGCGCCTGTCGGCCGCGGACCTGGCCGTCCTCGGCTGACGGTCTTCGGGGTGACGGTCTTCGGGGTTGCGGTCTTCGGGTGACCGGTTATCCCGAGGGCGGCATGGCCCGGCCATGTCCACAACGGACAGCGGGGAGCCGGTGCGGGTCGCCGGCAACCGCCGCCGGTGGGCGGGTAGCGCCGCTTGGCGCTGGTTTGGTGAATCCGGCTCACGGGTACCCGTAGCTATGGATCTGATTCTCTGGATTATCGCCGTGATCCTCGTGATCTCCGGGATCTTCGCGCTCGTGCGCCGCCAGCTCCTCTGGGGCATCGTGCTGATCATCGTCGGCCTGCTGGTCGGCCCGGGTGGGGTCAGCATCTTCTCCTAGGTTGCCCACCCCTCATCCGTAGACGCACGACCAGTGAGACGGCGCGCACCTTCCCCGGGTGTCGCGTCGTCTCACTGCCGTGTCGGGGCTCACCGCCCCGGCGCCGCCTGCCCGTGCTCAGCCGGCTCCGCGCAGCACACGGCAGGGCAGCTTCACCCCCGGGGCGGTTGGCCGGCGCCCGGGACGCCCGTACCCGAGGGTCAGCGGGGTGGTCGCCGTACCGCGGCTCGGGCTGGCGCCCGGCGAGGCACTGGTGTCGGCCCACTCGGACGACGGGGCTCACCCGCCGGATCGACCCGGCCCGGCGGGGCCGCCGAGCACGTGCGCGATGACGTCGTCGACCAGGCCGGGCGGGATCGGGCGGTGGGCGACGAAGCGGTGGTAGAAGAACGGCGCGGTGAGCAGGTCGGTGACCACTTCGGGGTCGAGGCCGGCGGGTAGCTGGCCGCGTTCCCGGGCCCGGGCGAGCACGGCGAGCACCGGTTCGCGCCGGCGGCGGGTCAGGTCCGCGTGCGACTGCGCCAGCGCCGGGTCGCGTTCGGCGGCGTCGATGAAGGCGGCCAGCAGCCGGGGGAACGGGGTGTGTTCGAGCAGGGCGACGAACGCGTGGAGCAGCTGCGCGACATCGGTCTCCACCCGGCCCGTGTCGGGCACCGGGAACGGTTGGAACGTCGCGTCCATCGCGTCGACCATGAGCGCCCCCGAGGTGGACCAGTGCCGGTACAGGGTCGCCTTGCTGGCCCCGGCGCGGCGGGCGACGGCCTCCATGGTGAAGCCGGGGGGCCCGTCGTCGTGGAGCACCGCCAGCGCCGCCCGCAGGACGCGCTGGCGCGCGCCGGCCCCACGGCTGATCGGCTCCCGCGAATCGGGCATTGCGTCACCTCCATCGAAACGGTACCGTGCCTTTACTAAGAGAACGGATGCGTCTCGATGTGAGGTGGTTCCGATGGAACGGGGATCCGCGGTCACGACCACGGCACCAGCGGCCGCCGACAAGTGGCAGCACCGGACACCGGCCTACTGGGCGGTCACCGCGATCGTGGTGGGGGAGTGCGCGATCGGCGGCGCGATGGACCTGTGGCGCATGGCGCCGTTCTACCCGAAGCTGATCGACCTCGGCTACCCGAGCTACCTGTCCACGATCCTGGGCATCGCGAAGCTCGTCGCCGCCGTAGTGCTGCTCGCGCCCCGCCTGCCCCGCCTGAAGGAGTGGGCGTACGCCGGGGTGGTCATCAACATGACCGGTGCGGCCGCCTCGTACGTCGCCGCGCATCAGGGCCTGAGCAATCTCGTCCCTCCGCTCTCGTTCGCCGTCCTCGCGATCGTCTCCTGGTCGCTGCGCCCGCCGGCCCGCCGGCTCTGACCCACGCGGCCGGCTCTGACCCACCCGGCCGGCTCTGACCCACCCGGCCGGCCCTGACCCACCCGGCCGGCCCTGACCCCGGCCTGTTCGCCGGGAGCAGGTCAGCGCGCGAACAGCCGCACCGGTACCGCGCCGGCCAGTGCCCGGTACCCGGCCGGGTTGAGGTGCAGGTGGTCTCCGCTGTCGTACTCGGCGAGCAGCCTGCCCGGGTCGGCCGGATCGCGAACCGCGCGGTCGAAGTCGACGACCGCGTCGAACCGGCCGCCGTCGCGGATCCATTCGTTGACCCCGCGCCGGGTCGCCTCCCGGGTGCCGGCCGGATCGTCGTAGTCGGCATGGGCGCCGAACGGAGTGAGCGTGGCACCGTAGACGCGGATGCCCGCGGCGTGCGCCCGGGCGGCGATGCGCTCGTACGCACCGGTCAGGTCGTCGGCCACCCGCTTCTGCGCCGCCTCGGTGGCGCCGGCCGTGCCGATGTCGTTCACCCCCTCGAACACCAGCAGCCACGCCACTCCGTCGCGGGCCAGCACGTCGCGCTCGACCCGGGACAGCGCGCGGGGGCCCAGCCCGTCGGTGAGTACCCGGTTGCCGCCGATGCCCTGGTTGACGACCGCGACGTGCGCGCTGCCGGGTCGCGCGCGCAACCGGTCCCACAGCCGATCCGGCCACCGGTCGTTGCCATCGGTGGTGGAGCCGCGCCCGTCGGTCAGCGAGTCGCCGAGCACCACCGCCGCCGCGGTACCCGGCGCCGACCACACGTCCAGCCCGGAGAGCAGGTACCAGTGCTCGACCGGCACCGCCCCGGGTAGATCCGGGTCCGCCACCCGGTTCCCGAAGGCCAGATGGGAGGTCGTGCGGGAGCCGAGGTGCGCGGTGATGCCGGCCGCCTCCACGCCGCCGGCCAGGTGGGCGGTGACGGTGAGGTTGGCGCCGGCCGGCACCCCGAAGTCCACCGGGTCGGAGAACCGCTCGGCCCCGGCAGGGACGACCACCGAGGGCTGGCCGTCGAACGTCACCGGGTGCGAGGTACCCGTCCGGATCGCGCTTTCCCCCGCCCGGCCGCCGGCCGGCAGTGCGAGCGACACCGCGGCGACCGGCAGCGCCGGACCGAACGCACTGGACAGGCGCAGCCTCAGCCGCTGGCCACCGATCGAGACCCGGAGCGTCTGGCGCAGCGTGCTGCCGACCAGTGCCCGGCCGTCGCGGGTGAACGGCTCCGGCGGCAGCCCGTCCGGTCCGGCCGGCTGCGGCGCGGCCGCCCAACTGGTCACCCAGGCGCCCGCGGACGCCGGGGCGACCGGCCCGGCGGCCTGCGGTGCCGGCCGGTGGGGGCGGCTCACCGCGCGCTCGCCGGAGGGGCGGTGCTTTCCCGGACGACCAGTTCGGTCACCAGGTCGACCCGGCTCGTCGACAGCTCGACGCCGCCGGCCAGGTCGAGCAGCATCCGGGCGGCGGTGCCGGCCATGTCGCGCAGCGGCTGGTTGACCGTGGTGAGCGCGGGATCGGTCCAGGCGGCTACCGGCAGGTTGTCGTACCCGATCACCGACAGCTGGCCGGGTACGTCCAGGCCGAGCCGCCTGGCCGCGCGCAGCACACCCATCGCCTGCATGTCCGATCCGGCGAAGATCGCCGTGGGGCGGTCCGGCAGGGTGAGCAGCTGCGTCCCGTACCGGTAGCCGGCGTCGACGTGGAAGTTGCCGTACCGCACCAGGCTGGCTTCGACCGGTATCCCGGCCTCGTCGTGCGCGGACCGGAACCCGGCGACCCGCGCCTTGCTGCACAGCACCTCCTGCGGCCCGGAGACGATCGCGATCCGGCGGTGGCCCAGCTCCAGCAGGTGGCGGGTCGCGATCAGGCCGCCGTTCCAGTTGTTCGAGCCGACCGTGGGCACCGACGCGGACGTCGCGCTGTCGGTGTCGATGACGACGAACGGGATCCGCTGGCGGTGCAGCCGCTGCCGCTGCGCCGAGGTCAGGTGGCAGAGCACGAACAGCACGCCGAGCGGCTGGCGGGCGAGCACCGCGTCCAGCCACGCCCGGGGCGGGCTGTGGTTGCCGCGAAGCTGCGACAGGACCACGTCGACCGTGGCGGCGTTGGCCACCGCCTCCACGCCGCTGATGATCTGCATCGCCCACGCCGAGTCGAACTCGTGGAAGACGAGGTCGATCTGGGCCGCGCCGACCGGATGCCGCCGACCCCGCCGGCGGTAGCGGTGGCGTTCCAGGCTCGCCTCGACGCGTGCCCTCGTCTCCGCCGCCACGTCCGAGTGTCCATTGAGGACTTTGGAGACGGTGGTGGGGGACACCCCGGTCTCGCTGGCGATGGTGGCGATCGTGGGAGAGCCGGGTACGGCCGTGAGATCTTTGCTGGTCATCGAAAGCCCACCATTGACCTCCGGAAGTTTCGGAGAAACTCTGGACACCCGCGGTCCTCGCTCGAGCTCGGCCGCTCCGGTTACCCGCGACCACGTGAACAGCGAAGACCGACTATAGCCCGAGCGTGACAAACATGGGGAGCCCCTTGACACGCGGTGCGGCGGGACCTAGGTTGCCGAAATATGTAGCGATCTGGATCTCGAATGTTGCGATAACCGCCTGTGATTTTCGGTCCGGGGTAGGGCGACGCTGTCATCCAGCGAAGGGGTGGCATGACCGGTAAGGGGCGAACATGAGCGCATCCGAGGTCAGCGCACCTCAGATCCTGGAGTCACCGCCGGCCAGGAAGACCCCGGTCCGGGCGCGATCCCGCTCCGGCCGGCGCACCTGGCGCATGGCACTGCGCCGGGACTGGCAGCTGTACTCGTTGGCGGTAGCGCCGCTGCTGTTCTTCGCCATCTTCCGGTACCTGCCGATGGTCGGGAACGTCATCGCGTTCCGCAGGTACCGGCCGGGCGGCAGCCTCTTCGGCGACGAGTGGGTCGGCCTGCACTACTTCCGGCTGTTCCTGCACGACCCCACGTTCTGGCAGGTGTTCACCAACACCCTGATCCTGGGCGGATTGACCCTGGTGTTCATCTTCCCGATGCCGGTCGTGCTCGCCCTGCTGCTCAACGAGCTGCACAACCGGCGACTCAAGCGTTTCGTGCAGACCGTCTCGTACCTGCCGCACTTTCTGTCCATCGTGGTGGTGGTCGGCTTCATCACGCAGATCCTGGACGTCGACGGGGTGGTGAACCAGGGGCTGCGCGCGGTCGGCCACGCTCCCATTGCCTTCCTGCAACAGCCCGGCTGGTTCCGGACCATCTACGTGTCGTCGGAGATGTGGCAGACGGTCGGCTGGGGCACCATCCTGTACCTCGCCGCCCTGACCACCATCGACACCGACCTGTACGAGGCGGCCCGGATCGACGGCGCGAGCCGGTGGCGGCAGATCTGGCACGTGACGCTGCCGGGCATCCGGCCGACCATGATGACCCTGCTGATCCTCAACATCGGCACCTTCATGGCGGTCGGGTTCGAGAAGGTCCTGCTGCTGTACAACCCGCTGACCTACCCGACCGCCGACGTCATCACCACGTACCTTTACCGGGTGGGCGTGGTGTCCGGCAGCTTCAGCTACGCCGCCGCCATCGGGCTGTTCGAGTCCGTGATCGGCTTGATCATGGTGGTGTCGGCCAACTTCGTGTCCAAGCGCACGGTGGGAGCGGGGCTGTGGTGACCGCCGTACCCGAGTCTCCGGCCCGTGCCCAGCAACGGCCGCGGGGACCCCGGCCCTCCCGGGGGTACCGCGTCTTCCAGGGTGTCAACGCGGTCATCCTGACCCTCGTGGTGGCCGTGACCCTGTACCCGTTCATCAACATCCTGGCCCGGTCGTTCAGCCAGGAGCACTACATCCGCACCGGACAGGTGAACCTGCTGCCGCGTGGCTTCAACCTCACCACCTACCGGCACGTGATGTCCGACTCGGCGTTCTGGACCAACTACCGCAACACCGTGCTCTACACGGTGGTCGCGACGCTCATCTCGATGGTGTTGACCACCTGCTACGCGTACGTGCTCTCGAAGCGGGAGCTCAAGGGTCGGGGCTTCCTCGTCGGGATCGCGCTGTTCACCATGTTCTTCAATGGTGGCCTGATCCCCAACTACGTACTGGTCAGCCACCTGAACCTGCGCAACACCCTGTGGGCGGTGGTGCTGCCCAACGCCATCAGCGTCTTCAACCTTCTGGTGATGAAGTCGTTCTTCGAGAACCAGCCGGTGGAGTTGGAGGAGGCCGCCGCCGTCGACGGGTTGGGCACGTACGGCATCCTCCTGCGCATCGTCCTTCCGCTGTCCAAGGCGGTCATCGCCACGATGCTCCTGTTCTACGCTGTCTCGTTCTGGAACTCGTGGTTTTCCGGGTTCCTCTACATGGACCGCAGCGACCTCTTCCCGGTCACCGTGTACCTACGCAACCTCATCGTCGGGGCCACCACCGGGTCGGACCAGACCGCGTCCAGCGACTCGGCGATCCAGATCGCGGGCAACATCCAGGCAGTGACCGTCGTGCTCACCGTCGCGCCTATCATGCTCGTCTATCCCTTCATCCAGCGGTACTTCGTCTCCGGGGTCATGCTCGGCGCGGTCAAGGGATAGCACCTCACCCACACCCCCGTCATCGATGAAGAGGAGTCACCCATGACCGAGGTTTCGCGGCGGCAGCTGCTTGCCGCTGGCGCTGCGGCCGGTGCCGCCATGCTCGGCCTCGCCGCCTGTGGCAGCGGCGGGAGCGACAAGAACGACCAGGACCTTTCCAAGAACAAGGTCGGGGCCATGGACAAGTACGGCGTCGGGGACCAGTTCAAGGCGACCGAGCCGCTCAAGTTCTCGATCATGATGCTGAGCAACCCCGGCTACCCGTACAAGGCCGACTGGCCGTTCTTCAAGGAGCTGACCAAGCGGACCAATGTCAGCTTCGACGCCACGGTCATCCCGCTGTCCGACTACAACCAGAAGCGCAGCGTGATGATCAGTGCGGGCAACGCCCCGATGATCATCCCGAAGACGTATGACCCGGACGAGGACCAGTACATCGCCGGTGGCGCCATCCTCGCGGTCAGCGACTATCTCGACCTGATGCCGAACTTCAAGGACAAGATCGCCAAGTGGAACATGGAGGGCGACCTGGACCAGATCCGGCAGGCGGACGGGAAGTTCTACCTGCTGCCCGGGCTGCACCAGGACGTGTGGAAGGACTACACGCTGGCGGTCCGCACCGACATCCTGCAGAAGCTGAACATTCCGGTGCCGAAGACCTGGGACGACGTGCACAGCATGCTGCGCGCGATGAAGACGGCCTACCCCGCCAACTACCCGTTCTCCGACCGGTGGAGCATCCCCGCCGCCCCGGGCGGAGGCGCCAACTGCCTGCTCGAACTGCTCGGCGAGGCGTACGGCGTGTGGGCCGGCTGGGAGTACCAGAACGCGAGCTGGGACGCCAGCGCCGGCAAGTTCGCCTTCACCGGCGGGATGGACCAGTACAAGCAGATCCTGCAGTACCTCAACACGCTCGTCAGCGAGAAGCTGCTCGACCCGGAGAGCTTCACCCAGACCGACGACATCGCGCGGCAGAAGTTCGCCAACGGCCAGTCGTTCGTCATCAGCACCAACGCGCAGGAGCTGGTCAACAAATACCGTCAGGACATCGCGAAGATCCCCGGTGCGACCGTGGCGAAGATCCCGGTGCCGATCGGGCCGGTCGGCGCGGCCAAGATCGGGCTGCGCATCGAGAACGGGGTCATGATCTCGTCGAAGGCCCGGGACAGCAAGAACTTCGTCGCGATGATGCAGTTCATCGACTGGCTGTGGTATTCCGACGCGGGTCAGCTGTTCGCCAGGTGGGGCATCGAGGGCGAGACGTACACCGGCAGCGTCGACGACGGTACGTTCAAGCTCTCGCCCGACGTCAGGTGGGCCGGCATCAACCCGAACGCTCCGAAGAACCTCCAGGTCGACTACGGCTTCTACAACGGGGTGTTCGCCTACGGCGGGAGCACGAAGCTGCTCGACACCCAGTTCAACGCCGAGGAGCTGGAGTTCCAGAAGGTGATGGACGCGCGCAAGACGCTGCCGCTGGCGCCGCCGAAGCCGCTGACCGCCGACGAGCGCGAACAGGCGGCGCTGTGGGAGACGGGGCTGACGGACTACGTGGACCAGCAGACGCTCAAGTTCGCCCTCGGCAAGCGGCCATTCAGCGAGTGGGACGCCTACGTCAACGAGCTGAAGGGCAAGAACTCGCAGCAGTACATCGATATGATCAACGGCGCGTACGAGCGATACAAGAAGCAGCACGGCTGAGGCCCGGGTGCCGGCCGCGCCGACGCGGGCGCGGCCGGCACGCGACCACATCGAAGAGGTTCGCCGATGAGCACCACGACACAAGCCGGCCGGCAGTTCGGCGAGGGGCCGTTCGCACGCGCCGCCGCCCTGGTCTACACCCTGCTGGTCGTGGAGGTGCTGTTCCTCGTCTGCACCGCGCCCGGGCTGGCCGCGCTCGTCCTGCTCGACCACGACGCCAGCAACGTTCCGCTCGCCGCGGCCTGCGCGCTGCCGATCGGTCCGGCCCTGTCCGCCGCCCTGTACGCGCTGCGGCGCCGCCGGCTGGACCTGACCGACCTGCGACCCGCGGCGGCGTTCTGGCGGGGGTACAAGCTGAACGTGGGGGGCGCGCTGCGGGTCTGGGTTCCGTCGTTGGTGGTGCTGACCGTTCTCGCGGTGAACCTCACCCATCTCGGCACCGCGAACGTCCCCGGCTGGTGGGCGGCGCTCCTGGTGCTGATCGCCGTGCTCGTCACCCTCGTCGTGGCCAACGCGCTGGTCATCACGTCACTGTTCGCGTTCCGGGCGGTGGACGTGCTGCGGCTGGCCGCGTACTTCCTCGGCCGCCGGCCCGGCGTCGCGGTGGGCCATCTCTGCCTCCTGATCGTCGCGGCCGGCCTCACCGCCGTCTCCTCGGAGGCGGTGGTCATGCTGCTGGCTTCGGTGTTCGCGTCCGCGCTGTTGCTGACCAGCCGCCCGATGGTCGCGGACGTGACCCGCCGGTTCACCAGGTGATCCGGCGACCGGCCCGGCACCAGGGCGCGATGACGCACGGCACGGCGTGCGCCTCGCCCCGCCGGCACACCGCCGTCGGGTTCTCGAACAGCCCGATCGACGGCAGCGCACGTCCCCGGAGGTCGAACGGCGTGAGGTTGTCGTTCGGCGCCCCGGCCCCGGGCTCCCAGCCGACGCCCGGCACCCACTCCGGCTCCCAGATCGGGTACCCGCCCTCGGCCTGGCTGCAGCCCGGCCGGGGCCTCGAATGAGCCGGATCACAGCAGGCCGCTGCGCCGCCACAACGCGGCGCCGGGACCCTTGATCAGGCCGAGGTCGTCGAACGTCGCCACCACCTTCTCCGCCGACCAGCGCAGCGTCGCCCGCCAGTGCGGGTTGCCCCGGGCGGCGGCGCGCCCGACCGCCGGGTCGATGCCGACGACCGCGTACACGCTCGGGTGCACCAGGCAGTTCGCCACGGCCATCGCGGTGCGCCCGAGGGACAGCCTGGTCGCCGCGAGGCCGACCGGGCCGGTCGCGGCCACCCAACGTTCCAGCGCCGCCCGCGCGTACCGGACGTGGCGCGCCTCCTCCACCACGTGTACCCGGGACACCATGCGGATCAGCGGCTGCAGGGATTCGTCGGCCGCGATCTCGCGCTGGAACCGGTCCAGCACCTCCTCCACGATGAGGGTCGTCGCGTACATCTCCGGCCCGTGAGCCGTGGTCTTGATGAGCCGGCCCAACTGGTTCTCCACCCGCCCCGGCCGGTACACGGGCGTGCCCAGGCGCTCGATGAGCCGGCCGAACATCACCGAGTGCCGGCACTCGTCGGCCACCTCGGTCAGCGCGTACTGCGCGTCGCGGCTGGTCGGGTCCTGGTGGTAGTACTGCCGGACGAGCATCTGCATGAGGATCGTCTCGAACCAGATCCCGGCACCCGCGGCGCTCGCGATCTCATGCTTGGTCAGCTCCACCCGCTGCCGGTGGCTCAGGCCGTCCCACAGCGCAGTGCCGTACAGGCTGCTGCGCCGCGGGCCGAGCCAGTACCGATCCTCATGCAGCGGTGCGGTCCAGTCGATTTCGATCAGCGGGTCGTACGAGCGCCGTACGGAGGACTCCAGCAGGCGGATCGCGAGCCGCTCGCCACTGTCGTGGGGCATGGGCGCTCCCGGAAGGATTGATGTTTCCCGGAGTAACTGTTACTACTGGTATCGTGCAATCGCTCGATGAGCCTGTCAATGACGGTCGGCGCACGCGTTGGGAGAAACACCGGCGCGACCGGCACGCCGAGCTGGTGACCGCGGCCATCGAGGCGATCGTGCGGCATGGCCCGGACGTGGACATGGCACAGGTGGCGCGCGTCGCGGGGGTCAGCAAGCCGGTGCTGTACCGCTACTTCGCCGACAAGGCCCAGTTGTGGCGGGCGGTCGGGGAGCGCATCGCGGCCGGCGTGGTCGACGCGGTCACGCCGGCCATCGCGCGCGTCCGCGAGGAGCGGCCGCTGATCGCCGCGACCATCGACGCGTACCTGGCCGCGATCGAGTCGAACCCCGAGCTGTACCGGTACCTGATGGGTCACCCCTCCGGCGGCATGACGGCGGTCGTCAGTGCGTCGTCGCGGACAACCGCGGCGGCACTGGCCCGGGTCATCGGCGACCGCCTGCGCGCGCTCGGGTTGGACGCCGGCCCGGCCGAACCGTGGGCGCACGGGATGGTCGCGATGGCACAGGCCGTCGGGGACTGGTGGATGGCGCACGAGCGGCCGATGTCCCGCGCCGCGCTCACCGAATACCTGACGACTCTGCTGTGGGAGGGTATCGCCGGGGTCCGCGCGTCCGCCGACCTGCCGCACGCACTGCTGGCGGCCGACCGGGACAGGGCGACGCGATGAGCGACGGCGACCCCACCATCGACCCCACCGCCGACGACTACGCCGGACCGGTGGTGGTCGCCGCAGGTGAGGTGACGGTGTGCGGCCAGGCCCGGCTGGCCGGGCGCGTCGAACCGGTCGACGGCAGGTTCCACTGGTCCGGCCGGATCGCGCCGGACCCGGTGCTGGCCGGGCTCGTCCGCGGCGGCAGCCGATCGGTGCGGGTCAGTGTCGGCGACCGGCCGCCGTGCGAGGCGCGGCTGGACGATGTCGACCCGTGGGGCGGGGTGCGGCTGACCGGGGTCGGGCGCCCTCCCTGGTAGCCGTCCCCCTGGTAGCCGCCCGCCTGGTGGCCCCCCGCCTGGTGGCCGCCCGCCTGGTGGCCGCCCGGCCGGAACCTCAGTGCGGCGCGTTCGCGGAACCGCGGACGTCCACGCCGCTGGACGGCGGCAGGGTGCACCGGGCGCCGGTGTTGAGGCTGGGGTTCGGCGACGTCACCAGGCCGTTCCGGTACGGGGTGCCCCCGTACCCGGCGGTGCACGGCAGCGGATCGAAGAAGGTCAGTACCATGCCGAACGTGGCGCCGGACGGGCCGATGGCCGTCGAGCCCGCCGCCACGGCGGCCGGCAGGGTCACCAGTGTCTGCTCAATGCCGTCCTGGCGCACCAGCGCGACATCGGACGTGGTCAGCAGGTTGGCGAGCAGGGCGCCCAGGGCCGGATCGGTGTCGCGCAGCAGCCCGGTGACCTGGGACGCGGCCTCGGGCGCGGCCGCCAGCAGCCGGCGCAGGTCGGGGTCCGAGCCGGCCAGCTGCGCGGCCAGCAGGTTCAGGTCGTGGCTGAAGGATTCCAGTGCGTCGCTCTCATCGCGCTGGCTGGTCAGCACGGTCTGCCCGTTGTCGATCAGCGTCGTGGTGGGGCCGATGTCGTTCGTCGCGGCCTTGGCCAGGCTGCTGCTGGTGTCCAGCAGGATCTGGAGATCCTGGCCCCGGCCGGCGAACGCCGAGTCCAGCTCGTCCACCACGGTCCGCAGCGACTGTCGCGGAACCGAGGCGGCCAGACCGTCCACAGTGGTCAACAGGCTGGTCACCGGCAGCGGGGTCTGGGTGTTCTCGCGCGCGATGTGCGCGCCGTCGGCCAGGTACGTCCCGTTGTCCGACTGCGGGCGCAGGTCGAGGTACTCCTCGCCGACGGCCG
Source organism: Micromonosporaceae bacterium (assembly GCA_040255525.1). GTDB lineage: Bacteria > Actinomycetota > Actinomycetes > Mycobacteriales > Micromonosporaceae > Rugosimonospora. The sequence continues at coordinate 7,904 of JBDZVD010000090.1, read as the reverse complement.
ACCGGTTGGCCACCACCGCCTGCACGTCCGACGGGATCGGCGGAGCCGAGTCATCGATCCGCGCGTCGACCTCGACGCCGTCGCCGGTCAGCCGCATGGAGCCGATCCGGCCCACCGTCACGCCCCGGTAGGTGACCTCGGCGTTGGTGAAGATGCCGCCGCCCTCCCGCAGGTCGACGTGCACCACGTAGTACCCGCGCAGCCCGACATACCGGCCGAGGTCGGCGTAGCGGACCGCGATGAACGCGATCACGAGTACCCCGATGACCGCGAACGCCACGAGCTTCAACCTGGTCACGCCGGTGAGCATCGGCCATCATCCTTCCGGTGACGCGGAGTCGGGCACCGCGGCGGGCGACGGCGAGTCGGGCGGCGCGCTGGCGGGCGGCCCGGATGTGGACGGCCCGGATGTGGACGGCCATGGCGAGCCCGGCGGCGACCCGGACGGCGACCCCGGCGGCGACCCGGACAAGCCCGTGGACGATCCGGGCGGTGACCCGGGCGCGGTGGGCGACCCGGTCGCGGTGCCCGTGGTCGGGCTCACCGGCGGCAGGGGGAGCGGCGGGATCACCGCTGGGCCGCCGGTCCCCGAGGGCTGCGCGCCGGGTACGCGGGCCGGCGCCGCGCCACTCGGGGACGCCGGAGACAGCGGGAAGTCGGGTGTCACCGGCGCGACGACCGCGGTACCCGGGATCGCCGCCACCGACAGGTACAGGTTGAGGTAGTCGCCCTTGATGTCGTCGAGCACGGCGTCGCTGAACGGGTACGTCAGCAGCACCTGCAGCGCCTGCGGCAGCGCCTGCCCGGCATTGGCCAGCTGGCGCAGGATCGGGGCGAGCGACCGGAGATCGGCGACGAAGTCCGCGCTGGCGCGGTCGATCACGTCCACCGCCACGCCGGACAGCTTGTCCAGCGCCTGCAGCATGGCCACCAGCTGCTCCCGCTGCTGGTCCAGCACCCGGAGGCCGGGTGCGAGGTCGTCCAGAACCGTGCCGATCCGCTGGTCCCGGGCGGCCAGCGTGGCCGAGAGGCGGTTGAGCGAGTCCAGCGCGGCGGTGATGTCGCCGCGGTGCGCGTCCAGGTTCGCGGCCAGCGTCTGGATCTGCCGCAGCATCGAGCGGATCTGCGGTTCGTTGCCGCGCATCGCGTCGTTCAGCTGCGTGGTGATGGTGTGCAACTGGTCGATCCCGCCGCCGTTGAGCAGCAGGGACAGCGCGCCGAGGACCTCCTCGACCTCGGGATTGCGGTTCGTGCGGGCCACCGGGATCTCGTCGCCGTCGCCGAGCCTGCCGCTGCCGTTCTCGGGAGCGATGAGCTGCACGTACTTCTCACCGAGCAGGCTGGACTGCTCCAGGTGCGCCTCGACGTCGGCGGGCAGGTGCACCCCGCCGTTGACGAGCATGGTGACCCGCGCGGTCCAGGCGCCGGCCGGCAGGTCGATCTTCTCGACCCGGCCGACCGCCACGTCGTTGACCTTCACTGCCGCCTGCGGCACCAGGTCGAGCACGTCGGTGAAGTCGGCGACCACCCGGTACGGGTGGCTGCCCAGGTCGGCTCCGCCGGGCAGCGGCAGGTTGTACGCGCCGGCGAAGCCGCCCGAGCCACATCCGGCCACCGCGGTGGCGGCGAACGCAGCCGCGACGCAGGCGGCGGCCACCCGCGCCCCGGCCACCCGCGCCCCCGCCACCCGCCGCGCCGGTCGGCTCCTCGGCTGGCGGTCCATCACTGCCCCGCCTTCGTCGTCTGCACCGGGCCGGTGGTGGGCAGCGGCAACGCCGGCCCAGCGCCCCTGGCCGCCGAGCCGTCCATGCTCAGCTCGTTGAGGTCGGCCCGGCCGTCGAAGGTCGAGATCGCCGGGTCGTACGCGCCGAGCAGGTTGGTGACGGCCAGCGGGATATCGTCCAGCGCCTCCTGCAGCGACGCCTTCTCCTTCACCAGGATCTGGGTTACCGAGGCGAGCTTGTCCACATTGGACTTGATGCGGTCCCGGTTGTCGTGGATGAAGTCGGCGACCTGACCCAGCGCGGTGGCCAGTTGGCTCAGCGCGGCGGCCAGGCTGCCGCGGTCGTCGGCGAGGAACCCGGCCACCTGTGCCAGCTGCTGTTCGGCCCGCCGCACCTGGGCGTCGTTGTTCTTCAGCATCGTGGTGAACTCGGCGAGGTTGTCGACCGTACCCACGAGGTCCTGCTGGGAGCCGGACAGGGTACGGGTGGCCGCGCCCAGCTGCGCGATCATGTCGCCCAGCGCCCGCCCGTTGCCGTCGAGGTTGTCCGCGCCGGTGTCGAGCAGGTCGGAGAGCGCGCCGTTGGCGTTGGCGCCGTGGGGACCGAGTGCCGACGCGAGCTGGTTGAGACTCTGGTACAGCTGATCCAGCTCGACCGGGGTCGCGGTGCGTTCCAGCGGGATGACGGCGCGGTCGGCCATCCGGGTGCCTCCGGTGTACGGCGGGGACAGCTGCACGTACCGGTCGCTGACCACGCTGGACGCCACCACCACCGCCAGGGCGCCGGCCGGGATCCGCACCCCCCGGTCGATCGTCATGTCGACCCGGACCTGGCCGGCCCGCGGGCGCACCGCGTCGATGCGCCCGACCACCACGCCGAGTACCCGGACGTCGGAGCCGGCGTACACGCCGACCGCCTCCGGGAAGTCGGCGCTCACCCGGGTGGTACCCGCGTCCCGCCACGCCCAGTACCCCCCGCCGGCCGCGGCCAGTACCACGACCACCGCGGCCGCGGCGAGCTTCTTCATCGTCGCCCGGGTCATTTCCCGCCTCCCGGCTTCGGTGGTACGCAGCCGGTCGACGGCCCGGTGCCCGCCGGCAGGTACGACTTGGGCACCAGGCCGCACAGGTAGCTGTCGAACCAGCGGCCGTTGCCGACCGTGTTGCCGACCAGCCGGTAGTACGGGCCGGCCAGCGCCAGCGCCCTGGTGAGGTTGTCCTGGTTGCGTTGCAGGACGTCGGTGACGGCGTCCAGCGCGGCCAGTGTCGGGCGCAGCCGTGCGGTGTTGTCGGTGACGAGGCCGGATATCTGGGTGGCCAGCTGCCGGGTGCCGGACAGCAGCGCGCCGATCGCGTCGCGCCGCGACTGGATCTCGGACAGCAGCAGGTTACCGTCCCGCAGCAGGGTCTGGAACTGGCCGTTTTCGCTCGACAGCTGCCCGGTCACCTGCTTCGTCGCGGCCAGCAGCGACGCCAACTGGGCGTCGCGCGAGGAGATGGTCTGCGACAGCGAGGACAGGCCCTGCAGCATCGCGCGCATCTGCGGCGGGGTGTCGCGGAAGGTCTGCGCGATGGCCTCGAACCCCTGGGCGAGCGTGCCGGTGTCGATCTGCCCGATGGTGGTGGAGAGCTTGTCGAACGCCTGGGTCACGTCCAGCGGCGACGTGGTCCGGCCCAGCGGGATCACCTGACCGGGGCGCTGGACGGCGCCGCCGAGCGGATCCACCGCGAGGTACTTGTCGCCGAGCAGGGTCTTTATCTTGATGGCGACTGTGCTGTCGTCGCCCACCCAGGCGTGCTTGACCCGGAACCGAACCTTCACGTGCGCTCCGGCCAGCGCCACCTCGGTCACCTTGCCCACCTTGACCCCGGCGACCCGCACCTCGCTGCCCGGCTTGAGGCCGGCCGCCTCGGTGAAGTCCGCGGTGTACGTGGTGCCGCCGCCGATGACCGGCAGGTTGTCCGCGTCCAGCGCCAGCAGCACGACACCGGCCAGCAGCACGAGGCCGAGCACGCCGACGAGCGCGGGGTTGCGCAGGAACCGTCTCACTCCTGGCACCTCGCTCCGGTGTCGACGATGCCGATCGGCGGGACGAGGGGCGGGCCGCCGATCACGCCGACCGGCCCGACCGTGGCCGAGCACAGGTAGAAGTTCAACCACGAGCCGTAGGAGGCGATAGTCGCGATGCCAGTCATCTTCAACGGCAACAGCTTCAGGAACTGGTCCAGCGCCGGCTGGGCGGCGGCGAGGTTGCCGGACACGTCGCCGAGCGAGTCGATGTCCTGGCGCAGCGGCCCCCGGGCGTCCCGGAGCAACCCGGCGGTGCTCGTGGTGAGCGTGGACATGGCGGAGATGGCGTCGCCGATCGGCTTGCGGTCGTCGGCCAGCCCGGACACCAGCTCCTGCAACGTGGTCACCATGCCGGACAGTTCGTCGCCGCGCGAGTTGACCGTGGTGAGTACCGCGTTGAGACTGTCGATCAGCTGGCCGATCACCTCGTCCTTGGCGGCCAGCGTGGTGGTCAGCGACGCGGTGTGCGAGACCAGGCTGTCCACGGTCGAGTCCTCGCCCTGGAAGACCCGCACGATCTCGGTGGACAGCTGGTTGACGTCGTTCGGCGATAGCGCCTGGAACAGCGGCTGGAATCCGTTGAAGAGTTCGGTGAGGTCCAGCGCGGGCGTGGTGCGTGACAGCGGGATGCTGTGCCCGGGCGCGAGCCGGGCGCCGACCGGGCCGACGCCCTGTTCGAGCGCGATGTACCGCTGGCCGACCAGGTTGCGGTACCTGATGGCGGCGGTGACCGAGGCGGGCAACTGGCGGCCCCGCTCGACGGAGAAGCTGACCTCGGCGTAGCGCCGCCCGACCACCCGGATACCGGTGACCTGACCGACCCGTACGCCGGCGATGCGGATGTCATCGCCGGGGTTCAGCCCGGTCACGTCGGTGAACTCCGCGCGGTACCCGACGGTGTCGCCGATGCCCGCGTTGGCGATGGTGAGCCCGAGCACGGCGGTCGCGAACACCGTGACGATGACGAAGATGATGCCCTTCGCCAGCGGTCCGGCGATGCTCTTGCGTCTCATGGCGCCAGCGTCACCTCCTTGCCACGCAGCAGCGGGCCGACCAGCAGGCTGCTCCATGACGGCAGCCGTGCAGGCGGAGTGTTCAGCGACGCGGCGAGCAGCTCGTCGATGTACTCGTTCTCCTGCGGAGTGTTCGCGATGCTCCCGGCGGCGGAAGCCGACGACGGGGCCTGCGTGCCCGCCCGCGCGGCTGCGGCGGCCGGTGACACCAGCGTGGGTGCGTACGGAGTCGGGTAGCAGTGCGGTCCGCCGGTCGCGTCGTAGCGCGGCGTGTCCGTGCCCGGCCGGTACGCGCCGCGGGATTCGGTCACCCGCAGCGTCACGTGCAGCCCGTGCTCGCTGGTGCCCTTGCCCAGCGCCTTGTCGACGTCCGGAACGAAGTTCGCGAGCTGCTGCAGCACGCACGGGAACTCGGGCGCGTACTCGGCCAGCAACGCGAGCGAGGGCCGGCTGTCCCGGGACAGCGCGATGATGGTGTCGCGGTTGCCGGACAGGAACCCGGTCAGGTCGGTCGCCGCCGTGGTCACGGTCTGGAACACCTCGCGCAGGTCGTCCTGCTCGTCAACGAGGGTCCTGCTGGTCACCGTGAAGTCGTCGAGCGCGCCGACGAGATCCGGTGCGGCGTGGTCGTAGCTGTCCGCGACCGCGACCAGTCGGCCGATGTCGTCGTCCAGGCGCGGCAGTTCGGGGTTCAACTCCGACAGGTACGTGTTGATGTCGGCCAGCGTGGTGCCCAGCTTGGTCCCCCGGCCCTTCAGCGCCTGCGAGATCGCGGTCAGCGTGACCGACAACTTTTGCGGCTGCACCGCTTGCAGCATCGGCAGCAGGTCGGCCAGCACTTGTTCCAGTTCGATGGCGTCCGCGGAGCGGTCCTGGGTGATGGTCGCGTGGTCTGCCAGGGTGTGCGGCGACGGTACCGCTGGCGGGATCAGCGCCACGTATCGCTCGCCGAACAGCGTGGTGGGCAGCAACTGCGCGGTGACGTTGTCCGGCAACAGGTGCAGCTGGTCCGGCTGGATGGCCAGCGACAGCCGGGCGCCGTCGCCGTGCGAGGTGATCCGGCGTACCGCGCCGACCACCACACCGCGTACTTTGACCTCCGCACCGGGCAGCATCTCGTTGCCGGCGCTGTCGGTCTCCAGGGTGACCATGGCGACGGGGACGAACCGCTTGTCGTACACCGCGACCGACAGCCACACCAGCAGGCCGAGTGCGGCCAGGAAGGCGAGTCCGGCCAGGCGGCGGCGCAGCTTGACCATCACCCGGCCACCTTCACCGTCGTCGTGGCGCCCCAGATGGCGAGGCTGAGCAGGAAGTCCACGACACTGATGAGCACGATCGCGGTGCGCACGGCACGACCGACCGCGACGCCGACGCCGGCCGGGCCGCCCGTGGCCCGGTACCCGTAGTAGCAGTGGGTGAGGATCACCATGGTGCTGAAGATGAGTACCTTGCCGATCGACCACAGCACGTCCACCGGTGCGAGGAACAGCCCAAAGTAGTGGTCGTAGGTGCCCGCCGACTGTCCATTGTAGATGACTGTGACCTCGCGGGCGGCGAGGTACGCGCTGAGCAGACCGATGCCGTACAGCGGCAGGATGGCGACGATGCCCGCGACGATCCGGGTGGTGACCAGGTACGGCAGGCTGGGTACCGCCATCACCTCCAGCGCGTCGACCTCGTCCGAGATCCGCATCGCGCCGAGCTGCGCGGTGAACCCGGCGCCCACGGTCGCCGACAGCGCCAACCCGGCAACCAGCGGGGCGATTTCCCGCGTGTTGAAGTACGCCGACACGAACCCGGTGAACGCGGACGTGCCGATCTGGTCCAGCGCGGCGTACCCCTGGAGACCGACGACGGTACCCACGAACAACGTCATCGCGATCATTACGCCGACAGTGCCGCCGATGATGCCGAGACCGCCGCTGCCGAAGCTCACCTCGGACAGCAGCCGGAGAATCTCCCGGGTGTACCGGCGCAGTGCCCGCGGCACCCAGACCAGCGCCCGCAGGTAGAAGGTGACCTGGTCACCGAGGACGTCCAGCCAGCGCAGCGTCCGGTCCAACCAGCCGCCGGTGGTGGAGCCAAGCGCGTCGTCGGCCATCACTGCCCCTTCGCCGGCACGAGCTGGAGGTAGATCGCGGTCAGTACCAGATTGACGAAGAACAGCAGCAGGAACGCGATGACGACGGACTGGTTCACCGCGTCGCCCACGCCCTTCGGTCCACCCTTCGCGGACAGGCCACGGTGGGCGGCCACCACGCCGGCGATGAACCCGAACATCAGCGCCTTGATCTCGCTGATCCACAGATCGGGCAGGTGCGCCAGCGCGGAGAAACTGGCCAGGTAGGCGCCCGGAGTGCCGCCCTGCATGATGACGTTGAAGTAGTACCCTCCCATCACGCCGACCACCGACACCATCCCGTTGAGTAGTACGGCGACGCCCATCGCCCCGAGTACCCGCGGCACGATCAGCCGCTGGACCGGCGACACCCCCATCACCCGCATCGCGTCGATCTCCTCGCGCACGGTGCGGGCTCCGATGTCGGCGCAGATCGCCGATCCGGCGGCCCCGGACACCAGCAGCGCGGTGATGAGCGGGCTGGCCTGCTGCACCACGGCGAGCACGCTGGCCGCGCCGGTGAACGACTCGGCGCCCAGCTGGCGGGTCAGCGAACCGACCTGGAGCGCGATGACCGCGCCGAACGGAACGGACACCAACGCGGTCGGCAGGATGGTCACGCTGGCGATGAACCAGAACTGCTCGATGAGCTCGCGCGCCTGGAACGGGCGGCGGAACGTCTTCGCTACGACGTCGGCGGCGAGCGCGAACAGGCTGCCGGTCTGGCGCAGCGCGCCGATGCCGGGTACGGCGCTGTCCGTGCTCATGCCGAATCCTCGCTTCGCTGCGGTCCGGCATGAGGCACGATCGCCCTGCGACTTTGATTCGCTCGCTGACGCTTGCTCATGCCGAATCCTCGCTTCGCTGCGGTCCGGCATGAGGCACGATCGCCCTGCGACTTTGATTCGCTCGCTGACGCTTGCTCATGCCGAATCCTCGCTTCGCTGCGGTCCGGCATGAGGCACGATCGCCCTG
>JBDZVD010000089.1:0-28324 GCA_040255525.1 Micromonosporaceae bacterium | reverse complement strand
GCGCGCGGGAGCAGAAGATCGTGATCCTGCGGTTCTTCGGCAACCTGACCCAGACCCAGATCGCCGAGCGGGTCGGCATCTCCCAGATGCACGTGTCCCGGCTGCTGGCCAAGTCCCTGGCCGCCATGCGCGATCACCTCGCCACTCCGGCCTGAGCGGCGTCGATGGGCGCGGCCCGGCGGAAGCCGGCCGCGCCCGTGCCTGGACCCCAGCGGCCGGGATCAGTCTTCCGGCAGGAGCGGAGGCAGCGGCTCGCGCCGCCGCAACCAGGCCGCCGGGATGCCGGCGACGCCCGTGCCAGCGACCGCGGCCGGCGCCGACTCCCCACCGGTGTACGCGGCCACGACGCCACCGGCGATCGCCGCCGTGGTGTCGACATCCCCGCCCGCCTCGACGCAGGCGAGAATCGCCGCGCGGTAGTCGCCGATGTGCGTCGCGGCCACCCACAGTGCGAACGGCACGGTGTCCTGTGCGAGTACCCGGGAGCCGTTGCCCAGTTCGTAAGCCGCCTCCGCGACGCTCGCCCCGACCAGACCTCGGGCCCGCTCGACGCCGGTCCGCGCTCGGCTGTCGACCAGATACGGCACGATCCCGTCGAGGAACCCGGCGGGCGACGGCCGGTCGCCGACCAGTCGCGCCCAACCCGCCCCGGCGGCGGCGACCGCCACGGCCACCGCGCCGAGCACGCCTTCGGGATGAGCATGGGTGATTTCCGCCGACGCGATCGCTTCCAACGCCGCGGTACGGCAGTCACCGGCGTGGAACGCGCCCAGCGGCGCGACCCGCATGGCGGCGCCGTTGCCCATCGAGCCCTGGCCGCCGAACGCGGCCCGGGAAGCTTCCCGCCACGGCACGCCGTCCCGGATCTGGCGCAGCAGCGTCACGGCGCCGCCGCCGTAGCCCCGGTACGGATCGAAGTGGCGGGCGAACGCTGCGGCCAGCCGGTCCTGATCGATACGTTCACGGGCGCGCAGTTCACCGACGATCGAACAGGCCATCTCGGTGTCGTCCGTCCAGGGCCAGGACTCGGTGGGCTCACGCTCACTGTCGAGGTCCGCGAGGGAGGTTCCGGGTACGAAGAACTGGGCGCCCACCGCGTCACCCACGGACAGCCCGTCCAGGCTGTCGAAGCACAGTCGCCACGTGGTCATGTCGACCGCGATCCTGCCATCCGCCGTCCGGTTCCGGGTACCGGACACGCAAACCCGAGCCTCGCCCGCCGCGCCCGACCCTGCGCGTGGCGCACGGGGGTCAGAGTCCGGGCTAGGCTCGGGCCTTATGACGCAGCCGTGGGATCCGGCCGGGGCCGGGGTGCTCCGACTGCCATCGGGCCGCCTGGTGCGTGGCAGGGGACTCGGCCGGCCGCTGCCTTCCGGGCCGGTGCCCGACTTCGCGCTGTACCTGCTGGGTGACCAGCCCCCACCCGTCGCGTGGGAGGCACGCTGGGTGCGCTGGCCGGACTTCCGGCTGCCGGCCGACCGCGGCGACGCCCGGGACGCGCTGCGCGAGGCGTGGGAACGGGCCGCGGCCGAGCGCGTCGAGGTCGCCTGCCACGGCGGGCACGGACGCACCGGTACCGCGCTGGCCTGCCTCGCCGTGCTGGACGGGGTACCGAGCCAGGACGCGGTCGCCTACGTACGCGAGGGGTACTCTCCGCGTGCCGTGGAGACGCCCTGGCAGCGCCGGTACGTGACAGCCTTCCGCTGACCCGCCCGGCACCCCGGGCACCACGCACCCGTCTCCACAGTGGACGATCAGGCCGGTTTGTGGGCGATGAACCGCACGCGGTCGTCGACCCGCACGGTGATCCGCCCGAAACCCAACATCTGTAGCCGGACGAGCAGGACGCTCGGCTCGACCGGGTTGTACGTGTCCCCCTCGTGGAAGTGGTGCAGGCTGTCGCTGGCGAGGCTGTCCGAACCGATGAGCACGCCGCCGGGCCGCAGTACCCGCAGCGCCTCGGACAGCAGCGCGTTCTGCAGTGCCGCCGTGGGTACGTGGTGCAACATCGTGAACGAACCGACCGAGTCGAAGGACGCGCCGGCGAACGCCAGGTCGGTGGCGTCCCCGTGGACGATCTCCACGTTGCTGCCCGCATACCGTGCGGTCAACGCGTCGGCGGCCGGCCGCTCGGCCTCGACGGCCACGAGCCGCTTCACCCGGTGCCGCAGCCAGTCCGTGGCGGCACCCGGCCCCGGCCCGATCTCCAGCATCTGCTGACCCAGGTCGACCCCGGACACCAGCCACGGCAGGACCTCGGTCTGCAGGTACTCCGCCCACTCCGGGCTGGAACAGCGCTTCGCATGGCTCTCATTCATGGCTCCACGGTAAGGAGTGCGCCGGCCAGGTTCCAGGACGTAGGCGGCACACCCCCGGCTGTGCTCAGGCCGCAGCGGTTGGGCGGTCCGGGTCACCCCGGCCGGCGAGGCCGCGCTGGCGGATCCGCTCGGCATCGACCCGACCGCTTTGGCCTGATCCCCGCAAGGCGCGACAGCCGGCGAGGCGGCCGCCGGCCCCGGCGGTCGGCCTCAATCCACCAGGTCGAGCAGCGCGCGGGCGCGCCCGGCGGCATCCGGCAGCAGGCTCGGGTGCTCGGTCGCCCACGACACCGCGGCCAGGACCCGGTGGGCGACGCACGCCAGGAACGCGTCCCTCCCGCCGACAGCCACCGCCTGCTCGACGATGCGCCGGGCCGACGCTGGGCAGCCGTCGATCGGATCCGTCGCGGCCTGAAGAAGGCAGACCAGATCGATGACCGGGGTACCCCGGCCGAACCCCTCCAGATCGATGACCGCGGCCAGCCCGTCCGGGCCGAAGAGCATGTTCCGTGGCGTGAAGTCGCCGTGCACGAACCCGCCGCCGGGCAGCGCCGGTACCGGCCGGGAAAGCAGCGCCAGGGCACGACGCGCGTACGGCATGACGTCCGGGTGGAATTCGAACTCGGCGACGCCGCCGTTGAGGAACTGGGTGACCATGGCCGACCAGTCGCGCTCCGGCGGCGGGCAGACGCCGGAGTGCAGGTCGGCGGCGGCCAGGACGGCGTCCAGCGTCGCCGGGTCGAGCCGACCGGCCGGTGCGCCCCGGACGAAGCCGGTCAGCAGGTACGCCCGCTGTTCGTCCAGCGCCCCGACGCCGAGCACCGGCGGGGTCGGGTACCCGGCGGTACGCAACTGGTCAACGACGGCGACGGTACGGGCCAGTTGCTCGGCCCACCAGGCACCGCGCTTCACCTTCAGCACCGCACGGCGCTGCCCGTACCCGAGCAGGTACACCGGGTCGCTGGCTCCCCCGTCCAGGTGGCCGAGCACGGTCCACGCGACCCCGGTACCGGACCGGACGGTGGCGAGATCGGCCGGCGGCAGCGAACCCGGGGCGTCTCGCCGCTGTTCCGCCGGTTCGACACGCAGCAGCCGGTAGCCCTGCTTCGACGCCGACCGCAGCGTCGGGTACCCGATGCCGTCGAGCCATCGCTGGAGGCTGTCGGCGCCCATCGCCTGCTTGACCACCAGCCACGCGTGACCGCCCGGCACCAGGCGCGCGAGCCAGCCACGCAGCAGCCCGTGCAGCGCATCCTTACCGATCTTGATCGGCGGGTTGCTGTACAGGCCGTCGAAGCGCAGCGCCGCCGGTACCTCCTCGGGCCGAGCCGGCACCACGTTGGGTACGGCCAGGGCCGCGGCGTTGTGTCGGACCAGATCCAGGGCGCGCTCGTTGACCTCGACCGCCCACACACCGGCGGCGGGCTGCCGCCGTGCGATCGTCACCGCGATCGGCCCGTACCCCGCGCCGAGGTCCACCACACCGGAGCCGGCCACCGGAGCCGGAGCGTGGCGCAGCAGGGTCATGGTGCCCCGGTCGATGCCCTCCGCACCGAATACCCCGGACGCCGTCACCAACCGGGCCGATCCGCCGTCGACCCGCAACTCCACCACCTGCCGCCGGTCGGGGACCGATGGGCGCCGCTCCCAGTACGCACCCGTCACATCGAGGATCCTGCCGCAGACCCCGACGAGATGCGCGCGATTAACCTGCTCGCGACAAAGCCGACAAGCGGCCCCGCGCACCGGAAATGACGCCAGTCGGAGTACCGGAGCGGCCGGCGCGCACCGGGTCCAGGTGCATCGCGGACACCGGGTAGCCGTCCCAGCCGGAAATGTCGGTGGCCGGCCCTATCCTGTGCGCACTGACCTGCCCGCCGCGGGAGTTCTCCCCAGGCGTTCGGGCGGACCACGAACACCGGGCAAACGCCCGGACCACGAACACCGGGCAAACGCCGGACAGCGGGCACGCCGGGCGAACGCCCGGCCGACAGGCACGAAAGGGCGTAATCGTGAGCATGACTCAGCGGACGCTGACCGGCGAGCGCGAAGATCTCCTGGCGTCCCTCGCCAGGCACCGGGGCTTCCTTCGATTTACCGTCCGCGAGCTGACCGACGAGCAGGCGGCACAGCGCACGACAGCCAGCGCCCTGACCCTGGGCGGCTTGATAAAGCACGTGGCGGCCACCGAGGCGGCGTGGTCGAGCTTCGCGGTCGGCGGTGCCGAGGCGATGCAGGCCAGGTCGACCGCGTTCGGCGACTGGGCGGACCTGTTCCGGATCCGCGAGGGCGAGACGCTGGCCGGTTTGCTCGACACCTACGACCGGGTCGCCCGCGAGACCGACGAGTTGGTGGCGACGCTCGACCTCGACGCGTCCCACCCGCTGCCGCAGGCGCCCTGGTTCGAGCCGGGCGCGAGTTGGTCGGTGCGCCGGGTGCTGCTGCACGTCATCGCCGAGACCGCGCAGCACGCCGGCCACGCCGACATCGTCCGCGAATCCCTCGACGGCCAGAAGACGATGGGCTAAGCCCCCGCGCATCGCCGCTCCGTCCACAAAGGACAGGCACGGCCGGGCGTCTCGTGGACGCCCGGCCGTCGTCAAAGGCGCGAGTGAGGCAGCAACACCTGAGCCTGTGCTCGCCTCCGCCACAAACCGGCTCCCGCTGCGCTGTACTCAGGCAGAAAGAGCCGCGTCTCGGTTCAGCGCGCGCACCGCAAGCTGGGCGTGCAGCAACACGCCGTCCGGCATGACCGAGTCGTCGAACGTGGCCAGCGGGCTGTGGTTGTCGGGAGCCGTGTCGTATCCGTCGGCCGGCCCGGCGCCCAGGAACGTGTAACAACCGGGCACCTCCGCGAGCACCCGGGAGAAGTCCTCCGCGCCGGTGACCGGGAACGCCATCGGTTCGGAGCGCTCGGCTCCGAACACCTCGGCGGCGACGCTGTCCACGAACGCGGCGTGCTCCGCGTTGTTGACGGTCATCGGGTACTCCGCCTCGTACCGGACATCGACCTCCAGCCCGTGGGCGGCCGCGATGCTCTGGCACAGCCGTACCGTCTCGGCCTTCAGCCGCTCCTGCGCCTGCGGGGAGAAGCTGCGCACCGTCGCCTCGAAGGTGGCGTCGTCGGGGATGATGTTGCGGCGGGTACCAGCGTGGAACTGACCCACCGTGATGACGACCGGATCGAACACGTCGAACCGCCGGGTGACCAGGGTCTGCAGCGCGCTCACCATCGCCACCGCGGCCGTGACCGGGTCCTTGGCCATGTGCGGAGCGGAGCCATGGCCGCCGGCGCCCCGGACCGTCACGAACAGGCCGTCGCTCGCCGCCATCAGGGTGCCCGGCCGGGTGGTGAACACGCCCGGCTTGATCTCGTTCGCCATGACGTGGATGCCGTACGCCGAGCTGACCCGGGTACCCGCCGCGTCCAGCACGCCCTCCTTGAGCATCGCGCCGGCGCCGTCCCACCCCTCCTCGCCAGGCTGGAACATGAACACTACGTCGCCTGCGAGCGACTCTCGGTGAGCAGCCAGTACTCGGGCCGCGCCGACCAGCATCGCGGTGTGCAGATCGTGTCCGCACGCGTGCATCGCGCCGTCGACCGTGCTCGCGAACTCCAGCCCGGTCCGCTCGGTCAGCGGCAGCGCGTCCATGTCACCGCGCAGCAGGACCACGGGGACCGTGCCCTGCCGCCGTTCGGGGCGCCCGCCACGGAGCACGGCGGTGATCGAGGAAACCGACTTGCCGAGCGTGATTTCCAGGCCCAACCCGTCGATCGCGGACAGGACGGTCTCCTGAGTCACCGGCAGTTCGAGCCCGATTTCGGGATGCCGGTGCAGCCGGTGGCGCAGGTCGGTCAGCTCCCGTGCGATCTCCCGTGTGTCGTTCCGCAAGGCCTCGTCAAGCGACATTGGCACCTTCCCACCATGTCCCGAGTGGATTCGGTCCACCCACACCCGGCATCCCGTTGCTCGCCGGGGTCGCCGTCGCAGGTCCGGAATGCCATCCCAACGTAGCCTAGGTCTGACGGTGTTGATCGAGGCCGGCGTCGCCGGCGTGCTGATCGAGGGCCGGCGCGGCGGTCGCCGGGAGGGCAGGGGCATGAGAATCGCGTACGGGGCCGACGACGAGAACGGCACGACCCGGGCGGTCCGGGAGTACCTGAACGGGCAGGGCCACGAGGTGGTCACCGCGACGGCGGCGGACCGGTGGCCCGACATCGGGGCGGCGGTGGGCCGCGCGGTGGCGGCCGGTGAGGCCGACTGCGGCGTGGTGCTGTGCTGGACCGGCACGGGTACGGCGATCGCGGCCAACAAGGTGCCCGGAGTACGGGCCGCGCTGGCCTGGGAGCCGTGGATCGCCCGGGGCGCCCGGCTCTGGAACGACGCCAACGTGCTCGCGATGAGCCTCAAGCGGCTGGCACCGGACGTCGCCGTCGAGGTGACTGCGGCGTTCCTGGACACGACCGAGCCGGATCCGGACGAGGCCGCCAACATCGCCGCCCTGGACCGGATCGCCTGAGCACAGCCGGAGCCGAACTGTGGCGGAGGCGAGCACAGGCCCAGACGCTACCGCCTGAGCACAGCCGGAGCCGAACTGTGGCGGAGGCGGGCACAGGCCCAGACGCTACCGCCTGAGCACAGCCGGAGCCGAACTGTGGCGGAGGCGAGTAGTGGTCAGCGGGTCGGCTGGAGCGCCTGCAGGTACTCGTTGGGCAGTTGGCCGATCACGTCCTGGAACTCACCGGCCGACACCCCGCCACGCAGCGTGGCGAGGACCGCCCGCATGCCGTGCCAGGCGGTCGATATGTCCACCCCGGCCCGGTTGCCCACCCGCCGGACGAACTCTTCCAGCCCGAACGGCTCGGCCTTCTCGTAGCGCGCCCGCAGGAACTCCTGGAGTCCGCGGGGAAGCTGCGCCGCGAGGTCCGCCGCCTCCCCACCGGTCAGCCGGTCGGCGAGGGTCTGCAGGGTGGCGTGAGTCAGGACCTCGGCCTCAGCCGGGGACATCCCGGCACGGATCGCCACCGCGTCCACGAACTCGTCGTACTTCATGCCGGCTCCTCTCGCTCACACCGGATGCCTACCCCGACCCGGATGCCGGAAACGAGCGGCTGCCCAACGTTGCCGCCCAGGGCTCCGGAAACGACCGCCGGGCGATTGGCCGCAGGCCCGTCGGGTAGCCGGAGAACCATGGTGACCAACGCGGAAGTCTTCAAGTACCTGGAGACGGTGGATTTTCCGGCCGAGAAGGACACGATCGTCGCGGAGGCCGAGAACCTCGGTGCCCCGAACGAGGTTCTTCGCGCCCTGCGGGCCATGCCGCCGGTGGAGTACGGCAACCGCAACGAGGTGCTCAAGTCGGTCGGTACCGAGCTGCACCCCGAGGTCGAGGTGGCCGAACGGGCGATCAAGGCGCGGGACAAGACACACCAGAACGTGACGGAGCCCCTGCGCCAGCAGTGATCCGCCAGACCCGGCCCGGTGGGGCGGAAACCAGTCAGGGCAGGAAGCGGTGCCCCATACCGGGGCTCGGTCAGCAGGTGCCGGGGCCGGGCCGGGGCGTCCTCCAGATTGCGGCGCGGCTGCGAACAGTTGAACCAGCCGGCTGCGCCGGCTGGCACCACGTCCAGTTCGGTGAACGCCGCCCCGCGGTACTCGATGGTCCTGCGGGGCAGTACCTCCAGGCCGATCACCAGGGCGTCGCTGCGGCCGGGCGTGGCTGTCCACGTACCCGATTCGGGGACTGCCCGGCGGTCATCGCGTCCGGAGGTGCGGCGAACCCGGAAAGGTGAATTGGCCCCACAACTCCCTCGTCCGGGACCGGACTTCGGCAGGGTTGACCGGGAGACGCACGGTGCGGCGGCGCGGGACCGCGCAGTTTCTTGACGTTTTCCTGACGGCGTCCTCCGGTTCGGCCGCGGGCGCGCAGGAAAGGGGACGCTGATGCCCGACGCCCCCGCCCCCGGCAATCAGGCGGCGCCGAGCACACCTGACCTTCCCCCGCCGTACCCGCCGGCCCAGGTACCCGAGACCCTGCGGTACCGGCTCAAGTGCCGGCTGCTCGGGCCCCCGCTCACGACGGCCAGCCTGCACAGCGAGCGGCTGTCCCGCCCGTTGGCCCTGGGCGTACTCGCACCGGACTGCATTTCCTCCTCGGCGTACGGCACCGAAGAGATCCTCATCGAACTGCTGCCGGTCTTCGGGCTGCTGTCCTTCAGCCTGCTGCTGCCGATCACCGGGATCATCCTGTTCATCCTGGTGCTGTTGACCCTGTCGTACCGGCAGGTCGTGCAGGTGTACACGCGGGCCGGCGGCTCGTACGTGGTGGCCCGGGAGAACTTCGGCCCCAAGGTGGCCCAGATCGCGGCGGTGGCACTGCTCATCGACTATGTGGTGACCGTGGCGGTGCAGAGCGCCGCGGGTACCGTCGCGGTCGCCTCGGCGATACCGGCGCTCGGCCCCTACAGCGTCGAGATCACGGTCGTCGTGGTGGTCCTGCTCGCCTACGGCAATCTCCGCGGGATCCGGGAGGCCGGACGCGCGTTCGCGTTCCCCACGTACTTCTTCGCCGTCGCGGTCGGTGGCATCATCATCGCCGGCCTGGTCCGGGCCGCGGCCGGCAGCCTCGGGCGCTACGACGCACCGGCGTTGCCCGGCGCGATCCCGGTGCGCCACGAGAGCGGACTGGTCACGTTCGCGCTGATCCTGACGCTGCTGCGGTCGTTCGCCAACGGCGGTTCCTCGCTCACCGGACTCGAAGCGATCTCCAACGGGGTCAGCGCGTTCCGCCCCCCGGAGGGCGTCAACGCCCGCAAGGTACTGGTCACCATGGCGGTGGCGCTGGGCTTCCTGGTCGCCGGCGTGTCGCTGCTCGCCCTCCTGACCCACGCCACCCCGTACCGCAACGGATACCCGTCGGTCATCTCCCAGGAGGCGCGCATCGTCGCCGGACACGGGCTGTTCGGCGACGTCATCTACGGCGCCGTCCAGGCCGCCTCGGCGCTGATCCTGTACACCGGTGCGAACACCAGCTTCAACGGCTTCCCGTTCCTGGCCAGCTTCGTGGCCGAGGACTCGTTCCTGCCCCGGCAACTGACCCGGCGCGGGCACCGGCTGGTCTTCTCGGACGGGATCCTGCTGCTGGCCGCGATCAGCATCCTGCTGCTGGTGGTGACCCGGGCGAGGGTGAACTCGCTGGTGCCGTTCTACGCGATTGGCGTGTTCACCGGATTCACCATGGCCGGCTTCGGGATGACCAAGTACCACCGGACGCACCGGGACCGTGGCTGGCAGAGCAAGATGGTCATCAACGCCGCGGCCGGCGGGCTGTCCCTGCTGGTGGTGCTCATCTTCGCGGTGGCCAAGTTCACCGAGGGCGCCTGGCTCATCGTGGTCGTGTTCCCGATCCTGTTCCTGCTGCTCATCCGCGTGAACCGCCGGTACCGGGAGGAGGCGGCCGCACTGGACGCGCTGGCCCCGGTCCTCGACTCCGGCCCGAATCCGGCCCGGCACGTGATCGTCGTCCTGGTCGACGAACTCGACCTGGCCGTGCTGCGCGCCCTGCGTTACGCCCGCACCCTGCGCCCCAACACCCTGTACGCGGTGCACTTCGCGGTCGACAACGTCCGCGCGACCCGGCTGGCCGAGCGCTGGGCGACGATGCAGCGCGGCGACATCCCGCTGCAACTACGCGACTGCCCCGACCGCCGGCTGCGCCGGGCCGCCACCCAGATGACCTCGGAACTGACCGCGGACGGGCGTACTGAGGTGACGATCGTGCTGCCCCGGCGGGCGTACGGTCTGGCCGCCCGCGTCCTGCACGCGCACAGCGCGGACCGGATCGCCGCGTCGGTGAGCCGGATCCCGCACGCCGCCGCGACGATCGTGCCGTTCGACGTGGACGCCGCGATCCGCAAGCTTCAGCAGATGCCCACGGCGCAGGGGCCGCAGCCGCCGCCGGGGGTGGACGGGCACCCGAAGCGACACCTCCACCACACCAGGAACGCGACGCCGGCCGCGCAGTTGCGCCAGCACCAGCGCCACGCCGCCGAGGGGGTGATCCAGTCGATCGAGGTGCACCCCATCGGCAGCGGGCAACTGCTGCGCTGCGAGGTCGAGGACGATTCCGGCAGCTTCCTGGTGCTGTTCTACGGGCGTACCCACATCCCCGGCATCAGGCCCGGGCAGGCGATCCGAGTGCACGGGACGGTCGGCCGGTATGACAGCGAACCGGCGATCGCCAATCCGCGCTACGAACTGCTGCCTTCTGACTGAGCACAGCCGGAGCCGGTGTGTGGCGGAGGCGAGCACAGTCCCGACGGCATCCACTGAGCACAGCCGGAGCCGGTGTGTGGCGGAGGCGAGCACAGTCCCGACGGCATCCACTGAGCACAGCCGGAGCCGGTGTGTGGCGGAGGCGAGCACAGTCCCGACGCGCTGCCTTCGGAGTGACCGGCGTCAGCGGTTGTCGAACGCGCCCACGATCTGCGTGGCGAACCACTCATGCGCGGCGTACGCGTCCGGGAACGCGCTGCCCTGCACACGCTGCGCGGCGCAGGTCAGGCAACCCCAGTCGGCCGTGGTGTCCAGCAGCCGGGTGTAGAACGCCCGCGCGGCGTACGACGGCGTGGTGATCTGCGCCGGGGTACCCCAGCCGGTGCTCGGGCGCTGCTGGAACAGGCCGAGCGAGTCGTGGTCGACGGCCACGTAGAGGTTGTACAGCCGGGATTCCTGCAACGCCGTGGCGATCGCGATGATCTGACCGCGGTCGCCGATGCCCAGCTGACGGCCGACGCTCACGATCGTCTGCGCGTTCTCCACCTGGTAGCGGTCGAGGCCGGGGATGCGCGGCAGCGACGGCTGGCGGTGGCGGGCGGGAGCCTTCGCGGGTGCCCTGGTCGGCGCGGGAGCGGGCGCCTGGGTGGCGGCGGGTGCCGGGGCGGCCGGTGTGGCCGGCGCGTCGATGTCGCGTACCGGCATCTGTGCCGGGGACGGCGCGGTGCGGCCGGTACCGCGGGACACCGCGTTGCCGCGCTCCGCAGCGGTCGGGGCCGCGGCGCCGGCCGCGTTTCCCGAGTTGTCGGCGACGGCTTGGTGCATCGGGGCGATGGCGGCCACGGCGAGCGTTGCTCCGCACGCGGCGGACACGGCCAGACGTCTGGCCACCACCGCGCGGGCCACGCGGGGAAGCCGGATGTAGGTGAACAACGGGTCGGTTCCGATCACTTTCTCGATGCGCCGCCGAGGGGGTTTCGGCGACGGGTGCCGGGGGGAAGGCACCCAAGGCACCGTGCCTGGGAACGATCGGAGCAGGCAACACCACGCTCGGTAATCGTGCGATCCCTCACATCATTACGGGCAGTCACGGGTAGCATCGCGCCCACACCTCGCAAAACAGGCAGGCGTAGCGAGGCCGACCTCGAGCGACGTAACGGTGAAGGGTCGGACGCCCTCGCGGTCGACGACGGCACCTGGACCACCGAGCCGCCCGCCGGCGCGGAGCCGTTGCCCGGCCGGTACGCGCTGGCCGGCTTGGTGGACGCGTACGCTCACCTGAGTCTCGCCGAATCCGATCACGGCCCGGTGGCCACCGACCTCGACACCGCCCGCGCCGACCTGGAACGTTTCCCGGCTGCCGGAGTCACCGCCATCCGCGACACCGGCAGCCCGGGCAGCATCTCGCCTCCGGCTGGACGGCGACCTGCTCGCGTGCGGCCGGTTCCTCGCGCCGGCCGCCCCCGGACCTCGTCACGTACGACGCGGATCCGCGTGATGAGCCCGACGTGCTCGCCCGGCCGAGTGCCGTCGTGCTGCCCGGGGCGCGGATCCGCTGACCTGGCGCGGCGGCGCCGCCTTGACCGGGGTGGCTACCGTGATCGCATCCAACCACCGCCGGGAGTGTTCTGGTGAAGTCACGATGGCACTGCTGAGCCCGACCCGCACCGCCGCCCGCACACCGACCGGCCGCGGCGCTGTGCTGGCGACCCGGCTGACCACGCGCACCGGCAGCACGCCCGGGCGCTTGACCGTGCTGATGCTGGCGGTGGCGGCGCTCGCCATCGCCGCCGGCCTGGCCGCGGTCATCGGTCTGGCGCACCGGTCGTCCGAAGTGGACTCGATCATCACGCGCAGCGGCCCGCTCACTCTCGACGCGCAGGAGCTGTACCGCTCGCTGTCGGACGCGGACGCGATCGCGGCCAGCGCGTTCCTGTCCAACGGCCAGGAGCCGGCGGCGCTGCGCCAGCGCTACGAGAGCGATATCGCGGCCGCGAGCGCGGCGCTCACCGACGCGACCGCCGGCGACCCCGGCCAGCGCGCGGTCCAGGAGATCGCCGCCCAGCTGCCGGTGTACACCGGCCTGGTGGAGACGGCACGCACCTACAACCGGCAGAACCTTCCGGTCGGCGCGGCGTACCTGCGGGAGGCGTCCGCGCTCATGCGCAATGACCTGCTCGTCGCCGCCGAGCGGCTGTACGACGCCGAGACCGCCCGCTTCGAATCCAGCGTCGGGGCCGCGTCCGGGTTCCCGTGGCTCGCGGCCGGCCTGGCCGTGCTGACCCTGGCCGGCCTCGGGTACGCCCAGGTCTACCTCACCCGGCGCACGAACCGGCTGCTCAACCTCGGCCTGGTCGGCGCGACCGCGATGGGGCTGGCCGCACTCATCTGGTTGGGCGCGTCATGGCTGGGCGTACGCGGGGAACTGCACGGCGCGCAGCGGGACGGCTCGGATCAGATCCAGTTGCTCGCCCAGGCCCGCATCGACGCGCTCCAGGCCCGGGCCGACGAGGCGCTGACCCTGGTGGCCCGCGGCAACGGGGCCAGTTTCGACACCGACTACGGCACGATGCTCACCGACCTCATCGGGAAGGACGGCGACGGCGGGCTGCTGCACCGGGCCGCCGCCGGGGCCACCGATCCCGCGGTACGGGCGGCCGTGAACGCCGGCACCGGTGCCGCCAAGTCCTGGAAGTCCACGCACCAGCGGGTGCACGGCGCGGACGCGGCCGGCGACTACAGCGCTGCCGTCGAACTCACCATCGGGGACTCCCCGACGAGCGCGGCGAACACGTTCAACAAACTCGACAAGGATCTCGCGACCGGCATTGCGGCCACCAGCGCGCAGCTCGACGCTCATGCCCGGTCGGCGGCCGGCGCCCTGACCGCGGCACCGATCGGGCTGGCCGCGCTGACCCTGCTGCTGCTCGTCGGCGTGGTCACCGGATTCCAGCAACGCCTCGCGGAGTACCGATGAGCCCGATCCCAGCAACGCCTCGCGGAGTACCGATGAGAAGGAAGCTCCTGGCCGCGGCGGCCGTCTCGGTGCTGGCACTCGTCGCCGGCTGCACGTCGACCACCGGTCCGCACGCGGCCGCCGCACCGGCGTTCAGGGCCCCGGTTCCGGCCGGGGTGACGGACCCGGCCCAGGTTCCCAGCGCCGCGGCCGCCGCCGACAACAGCTGCGATGCGCTGGCCAGCCTGCGCCCGAAGGGCCCCCTGCCCACGCCGGGCCACATGCCGGCCGGCACTCCGATGGCGGCGATCTTCCAGCGCGGCCACCTGACCGTGGGCGTGGATCAGAACACCTACCTGTTCGGCTACCGGGACGCGGTCTCCGGTCAGGTGGTCGGCTTCGACATCGACATCGCGAAGCTGATCGCCAAGGCCATCTTCGGCGATGACAGCCCGAAGGTGGTCAAGCTGGTCGCGATCACCTCCGCACAGCGCATCCCGTTCATCCAGAACGGCACGGTGGACATCGTCTCCGACTCGATGACCATCAACTGCGAACGGAAGCAACAGGTGCAGTTCTCCACGGACTACTTCGACGCCGGGCAGAAGATCCTGGTGAACAAGGGTTCGCCGTACCACACGATCGACGACCTGGCCGGCAAGAAGGTGTGCTCGGCGGCCGGCACCACTTCGATCATCAACATCGCCACGCGGCCGTCGCACCCGATCCCGGTGTCGGTCAACGACTGGACCGACTGCCTGGTCATGCTCCAGCAGGGACAGGTGCAGGCGGTGTCCACCGACGACAGCATCCTGGCCGGGCTCGCCGCCCAGGACCCCACCGTCGAGGTGGTCGGACCCCGCTTCACCGACGAACCCCACGGGCTGGCCATCAAGAAGTCGTCCACCCCCTTCGTCGAGTTCGTCAACGGGGTGCTCGACCGGGCCCGGGCGGACGGCACCTGGGCGCGGCTGTACGACAAGTGGCTCGGCGGACCGGCGCCGGCCCCACCGGCCGCCAAGTACTCGGACTAGCGGGTGCCGATGGACCGACAGTCGGCAAACCGTGCGCTGACCGGGCTGGGCGCGACCCACGACCGGGTCGCCGCCGCCATGTTCGTCATCGACAGCCACCCGGGCCTGGCGTTCCTGCGGGGCGGCGGGTTGGCCGGGCGCACCGCCGAGCGGGCACAGACCATCTCCCCCGAGGTGGATGTGCTGTGGGCGCAGTTCAACGCCCTGTCCGAACTGCTTGACCGGGCTCGGGCCATCCGCGGCCAGCGTCGCCTGGACGATGACGACTGGGACGCCCTGGGACTGCTGGTATCCGAACCGGTGCTCGCGGTCGACAGCACCGGGCTGCCGGTCGAGGCCGGCAGCGCGGCGGTCGCCACCGTGCTGCGGGTGAGCGACCTCGCCGGTGGTCTGGAGCGGCGCTGCGCCGCGGTGACCGCACATCTGTCCGAGGTGGACACCGCATGGTCGGCGGTCGCCGGTCGCTTCGCACCGCTCACCGAGGCGTTCGGCGCGGTCGCGGCACAGGCCGAGGAGTTGGGCGTCGCCGAGCTGGCCCGGCCGCTGGGCGGGCGGTTGGACCAGGCCCGGGCGGAGGGGCTGCGCGACCCCCTCGCGGCGGCCCCCGGCGGGCAGCCGCGCCCGGCGGTGCAGGCCCGCCTGGGGGAGCTGGCCGCCGAACTGGACGCGGTACGGCGGCGGATCGCCGAACTGGTCGCGCTGCGCGACGGGTACCCGAACCGGTTGGCGGCGCTGCGTAGCCGCATCGACGACGTGGCGGCCGCCGAATCCCGGGTACGGAACGCGTACGCCGTAGTGGCCGAGAAGATCGCCGACTCCGCCCTGCCGCCACCACCCGACACGGCAGCGGTGCTGCGCACCGCGCTCCCCGGCTCCGGCGACGCCCGGACCGAGCAGTGGGTCCGGCTCGACGGGCAACTGACCGAGCTGGAAGCGTCGGCGGCCAGGGCGCTGGCCCGCGCCGACGAGTTGCGCGAAGCGGCCGACGGACTGCTCGACCGCCGCCGTGAGCTGCGCGGCCGGCTGGACGCTTACCGTGCCAAGGCGGCTCGGGTCGGCTTCGCCGAGGACGGCGACCTGTCGGTCCGGTACCGGCACGCCCACGATCTCCTGTTCACCGCACCCTGCGACCTGCGGCGGGCCACCCAGGCGGTGTACGCCTACCAGCAGGCGCTGGCCGAGCTGATCGCCTCGACGAAGGGGACACGATGATGTCCGGGATGCCAGCCTGCCGCCGACCCGGCTGCCCGGGCCACTACGCGCCCGACGGGTACTGCGACGAGTGTGGCCACAAGGCACCGGCAGGCGGGTCCCGGGCACCCGCGGAAGGCGCCCGCGGAACCTCGGCGCGCAGCGTGCCGGCATCGGCGGCCACGATCGCGGGCGGGGCGCCGACCGGCGCCGGGCTCGCCGGCGCGTCCACCGGTAACGGGCGCTCCAGCCGTAGCCGCACGGCGGGCCGGGGGCGGCTCGGCGCGAACCTGGTCGTGGTGCCGCCGGTACCGCTGCGCGACCCGGCCACCGCCGTGCAGTCCGACCCGGCGGTACCGGAGTCACAGCGGTACTGCGGCCAGTGCGGGGAGCCGGTCGGACGCAGCCGCAACGGGCAGCCGGGGCGGGTCGAGGGCTTCTGCCCGCGGGACGGGGCGCGGTACTCGTTCCGGCCGAAGCTGAAGCCGGGCGACCTCATCGACGACCGGTACGAGATCCTCGGCGCGCTGGCGCACGGCGGCCTGGGCTGGATCTACCTGGCCCGGGACCGGAACATCAGTGAGGCCGGCAGCGACCGCTGGGTGGTACTCAAGGGCCTGATCAACACCGGCGACCCGGACGCGATGGCTGCGGCGGTCACCGAGCGGCGGTTCCTGGTCGAGGTCGACCACCCGAACATCGTGAAGATCCATGACTTCGCGCAGCACCCCGACCCGGACACCGGCGAGAATGTCGGTTACATCGTCATGGAGTACGTCGGAGGCCGGTCGCTGCGCGACCTTGCGCTGAACAACCGGGGCCCGGACGGCAGCCGGATACCGCTGCCGCTGGAGCAGGTCCTGGCGTACGGCATCGAGGTGCTTCCGGCGCTGGGCTACCTGCACGACCGCGGGCTGCTGTTCTGCGACTTCAAGCCGGACAACGTGATCCACGCCGAGGAGCAGCTCAAACTCATCGACCTCGGCGCGGTACGCCGGATGGGCGACGATACGTCCGCGCTGTACGGCACTCCGGGGTACCAGGCTCCGGAGGACGAGTTGGCGAGCGTCGGCCCGTCGATCGGCTCCGACCTGTACACGGTCGGCCGGTCGCTGGCCGTGCTCAGTTTCGACTTCGCCGGGTTCAGCACCCGGTACGCCCGTTCGCTGCCGGACCCCGCCGACGCACCGCTGCTGGCCGCGCAGGAGTCGTACCACCGGCTGCTGCGCCGGGCCACGAGCACGGACCCGGACCGCCGGTTCGCGTCGGCCGGCGAGATGGCCGAGCAGATGACCGGGGTACTGCGCGAGGTACTGTCCACTCAGGACGGAGTGCCGCGGCCGGCCGCCTCCAGCCAGTTCACCCCCGAACGGCGGGCGTTCGGGGTACCCGTCGACTCGGCCGTCGCGCCACCGTCCGGCCCCGAGGTCACCGCCGCCCTGCCGCTGCCGCTGGTCGATCCCGCCGACCCGGCGGCCGGTTTCCTGGCCACCGTGTCCGGTACCGATCCGGCGAGCACCCTCGCCGCTCTGGAGGCCGCGCCGATCACCAGCCTGGAGCTGACGCTGCGCCTCGTTCGGGCCCGGCTGGAGGTCGGCGACCTGGCCGGCGCGTGGGCCACCCTGCCGAGCGCCGAGCAGGTGCGCCACGACTGGCGGCTGGACTGGTACGCCGGGATGCTGTCGCTGTGCGACCCGGCGGCCTGGCCGGCCGCCCGGGACTCGTTCGACAGGGTCTACGACGCCCTGCCCGGGGAGCCGGCCGCCCAGGTGGCCGTGGCGGTCGCCTGCGAGCTGACCGGGGATCCGGCCGGGGCGGCCCGCCGGTATGAGCGGGTCTGGCGCGTCGACCACGGCTTCGTCAGCGCCGCGTTCGGGTTGGGCCGGGTACGGCTGGCGGCCGGCGACCGGGGCGGAGCCAGGGCGATCTACGACGAGGTACCGGACACCTCCAGCCACCACGTCGCGGCGCAGGTCGCGGCGGTACGCGCGCACCTCGACCAGGAACCCGCCGCGCTGACCGAGGCGGATCTGCTGGACGCGTCGACCCGGTTGGAACGGCTGCGCCTGGACAAGCAGCGCCGGGAGGCCCTGGCAGTGGAGGTGTTCCGCACCGCGCTGTCCTGGGTCACCACCGGTAACGGGTCGGCCGGGCGGGCGCCGGCCCGACCGGTACCCGCGCAGCGGCAGCGGGCGGCCGCCGCCGGCCGGGTACTCGGGCAGTTGCTCAGCGAGCGGGACATCCGGCTGGGGCTGGAACGCTCGTACCGGGCGATGGCGTCGCTGGAACCGGACCGCACCACCCGGCACGCCCTGGTCGACCTCGCCAACTCCGTGCGGCCCCGGACGGTGGTCTGATGCCGGCGGGCGGCGCCGAGGCCGGTGCGGCACACGGCACCGACGCCGGCGCGGTGCACGGCACCGAGTGCCCGTCCTGCGGTGCGGGCGTGAGCGAGGCGGACCGGTTCTGCGAGACCTGCGGGAGCGCACTGGTCGAGGGCCTCACCCTGGCCGCCTCCGCCCGGGCCACCGGGCCCGCTCCCGCCACCCGCGCCGGGCACCGCTGGGTCAGCTCCGCCGGTGCTCCGCAGGCGTGCGGGGGCTGCGGGGGGACCGCGTTCGGGCCAGAGGGCTACTGCGAGATGTGCGGCCAGCGCCGCCCGGCCGGCGGCGACCACAGCGAGCTGGACCTCGGCGCGCTCGCGGCAGTCAGCGACCTCGGGCACCGGCACCGGCACAACGAGGACGCGGTGGCGATCGGGCTTCTGCCCGGCGCCGCGGCGACCGTGGTGTGCGATGGCGTCTCGTCGTCGAGCAGGCCGGACGCCGCCTCGTACGCGGCGGTCGACGCGGCCGCCGAGGCCCTGCTGGGCGCGTTGGCCGCCGGTGACGAACCGGAGCCGGCGCTGTCCGCGGCCGCGCGCGCCGCCCAGGCCGCCGCCGCGCTGGCCGCCGGTGCCCAGCCGGGCGACAACCCGCCCAGTTGCACGTTCGTGGCGGGCGTCGTGACCGCCGACTCGGTGAGCGTCGGCTGGGTCGGCGACAGCCGCGCGTACTGGCTGCCCGACGGCGATGCCGAACCGGGGGTGCTGACCACCGACGACTCGCTGGCCGGTCAGCTGGCCGCGGCCGGGATACCGCCGGCCGAGACCCCGGAGGGCTCGCCCGCCGGGGCGCTGGTGCGCTGGCTCGGCGCCGATGCCGGAGACACTGCACCGCACCTGGTCACCATCCGGCCGGACGGCCCGGGACGGCTGCTGGTGTGCAGCGACGGCCTCTACCGGTACCGGCCGCGGCCGGCCGAACTGGCCGCCGCCACCCCGGCGGGTGCCCCGATCGACACCGCCCGCCGCCTCGTCCAGCTGGCCTTGGACGCGGGCGGCCAGGACAACGTGACCGTTGCCGTACTGCCCTACCCTGCCCCCAAGTCCTCGCAAGGAGCGACCGGATGACCGAGCCAGCCGCCGCCTTCACGGCGGAGGTCTACCAGAACCAGTACCTGCCGGCCGGCGGCGACGTGGTGGACGCGGTGATCACCGTGACCGCCAGCGGGGCCGGCCTGCGCGACGGCGCCGGCACGCCGTCCGCCGCCGAGGTCATCATGATCGACTGCTCGGGGTCGATGGCCAACCCGCCGACCAAGCTCTCCGAGGCGAAGAAGGCGTGCGCGACCGCGATCGACACGCTGCGGGACGGGGTCGCGTTCGCCATCATCGCCGGGCGGCACGACGCGCACATGGTGTTCCCGCTGACCGCCACCCTGGCCCCGGCCACCCCGGCCAACAAGGCGGCCGCCAAGGTCGCCGTAGCGCACCTGCTGGCCGCCGGCGGTACCGCGATCGGTCAGTGGCTCAGCCTGGCCAATACCGTGTTCGCCGGCCACCCCGCCGAGGTCAAGCACGCCATCATGCTCACCGACGGGCGCAACCAGCACGAGACGGCGGAGCAGCTGGCGGCGACGCTACGCAACTGCGAGGGCCGGTTCATCTGCGACAGCCGGGGCGTCGGCGCCGACTGGGTGGCCAGCGAGCTGCGCTCGGTGGCGTCGACCCTGCTGGGTACCGCCGACGGGCTGGAGGATCCGCGCGAGCTGCCGGCCGCGTTCCGGGCGATGACCGAGGCGGCGATGGGCAAGGCGGTCGCCGAGGCGACGCTGCGCGTGTGGACCCCGGCCGGCGCGACCGTACGCTTCGTCAAGCAGGCGTTCCCCCAGGTCGAGGACCTGACGGCGCGGCGCACCCAGGTCAGCGCCCGGATCGGCGACTACCCGACCGGTGCGTGGGGTGCGGAGAGCCGCGACTACCACCTGTCGGTACAGGTGCAGCCCGGCACGGTCGGCGAGGAGACGCTCGCCGCCCGGGTGAGCCTGGTCAGCGGCGACAGCGTGCTCGCCCAGTCGCTGGTACTGGCCACCTGGACCGACGACACCGCGCTGTCCACGAAGATCAACCAGCGGGTCGCCCACTACACCGGTCAGGCCGAACTGGCCAGCGCGATCCAGGAGGGGCTGGCCGCGCGGGACGCCGGAGACGCCGAGACGGCGACCTCGAAGCTGGGCCGGGCGGTGCAGCTCGCCGAGGAGTCGGGGCACTCCGACACGGCCAAGCTCCTCGGCCGGGTCGTCGAGGTGATCGACGCACCGAGCGGAACGGTCCGGCTCAAGCCCAAGGTGGCCGGCGTCGATGCCGAACTGGCCAACGTACGGTCGGTCAAGACCATCCGGGTCAAGAAGAGCGAGGAGGGCTAGCGATGCCCACCTGCCCGAAGGGACACCAGTCCGCGGACACCGACTACTGCGACGAGTGCGGCACCCCGATCGGTGCCAGGTCGACGCCGGCCGCGCCCGGTAACGGCTCATCCCCCGCGCCGGCCACGCCATCCGCGGCCGGCGCGGGGCAACCGTGCCCGAACTGCTCGACGCCACGCGCCGACCGGTTCTGTGAGGTCTGCGGGCACGACTTCGTTGCCGCGCGGCTGTCCGGCGCGGCCGGTACTCCGGTAGCGGCCGGAGCGGGAGCGGGCGGCGGACCCCCGGCGCTGGCCGGCGCTGGCGTTTCCACGCCCGGCACACCCGTGCCCGACGCGGCGTCGCCCGGCACGCCGTCCACCGGCCCGGGCGGCAACGGAACTGGTGCCGAAGCGGCCGAAGCGCCGGTGAGTGGAGCGCTGCCCACCCGCCAACCGGCTGTCGCGCCGACCTGGCGCGCGGCCGTCGCCGCCGACCGCGAGTACCACGCGCGGATGCAGGCGATCGCCGACCCGGACGTTGAGCCGATCCCGTTCCCGGCGTTCTGCCCGGAGCGCCGCTTCTGGCTGCGTGGCCCGCAGATGCTCATCGGTCGGCAGAGCCGGTCCCGGGGCATCGAGCCGGATATCGACCTCACCGGCCCGCCCGCCGACCCGGCTGTCTCGCACGCGCACGCGATGCTCGTCGCCCAGCCGGACGGTGGCTGGGCGCTGGTCGACCTCGGGTCGTCCAACGGCACGTACCTCAACGACGGCGCCGAGGCCATCGAGGAGAACGTGCCGGTACCGCTGTCCGACGGGGACCGCATCCACCTCGGCGCGTTCAGCACCATCACGGTCCGCCGGGCCTGACCGCGACCGGGCCGGCGCCGGTCACGTCGCCGGGTGCGCGCCCGGGGCGAGTCTGGCCGGACAGGAAGCGCCACAGGACCTCGTTGGGCCGGAACGCTCCCGCCGCCAGCGGCCAGCGATGCCCCTTGCCGGCGAGGCTGTACAGCTCGACCACGCCGGCACCCCGGCAGCGCCGGTACGACGTGACCGTGACGCCCGGGTACGGGTGGCTGGTCGTCGCCGCGCCCCGGCAGCCGTCGTACCAGGCCCAGCGCGACGCGGCGACCGGCACGCTGTACGTCCAGTACGGCTGCCCGTGGCCGTGGTACGGGTTGGCAGTGTCGGCGGTGCCGTGGAACGCGAGTACCGGCACGGCGCCACCGCTCGGGTGGCACGGCGACGGCGCCCGGATGCCGGACGCCATCACGACACCGGCGAGCGGTACCGGTGGCGTGCATGCCAGCTGGCTGGTCATCCGGGCGCCACCGGAGAACCCGGACGCGTAGACCCGGGTGGGATTCACGCAGTACCGCTGGCGCAACAGGTTCACGACGGCCCCGAGGTACGCCACGTCGTCCGGGCCGCGCCGGGTGAACGACGGGGTGCCGGGTACGTTCCACGAAAAGCCCGTACCGCTGTGCTTCGCGGCCTGCGGGTACGCCACGATGAAGCGGTGCCCGTCGGCGGTGGCGTCCAGGCCGGTGCCCCTCTCCTGCTTCACCGCGGTCGACCCGCTGCCATGCAGGTTGAGCAGCAGCGGCAGCGGTTGAGTCCCGGTATACCCGATCGGCAGGAACACCCGGACGAGCCGCGGCCTGCCGTTGACCGATGCCTCGATCGTCACCGGACCAGGCGCCACCGGCCGGCCACATCCGGGGGACGCGGCTCGCACCGGGCGGGCCGGACTGGCGGCGAACGCGATCGGGCTCGGCCGGCTGACCGGTGCGGGCCGGCTGACCGGTGCGGGCCGGCCCGGCGCGCAGCCGGCGAGGCCGCCGGCCAACGGCACCAGCAGGATCAGGACGGCCAGTATCGCCGCGAACGGCCGCCGTCCGCGCGGGCCTTCAGCACCCATCCGCGCCTCCGGTGTCCATGTCGAGGGCATGATAGGCAGGGCGTCGCAACCCGGGATGTCCGGTCCGGATAACGGTTTGCGGCACCGACCGACCACACCCTGAGTTTTGCCCGGAGGGGCACCGGCAAACGCCCGACCGCGGGCGGCAGGCGCCGGCCGGGCACCGCAGCGGCCCGGCCGCGACCGGCAACCGCCCGCCGGGGGCGTGGACACCGGTCGTGACCAACGCGCGCTCGGCCGCGATGGGCCGGAGCCGGAGGTCCTCGTCCCGCGGCACCCCCCGCATCCACCGATCGGTTGATCGCCCGCGTCCCGGCGGTGGACTGCCGCGATCCACCGAAGTCGCGCCGCAACGTCGCCGGCTGATCGATTCGCCCGCCGCCACGCTCAGCGAGGCTCTATGCCATGGATACGACGAGCCAGGCGGTGATCGAGGTCGAGCACCTCCACAAGCGGTATGGCCGGACAGTGGCCGTGGACGACGTCTCGTTCACCGTCGAGCGAGGTGAGATTTTCGGAATCCTGGGTCCAAACGGCGCGGGCAAGACCACAACCGTCGAATGTCTCGAAGGGATACGCAAGCCGGACGGCGGCACGCTCCGGGTACTCGGCCTGGATCCGCGGCGCGACCGCAAGGAACTCCGCCAGCGGATCGGCGTGCAACTCCAGGAAGCCCAGCTGTACGAGAAGATCAAGCTCGGCGAGGCGATGCAGCTGTTCAGCTCCTTCTACCGCGACCCGGCCGACTGGCGCCGGCTGGTCGACGAGCTGGGCCTGGCCGACAAGCGCGACACCGCGTTCCAGAAGCTGTCCGGCGGCCAGAAGCAGCGGCTGTCCATCGCACTGGCGCTGGTCGGCAACCCGCAGATCGCGATCCTCGACGAGCTGACCACCGGGCTCGACCCGCAGGCGCGGCGCGACACCTGGGAGCTGATCGAACAGGTACGCGACCGGGGCGTGACGGTCGTCCTGGTCACCCACTTCATGGAGGAGGCCGAGCGGCTGTGTGACCGGCTGGCGGTCATCGACTCCGGTCGGGTCGTCGCGATCGACACCCCCGGCGGCCTGGTCGCCCGGGTGACGACGGAACAGCGCGTCCGGTTCCGCCCCGCGGCGCCGCTGGACGACCGGCTGCTGACCCAACTGCCCGATGTCACCGGGGTGACCCGGCACGGAAACCAGGTCGTCGTAACGGGGGGTCGCGATCTGCTCCAGGCAGTCACTTCGGTGCTTGCCCGGCATCAGATCGTGGCCAACGACCTGCGCGTGGAGCAAGCCAGTCTCGATGACGCGTTTGTCGCGCTGACCGGCCGGAACATCGACAACTGATAATGGACTGGAGCGCACGATGAATTCGAGCGGCAAGCTCATCCTCAACGAGACACGGATGTTCCTTCGCGAACCGGTGGGTGTCTTCTTCGCCCTGGCGTTTCCGTCGATCCTCGTGGTCATCCTCGGCTGCGTGAAGTCGTTCCGGTCACCGAGCGCGGACCTGGGCGGCCTGCGGGTCATCGACCTGTACGTGACCATCGCGGTCACGCTGGTCGTCGCGATGATCGCACTGGCATCGCTTCCGTCCATCCTGGCCAGCTACCGGGAGAAGGGCGTCCTCCGGCGGCTGGGCACCACCCCGGTCCACCCGGCGATGCTGCTGGTCGCCCACCTCGTCGTCAGCCTGGCGGCCGGGCTGGTCTCGGTGATCCTGGTCATGGGGATCGGCCGGGTGGTGTTCGACGTACCACTGCCCCGGCAGCTCGGCGGGTTCGTCATCGCACTGGTACTGGCGGCCGCCGCCCTGCTGGCCATCGGGCTGTTCGTCGCGGCCATCGCGCCCAATGCCAAGGCCGGCAACGCGATCGGCGTGATCCTGTTCTTCCCGCTGATGTTCTTCGCGGGTCTCTGGGCGCCCCGCGAGTCGATGCCGCCCCTGCTGCGGCACATCGGCGACTACACCCCGCTCGGCGCTGGCGAACACGCCCTGCACGAGGCGACCATGGGATCCTGGCCGCACGCCGGCACGCTCGGGGTGCTGGCCGCCTACCTGGTGGTGTTCGGTCTGGCCGCGGCCAGGCTGTTCCGCTGGGAGTAGGCACGGCCCGGCCACGAGCGCTGCGTACGAGTGAAGGGCGGGAGCATGAGGCGGATCTCGATCGAGGATCTGGACGGCTGGGAGCGGCGCCTCGACTCGGGTGTGAAGTGGGTCCCGTACGTCGCGCTCGGGGTGTCGCTGGTCCTCGCGGTCCTCACCGACTCGCTCCTGCCCGGGCCGCCGGTCACCGTGACCGTGGTCCTCACGCTGCTGGCGGCGGCGTGGATCTTCTTCATGGTCAACCTCCATCCGGCCTGGTCGGAGCGGCGGGTGCTGATGGGCGTCTACTTCGTCGTGCTGCTCGCGCTGATCGCGGCGTTGATCGCGTGCAGTCCGGTGTACGGGTTCTTCGCGTTCGCCGGTTACCTGAACGCGGTCTACGCCCTGCGCGGCCGGATGATCGCGTTCGGCGTCGTGGCGACCGGCGCGCTGTCCGCCCTGTCCCAGATGGGCGGCTTCCCCGCCCTGGGGTCCATCCCGGGCGCGGTGGCGTACCTGATCGTGGCCGTCTTCAACATCGGGCTCGCCGGGGCGCTGTCGCTGCTCGCCTGGATCACGGCGGAGCAGACCGACCGCCGCAAGCGGATGATCGGAGCGCTGAACGAGGCCAACACCAAGCTGGAGACGGCGATGGCGGAGAACGCCGGGCTGCACGCCCAGCTGCTCACCCAGGCCCGGGAGGCCGGCATCCTGGACGAGCGGGCCCGGATGGCCAGGGAGATCCACGACACCATCGCGCAGGGGCTGGCCGGCATCATCACCCAGCTGGAGGCGGCCGATCAGGTCGACGACCGGCCGACCGACCGGCGCCGGCACCTGGAGACGGCGGTGGGCCTCGCCCGGGAGAGCCTGTCCGAGGCCCGCCGCTCGGTGCGCAACCTGCAGCCCGAGCAGCTGGAGGGGGCGACCCTGCCGGAGGCGCTGGCCGATGTCGTACGGCGCTGGTCCGACCTGCACGGGCTGGCCGCCGAGATCACCACCACCGGTACCGTTCGAGCCATGCACCCGGAGATCGAAGGAACCCTGGTGCGCACCGCTCAGGAGGCGTTGACCAACGTGGCCAAGCACGCCGGCGCGACCAGGGTCGGGCTGACCCTGTCGTACATGGAGGATCAAGTGACGCTGGACGTACGCGACGACGGTGTCGGCTTCGCGCCGGCGGAGGCGGCCACCGGCCGGGACGGCGGCTTCGGGCTCAAGGCCATGCGCCAGCGCCTGCAACGCATCGCCGGGCTGCTGGAGGTCGAGTCGGAGCCCGGGGCGGGTACCGCCATCTCGGCCAGCGTTCCGGCGATCCCCGCCGGGAGCACCGCGTGATCCGGCTGCTCATCGTCGACGACCACCCGGTCGTGCGGAACGGCCTGCGCGGGATGCTGACCGGGGACGGCGAGTTCGAGGTGCTGGGCGAGGCGGCCGACGGGGCCGAGGCGGTGACGCTGGCCGAGACGCTGCGGCCCGACGTGGTGCTGATGGACCTACGGATGCCGGGTACCGACGGGGTACGCGCGATCGGCATGCTCCGCGAGCGCGGCGTGGCGGCCCGGATCCTGGTACTCACCACCTACGACACGGACAGCGACGTGCTGCCGGCGATCGAGGCGGGTGCCACCGGGTACCTGCTCAAGGACACGCCCCGGGAGGAGCTGTTCCGGGCGGTACGGGCAGCGGCGCGCGGCGAGGCGGTGCTGTCGCCCTCGGTGGCCACCCGGCTGCTCGGTCAGGTCCGGTCGCCCGCGAAGGAGCCGCTGAGCCAGCGGGAACTGGAGGTCCTCGGGCTGATCGCCCGGGGCTCGACGAACCGGGAGGCGGCCGCTCACCTGTTCATCAGCGAGGCCACGGTCAAGACCCACCTGCTGCACATCTACGGCAAGCTCGGGGTGAAGGACCGGGCGGCGGCCGTGGCGGTCGCGTTTGACCGGGGTTTGCTCACTCCTGGCTCGGGTCCGAGGTCCTGATCGTGGCGCCGGCGGCCCGGGCCCGCCGGTAGTCGGTGGGCTTCGCGTCCGGGTGGGCGTTCAGCCAGGCGAGGTACTCGTTGTACTCGTCCAGCTCCGGATCGGCCGGTGCGGCCGGCACCGCGACGGGCCGGGACGGCGCCGGCACGGTGGTCCGCAGGACGGGCTCCTTCAGCCTGGCCGGCTCCCGGCTGGCCGGGCCGCCCAGCTCACCGCGGATCTCCCGGTACCACACGAAGATCACGAACAGCGCGAAGACCGGCCACTCGAAGGCGTACCCGTAGCTGAGCGCGTTGCCGCCCGCGGCACGCCCGATCTGCCACCAACCGAGCGCGAGGAACGTGCCGACGAGCACGACCATCGCGACGTGCCGCACGATCCAGCGTGGCGACAGGAACCGGCGCATGGCACCAGCGTAGCCGCCCCTGGGCTCGGCCAGCAGGGCGCCGCCGCGCACGGCGCAGCTGGCGCGGGGTATCCGGTGAATCGCCCCGCGCCACACCACGGAGACTTGTACCTTTTGTGGGTGAGTCAGTGCGTTTCCATCACTCCGCACCGGGGACCGGGCGGCCCTCCGCCCTCGGCCGACATGGTGTGGATCCCGAGCGGCAGCTGTGAGCTGGGCCCGGTCGACGGGTTCTGGATCGATGCCTGCCCGGTGACGAACGAGGAGTTCGCGGCGTTCACGTTCGAGACGGGGTACTGCCCGGTCGCCTGCCGGGAGGCGGGCCAGACCCGGTGGCGGTACCCGGAGGGGCAGGCCGACCATCCGGTGACCGACGTGTCCTGGGTGGACGCGGTGGCGTACGCGGCCTGGGCGGGCAAGGCGCTGCCCACCGAGGCCGAGTGGGCGTGTGCCGCGCACGATGACCTGGCGCCGGACGACGGCGGACCGGACCCGGGCGGTACCCGGCCGGTCGCCACCGGCGCGCCCAACCGGCACGGGCTGTACGACGTGGTCGGCGGCGTTCGGGAGTGGACCGCCGACTGGTACCCGGTCGGCGGGCCGGTGCCGCTGAAGGTGGTCAAGGGCGGTACCCGGGCTGGCCAGCCGCAACCGGTCCACGGGCACGCCGGGAACATCGGCTTCCGGTGCGTGGTGCGCACCGGGTGACCGGCCCGGCTCACGGAACGGTCAGGGGCGCAGGGACAACGGGCGGCTGGGTACGGTGCAGGGATGACCGGAGTCTCGGCGTGAGCCTGCCCAGCCGCGTGTCCGAGCGGCTGTTCCACCTTCCACCCGCGGTGACCCGGGCGGTCCGGGTCCACCGGGCCCTGCCGGTCACCACGCGCGACGGTGTCGTCCTGCGCACCGATCACTGGGAGCCCCGGCTACCCGGCGTACCGACGATCCTCATCCGGACACCGTACGGGCGCGGCGGCGTGATCGGCCTGGTCTCCGGCCGGATGCTGGCCGAGCGCGGCTTCCACGTGGTGATCCAGAGCTGCCGGGGGACGTTCGACTCCGGCGGCGCATGGGATCCGCTGCGGTACGAGCGCGAGGATGGGCTCGACGCGGTCGCCTGGATCGAGCGGCAGCCGTGGTTCGACGGGAACCTGTTCACCTACGGGCCGAGCTACCTGGGGTTCACCCAGTGGGCGATCGCGGCCGAGGCCGGACCGGCGCTCAAGGGCATGCTGACCGCGGTCACCGCCTCGGCGTTCCGCGACCCGACCTACGCCGGTGGCGCGTACTCGCTGGACACCATCCTCAACTGGGCGACGCTCACCAGCAACCAGGGCGGCTCCCTGCTGTCCTTCGCCTACAAGCAGTACCGCGCCCAGCGCCGCCTGCGCCGGGCCTGGGCGCACCTGCCGCTGTCCGAAGTGGACACCGTGGCGACCGGTGCGGAG
>JBDZVD010000222.1:0-5295 GCA_040255525.1 Micromonosporaceae bacterium | reverse complement strand
CGGCGCTGTCGAACAGCACCGCGAGGATGACGATCTCGCCGGCCGGCACGGCACCGAAGGTCCCGGCCGTGGCGCCACCGCCCAGAGCCTTGGCCAGGTCATCGGCCTTGGACTGATCGCGTCCCATGACCTCGACGGTGTTGCCGCCGGCCACCGCGAGCGTGCCGATGGTACGGGCCATGTTCCCCGTACCGATGATGGTGATGCTGCTCATGAGGTGTGCTCTCTTCCTGTTTCTCGAGGTGTCGCTCTGTCTCGTTCGGGCCGGGTCAGGCGCACGGCGTCGGCCGCCTTGGTGGCCTCGTCAAACAGTTCTTCTTGCTTGGCGGTGACGACCTGGCCGTTTGGATCCGCCGGTGATCACCGCTACCTTGCCATCGAGCCTTCCCACGATCACTCCGTCGAATTGATGAGTATCCGGAACAGTTCGGTTCATCTGCCGGACTCGTTTCGATTCGGGTTCCGCCGTCAGCTGGCGGGGAAGTAATGGCCGTTGTCCAGGTCGGCAAGCAGGCTGGGCTGAGTGGGTTCCCAGCCGAGGGTCCGGCGGGTGATGAGATTGGACGCCGGGAAGCTCT
Source organism: Micromonosporaceae bacterium (assembly GCA_040255525.1). GTDB lineage: Bacteria > Actinomycetota > Actinomycetes > Mycobacteriales > Micromonosporaceae > Rugosimonospora. The sequence continues at coordinate 4,717 of JBDZVD010000222.1, read as the reverse complement.
GCGTGACGATGTTCGCGAGGAACCCGAAGTATCCCGGCACCATCAGTTCGTCCATGGGAATACTCACGGCGGGCAGGCGCAGACGGCTGCCGATGGCCTCGGCGATCTCGCGGAACGGTATGCCCCCGTCCCCGATCGCGTGCCAATATTTGCCGGCCGGCCCCTTCTCCAGCGCCAGGCGGAACACGGAGGCGGCATCGCGGACGTGCACGGCGTTCCACAGGTTAGCGCCGTCTCCAGGGTAACCGGCGAAGCCCCTATCCTTCGCGAGCGCGATCAGCATGGATAGGAAGCCGGCACGATCGGTCATGCTGTGTGCGATGGTGGGAAGCCGCACGACCGAGGACCGCACTCCCCGCTCGGCGAGGCCAATTGCGGTGGTTTCCACGACGTTACGAGCCCGCAGGGTGCCCTTGTGCTCATCGCCGACGGGAAGGGCCGGGTCATCTTCGGTGACCGGCCGGCCCAGCTTCCCGGGCGAGCCAATGCTCCCCGCCACCACCAGCGGCTTTCCGGTTCCCCCCAGTGCCTCGCCGTACGCGAGCATGATCGGGACCTCCGCGGCGGCCACGGCCTCGATCCCGCCCGACGGAAGCAGATCCCGCCGGTGCGCGACGTGGATGACGCCGTCGGAGTCCGCAGCCGCCTCCTTGAGCCCGTCGAGATCCTCGAGGTGTCCGCGACGCACCTTCGCGCCGAGCGCGGACAGCGCCGCCGCGGCCGGGTCCGATCGGGCCAGGCCGGTGACCTCGTGCCCGGCACCGATGAGCTCGGGGACGATGTACGAACCGGAATGGCCGGTCCCGCCAGTGACGAAAACGCGCATGTGACTGTCCTTGTCAAATTAGGTGGAAGGGGCTGTCCTTCTCGTGTCGTAGATCGACTGGCCTGATCTGGCGCGAGAAGTGGATGCGGGCGCGCTCAGCTGAGAATGCTGACACCGAGGAAAAAATTGGTGTGCTTGACGGAGTGAGTGAGAAGGCCCAGCTCCAGCAGGGCGGCGTTCTTCAGTGCCCGCGCCATTGGCAGCCGCCCGGTGTCCATCGGGCGTAGTCCCAGGCTCTCGATGAACGCCGACACGCGTGCCTTTGCCTGCGCGTCGTCACCCGCGATGAACACATCCAATGGGCGGCCCTCGGCTGGACCGGCCAGCAGAACATTGGAGAACAGCGTGTTGAACGCCTTGACGACATGCGCGCCCGCGGGGGCGGCCTTGGCGACCTCCTGCGCACCGGAGCTGCCGTCGGAGGTGACAAAGCCCGTGAAGTCGGCGTTGACGGGGTTGGTGATGTCGATGATGACCTTGCCGTGCAGTGCGTCCCCGTACTCGCTAACCACCGTCGCCGCGCTCGCGTACGGCACGGCGAGGATGACGATGTCCCCGGCCGGGGTGGCGCCGGGCGTCCCGACAGTGGCGCTGCCGAGCGCGGCGGCCAATTCCTTGGTTTTGGCCGGGTCGCGGCCGATGATCTCGACGGCGTTTCCGCCGGCGAGCGCTCGGCCGGCCAGGGCGCCGGCCATATTCCCCAGGCCGATAATACTGATGCTGCTCATGGAGTGCCTGCTTTCTGGAGCTGAATAGGAAGCCATGCCCACCCTGTCGTTGTTGACGGCGGTCTCGTCGGCGCCATTGAATGACGCGACCGGCCTGGCTCAATTCACGAGGCGCCCATTCCGGTTCTCGACAATGCCATCAAGTCCCGATGCCGAATTTCTTATATCAAATTCGCTCCGGCCCCATCAGGTACGCAGTAAGCGTGCCATTGACCTGAGTCGGTGTCCAAGACCTCTTTCAACGGTTGCGATACCCTGAAGGCATCGCCGGACCGGGAGGCTCCATGGATCTGGATCTGCGCAAGTTGCGCTACTTCGTCGCCGTCGCCGACAAGTTGCACTTCGGCCGCGCCGCCGATGAGCTGCACATCGCCCAGCCGGCGCTCAGCCGGCAGATCCGCGCCCTGGAACAGGACCTCGGCACTCCGCTGCTGACAAGGGACAGCCACGGCGTGATGCTGACCGACGCTGGCCGGCAGTTACTGACCGACGCCGGCCCGCTGCTGGCCTCAGCGCACGCGGTCCGCCGCCGGGTGACCGTGGCCGCGCACGGCGGCCAGCGGCTGACGGTCGGCTTCCGGGCGGGCATCCCGGTCACCCCAGCCGTACGGCAGTTCGCCACCCAGCACCCGAACGTGATCGTGGACGTACAGCGCATCGAATGGGACGATCAGGCCACGATGCTGCTCGACGGCCGCATCGACGTCGGCTATGTGCGCCTGCCCATCGACGAGACCGGCCTAAGCGTCACCCCGCTGTACACCGAACCTCGTGTGGCCGTGCTGCCGGCCGGCCACCGATTCGCCGGCAAGGAGCAGATCACCGAGGCCGACCTGGCCGGCGAGCCGCTGGTCTGGCAAATGGACACGACCACGCAGCCCACCAGGCGCCCGCACCCTAACGCCGGATACCTGGTACGCGGGGTAGACGAGACACTCGAGCATGTCGCGGCCGGCCGCGGCATCTCGTTCCTGGCCCGATCGGCAACCGTGTTCTACTCACATCCGGAGGTCAGCTATGTCCCCATCCCGGACCTGGCACCCGACCAGGTGTGCCTCGCGGTGGCGGCATCACGCACCTCACCGGTGGTCGACGACTTCCTCGCCGCGGCTCAGGCAACGACCGAGATCACCGCAGAATGCGGCAACTATGAAATGTGGCAGCGGGGAGACAACGCCGTGTCGAAGCACGGTTGAACAGCTCAACCGACAACAGCAACGCCAACAGAGACACGAGCGCTCGCCTCGCCATGACAGCCCTCTACCTTGTGCTGGTGGCGGGCGCAGCCTGCGTGTTGTGGTCCCTCAGCTATGCGGCGGCGTCTGTCTCGCTGCTGGCTGGAGGGCTGTTGTTGATGGCAGCCGCGGTGGTGGCCTTCGGCGTGCGTCGACGGCTACGACCTGATCGGTTGACCTGGCGATCGGCCATCGTGCCGGCGATCCTCGTCGGCGCAACAGTGACGGCCTGGGTGACGGGCGTCCCGCTGGCGTGGCGGTGGGCGGCGAGCGAGGCATCGTTCAACCGACTGGTCGCGACACTGCCGCCGCTGGGACCGCATCAGGCGGCGACGGTCCCCGCGCACGTCGGCTGGTACTCGGTGAGTTTCGCCGATGTCTACCCAGGTGGATACGTGTTCACGGCGGCAGAGACGGACGATATGACTGACTGCGGCAGCGGGTTCGCCTATCTGCCACATGGTCCAGCTGCGATTGAATTGCCTGGGTACGAGTTCGTGCGGATCGACGGCGGCTGGTACCAGTGGGCCTGCTACTCATGACGCGACAGCCGCATCAACTCGTGAAAGCGTTGACGGATCCAGTCACTGTGTGGCCTGTTCACGGGCTGGTTTGGGCTGCCTAGCCTGTTCGCGGTGACGTGCCGCCAGGTAGGCGGACCAGTCTCGTTGGGCGCGGTGGCTCCAGGCGATGGCGGTGTTGATGTGAACACCGAGCAGGGAGGCCAGGACTGGTGCTGGTAGGGCTGCGGCGAGGTGGACGAGCGCTGCGTGGCGGCCGGTTTGAGCGTCGATGCCGGCCGCAATCAGTTGGCTGGACATGCGTGCGGGGTTGATGGGCAGCGTGCCGAGGTGGCCGGGTAGAAGCCAGCGGGCGAGTTCGGGGGCGTTGAGGTCGATGCTGGTCGCGTGGTCGAGTTGCGCGCGGACCAGGTCAGCGACGCGAGGCGGCAGTTCGACCGGACTGCTGCCAATGACGAGGCGCACGGTGTCACTGGTCTGGAGGATGTCATTGACGGTCAGTTGCAGGGTGCGGCTGGCGGGTAGGCCGAACAGTAGGGTGAGTGTGCCGACGACTCGGACGGGCAGGGGCATGGCGTCGTCGTGCCGGCAGCGATGGAGTTGTTGCCAGCGTTGGTTTTCATCCATGATCGGTAGGCTTCGGCTGCTGCGGCGGGGCGGGACGACCAGGTCGGGGGCCTGCCGGGTCTTGGCAGCCCAACGCAGGAAGCCGTGGATGCGCTTGTCCTTGTTGGCCGGGTCGTCGAGCCACTCGTCGAGCTGGTTCTGCGTGATGCGGTCGAGACTGGTGTGCTGGTGGTCGAGCCAGGCCAGCAGGTCCAGCGCGGCAGCGATGCAGGCGCGGGCGTAGATCGCTGACCCGTAGCCGAGCCGCTGGCGGCGGCGATGGGCTGCGCGGCGAGCCCGGTGCAGCACGTCCCATTCGGCGTAGGGCTGCGCGAGGCGCACGTGATGAGCCGGGCGGCCGGCGAGTTGGTCACGCAGCCATGGGCCGAGCCGGTGCAGGTACTCGTCGTCGCGGGGCGGCAGGACGGCGGCGAAGACCAGCAGCCGCCGCACATGCAACAGGGGCGGGGTCTGCGGCAGGCTGTCGAGCAGGTCGTGGGTCAGCGGGGTGCGATCGTGGGCCAGACGGTGTAGCAGTTGCACGCCGGCGTTGGTGGGCTTGAGCCAGTTGTGCAACAGGGATTCTGGCCGGTCGGTGGCGGCCAGGACCGCGACGAGAGTGGTGTACTGTGGGCGCTCATCTAACGAGTTGGTGCGCGGTAGCGTCGAGGGTTCGATAACGATCTTGTGACGGTGGCCTGTCGTGGCCCAGACATGTCAAGGGCCGCACGAACATAGCTGAGTGTCTAAGTCAGGCTGGGCCCGTGCGGCCTTGTCCCATCGTATCTGTACCGGCGTCCC
>JBDZVD010000088.1:0-29182 GCA_040255525.1 Micromonosporaceae bacterium | reverse complement strand
CCCCGGCGCCGACCGCGCCCGAGCGCGCCACGGCCCCGGGCGGGCGGCCCAACCGGCTCCGCCCGGGCTGGCTCGCGGCGGGCGTGCTCGCGGTCGCGCTCGCCGCGCTCGCCGGGCTCGCTCTCGGACCGGTCCAACTCAACCCGCTCGGTGTGGCGCTCCAGCTCCTCGATCTGGTGCCCGGCGTTCACCTGCGCAGTGGCCTCACCGGTACCGAGGCGGCCATCGTCACCCAGCTCCGGCTGCCCCGGGTCGTGCTCGGGCTGCTGGTCGGCTCGACCCTCGCCCTGGCCGGCGGCACGTACCAGGGCGTCTTCCGCAACCCGCTGGCCGACCCGTACCTGCTGGGTGCCGCGGCCGGGGCCGGGCTGGGCGCGACCGCCGCCATCGCCGCGGGCCACGCATTCGACGCCGTCGCGGTGGACGGTGGGGCCGCGACCCCGCTGACCGTTCCGCTGGCCGCGTTCGTCGGGGCGCTGCTCGCCGTCGGCCTGACCTACGCGCTCGGGGTGAGCGGCGGATCCGGCCGGGGTCGGGCCGGCCGGTACCGGAGCCCAGCCGCGTTGATCCTGGCCGGCGTCGCGGTGTCCAGCTTCCTTACCGCCGGGCAGACCTTCATCATGCAGAGGTACGTCGACACGATCCGCGAGGTGTACTCGTGGATCTCCGGCCGGCTCAGTACCGCGGGATGGCACGACGTGCTGCTCCTGCTGCCGTACACGGTGGTGATGGCGGTGGTCGTGCTGGTCCACCGCCGGCAGCTGGACGTGATGTCGGTGGGCGACGAGGAGGCCGCCAGCCTGGGCGCCCACCCGGAGCGCACCCGGATCATCCTGATCGTCGCGGCGTCGCTGGGCACCGCCGCGGCGGTGTCCGTCTCCGGACTCATCGGCTTCGTCGGGATCATCGTGCCGCACACCGTACGGCTGCTGGCCGGCTCCAGCTACCGGGTCATCCTGCCGCTGTCCCTGCTGTTCGGCGGTGCGTTCCTGACCCTCGCGGATCTGGCCGCCCGGACCCTGCTGGCGCCGAGCGAGATCCCGATCGGCGTGGTCACCGCGTTCTTCGGCGCGCCGTTCTTCATCGTCGTGCTGCGCACGTCCCGGCGGACCTGACATGTCCGTGAAGATCCGGGACGTCGGTGTGGACCTGGACGGCAATGAGATCGTCCGGGGGGTGGACCTGTCCGTCGCGTCGGGCGAGTGGGTGACCGTGATCGGCCCGAACGGGGCCGGCAAGTCCACGCTGCTGCGCGCGATCGCCGGGCTGGTCCGCTTCCGCGGCGGGATCGAGCTGTTCGGGCAGGCCAGCGAGGCGTTGAGCCGCCGCCAGCGGGCGCGGCTGGTCGCGATGGTCCCGCAGGACCCGGCGGTGCCGCCGGGGATGGTGGTGCTCGACTACGTCCTGCTCGGCCGGACCCCGTACATCCCCCCGCTGGGCCGCGAGTCGGCCGCCGATCTGGTCGCCGTCGACGAGGCGCTGGTCCGGCTGGACCTGACCAGGTTCGCCGGGCGCCGGCTGGAGTCGCTGTCCGGAGGCGAGCGGCAGCGCGTCTTCCTCGCCCGGGCCCTGGCACAGGGAGCCACCCTGCTCCTGCTCGACGAGCCGACCACGGCGCTGGACATCGGCCACCAGCAGGAGGTGCTGGAACTGGTCGACCGGTTGCGCCGGGACGGCCGGCTGACCGTGCTCGCGACCATGCACGACCTGTCGATCGCGGGGGAGTTCGCCGACCGGATGGTGCTGCTGGCAAACGGTCGTGTGGTCGCCGCCGGCCCGCCGCGCGAGGTGCTCACCGAGCGGTTGCTCGCGGAGCACTACCGGGCGCGGGTACGGGTGATCGAGGGCGACCACGGGCCGCTGGTGGTACCGGTCAGGTCAGCGTGACGAACCCGAACACGGCGCCGGTGGTGTCGATCGCCACCGCGAACCGCCCGGCGGGTGAGCCGGTCGGCGGTATCGAGATGGTGCCGCCCAGCTCCCGTACCCGGTCGGCGGTCGCGTCGGTGTCGTCGACCGCCAGGTAGATCATCCAGTGGCTCGGCACGTCCTCCGGCCACTGGTCGCCGGCCATCGGCATCATCCCGGCGACCGCCCGGTCACCGGCCTGGAACAGCGTGTACTCCATGCCGAACTCGGCGTTCTTCCGGGCCGTCCAGCCGAGAACCTTGCCGTAGAAGTCCGTCGCGCCGTCGAGCTCGCGGACCATGAGTTCGTTCCAGGCGAACGAGCTTGGCTCGTTCACCAGGGCGGCGCCCGGGAACTGGCGCGGCTGCCACGCCGAGAACGCGGCGCCGTGGCAGTCCATGAACACCGCCATCCGGCCGGCGCCCGGGATGTCCATCGGGGCGGCCACCACCTTGCCTCCGGCACTCTCCACCCGGTCGGCGGTCGCGTCGAGGTTGTCGGTCGCCGCGTACCACGTCCAGGTCGATCCGGCGGCCTCGCTCATCGGCGCACCGAGCCCGGCGACCGGCGCGTCGCCCTGGTTGAAGATGGTGTACCCGCCCATCGCGGGGTCGTCGGAGGTGTAGGCGGTCCAGCCGAACAGCGCGGTGTAGAACGCCTTCGAGGCGTCCAGGTCGGGCGAACCGAGATCGATCCAGCACGGCGTGCCGGGCTCGTACCGCGTCATCCTCATGACTTCTCCCCTCGTCGAGGGCATCGTGGCACCAGGACGTGCCGGCCGTCGCCGATATCGGGAAAGTCGTCACAACCGCTCGTCGTCACAACCGCTCGTCGTCAACAACGGGCCAGGGAGCGGGCGCGCGTGGATCACCGCGAGCCGGGAGACGGCACGGGTCAGCACCACGTAGAGCCGGTTGAGCCCGCGTGCCTCGGCGGCCACGATGTCGGCCGGCTCCACCACGATGACGTGGTCGTACTCCAGGCCCTTGGCCAGGGTCGCCGGCAGTAGCGTGATCCGCTTCTCCTCCTCGGCGGTACCGGCGTCGAGCCCGTCCGCGCGCAGCGTGGCGGCCAGCCTCTCGACCGCCGGCTCCGCCGCGATCACCGCGACCGAGCCGTCCTGCTCCAGGGCGTCGCGTACCGCCTCGACGGTGGCGGTGTCCACATCGGACACATCCTGTACCCGCAGCCACCCGTCGCCACGCAGCGAGGTGGCCGCCGCCACGTTCACGCCGAGGGCCGGCAGCAGCCGGTTGGCGAGTTGCACCACCGCCTGCGGTACCCGGAACCCGGTCGTCAGCGGCACCACCGCGGCGCCCGGCTTGCCCAGGTGGGCGAGTGTCTCGGACCAGTCCCGGGCCGCCCACGGCGCGGTGCCCTGGGCCAGGTCGCCGAGCAGCGTCAGCGACGCGTGCTCGCTGCGCCGGGCGATGACCCGGCACTGCATCGGGGACAGGTCCTGCGCCTCGTCGATGACGACGTGTCCGAAGCTGGGCAGCCGGTCGATGAGCCCGGCCGCCTCGTCGATGAGCACCGCGTCGGCGGCGGACCAGCGGGCGGCCTTGGGCGACCGGGGCGCCTTGGCCCAGCGGATCGCCGCCTGCTCGGCGTCGGTGAGGATGCCCTCGGCCGCGTCGGTCGGGTCGGTCAGCACCTGATGGACCAGCGCCTCGGCGGTGACCGCCGGCCAGTTCGCGTCGAGGAACGCGACGACCGGTGCGCAGCGGCGCATGCGCCGCACCCAACCCTCGCCGGGTGACTCCCCGCTGCGCGCCTCGACCTGCCGCTGCAACAACGCGACCACCCTGGCGCGCAGGCGCTCCCGGCCGATCCCGTGCGGCAGATCCTCCCGGCGGATGTCGTCGACGAGCCGTACCAGTACCGACTCCGGCAGCCGCCACCGGTACGCGCCGTCGGAGACCACGATCGGCTCCTGCGGCCTGCGCACGTACCGGCGGAGCGCCCGGCGCAGTACGGCGGCCATCCGCGGATCGTGCTTGACCTGTTGCGCCTCGGGCGTGTCGGTACCCCGCGCGGGGGTGGGCAGTAGGTCCTCCACGGTCGCCTGGGCTACGTCGATCTCGCCGAGGGCGGGGAGCACCGCCGCGATGTAGCGCAGGAACGCCCGGTTAGGGCCGACGATCAGCACGCCCGAGCGGCGCAGCCGCTCCCGGTGCAGGTACAGCAGGAACGCCGCCCGGTGCAGGCCGACCGCGGTCTTCCCGGTGCCGGGTGCGCCCTGGACGCAGATCGTGTCCTCGATGTCGGCGCGGACCAGTTCGTCCTGGTCGGGTTGGATGGTGGCCACGATGTCGCGCATCGGTCCGACGCGGGGCCGCTCGATTTCGCTGGTCAGGATCCGGCTCGCGGTACCCAGTTCTTCGCCCCGGTCCAGGTGCTCGTCCTCGAACGAGGTGAGCGTCCCGGCGGAGAACCCGAACCGGCGGCGTACCGCGACGCCCTGCGGGTCGCTCGCCGAGGCCCGGTAGAACGACCGGGATATCGGCGCGCGCCAGTCCAGCACCAGAGGTTCGCCGCGATCATCGGTCACGTGCCGCCGGCCGATGTGGTAGTCGGCCTCGTCGGCGAACCGGAGCCGGCCGAAGAACAGCGGCGTGGTGGGGTCGTCGGCCAGCTCGGCGACCCGCCGGGACAGGGCTCGACCCAGGCTCTCCGCGCCGTACGCGTCGCCGGCGACGTGCTCGCCGGTCGCGTACAGCGCCTGGGCGTGCTCGCGCATCCGATGCAGCGCAGCGCGGGACCTGGTGAGGTGTTCGCGTTCGTAGGTCAGGTCGGTATCGAGGTCGGAGGCGGGCATGCTGGTGTCCTCAGAGGTTGGCTGTCCGCCCGCGTGCCCGGGGGCGGATGGCCGGCGCCCGGCGCGACGACGTCCGCTGCGGTGCTACTCACCGCGGCCGTCAAGCGACCAACCACGATACGCGCCGGCTGGCGAGGGCTCCACCGGATTTCGCGAGCGCCGACTTGTCATGATCTCGCGCTGGGTTTCTTGAATCCGGGGGTCATGGAGTGGGAGATCTTGCTGACCGAGCAGGTCGAGGGGTTCCTCGATGATCTCTACGAGGCCGGTCCCGATGCGCACCGGCTCGTCGATCAGGCAATCCTGGAACGGAACGGGCCGGCCGAGGGTAGGCCGCTGGTGGACGCCACAGCGGCGTCCCGGATCACCAACGTGAAGGACTTTGGCCACCGTCGACCGGGCGGTCGGGCTCTGGGCGGCAGGCTCAAGCTCATCGCCGATTTCGGGGACGAGCAGCTCAAGGTCGTTTGACGGACGGCGTGACAGGGTGCCGAGATCCCGGGTTGTGGTTTCCGCGCCGGGTGCGCTCTGGACGCGAGACTCGAGCCCGCGCGGCACGCGGACCGCGGTGGTACTCCGGGCCGGCGCGGCCCGACCGGTTCCCGGATTATCTTGGCCGCATGGCGACGAACCCGGCGGCATTGCCCGCGACGAACGCGACCGGCAAGGGTCCGGATCCGGCTGGCCCGGCCGGCGACGAGCCGCGGCTGATCAACGAGGCCAGCGTGATGCGGGCGATGGCGCACCCCGCCCGGATGACGATCTTGCAGCATCTCGGGTCCGACGGTCCGGCGACCGCGACCGAGTGCGCCGAACTGGTCGGCCTGTCACCCAGCGCCACCAGCTATCACCTGCGCGCCCTGGCCCGCGCCGGGCTGATCGAACAGGCGCCGGGCCGGGGGGACGCCCGGGAGCGGGTGTGGCGCAGCATGGTGGGGGCTCACGGGTACACGGTCATGGCGGACCGGGATGCCGCGCCGGACGTCAAGGCGGCCGAGAACGAGCTGATCGAGTCGTTCATGTCCTGGGAGAACCTCCGCGTCCGGCAGTACCTCGCCCGCCGCACCGAGGAGCCGGAGGAGTGGTGGGACCTGGCAGCCTTCCGCGAGACCGCCGTGGTGCTCACCGCCGATGAGCTTCGCGAGATCACCGATGCGATCTCCGAGTTGCTCGGCAGGTACCGGAAGCGCGACCGCCCGAACCCGCCGCCGGGTGCCCGCACGGTCTCGGCCGTGTTCCGGATATTCCCAACAGACAAACCGTGACAGTCCCGGCGGACGAACCACTCCTACGCCACAAAGCCGGCCCGGGTCTCGCGGCGCCGCGAGATTCGCGGTTGTGATCATGAAGATGTGAAGCAGATACTTCGAAGTATGTCCTTCGCAGTTGGTTCGCGCTGGTCGGATGTCGCCGTGGCGACCGGCGCCCGGGCGGTCTCCGTCTGCGGTGACTTCCTCGCCGCCACCGCGCTGCTGCTGACGCTCCAGCAGCGGGGAGCGGGCAGCTACGCGGTCGCCGCACTGCTGCTCGCCGCCGCCGTACCGCCCGTCGTGCTGGTGCGCTGGACCGGCCGGCTCGCCGATCGGCTGGACAGTCGCGCGCTCCTGGTCGTCACCGGTCTCGCGCAGGCGGCGGTCTGCGCAGCCATGGTCTACGTGTCGAACGTGGTCGCGCTGGTCGCCCTGGCCACCGTGCTGGGCTGCGGGTACGCCCAGACGCAGCCGACCCTCGCCGCGCTGCTGCCGGCGATGGTCCGCCGGGCGGATCTGGCCCGGGCTACCGCACTGGGCCAGACTGCCTCCTCGGTCGGCATGCTGATCGCGCCGGCCCTCGGCGGCGTGCTGGTGGGCCAGTTCGGGCTCCGCGTGCCGCTGCTGTTCGACACGGTCAGCTACCTGGCCATCGTCGCCGGAGCGATGCTGATCCGCACCCGGCGGCGCAACGGCGTCGCGGTGAACCCGGTGACTGAGGCGACCCCGGCGGCCCGGGAGGCGGGCGTGGACGACCCTGCGACCGCAGGCGCACCGGGCTGGAGGCTGCGCGACGACCGCCTGGTCTGGTCGATGATCGTCCTGCTCGGTGCGGTGATCGGTGCGGTCAGCGCGGTCAACGTGGCCGACGTCTTCTTCGTCCGTGGTGTGCTGCACTCCAGCACCACGATGTACGGCGTGATCAGCGCCGTGTGGACCGGCTCGGCGATCCTCGGCGCGTGGTTCCTGACCCGGCGCCACTCCTCCGACGCCGGACTGGCCCGGACGATGGTCGGTGCGCTCGTGCTGACCTGCGCCGCCATCCTCCTCGCCTGCGCCGCCCGGTCCGTCGCACCGCTGGTGCCGCTGTTCGTGCTCGGCGGCGCGTCCAACGGAGCGGAGAACGTCGCGGCCACCGTGGTGCTCAGCCGCCGTACGCCGGCCGAGTTCCGGGGCCGGGTGTTCGCGGTGTACGGCGCCGTCGCCAACGGCGCGCAGGCGGTCGGTCTGCTGGCCGGCGGCGTACTGCTGGACGTGCTGCCGGTACGCTCGGCCATCGCGGCCACCTGCGTCTTCGGGCTGATCGTGACGGCAGTGTTCGCGGTACCCATGCTGCGCGAGGCGGCCCGGGAGCGCGCCGTGTCGCAGCAGGTCATGGCCGACGCGGTGGCGTGAGCTTCGCCACCCGCGGGTGCGGCGTAGCGTGCGGGTAATGAGCGGATCCCAGCGACCGCGGGTCGGTCACATCCAGTTCCTGAACTGCCTCCCCATCTACTGGGGCCTGATGCGCTCCGGCGCGCTGCTGGACGTCGACCTGTTCAAGGACACCCCGGATCGGCTCAACACCGACCTGGTCGAGGGGCGGCTGGACATCGGCCCGATCTCCAACGTGGAGTACCTGCGCCACGCCGACCAGTTGCTGCTGCTTCCCGATCTCGCGGTGGGCAGCGACGGCCCGGTGCTGTCCGTCAACGTGGTGTCGACCAGGCCGCTGGACCAGCTCGACGGCAGCCGGGTGGCGCTCGGCTCGACGAGCCGCACCGGCGTGTTGCTCGCGAAGATGCTGCTCAAGCAGCGGTACGGAGTGGCGCCGGAGTATTTCCGGTGCCCGCCGGACCTGACCACCATGCTGCTGGAGGCTGACGCCGCGGTGGTCATCGGGGACGTGGCGCTGCGCGCGATGTACGAGGCGCCGCGGCGCGGGTTGACCGTGACCGACCTCGGGCAGGCATGGCGCGACTGGACCGGGTCGCCGATGGTCTTCGCGGTCTGGGCGGTACGCCGCGACTTCGCCGCCGCGCACCCGGGCGTGGTCAAGGATGTCCACCAGGCGTTCCTGCGCTCCCGAGACCTGTGCCTGTCCGAGCTGGACGACGTTGCCACCGCGGCCGCCCGGTGGGAGCCGTTCGACGCGCAGACGCTGGCCGGCTACTTCCGCACCTTGGACTTCTCGCTGGCCGAGCGGCAGGTGGCGGGCCTGGTCGAGTTCGCCCGCCGGGCGACCGAGCTGGGCGAGGCGCCGGCGCTGCCCGCGACCGGGCCGGAGTTCTTCACCGGCTGACCGGTACCCCTCGCCCGTCGCGGTACCGGCCGTGGCTCAACCGGGCCAGGTCGCCGGGATGCCGACCAGCTCCTTGGTCACCGACGCGCAGGCGTTGGCGCCGGTGGCCAGGTTGGTCGCGTGCTGCCACCGGTTGTCCGGGGCGGTCCACCGGTACTGGAGTTCGATGGCGAGCACCCAGCCGGTGTTGATCGCGAGGCAGTTGATGTGCCAGTCGTGCGAGCCGTTGTAGATCTGAGCCGTCCAGCCGTTCTTGATGGACGTCGAGGCCACCAGGTACGGCGGCAGGCCGTCGATGATGCCCCACCGGCCGCCGCCGGTGGTCGCCTGCTGGTCCTGCACCGAGCCCTGCACGTTCTGCATCTGCGTGAGCAGCCAGGATGTCCACTTCGAACCGGCCGCCGTGCCGTTTCCGATGCACAGGCCCATCCGGGCCGCGTCCGCCGGGGACATCGTGGTGTACGACCACATGCCCGGGATCTCCGGATCGTGCGTGTCCTTCAGCCCGCACAGCGACACCAGTTCGTCGATCGACGGGTCGCCGCCATTGATCTTGTAGTACTTCGACGCGATGTTGTCGTCGCTGTGGATGATCATCCGGCTCAGGTCCTTCTGCGCGGCCGCCGACGCCTGGTCGTGGTGGCGCAGGTAATCGGCCGCGATCCATGCCTTGATCATCGACTCGGTGGTGTTCGTCGAGGTCTCCGCGTTGGCCGACCCGGCGCTTGTCCCGGTCTGCCGGTCGATCAGAGTCCAGCCGAAGTAGTCCATGCCGGACGGCGCGGTGATCGACGCCGGGTCGTCCGGAATCAGCAGGGTCGGCGGCGGGGGTGCGGGCTGCGCGGCGGTGTGGGGCGTGCCGTACGGCGTGCTGGCGTTCGCGTGGTACGCGCCATACGCCAGGGGTACGGCGATGAGGCCGGCCACGACGGCCACGGTCAGGCAGAGCAGGGTCAGGGTACGGGTGCGCATGGTCCGGTCAGATCTCTGGGCTGACAGTCAGCTGGCGGGCGACGTGTGCGCAGACGTCCGCGGCGGTCTGGAGAGAGTCCGTGTTCGTGCGCATCTCCACGGCGAGCACCCAGGCGGGGTTGACCGCGAGGCAGTTGACGTGCCACGAGCCGCCGTAGTCGGTCCAGCCGTTCTTGATCGAGGTGGTCGCCACCAGGTTGGCCGGCAGGCCGTCGATGATTCCCCAGCGACCGCCCTGCACCTCGACGTCTTTCGGGTTGTTCTGCGCGACGGTGCCCTGGACGTGCCGCATCTGGTCGAGGATCCAGGGGGTCCACTTCTTGCCGGCGGCCGTACCGTCGGCCACGCACTTGCCGTACTTCACCGCGTCCTGCGGCGGCATCTCGGTCTTGGACCACCAACCGCGGGTGATGGTCGTGTGGGACAGCCCGCACATCCTGATCATGCGGGCCATGTCAGCGTTGCCGCCGCCGAGGACGTAGTAGTGCTGGGCGATGTTGTCGTTGCTATTAATGATCATGAGGTGCAGTTGGTTCAGATCCGTGGGACTCGGTGACGGGTGAGTACGCAGGTAGTCCGAGGCGATCCACGCCTTGACCATCGACTCGGTGGTGTTCGGGCTGGTGGCGCTGTTGGCCGATCCGGTGATCCGGTTGGTTGCCAGGTCGAGGAAGGCCCAGCCGAAGAAGATCGTGTGGGTGGAGCCGGACGTGACCGACGCCGGGTCGCTGGGTGCCCTCAGGACCGGCAACGGCGGTGCGGCCTGCGCGATGACCTTCGCCTTGGCGGCCCGTGGCGGCCCGGGGTTGGCGGCAGCGACGAACTTGTCGTGCGTGGCGAGCGCCTCAAGCTGGATGCGCGTCGCCGGGACGAGCAGGAGAGCGGTCGCGACGACAACTGAGACGGCCAGGCACGTCAACATGACCACGCGGGGGCGCATGGCGGCGGTGACTCCAAACCGGATCGGGGGAGGTGATGTTCGGTTATCGGGGGTTACGTCCGCCGACGGTACCCGGTCCGGCGGCGGATTGCTGCCACCGGTTGTAGCGAATCTCGACAAGATCAGTCGCCGCTGGATGTGACCTCAGCGCATGGTGGGAAATTCCGGTGCCGGAAATCACATAGAAAGCGGCAAAGGTCCGGCCCCTTCAAGGTCGTTATTACAGCCCATTGCCGAGAACGGACATAGCTGTAACACTGGGCACGTGTACGGCAATGACTTCAACGTGCCCGGCGAGCCGGCGGCCGCCGGCCCGGGTGCCGGTGTGCCGGGCGGGCCGGCGCACCTGCTCGACGAGGTTGCCGCCGCCGAGCGCGCCCTCCGCGAGGCGGGAGCCGCACGGGTTGCCGATCCCGGTGCCGCGGCGGACGTGGATGAACTGCTGCGCTACTTCGACGCGGTGATCGAGGCGGATCAGAAGATCGAGCCGCGGGACTGGATGCCGGACGCCTACCGGCAGGGCCTGATCCGGCAGATCGCGCAGCACGCGCACTCGGAGATCATCGGCATGCAGCCCGAAGGCAACTGGATCAGCCGGGCGCCGTCGCTCAAGCGCAAGGCGATCCTGCTCGCCAAGGTGCAGGACGAGGCCGGCCACGGCCTGTACCTCTACGCCGCCGCCGAGACGCTCGGGGTGTCCCGCGACGCCCTGGTCGAGCTGTTGCTGGCCGGCCGGCAGAAGTACTCCTCGATCTTCAATTACCCGACTCTGACCTGGGCCGACGTGGGCGCCATCGGCTGGCTGGTGGACGGCGCGGCCATCGTCAACCAGGTGCCGCTGTGCCGCTGCTCGTACGGTCCGTACGCGCGGGCGATGATCCGCATCTGCAAGGAGGAGTCGTTCCACCAGCGGCAGGGGTACGAGATCCTGTACACGCTCGCGCACGGCACGCCCGGGCAGAAGGCGATGGCGCAGGACGCCGTGGACCGCTGGTGGTACCCGTCGCTGGCGATGTTCGGCCCGCCCGACGCGGACTCCACCCACTCGCAGCAGTCGATGACGTGGAAGATCAAGCGCTTCTCCAACGACGAACTCCGCCAGCGGTTCGTCGACATGTGCGTGCAGCAGGCGTCCGTGCTCGGGCTCGACCTGCCCGACCCCGAGCTGCGGTGGAACGAGCAGCGCCAGGCGCACGACTACACCCAGCCGGACTACGCCGAGCTGATCCGGGTCATCAAGGGCGACGGGCCGTGCAACCGGCAGCGTCTCGCGCACCGGCGCGCGGCGCACGCCGACGGGGTTTGGGTGCGCGAGGCCGCCGCGGCGTACGCGGCCAAGCAGGCCGCCCGCACCGCGCAGGTGGCGGCATGACGGAGTGGCCGCTGTGGGAGGTGTTCGTCCGGCCGCGCCGCGGGCTGGCGCATTCTCACGTGGGCAGCCTGCACGCACCCGACGCCGAGATGGCCCTGCGCAACGCGCGCGATCTCTACACCCGGCGGCAGGAGGGCGTGTCGATCTGGGTGGTACCGGCCGCCGCGGTGGTGGCGTCCAGCCCGGACGAGAAGGACGCGTTCTTCGACCCCGCGGCCGACAAGGTCTACCGGCACCCGACCTTCTACCAGGTACCCGAGGGGGCGGCGCACCTGTGACCACCGGTGTGGACCGCCTCCTCGCGCTCGGCGACGACGCGCTGGTGACCGCGCAACGGCTCGGCCACTGGTGCACCCGGTCGCCGGAGATGGAAGAGGACGTCGCCCTGGCCAACATCGCGCTGGACCAGCTCGGCGTCGCCCGGCTGCTGCTGTCGTACGCCGGCGAGGTCGAGGGTGCCGGGCGCGACGAGGACGCGCTGGCCTACCTGCGTTCCGACCGCGAGTTCCGCAACGCGCTGCTCGTCGAGCTGCCCGACCGGGACTTCGCCGTCATGATCGCGAAACTGCTGTTCCTGTCGGCGTACCAGCGCCTGCTGTACCGGCGGCTGGCCGGCGACCAGGACGAGCGGCTGGCCGCCATCGCCGCCAAGGCGGTCAAGGAGTCCGCGTACCACCTCGACCACGCCACGCTGTGGACGCTGCGGCTCGGCGACGGTACCGATGTCTCGCACGCCAGGATGCAGGCCGCGGTCGACGAGGTGTGGCCGTACACCCACGAGCTGTTCGAGGACGAACCCGACCTGCGGCCGCAGTGGTTGTCCGCGGTGGAGGACGTGTTGGCGCGGGCGACGCTGGTCCGGCCGGCCGACGGCTGGGCGCCGGCCGGGGGCCGGGCCGGCCGGCACACCGAGCAGCTGTCCTACCTGCTCGCCGAGATGCAGGTCCTGCACCGGGCGCACCCGGGGGCCCGGTGGTGAGCGCGCCCCGGGGCACCGAATCTCCCTCGGTACGGGCCGGCGCACCGGCCGCGCGGGACGTGGTGGCGGCCGTCGCCGACCCCGAACTCGTCGTGCTCACCATCGAGGAGCTGGGCGTGCTGCGCTCGGTGGAGGCGGACGCGGGCGGCCGGGTGACCGTGACCATCACGCCGACCTACTCCGGCTGCCCGGCGATGGACGCGATCCGCTCGGACATCCGCACCGCCCTCGCCGCCGCCGGGTACCGGGACGTGGACGTCGTGACGCGGCTCGCCCCGCCGTGGACCACCGACCTGATCAGCGAGTCCGGCCGCATCAAGCTGGCCTCGGCCGGCATCGCGCCACCGGCTCGGGTCGCCGGCCCGGTACCGGTGGCGCTGTCCGTGACGTGCCCGCGGTGCGGCTCGCTGGACACCGAGCGGCTGTCCGAATTCGGCTCGACCGCGTGCAAGGCGCTGTGGCGGTGCCGCGGCTGCCGCGAGCCCTTCGACCAGATCAAGCCGCTGTGAGCGAGCGCCCGGCATGAGCGTCGTCATCACCCGGCCGGTCCGGCGCCGGCCGCAGTTTCACGAGCTGGCCGTCGAGGCCGTCGACCGGCTGGTCGAGGACGCGGTGGCGATCACCTTCGCGGTACCGGACGAACTGCGCGAGGTCTTCGCGTTCCGGGCCGGGCAGCACCTGACCGTACGGCGGGTGGAGGGCGGCGAAGACGTCCGGCGCTCGTACTCGATCTGCTCCACCCCGGCCGAACTCGCCGGCCGGGGCCGGCTGCGGATCGGCGTCAAGCAGGTGCCCGGCGGGGTGTTCTCCGGGTACGCGATGGCCGACCTGCGCCCCGGGGACACGATCGCGGTCCTGCCGCCACTGGGCCACTTCACCACCGACTTCGCCGCCGGCCGCGCCCGGCACTATGCGGCGATCGTGGCCGGCTCCGGCATCACGCCGGTGCTGTCCCTGGCCGCTACCGCGCTCGCCACCGAGCCGGAGAGCAGGTTCACCCTGGTGTACGGCAACCGGTACGCCCGGTCGGTGATGTTCGTCGAGGAACTGGCCGACCTCAAGGACCGGTACCCGGCCCGGCTGCACCTGATTTACGTGCTGTCCCGGGAACCGGGCGACGCCGACCTGCTGTCCGGCCGGCTGGACCCGGCCCGGGTCGGCGGCATCCTGGACAGCCTGCTCGACCCGTCCGGGGTGGACGAGTGGTTCCTGTGCGGCCCGTACGGCATGGTGACCGGTACCCGCGCGGTACTGGCCGGGCGCGGGGTGCCGGAGGCGCGGGTGCACACCGAACTGTTCCACGTCGAGGACACGCCGCCGGTGTCCCGGGAGGCGGACGCGGCACCGGAGGCGGGCGCCACGGTCACGATCCTGCTCGACGGCCGCGCGTCCACGTTCACGATGGGGCACCGGGAGCGGGTACTCGACGCCGCCCTGCGGGTACGGCCGGAGTTGCCGTACGCGTGCAAGGGCGGGGTCTGCTCCACCTGCCGGGCCCGCCTGGTCGACGGCAAGGTGAAGATGGCGCGCAACTACGCCCTGCAACCCGACGAGCTGGCGGCAGGGTACGTGCTGACCTGCCAGTCCAGTCCGGTCACCGACACGCTGACCGTCGACTACGACGCCTGACCGGCCGGCCTCCGCGAGCACCGGGGAGACCGGCCGGCATCGGCCGTCAGCCGATCGCGTTCAGTTCGGCAAGGTCCTCGTCCGAGGGCACCCAGGCCGCCGCCGCGACGTTCGCCGCCACCTGTTCCGGTCGGGTCGCGCCGGCGATCACGCTGGCCACCGCCGGCTTGGCCGCCAGCCCGCCGATCGCGACGTCGAGCAGGCTGAGCCCGCGCTTGGCGCCGAACGCCTCCAGCGCCTCGATCGTGTCCCAGCGGGCGCCCGCCAGCCGCCGCGCGTAGCGCTCCTCGGACAGCCGGCCGCCGGCCGGGGGCGTCTCGTTGCGCCGGTACTTGCCGGTCAGCAGGCCGCTGGCCAGCGGGAAGAACGGCAGCATGCCGAGGTTGAACCGCTCGCAGGCCGGCAGCACCTCCGCCTCCACGCCGCGTTCCAGCAGGCTGAACTGGTTCTGCGCGCTGATAAACGGAGTGAGGTGCCCGGTGCGCGCGATCCACGCGGCGTCGGCGATCTGCCAGCCGGCGAAGTTCGAGTTGCCGATGTAGCGGACCTTGCCGGCGCGTACCAGGTCGTCCAGCGCGGACAGCGTCTCCCCGATCGGGGTGGCAGGGTCGGGCTCGTGCAGCTGGTACAGGTCGATGTAGTCGGTACCGAGCCGGCGCAGCGATGCCTCCACCGCCCGCTGGATGTACCGGCGGGAGCCCCGGGCGCCGAAGTCGGCCCCGTTGCCGCCCTCCATGTTCATGCCGAACTTGGACGCGATCACCACGTCGTCCCGGTGGCCCTTGAGCGCCGCGCCGAGCAGCTCTTCGGAGGCGCCGTGCGGGTCGCCGTAGATGTCGGCCGTGTCGAACAGGTTGATCCCGTGGTCGAGCGCGGCGTCGACCACGGCCCGCGTCCCGTCCAGGTCGACCTTCCGGCCGAAGTTGTTGCAGCCGATTCCCACTACCGAAACCACGAGGCCCGAGGCGCCGAGCCGGCGAAAGCGCATATCTGCCATGGTCAAGAGCCTAGGCGCGGCCGATCCGGCCAGCTCACGGGCACTCCGGCCGCCGGGCCGGCATCGGCTGCCGGCGACCGGGCCCCGCGGTGCGGCTACTCTCGAACCCGTGACGGCTATCCGGGAGCTCGACGACATCCTGCAGCGTGCGGCCGGCGGTGGGCGGATCAGTCCGGAGGAGGCGCTGCTGCTCTACACGGACGCCCCGTTCCACGCCCTCGGCGAGGCGGCGGACGCGGTGCGCCGGCGGCGCTACCCGGACAACATCGTGACGTACATCATCGACCGCAACATCAACTACACCAACGTGTGCGTCACGGCCTGCAAGTTCTGCGCGTTCTTCCGCGCTCCGAGGCACGAAGAGGGCTGGACGCACCCGACCGAGGAGATTCTCCGCCGGTGCGGTGAGGCGGTCGACCTGGGCGCCACGCAGGTCATGCTCCAGGGCGGCCACCACCCGGACTACGGCGTGGAGTATTACGAGTCGCTGTTCTCGGCGGTCAAGGCGGCGTACCCGGACCTGGTGATCCACTCGATCGGGCCCAGCGAGATCCTGCACATGTCGAAGGTCTCCGGCCTGTCCATCGAGGAGTCGATCCGCCGGATCAAGGCGGCCGGCCTGGACTCGATCGCGGGTGCGGGCGCGGAGATGCTGCCCGAGCGGCCGCGCACCGCGATCGCGCCGCTCAAGGAGTCCGGGGCGCGCTGGCTGGAAGTCATGGAGACCGCGCACCGGCTGGGCGTCGAGTCGACCGCGACGATGATGATGGGCACCGGCGAGACCAACGCGGAGCGCATCGAGCACATCACGATGATCCGCGATGTCCAGGACCGTACGGGGGGCTTCCGGTCCTTCATCCCCTGGACCTACCAGCCGGAGAACAACCACCTCAAGGGCCGTACCCAGGCCACGAACCTGGAGTACCTGCGCTTCGTCGCGGTGGCCCGGCTGTTCTTCGACAACGTGGCGCATCTCCAGTCCTCCTGGCTGACGACCGGCAAGGATGTCGGGCAGCTGTCGCTGCACATGGGCGTCGACGACCTCGGGTCGATCATGCTGGAGGAGAACGTGATCTCCAGCGCGGGCGCCCGGCACCGGTCGAAGCTGACCGAGCTGGTGGAGATGATCCGCAGTGCGGGCCGGATCCCGGCCCAGCGGGACACCCTGTACCGGCACCTCAAGGTGCACTGGACCCCGGCCGACGACCCGACCGACGAGCGCGTCGTGTCGCACTTTTCGTCGATCGCGCTGCCCGGTGGCGGCGCGGGAGGGCGCACCGCTCTCAGCGTCATCGACGCCCGCTGACCACCCCCGGGTAACGACCGGGACCGCTGACGGCCGCCCCGCCGGTACGGCCCATCGGAGGCGGTGGGAGCATGGCGGGCGTGAGCAGGGCCCAGCTGGACAAGCAGCCGCACGAGGTGGCGGCCATGTTCGACGGCGTGGCCAAGCGGTACGACCTGACGAACACCATCCTCTCGTTCGGCCAGGACCGGCTGTGGCGGGTCGCCACCCGCCGGGCACTGGAACTGAACCCGGGTGAGCTGGTCCTCGACCTGGCTGCCGGGACGGGTGTGTCCACCGAGGAGCTGGCCAGGTCGGGTGCCCGCCCGGTCGGTGTGGACATCTCGCTGGGCATGCTGCGCGCCGGCAGGCAGTCCAGGCAGGTGACGCTGCTGGCCGGGGACGCGCTGGCGCTGCCGTTCCGGGACGGCACCTTCGACGCGGTCACCATCTCGTTCGGCCTGCGCAACGTGCACGACACCGTGGCGGCTCTCGCCGAGCTGGCACGGGTCACCCGCCCCGGCGGCCGGCTGGTGGTGTGTGAGTTCAGCCATCCGACGAACGGCGCGTTCCGCACCGCGTACCTCGGCTACCTGATGCGGGCTCTGCCGGAGGTGGCTCGCCGGGTGTCCAGCAACCCGGAGGCGTACGTCTATCTGGCGGAATCGATCCGTGCCTGGCCGGACCAGGCGGGGCTGGCCGGGCGGATGAGCGAGGCCGGCTGGCGCAGCGTGGCGTGGCGGAACCTGTCCGGGGGCATCGTCGCCCTCCATCGGGCCGTGCGGGCGGCCGAGTCACCCGTTCCGGCGGGAGATCCTCAAGGTTAGGTATGCCTAACCAGGGAGGTACCTGGGAGCGGTCTTAGACTGCTCGCCGGAGCTTGCTTGTGAAGACTTTCACGAGCGAGGTCGGTACCAGTAAGAAGCGAGGCGGTGATTGTCGTGATCCAGACTCGAGAGGCCGACGTCATCGTCGTCGGCGCCGGGCCTGGTGGCTCCACCGCCGCATACCACCTGGCCAGGCACGGCGTCTCCGTCCTGTTGCTGGAGAAGAGCGAATTCCCGCGCGAGAAGGTCTGCGGCGACGGCCTCACTCCGCGCGCGGTCCGGCAGCTGGTCAAGCTGGGTGTCGACGTCTCGGAGAAGGCCGGCTGGCTGCACAACAAGGGCCTGCGCGTGATCGGTGGCGGCGTCCGGCTCGAACTGGACTGGCCGGAGCTGGCCAGCTTCCCCAACTACGGGCTGGTGCGCACCCGGTTCGACTTCGACCAGATGCTCGCGAGCGCCGCGACCGAGGCCGGCGCGACGCTGCTGACCGGCCACAACGTCACCGGGCCGGTCCTCGACGCCGCCGGCCGGGTGGTCGGCGTGACGGCGCAGGTCGGTCAGGGCAAGGAGCCGCAGGAGTTCCGGGCGCCGCTGGTGCTGGCGGCCGACGGGGTGTCCGCCCGGTTCGCGCTGGCGCTGGGCATGGCCAAGCGGGAGGACCGGCCGATCGGCGTCGCGGTCCGGCGCTACTACCACTCGCCGGCCCGGCACGACGACGACTACCTCGAGTCCTGGCTGGAGCTGCGCAGCCCGGCATCGAAGCAGCGTGGCGGCAGCGTCCCGTCCCCGGGGGAGCAGGGGCTGCTGCCCGGGTACGGCTGGATCTTCGGGATGGGCGACGGCCGGGTCAACGTCGGCCTCGGCGTACTGAACAGCAGTTCCGCGTTCGGCAGGACCAACTACCGGACCATGCTGACCGACTGGCTGTCCACCACGCCCGACGACTGGACGATGAACGACGAGGCGCACGCCGACGGCCCGATCCAGGGGGCGGCGCTGCCGATGGGCTTCAACCGGGTCCCGCACTACACCCGGGGCGTGCTGCTGGTCGGCGACGCCGGCGGCATGGTCAACCCGTTCAACGGCGAGGGTATCGCGTACGCCATGGAATCCGGCGAGCTGGCCGCCGAGATCGTGACGCAGGCACTGGCGCGGCCGGCCGGACCGGAGCGGGAACGAGCCCTGCGGCACTACCCGGTCGAGCTCAAGGCCAGGTACGGCGGCTACTACCGGCTCGGCGGCTGGTTCGTGAAGTTGATCGGCAACCCCGAGATCATGAAGATCGCGACCCGGCACGGCATGCCGCACCCGATGCTCATGCGGTTCGTGCTGAAGCTGCTGGCGAACCTCACCGATCCGCGGGGCGGTGACGTCATGGACCGGATCATCAACGGTCTGACGAAGGTGGCGCCGGCGGTATGAACGGATTTAACGGATTCCGCGTGGTGCGGATCACCCGATTTTCGGGTGCTTTACGAGCTACTAATAGGTTGCTTGCCAGCGGAAACGACCCAGGAAGGGCAAGGCGGAGCTGATCATGAATCTCGGTCAGTGGGTACCGATCGTCGGGCTCCTGGTGCTCGGCGCTCTGTTCGCGTTGTTCTCCGTCGCGATCGCCCCGGTCGTCGGCCCGAACCGGCCGAACCGGGCGAAGCTGTCCGCGTACGAATGCGGTATCGAGCCGACCCCGGAACCGGTCGGCAGCGGCCGGCGTTTCCCCGTCAAGTTCTACCTGACGGCGATGCTGTTCATCGTCTTCGACATCGAGATCATCTTCCTCTACCCCTGGGCGGTCTCGTTCAACGCCCTGGGCACCTTCGGGTTCGTGGAGATGGTGTTGTTCATCGCAACCGTGTTCGTCGCGTACGCCTACGTCTGGCGCCGCGGCGGGCTTGACTGGGACTAAGGCTGGGATCGGCATGGGTATCGAAGAGAAACTGCCGAGCGGAATCCTGCTCACCTCGGTCGAGAAGCTGTCCAACTACGCGCGCAAGTCGTCGTTCTGGGGAGCCACGTTCGGCCTGGCCTGCTGTGCCATCGAGATGATGGCCGCCGGTGGTCCGCACTACGACCTCGGCCGCTGGGGCATGGAGGTGTTCCGTGCCTCGCCCCGCCAGGCCGACCTCATGATCGTGGCCGGCCGGGTGAGCCAGAAGATGGCCCCGGTGCTGCGCCAGATCTACGACCAGATGCCGGAGCCGCGCTCGGTGATCTCGATGGGCGTGTGCGCCTCGTCGGGCGGCATGTTCAACAACTACGCGATCGTCCAGGGTGTCGATCACGTCGTACCGGTGGACATGTACCTGCCCGGCTGCCCGCCCCGGCCGGAGATGCTGATCGACGCGATCCTGAAGCTGCGCGAGAAGATCCTTCACCAGCCGCTCGGCCCGAACGGCCGCAAGATGCTCGCGGCTCGCCAGGCGGCCGGCAAGGTCCCGGTTGTCGCCCCGGGTGCCATGCCCTCGTCGTACCGGGAGAACAAGGCCCGGCGCGCGGAGTGGGAGCAGGCGGTCAAGGAGGGCCGCGAGGAGCAGTTGCGCATCGAGAACTGGATGAAGGCCCAGAACCACCTGGCCGGAAGGGTTGACCGGTGAGCGGGCGCAGCGGGCGAACCAGGGAACTCGGCGCGGCCGGCGCTTGCGCGCCCGGCGAACGCCGGACCGGCGAGAACGGCGAGGTGGGCGTGTGAGCGAGTCCGGCAACGTACCCGTCTCGGCGAACCCGACCGGCGCGCAGACCGGCGCTCCGGCCGAGTTTCCGCCGGCCAGCCCCGCCCAGCGGGGCCTGTTCGGCGTCCAGGGCACGGGCGACACCTCCGGCTTCGGCGGCCTGCAACGGCGCCGGCCGGCGATCGTGGACGCCCAGCGGCCGTACGGCGGCTACTTCGACGAGGTGTACGACGCGCTGGTCGAGGCGCACCCGGGCTTCGGGGACGCGATCGAGCACGTGGTCGTGGACCGCGGTGAGCTGACCCTGCACATCAAGCCGGAGCGCATTCTCGAGGTCTGCCGGACCATGCGCGACGACCCGGCGCTGCGCTTCGAGCTGTGCTCCTCGGTGTCCGGGGTGGACTACCTCGCCACCGACGCCCGGCGGCTGCACATCGTGTACCAGCTCACCTCGATGACCTACCGCCGGCGGGTACGGCTGGAGACGGCGGTCTCCGTCGACGAGCCGCGGGTACCGAGCGTCACCTCGGTGTACCCGACGGCCGACTGGCAGGAACGCGAGGCGTACGACATGTTCGGCGTCATCTTCGAGGGCCACCCCGGCCTCACCCGGATCCTGATGCCGGACGACTGGGAGGGCTACCCGCAGCGTAAGGACTACCCGCTCGGCGGTGTCCCGGTGGAGTACAAGGGCGCCGAGATCCCGCCGCCGGATCAGCGGAGGAGCTACCAATGACCCAGTCCACGAACCCACCGCTCGACCGCGACGGCGGCCGGAGCACCGACGCGTACGCCAGCGCCCGGGAGACCACGGAGGGCCGGGTCTTCACCGTCACCGGTGGCGACTGGGTGGACACCCTCGCTGGCGACGACCCGATCCACGATGAGCGGATCGTGGTCAACCTCGGCCCGCAGCACCCGTCCACGCACGGCGTGCTCCGGCTCATCCTGGAACTGGAGGGTGAGACGGTCGTCGACGCGCGGCCGGTGGTCGGGTACCTGCACACGGGTATCGAGAAGAACATCGAGTTCCGGAACTGGGTTCAGGGTTCGACGTTCGTGACCCGGATGGATTACCTGTCTCCGATTTTCAATGAGACTGCGTACGCCCTGGCGGTGGAGAAGCTGTTGGGGATCGAGGAGCAGATCACGCCGCGGGCGAACACGATCCGGGTGTTGATGATGGAGTTGAACCGGATCGCGTCGCATCTGGTGTGGTTGGCGACGACGGGTATGGAGCTCGGCGCGATTTCGATGATGTTGTATGGATTCCGGGAGCGTGAGTACATCCTGGATATTTTCGAGTTGGCGTCCGGGTTGCGGATGAATATGGCGTATGTGCGTCCGGGTGGGTTGGCGCAGGATCTGCCGGCGGAGGCGGTCCGGAAGATTCGTGAGTTTCTCGTGTATCTGCCGAAGAAGTTGCGGGAGTACGAGGACATGTTGTCCGGTCAGGTGATCTGGCATGAGCGGACCAAGGGTGTCGCGGTGCTGGACGTGACTGGTTGTGTGGCGTTGGGTGTGACGGGGCCGGTGTTGCGGTCGGCGGGGTTGGGTTGGGATTTGCGGAAGACGATGCCGTATTGCGGGTATGAGTCGTATGAGTTTGAGGTGCCGACGGCGACTTCGGGGGATGTGTGGGGTCGGTATGTGGTGCGGTTGGCGGAGATTCGTGAGTCGTTGAAGCTCGTTGAGCAGGCGGTGGATCGGTTGGAGCCGGGTCCGGTGATGGTGGAGGATCGCAAGATTGCGTGGCCGGCGCAGTTGGCGATCGGTGTGGATGGTATGGGTAATTCGTTGGAGCATGTGGCGAAGATTATGGGTCAGTCGATGGAGTCGCTGATTCATCATTTCAAGTTGGTGACTGAGGGTTTCCGGGTGCCGCCGGGTCAGGTGTATGTGGCGATTGAGTCGCCGCGGGGTGAGTTGGGTGTGCATGCGGTGTCTGATGGTGGGACGCGGCCGTATCGGGTGCATTACCGGGAGCCGAGCTTCGTCAACCTGCAAGCCATCCCCCCAATTTCGGAGGGTGCCCTGCTGGCCGACGTGATCGCCGGAGGCGCTTCTCTCGACCCGGTGATGGGTGGGTGTGACCGGTGATGGCTTTCAGCGAAGAGACCTACGCCCGCGCGAAGGAGATCATCGCGCGGTACCCGGCGGGTCACGAGCGGTCCGCGCTCCTGCCGCTGCTGCACCTGGTGCAGTCCGAGCAGGGCTACATCTCGCCCGAGGGCGTGACGTTCTGCGCCGAGCAACTGGGCATCACCCGGGCCCAGGTCGGCGCCGTGGCCACGTTCTACACGATGTACAAGCGCCGGCCGACCGGCGACTGGCTGGTCAGCGTCTGCACGAACACGATGTGCGGTGTGCTCGGTGGCGACCGGACCTTCCAGACGCTCTCCGAGGAACTCGGCGTCGGGCACGACGAGACGACCGCCGACGGCACGATCACCCTGGAGCACGCCGAGTGCCTGGCGGCGTGCGACTACGCACCGGTCGTCACGGTCAACTACGAATACTTCGACAACGTCCAGGCCGAGCAGGCGCTGGACATGGTGCGGCAGCTCCGGAACGGCGAGCGTCCGACCCCGACCCGCGGCGCCCGGCTGTGCACGCTCAAGGAGATGTCGATCCAGCTCGCCGGGTTCGGCGAGGAGCGGGACGGTGCCCTGGCCGACGGCCCGGCGGGCGAGTCGACGGTACGCGGCAACCGGCTCGCGCAGCAGTACGGCATCTCGGTCGCCGGGTTCGACCCGAACACGCCGATCCCGACGCAGGCCGACCGCGAGGCGGCGAAGGCCGCCGCGGAGGCCAAGGCCGCGCAGGAGAAGGCCGCCCCGCCGGCGCCCGCCCCCTCGGCGGCGCCCGTGGTGACCTCGTCGGCCGAGTCGAAGGGCGTAGAGGCGAACAAGCCGGCGAGCGATGCCAAGCCGGCCGGCGACGTGACGCCGGGCCGCGAGGACCCGTCGTGAAGAACGAAGAGGTGACAGGAGAATGACCGCCCCCTCCCAGGAAGCCTTGGCGCGGCTCACGCCGGTCCTCAGCAAGCGCTGGCTGTCGCCGGACGCCTGGAAGATCGAGGTGTACGAGCGGCTCGACGGATACGCCGCGCTGCGCAAGGCGCTCACCGCTCACCCGGACGACCTGATCGCCCTGGTCAAGGAGTCCGGCCTGCGGGGCCGGGGCGGCGCGGGCTTCCCCACCGGGATGAAGTGGGCCTTCATCCCGCAGAACGACGGCAAGCCGCACTACCTGGTGGTGAACGCCGACGAGGGCGAGCCGGGCACGTGCAAGGACCTGCCGCTGATGATGGCCGATCCGCACTCGCTGATCGAGGGCATCATCATCGCCTGCTACGCGATCCGGGCCAACCGCGCGTTCATCTACATCCGCGGCGAGGCCGTCCACGCCGCCCGCCGGCTGCGCAACGCCGTGAATGAGGCTAAAGAAAGCGGCTATCTGGGCCGCGACATCCTCGGCTCCGGGTTCGACCTGGAAGTCGTGGTGCATAGCGGAGCGGGGGCGTACATCTGCGGCGAGGAGACGGCGCTGCTCGACTCGCTGGAGGGGTACCGCGGCCAGCCCCGGCTGCGCCCGCCGTTCCCGGCCACCCACGGGCTGTACGCCAGCCCGACCGTGGTGAACAACGTCGAGACGATCGCCAGCGTGCCGTACATCGTGCTCGGCGGGGCCGCCTGGTTCCGGAGCATGGGCACCGAGAAGTCGCCCGGTCCGAAGATCTACTCGATCTCGGGGCGGGTCAACAACCCGGGCCAGTACGAGTGCTCCCTGGGCATCACGCTGCGGCAGCTCATCGAGCTGGCCGGCGGCATGCAGCCCGGGCACCAGCTCAAGTTCTGGACCCCCGGCGGCTCGTCGACACCGATGCTCACCGACGAGCACCTGGACGCGCCGCTGGACTTCGAGGGCATGGCCGGCGTCGGCACCATGCTCGGCACCACGGCTGTGCAGATCTTCTCCGACCAGGATGACGTGGTCTACGCGACGTACCGGTGGATCGAGTTCTACCACCACGAGTCGTGCGGCAAGTGCACCCCGTGCCGCGAGGGCAACTACTGGATGGTGCAAGTACTGCACCGGATCCTCGCCGGCAAGGGCACCCACGAGGACCTGGACACCCTGCTGGACACCTGCGACAACCTGCTGGGCCGCGCGTTCTGCGCCCTCGGCGACGGCGCGGCCAGCCCGGTGCAGTCGTCCATCAAGTACTTCAAGCAGGACTACCTGGACTACATCGAGGGCCGCAGGGCTCCGCTGTTGTCGCCCGCGGAGTTGGTGGGAGCGCACTAGTGACCGATTTGGAAAAGAGCACCCAGGCCGTGCCGTCGGCGACCGCGCCGACGCCACCGCCGGTACCGACGGTGAAGCTCACCATCGACGGCATCGAGGTCGAGGCGCCGAAGGGCGAGCTGGTCATCCGGACGGCCGAGCGGCTGGGCATCGCGATCCCGCGGTTCTGCGACCACCCGCTGCTCGCACCGGCCGGAGCGTGCCGGCAGTGCCTGGTGGACATCGAGGGCCAGCGCAAGCCGGTCGCGTCGTGTACCCAGCCGGTCGCCGACGGGATGGTCGTCCGGACGCAGCTGACCAGCGACGTCGCCCGGAAGGCGCAGGCGGGGATCATGGAGTTCCTCCTGATCAACCACCCCCTCGACTGCCCCATGTGCGACAAGGGCGGTGAGTGCCCGCTGCAGAACCAGGCGATGTCCACCGGCCGCACGGACACCCGGTTCCGCGACCACAAGCGCGAGTACGTGAAGCCGATCAACATCTCGACGCAGGTGCTGCTCGACCGTGAGCGGTGCGTGCTGTGCCAGCGCTGCACCCGGTTCTCGGAGGAGATCGCCGGAGACAAGTTCATCGACCTGATGGACCGCAGCTCGGCGGAGCAGATCGGCATCTTCCGCGACGCCGCGTTCGGCCACCCGCACGACCACTCGACGATCGACGAGCTGGCCTACGACCAGGAGCATCCAGACTCCGGCAGCACCGCCGGTGCCGGCTCCGCCTCCGCTGGCGCTCCGGACGGCGCCGGCGATGACCCGTTCAACTCCTACTTCTCCGGAAACACGGTGCAGATCTGCCCGGTCGGTGCGCTGACCGGCACCCAGTACCGGTTCCGGTCGCGCCCGTTCGACCTGGTGTCCACGCCGAGCGCCTGCGAGCACTGCGCGGCCGGCTGCGCGCAGCGCACCGACTGGCGGCGGGGCAAGGTGATGCGCCGGCTCGCCGGCGACGACCCGCAGGTCAACGAGGAGTGGAACTGCGACAAGGGCCGCTGGGGCTTCCAGTACGCGACCGCCGCCGACCGGCTCACCGAGCCGATGGTGCGCGACCGGAAGACCGGTGAGCTGCGCACCGCGTCCTGGCCGGAGGCGCTGGCGTTCGCGGCCGAGGGGCTGCGCCGGGCGCGCGAGGGCAAGGGCGTCGGCGTACTGACCGGCGGCCGCCTGACCGTCGAGGACGCGTACGCGTACGCGAAGTTCTCCCGGGTGGTGCTCGGCACCAACGACATCGACTTCCGGTCCCGCCCGGTGCGCTCGGCCGACCCGGCCAGCCGCGGCATCACCGAGGAACAGGACTTCCTGGCTTCGTCGGTGGTCGGCACCCACCACGTGACGTACTCCGACGTGGACACCGCACCGGCCGTGGTGATCGCCGGGCTGGAGCCGGAGGAGGAGTGCCCGATCCTCTTCCTGCGGCTGCGCAAGGCTTACAACAAGCGCGCCATGCCGGTCTACGCGATCGCGCCGTTCGCCAGCCCGGGCTTCGCGAAGATCGGCGCGACGCTGATCCCGACCGTCCCGGGGGACGAGGCGGCATTGCTGAAGACCAACGAGGCGGTGAGCACGGCGCTGGGTATCGAGGGCGCCTTGCTGATCGTCGGTGAGCGGCTGGCCACCGTACCGGGTGCGCTGTCCGCCGCCGCGGCGCTGGCCGCCCGTACCGGTGCCCGGCTGGCGTGGGTCCCGCGCCGGGCCGGCGACCGGGGCGCGATCGAGGCCGGCTGCCTGCCGAACCTGCTGCCGGGCGGTCGCCCGGTGCTGGACGCCGCCGGCCGGGCCGAGCTGGCCCAGGCGTGGGGCCTGGAGTCGGGCGTGCTGCCGAACCGGCTGGGCCGGGACACCGACCACATCATCGAGGCGGCGGCGCACGACCGGCTGGACGCGCTGATCGTGGCCGGTGTCGACCCCGCCGACCTGGCCGATTCGCGGGCCGCCGAGGACGCGCTGGACAAGGTGGGCTTCCTGGTCAGCATCGAGCTGCGGCGCACCGCGGTGGCCCGGCGGGCCGACGTGGTGTTCCCGGTCGCACCGGTGGCCGAGAAGGCGGGCGCGTTCCTCAACTGGGAGGGGCGGGTGCGCAGCTTCGAGAGGGTGCTCAACACGCCGGCCATGAGCGACGCCCGGGTGCTCGACGCGCTGGCCCGAGAGTTCGGCGTGGAGCTGGGCGTGGGCGACGCCGTCTCGGCACGGCGGGAGATGGCCTCGCTGCCGTCGACCACCGCGACACGGCCCGCGGCACCGGCGGTGGCCGCCGGGCACGCGGCCCGGCCGGCCGGCGGGGAGGCCATCCTGTCCACCTGGCACCACCTCATCGA
Source organism: Micromonosporaceae bacterium (assembly GCA_040255525.1). GTDB lineage: Bacteria > Actinomycetota > Actinomycetes > Mycobacteriales > Micromonosporaceae > Rugosimonospora. The sequence continues at coordinate 2,633 of JBDZVD010000088.1, read as the reverse complement.
CTCCGGCAGCCTGCTGGACGGCGACGACATCCTGAAGGGCACCGCCCGGCCGACGCTGGTCCGGCTGTCCAAGGAGCTGGCCGCGCGGCTCGGCGTCGCCGAGGGCGACGCGGTCACGATCGGTACCGACCGGGGCGCGCTGACCCTGCCGGCGGCGATCACTGACCTGCCCGACAGTGTGGTCTGGCTGCCAACCAACTCACCCGGCTCGGGAGTGCACCGCACCCTCGGTGTAGCCTCCGGCGCGGTCGTGCGGATCTCCGCTGAGGGAGGTGCCCGGTGAAGTACCTTGCGCAAGACCCGACGCTGGCCGATTTCGGCCACGACGTCTGGTGGCTGGTACTCATCAAGGTCGTCGCCGTCTTCGCCCTGTTGCTGGTACTGACGCTGTTCACGATCATGTATGAGCGCAAGGTCGTGGCGCGGATGGCGGTGCGGCCCGGTCCCAACCAGGTCGGCCCGAAGGGCTGGCTGCAGAGCCTCATGGACGGCATGAAGCTGCCGTTCAAGGAGGAGATCATCCCGCTCACCGCGGACAAGGTGGTCTACTTCCTGGCTCCGGTGATCGCGGGTACCTGCGCGTTCATCACGTTCGCGGTGATCCCGTTCGGGCCGATGGTCTCGATCTTCGGGCACCGGACGCCGCTGCAGCTGACCGACGTGCCGGTCGCGGTACTGGTGATCCTCGCCGCGACGTCCATGTCGGTGTACGGCATCGTGCTGTCCGGTTGGGCGTCCGGGTCGACGTACCCGCTGCTCGGCGGGCTGCGGTCGAGCGCCCAGATGATCTCGTACGAAGTGGCGATGGGCCTGTCCATCGTCGCGGTGTTCATGACCGCTGGCACCATGTCCACCTCCGGTATCGTGCACGCCCAGGCGGGCGGCGCACAGGCGAGCTGGGACATCTTCGGCTGGCACCCGAGCGCGCCGAGCTGGTACGCGATCGTCACCCTGCCGAGCTTCGTGATCTACGCGATCTCGGCGGTCGGTGAGACCAACCGGGCACCGTTCGACCTGCCCGAGGCCGAGTCCGAACTCGTTGGCGGCTACCTGACCGAGTACTCGTCGTTCAAGTTCGCGATGTTCTACCTGGCCGAGTACATCGCGATGATCAACGTGTCGGCGGTCGGCGCCACGCTGTTCCTCGGCGGCTGGCGGGTGCCGTGGCCGCTCTCGCTGATCGACCACAACGTGCTGAACCACAGCTGGTTCGGTCTGATCTGGTTCCTCGGCAAGGTGCTGATCTTCCTGTTCGGCTTCATCTGGCTGCGGGCCACGCTGCCCCGGCTGCGCTACGACCAGTTCATGCGGCTGGGCTGGAAGGTCCTGCTGCCGGCGAACCTGGTCTGGATCCTGATCCTGGCCGGGATCAAGACGACCCAGCGCACTCCCCACGGCAGCACCCGCTGGTACGTGATCGGCGGCGTCGTCGTGGTCGCGCTGATCGCGGTGTTCCTGTGGCCGGAGAAGAAGGGTCCGGACGCGCCGTCCCCCGATGAGCTGGACGAGCAGCTCGCGCAGCGGCCGGAGGGCAGCTTCCCGCTGCCGCCGATGGACCTGCAGGTTCCGCCGAGCCCCCGGCTGCAGCGGCTGACCGGGCAGCGCGAACCGGCGACCGTCGGTAGCGGCGGGACAGACGAGAAGGAGAACTGAGGTGGGTACCTTCACCGGCTCGTTCAAGGGCTTCGGGGTGACCTTCGCGCACATGTTCCGCAAGGTCGTCACCACGGAGTACCCGTTCAAGCCGCCGACGCCGGCGCCGCGCTACCACGGCCGGCACATCCTCAACCGCCACCCGGACGGGCTGGAGAAGTGCATCGGCTGCGAGCTGTGCGCCTGGGCCTGCCCGGCCGACGCGATCTACGTGGAGGGTGGCGACAACACCGAGGACCAGCGGTTCTCGCCCGGTGAGCGGTACGCCAAGACCTACCAGATCAACTACGCCCGCTGCATCTTCTGCGGGCTGTGCATCGAGGCCTGCCCGACCCGATCGCTGACCATGAGCAACGAGTACGAGCTGGCCCGGGACAACCGGCAGGACCTGATCTTCACCAAGGAGCAGCTGCTCGCGCCGCTGCTGCCCGGCATGGAGCAGCCACCGCACCCGATGCGGCTGGGTGACTCCGAAAAGGACTACTACCTCGGCGCCCTGACGAACCCGGGGACCTCGGCCGGTGCCGAGCGTGCCGGGGGAGCGGACGCGTCGCAACCCGGGGAACCACTCAGCAGGGGTGCCGCATGAGTGAGCGACAGACAGGTGAGCGCGGCGTAGCCGCTCCTCCCGTGAGGATCAGGGAGCAGGGTCGCAGGGTCCGTGTGCCTCATGCGGCCGGTGAGCGCGTGTCCGCCAAGAGCAGTGAGGCAGGCGCATGAGCCATGTGATTCTGGCCGCCGCGGCGGGCCAGATGGGTACCGGTGAGAAGGTCTTCTTCTGGATCTTCGGGCCGCTGGCGCTCCTCGGCGCGATCGGCATGGTGTGGGCACGCAACGCGGTGCACTCGGCGCTGTTCCTGGTGCTGACCATGCTGTCGCTGGGCGTGTTCTACGTGCTGCAGGCCGGGCCGTTCATCGGCATGGTGCAGATCATCGTCTACACCGGCGCCATCATGATGCTGTTCCTGTTCGTGCTGATG
>JBDZVD010000221.1:0-5432 GCA_040255525.1 Micromonosporaceae bacterium | reverse complement strand
TCACCAGGCCCTTGATCGCGACGAACAGGGGCGTCCAGCTGGGGTCCGTGTAGGCCGTGACCAGGATGTCGCCCACTTCGAGATCGGCCTCCGCCATGTCCAGGACGACGCGGGCCCGCCCCTCGATGGTCCCGGCGGAAACCGGTAGGCCGACCAGCGCGCTGGCCGGCAAATCGTCGCGTCGGTACGCCCCGGCGATGACCTCGCCATCCGACGTGAGCACCCGTGGCGGCGTGAGCGCTTGATACGACGTGAACGCCTCCTTGCGCTGGCGGATGAGCTGGTCATCCACCTGGTTCGTGCCCACGACCGCCTGGAGCTCCTGGAACCTGAGGTAGAAGATGTCTTCCTTCTCCCGCAGCACGTGGGCCTGCACCAGGCGCTCGGCTTCCTCCAACAGGGCCTGCTTGTAGACCCAGTAGCGGCTGACCATGCCGTACTTCGGATACTCCCGGTACCCGATGAAGGTCCGGACCCGGTCGATCATCCGCTTGGCCTCTTCGGCCTTCCGCTCCCCGTCCGGCAAGGCTCGCAAGCGCTCCAGCAGCTCCTGTTCCTTCGTCCAGGCCTCCTGCTGCCCTTGCTCGAAGCGCCGCTTGCCGGCGCCCGGCTCGAAGTTCTTGATGTGGCCGAGGATGATGGGCACGAGCGTGGTGGGACGTTCGCTCCAACGCGGTCTCGTGATGTCGATCTCGCCGACGCAGCGCATGCCGTACGTGTCGAGGTAGGCCCGGATGGCGTCTCGCGCTTCCCGCCCGCCCGCAAGTGTGGGCAGCTCGTCCAGGAAGCCCTCGTCCTCCACATGTTCCAGGAACGCCACCACCTCCGGATGCGGGCGGATCACGTCCGCGACATCCAGCAGCGCCAGCCCCATCTCCGACGTGACGTTGTGGGGGACGGACTGGGTGAGCGTGTCGGCCACGTTCTTCTCCCCCAACCACTCCTGCAGGTGGTCGTTGAGCCACCAGGTGGCTTCCATCGCCGACATGAACACCCGGTGGCTTTGCGGATCGAACAAGATCCGCCTCAGCTCCTGGATGTCCGCCAGGATGAAGTCGAGCAGCGCCGATCCGGACTTCGTGAGGATGTCGCGCTTCAGGGCGGCGATGGAGGCCTGGCTACGCCCGATCAGCTCGGCGACGATGGCCGGATCGGGCTCGATCGGGGCTGGGGCGCTAGCGGGCGGCGCCTCGCTGGGAGCCTGGTCCGGGAGCGACGGAACGAAGTCGCCGCGGTCGAGGATGGTCTGCAGTGCGTCCCGGATTAGCGGATCGGATTTCCCCAGCATCGCCAGCAGGCCGGCGCGGCTTGCCGGCGAAGCCAGGCCCTGCGTGACGTCCACGAACAGCCTCCCGCCGGCCTCGGCCATGGGCCGCGGGGTCGTCATCTGCCAGAAGGAGAGCCCCAGCGGCCTGATGGGGTCGGTCATCATCTGCTGATGGCCCACGGACAGGTAGACGTGGTTCTCGCCGTCGCCGGCCGCGGGGATGGGGAACAGCGTGGTGATCGGGCGGCTCTGGACGATCTGGAAGCCGTCGTCGACCAGGCACCACTCAATGTCCTGGGGGCGGCCGAAGTGCGCTTCGATCCGCAGGCCCAGCTGCACGAGCCGCACGACCTGCGCATCCGTCAGCGCCGGCTGCTGCTGCCGCTCCGGCTCGATGGCCTGTTCCCGCGTCCCGCCTGTCGGCGAGGCGTGGATGGCACGCTGCTTGGTGCCAACCGTCCTGGCGACGACTTCGCCGTCCCGCACCTTGTAGACGTCCGGGTTCACCACGCCAGAGACCAGGGCCTCGCCGAGGCCGAAGCTGGCCTCCACGGAGGCGACCTTCCGGTTGCCCGTGATGGGGTCGGCGGTGAACAGGATGCCGCTCGCCCGCGGGAAGACCATCTGCTGCACGACCACGGCCATGCGGACCTTCCGCTGGTCGAAGCCGTTCCGCAGGCGGTAGGTCACGGCCCGCTCGGTGAAGAGCGAGGCCCAACACCGGCTGACGTGCTGGAGGATCGCCGCCGGCCCCACGACGTTCAGGTACGTGTCCTGCTGGCCCGCGAAGGAGGCCGTCGGCAAGTCCTCCGCCGTCGCACTGGATCGGACGGCGTAGGCGGATTGCTCGCCGAGCCGGGCGAGCGGGCGGGTAATCGCCGCCGCCAGATCGTCGGGGATAGCGATCCCTTCGAGGGTCCGGCGGATCTCCGTGCTGAGCGCGCGGATCGCCTCCCGGTCGTCTGGCTTCAGGCGCGACAGCCGATCGAGCCGATCGTCGAGCGACGGCGCTTCCGCCATGATCCGCTGGAAGGCATCCGTCGTCACGCAAAAGCCAGGCGGCACGCGGATGCCTTCGATCCGCGAAAGCTCCCCCAGGTGCGCGCCCTTGCCGCCAACGACCGTGACCTGCGTCTGGTCGATCTCCTGGAAACCCAACACGTAGCAGCCCATCTGCTCCCTCCCTTGTGCGTTCTCTAAAGAATGTCGCAGCGCCTCACCGGCCCCCCATCCTGCTCAAGGAATGGATCCCGAGGGCATCGCGGCGTAGGCCCCATTCCGGCTTCTCGGCCAGCTCGACCTCGGCGATCAGGTGGCTGGTTGTCGGAACTCACCCAGGGAACGCGATGCCGGCGGCCTTCCGGATCAGGCTGCGTCCGCCATCGCCCCCGACGAGGTATTCCGCCCGCGGCGACGGTCCGCCGGACACCTCCACGTCGACGCTGGTGTCGTCCTGCGCGAACCCCGTCACCTCACGTCCGCGAGAGATCGGTACCAGCGGCACGCCGAGCTCGGCCGGCCGTTCCGCGCAGTCCGGAGGCGCGCACACCCGCGCCTCCGCGCCGAGTTCCCGCAACCGCACCGCGAGCGCCGCCAGCGGTTCGACGCCGCGCGAGTCATACGTTGACAACAACTCACGCATTTCACGACTCCCATTTCCGTAGCTTTTGGCTTCGGCTGGCGATTATAAAGCACGACCCGGGACTTGCCGCAAGCCCCCCTGTACGGTATAAATTGGAAATGGAGAGTAGTGGATAATCCTTTTGCCTCATCGTCCGCTGTGGATGGACAACCTCCTCGCGAACCGGCAGCGCGCCGCGTACGACGGTACCGCCACCCCAGAGGGATCTCTATTCACGGTGTCAGCGAGGGCCTCGGTCAGGTGCCGACGTAGGCCGCGAGGTGCTCGCCGGTGAGGGTGGAACGGGCGGCGACGAGGTCGGCGGGTGTGCCCTCGAAGACGATCCGGCCGCCGTCGTGGCCGGCGCCGGGGCCGAGGTCGATGATCCAGTCGGCGTGTGCCATGACCGCCTGGTGGTGCTCGATGACGATGACCGACTTGCCGGAATCGACCAGCCGGTCGAGCAGGCCGAGCAGCTGCTCGACGTCGGCGAGGTGCAGGCCGGTGGTCGGCTCGTCGAGCACGTAGACCCCGCCCTTTTCGGCCATGTGGGTGGCCAGCTTGAGCCGCTGCCGTTCGCCGCCGGACAGCGTCGTGAGCGGCTGACCGAGGCTGAGGTAGCCGAGCCCAACGTCGGCGAGCCGGTCGAGGATGGCGTGCGCGGCCGGCGTGCGCGCCCCGCCGGCGCCGAAGAACTCCCTGGCCTCGGCCACTGGCATCGCGAGCACCTCGCTGATGTCGCGGCCGCCGAGGCGGTAGTCCAGCACCGATGCCTGGAACCGCTTCCCCTCGCACTCCTCACAGGTGGTGGCGACCCCGGCCATCATCGCCAGGTCGGTGTAGATCACCCCGGCGCCGTTGCAGGTGGGGCAGGCACCCTCGGAGTTGGCGCTGAACAGCGCCGGCTTCACGCCGTTGGCCTTGGCGAACGCCTTGCGGATCGGGTCGAGCAGGCCGGTGTAGGTCGCCGGGTTGCTCCGCCGCGAGCCGCGGATCGCACCCTGGTCGATCGCCACCACCCCGTCCCGGCCCGACACCGAGCCGTGGATCAGCGAGCTCTTGCCCGACCCGGCTACGCCGGTCACCACCACCAGCACGCCGAGCGGGATGTCGACCTCGACGTTCCGCAGGTTGTTTGTCGTCGCGCCGCGGATCTCCAGCGTGCCGGTGGGCGTCCGCACCGTCTCCTTGAGGGCGGCCCGGTCGTCGAGATGGCGGCCGGTGAGGGTGTCGCTGGTCCGCAGCCCGTCGACGGTACCCTCGAACACCACCTCGCCGCCGGCGGTACCGGCGCCGGGGCCGAGGTCGACGACGTGGTCGGCGATCGCGATTGCCTCCGGCTTGTGCTCCACGACGAGCACCGTGTTGCCCTTGTCCCGCAGCCGCAGCAGCAGGTCGTTCATCCGCTGGATGTCGTGGGGGTGCAGCCCGATCGTCGGCTCGTCGAAGACGTAGGTGACGTCGGTCAGCGAGGAGCCGAGGTGGCGGATCATCTTGGTGCGCTGCGCCTCGCCGCCCGAGAGCGTGCCGGACGGGCGGTCGAGCGAGAGGTAGCCGAGCCCGATCTCCACGAACGAGCCGAGGATCTCCCCCAGCGCCGTCAGCAGCGGCGCCACCGGCGGCTCGTCCAGGCCGCGGACCCATTCGGCGAGGTCGCTGATCTGCATCGCGCAGGCATCGGCGATGTTGATCCCCTTGATCTTCGACGACCGGGCCGCCTCGCTGAGCCGGGTGCCGCCGCAGTCGGGACAGGCAGTGAAGGTGACCGCCCGCTTCACAAACGCGCGGATGTGCGGTTGCAGCGCGTCGACATCCTTGGACAGGAACGACTTCTGGATCCTCGGGATCAGCCCCTCGTACGTCAGGTTGATGTTGTCGACCTTGATCTTGGTCGGCTCCTTGTAGAGCAGGTCGCGGAGTTCTTTCTTGGTGAACGCGCGGATCGGCTTGTCCGGGTCGAAGAAGCCGCAGCCGCTGAAGATGCGGCCATACCAGCCGTCGACGCTGTAGCCGGGGATCGTGAGGGCACCCTCGTTCAGCGACTTGCTGTCATCGTACAGCGCGGAAAGGTCGAAGTCGGTCACCTTGCCCATGCCCTCGCAGCGAGGACACATGCCGCCGGTGATGCTGAAGCTTCGACGTTCCTTCACGGTCTGTCCGGCGCGCTCCAGGGTGACCGCGCCCGCTCCACTGATCGAGGGAACGTTGAAGGAGAACGCCTTGGACGAGCCGATGTGCGGCTTGCCGAGCCGGCTGAACAGTACCCGCAGCATCGCGTTGGCGTCGGTGGCGGTGCCGACCGTGGAGCGAGCGTTGGCGCCCATCCGCTCCTGGTCGACGATGATCGCGGTCGTCAGGCCTTCCAGTGCGTCGACCTCGGGCCGGGCCAGCGCCGGCATGAAGCCCTGCACGAAGGCGCTGTAGGTCTCGTTGATCAGCCGCTGCGACTCCGCGGCGATCGTGCCGAACACCAGCGAGCTCTTGCCCGAGCCGGAGACACCGGTGAACACGGTCAGCCGCCGCTTGGGGATCTCGACGCTGACG
>JBDZVD010000087.1:0-29301 GCA_040255525.1 Micromonosporaceae bacterium | reverse complement strand
TTGCGCGGGGCCGCCGGCCTGGCCGGTGCCGGCGCGCTCGGCCTGCTCGGCGCGCGACCCGCGGCCGCCGGCGCCGCGGGCCGCCCGGTGGACGTCCCGGTCGACGTGCCCACGCTGCGCGTGCTGTCCGTCACGCCGGACACCCGGCTGACCGACACGCTCGACGCGTACAGCGCCAGCGGCACCGGCTGGACCGGAGCCGACAGCACCTACACCGCGAAGCTGCCCGGCGGGCGCGAGCTGTTCATCTTCTCCGACACGTTCCTCGGGCCGGTCAATCCGGACGGAAGCCGGCCGCTCACCGCGCCGTTCATCAACAACTCGGCCGTGGTGCGGACCGGCGACCGGTTCGACTCCCTGTACGGCGGTACCGCCGCCGCGCCGGCCGCACTGTACGCGCCGGCCAACCCGGACCACTGGTACTGGATGGGAGCCGGCCTGGTCGTCGGCGGCGTGCTGCACCAGATCCTCATCGAGTTCGGGCGCACCGGCGCCGGCGCGTTCGACTTCGCCTGGATGGGCACCGCGCTGGCCAGCACGCCGACCGATCGGCTCGACCGCCCGGGTCCGATCCGGCCGCTGCCGTCGAGCGCGGGGATCACCTGGTCGGCATGGCTGCAACCGGTCGGCCGGTTTCTCTACATCTATGGCGTCGAGGACCTCGGCGCCACGAAGTACCTGCACATCGTCCGGGTGCCGGGCCGGGATCCGCTGGCGACCTGGCAGTACTGGACCGGCACCGGATGGTCCACGGCGGAGAGCGATTCGGTGCGGGTCATGGACGGGGTGGCCAACGAGCACAGCGTCATCCCGTGGCACGGCCGGTACCTGCTGGTCACCCAGGACACCACGGAGTTGCTGAGCGCGAAGATCGTGGGGTACCTGGCGGACTCACCGACCGGCCCGTTCACCGGCAAGACGCTGCTCTACACGACGCCGGAGACCGGCGCGTCGGGAAGTTACCGCAACGCCAACGTCTACACGTACAACCCGCACGTCCACCCCGAGTACAGCGACGGCGACCGGCTTGTGATCTCCTACAACGTCAACAGCTTCGACAGCAACGACCTGTACAGGGACGTGTCCATCTACCGGCCCCGTTTCGTGGATGCTCGCGTGACGCTCTCCACCCCGGGCTCCCGATGACCGCGGAGGCAACCATGCTCTTTCAGGACAGTCAGCGCGTCGTGTTCATCGGGGACAGCATCACCGACTGTGGGCGCAGGGACCTGTACGCGCCGTACGGCAACGGGTACGTGAGCCTGGTGCGCGCGTTCGTCACCGCCCGACGGCCGGACACGCACCTCACCTGGATCAACCGGGGCATCGGCGGGAACACCGTGCGGGATCTGTCTGCCCGGTGGGAGCAGGACGTCGTCGAGGCGCGGCCGGACTGGCTGTCCGTGATGATCGGGATCAACGACATCTGGCGCGCCTTCAAGGACCAGCCGGACCAGGCGGTGCCGATCGACGAGTACGAGAGCACCCTTCGCGCCCTGCTGGCCCGGGCGGTGGAGGCGACCGGCTGCCGGCTGATCCTCGCCGATCCGTACCTCATCGAGCCGGACCGCGAGGAGCCGCAGCGCGCCGAGACCGACCGGTACTGCACGGTGGTCGCCTCGCTCGCGGTCCAGTTCGACGCCGTGCACGTGGCCAGCCAGGAGGCTTTCGACCGGGTGCTGGCGTCGTCACGGCCGGGTGACTGGGCCGGGGATCGCATCCACCCGAACCTGTCCGGCCACGCTGTGCTGGCCGACGCGTTCCTGAACGCCATCGAGACCGCGCCGGTCCGTGGAGCGTGACGGCCGGCGGCCCAGGCGATGGATCTTCGACCGGGCGGGCGGTGGCCGGGGCCGGTGGGCCGTAGCTGCCGGGCGGTGGTTGGCGCGGCCGTCTCACGCGCCGTCGGTGCGGCACCAGGAGCGGGCGGCGTCCGTGCTGAGCAGCATCGCGCACAGCGCCGGCAGGGCCAGCCCGGCCAGCATCCGCGGATCGTGCCGCAGCCCGGCGAGGTAGACCGCCGTGGCGACGCCTAGCAGGCTGAGCACCATCACGGTGTGCCGGGCCCACGGGCGCCCGCGCTGGAGCTTGCGCGCGACCAGCAACCAGCACAGCCCGAGCACGGCCAGCGCGACGGCGATCACCGGGCCGCCCATGTCCAGATTCCGGCGCACCGAGTCGGGTACCCGGTCCAGCGCCGTGTAGTGCGGCCTGCCCCGGGCGATCGTCTCGACCGCGGCGGCCGCCGCGAGGGTGAGTAGGGCGCCCAGGTACTGGAAGAGGGCGGCCGTCTGGATCGACGGCGGCGCGCGGTGGCGAAGGTACCGGGTCGGCGCGGGGCGCCGGCCATAGGATGCGGGACGGCTCATACCTTGAAGAATGCCTCGCGCGCACAAGGCACGAGAAGCGGCGCGCCAGAGCAACGCCGTGCCCTGCCCGGCTGGCAACGTGGCGTGTCCGGGTGGCGTCGTGCTGAACCCGGCCGGCGGAGCGGTATTCAGGCACCCGGTCCCAGAACTCCACCAGCATCCGGATCTTCCGGATCACCTGTAGCTGCCACCGGCCGCCCGGCCGGCCCCGGGGTAGCGGGCAGCGTTCTGCGAGCCTTCAACGGCCGTTGGCCGGCACGTCCCGGCCCGCACACGGTGGTCATCCGCTCCGATCGCCGACGCGGTCGGCGCCAGGCGGGCGGCGATCAGTGCCAGATCGCGTGGGCGACCATCGCGCCGCAGAACGCCGCGCCCAGCCCGGCGACGATGCTCGCGACCACGTTCGCCGCCGCGTAGAACCGGGTCCGCTGCTCCAGGAGCCGCACCGTCTCGTACCCGAACGTCGAGTAGGTGGTCAGCGCGCCGCAGAACCCGGTGCCGGCGAGCGTCATCACCCTCGACGAGAGGCCGTGGGCCTGGCCGGCGGCGAACAGCAGCCCCAGGATGAACGACCCCGCCACGTTGACGGCGAACGTCCCCCACGGGAACGCCGAGTCGTGCCGCGCCTGGACGGTGCGGTCCGTCAGGTACCGCAGCGGCGCGCCGATCATCGCGCCGATCACCACGAGCAGCGCGCTCATCGACCCTCCATGTTTCGCGCGGCGGCGGTGTCCCGTGCGGCGGCGGTGTTCCGGGTGCCGGCCGCGTCCCGTGCGGCGGCGGTGTTCCGGGTGCCGGCCGCGTCCCGTGCGGCGGCGGTGTTCCGGGTGCCGGCCGCGTCCCGTGCGCCGGCGGTGTCCCGTGCGCCGGCCGCACGGCGGCCGAGCGCAGTTCCCAGGTACACCGCGGCGAGCGCGGCCACGACCGTGGCCACCAGGTACGCCAGTGCCGTACCGGCGGCACCGCCCTGGGTCAGGCGCTGGATGTCCACCACGTACGTGGAGAACGTGGTGAACCCGCCGAGCACACCGACCCCGAGGAGCGGCCGGAGGAGCGGCCGGCCGGCCCACCGCCCGCCGATGAGCACCATGAGGATCCCGATGAGCAGGCAGCCGACGACGTTGATCCCGAACGTCGCCCACGGGAACCCGGTCGGCGAGGCCGGCAACGCGTAGCCGATCCCGTACCGCGCCAGCGCGCCGGTGGCGCCGCCGAGCGAGATCGCGCCGAGCACCGACCACGGGGCGCGGCCGAGTTCGGCGCGCTGGTTGGACACGTGCAGGTCGATGTCCGGGTCGGTGGGTGATTCGAGCCGATTAGCGAGCGCGTCGTCCGTCATGCCGTCCTTCTACCAGTTCAGGCCTTGTCTGGTTGGACCGTTGGCATTTGACGCGGTTTCCCCGATGCTCTGCGGTTTCCCGGCGCTGTCCGGCCTTCCGGGTCGGTCCGGTCTTCCGGGTCGGTCCGGAGCGGCGGGCCCCACCGCCACGGGCATGGTACCTCACCGGATCTTCGCCGGGGTGCGCTCCGGGGCCGTGTCCCCGTCGTTCCGGTGAGCCGGTCACCCGCGCCGGGTGACCGGGCGCGCCGCGCGAGCGGGCGCCCGGCGCGGCATGGCCGCGCGCCTCCGCCACTGCGCCTCCGCCACTGCGCCTCCGCCACTGCGCCTCCGCCGCTGCGCCTCCGCCACTCGCCCGCGCGCATTGACCGGACGTCCGCGCGGGTACCCGGCCACCTGGCGGGTACCAGCAGGGGCAGTCAACGTCACGGGTGGGGGGTGCCTCATGGAGGCCGACATGGTGGTCGAGATTCCGGCCGGCTCGCGCAACAAGTACGAGATGGACCACGAATCCGGGCGGATCACCCTGGACCGCACATTGTTCACGGCGACCACGTTCCCCACCGACTACGGGTACCTGGTCGAGACCGCCGGCGAGGACGGCGACCCGCTCGACGCGATCGTCCTGCTGGAGGAGCCCACGTTCCCGGGCTGCGGCATCAAGGTGCGCCCGATCGGCGTGTTCTGGATGGAGGACGAGGACGGGCCGGACTCGAAGGTGCTCTGCGTGCCGGCGGACGATCCGCGCTGGCAGGGCACGAACGCCGTGTCCGACCTCGCGTCCCACCTGCTCGCCGAGATCGGTCACTTCTTCAAGGTGTACAAGGACCTCGAACCCGGCAAGCACACCGAGGTCGCCGGGTGGCGCGACCGCGACGAGGCCGAGTCGCTGCTGACCGCGGCCCGGGAGCGCTACCGGTTCGCGGCCGGTACCGACACCGGGGCGTCGCCCCGCTGACCGGCCGGGCCGGCCGGCGCTCACACCCCGGTGACCGTGAAGTCCTCCGGAGCCGTGGCCAGCTTCCACTCGGCGGCGCGGATCAGTGCGCTGCCGTCGGAGAACCGCTGCCGGTACTCGGCGTCGAAGGCCTCGGCGAACTGAGGAGACACGGCCGCCTCCGGCATCAGCGACAGCAGCTCACCCAGCGCGGTCAGCTCGAAGTACCGGCAGGCGGACACCGCGCGGTGCACCTTGCGGACGTTGAGCATCCGGAGCGTCGCGACCACCCCGGTGCGGTTCAGCGCGTGGTGGACCGTGAGCAGGGACCACAGGTGCAGGTCGCCGACTGCGAGGCAGACCGAGTCCGTCGCCCGGTACCTGGCCGTGCCGTTGGCGGGCCACGAGGGCCGCTGCCGGTCGTCGAGGCCGGCACGCAACCGGCCGCGCGAGTTGCGCGGCGCAGACGATGAGCTGTCCATGGGTACTCCGTCCTGATCCTCGGCGCGCATGCTCGCGGGTACGCGTCGCGTCAGAAACAGCGCCGGACGTCGATGTTGCGTTACACCCCTTCCGGCTGGTGCGCCGGTTCGATGGCGGTACGCGGCGCCCGCTGGTACCGGTGCGTGGCGGCGCGCGCCCGCACCCCCGGGTCGGCGGCCAGACGGCGGAGCCCCCGCATCGCGGCTACCCGCACGGCACCGGGCCGCTTGCCGAGCACCTGCGCGGTCTGGGCGACGTCGAGGCCGGCGACCACCCGCAGCATCACGGCCTCGGCCTGGTCCGGGGGCAGCGTGGCGATGAGCCCGAGCGCCCAGTCGGTGTCCGAGTTCTCCAGCACGTCGTACGCGACGTCGCGCACCTGGCCACCGGCAATGTCCCGGTCGGCGGGCTCGTGCGGACCCTCCCGCCGGCGGGCGGCGCGACGGCGTTCGTCGAGTCCCCGGTGGCGCGCGATGCGGAACAACCACACCCGGAACGCGGCCGGCGTCCCGTCGAACCGGTGCAGGTCCCGGGACGCCTGAAGCCAGGTGTCCGACGCGACATCCTCGGCCGCGTCGCCCACCACCACCCGCAGATAACGCAGCAGCGCGGGTTGCAGTGACCGCCACAACCGGGCGAACGCCGCTTCGTCGCCACCGATGGCCCTGTCCAGGTCGCCGGCGAGACTGCCGTCATCCAAGGTACCGATCCTGCCGACTCCCACCGCCCGTGGCCCCCGACCAGACCAGCACACGCTACACGGCCCACGGTGCCGTCCGGCGGCGACGGTCGTCGATGGCGCTCGCACAGGGCGCGGCTCGCGGTGCCCCGGGCGCGCGCACCGCGCGTGCCGCGATGGCTGCGGTCAGTCAGAGCCGGGTCCTCTCGCCCGACTGGCCGCCCAGCGAGTCGCCCCACCGGGTGGTGGAATCCGCGGCACCGGATCGGGTCAGGTCGCCGTACCGGTTCTCGTCGTACCCGGAGCCGCCGAACCCCGAGGCTCCGGGGGAGTCGCCGAATCCGGAGAACGAGTCCTTGGCGACGGCGTCGGGTAGGCCGTCGACGCCGACCGGGCGGGCATTGTCCGATGTCGCGAGCGGGTCCACCGACGGGGGCACCGCCGCTGCCTCCGCACGCGCCGGCCACCGGCGCCAACGGGCGGCGCTGACGACCGCGACCAGCATCGCCGCGCCCAGCAGCAGCGCGGTACCGGTGCGCAGCGGAGTGCTGAGGTCGGCCTGGCGGCCCGCGACGGACAGGTGGTGGGGGAGCAGGTTCACCACCCGCTTCGGCGTCACCAACAGCAGGACGTAGCTGGCCGTGTACACCGCTCCGGCGAACGCGGCGCCGAGCGGGGACACACGCAGCGTGGCGATCAGGCCGAGCAGGATCCCGGCCGCGCCCAGAAACAGCAACGGCCGTACGAAATCTCCGGTGTGGAAGCCACCGTTACTCGCCGCGTTGGCGAATGCCTGGGCCGAGCGGTCCTCGCCGAAAGCGATGAGGATCCACGCCAGCGGGGCGATGACGATCGCGGCGATCAGAGTCGCAGTGTGTCGCATCTCGGGAACCGTAGCGGTTGTCCGCCGTCCAGGCACCTCATGAAGTTGATCTGATTACTTCCCGGCCGGAATTTTCGCGGATGACGAACACGCGCGCCACGCGGTGTAACGGGATCCGGCCCGGCCGGCGCTCGTCCGGGTTCGACGGTCAGTGCCCGGCGGTGCGGTCCGCGACAGACACCGATGCGGGGCACGATCCGCAGGCACCCCACCCGGGACCACGATCCGACAGACCGGTCGGGACACCGGTCGGTCGGAGGTTATCGGCCCCCCGGCCGGCTGTTTCCGGGCGGTCGACCGTAGCCTTTCGATATGGGTTCCGGAATGATGGCTATCGCGGGCGGCCCGCCGACCGGTGGCCGGGACCCGCGGAGGAGCTGACAGATGCTGGACGCGGCACCAATTCCGGGCGGACGGGCTGGTCCGCCCCGCTCGCCGGCCGGTTACGATCGGCCCGGGCGCCCGGTGCCGTGGGTGTCCGGATCAGCCGACGAGCCGGAAACGAGCGAGGAGCGCTGTTGACCGTCGAGGACGAGCCCCGGGTCACGATTACCAGCATCGCCCGGGAGGCCGGAGTTTCGGTACCCACGGTGTCGAGGGTGGTCAACGGCCGATCGGATGTCTCGCCGGCTACCCGCGAGCGGGTCGAGGAACTGCTGCGCAGGTACGGGTACCGCCGCCGGGCGAGCTCGCGGCGGGAAGCCGCCAGCCTGATCGACCTGGTCTTCAACGACCTGGACAGCCCGTGGGCGGTGGAGATCATCCGCGGTGTCGAGGACGTCGCGCACGGGGCGCTGATCGGCACCGTGGTGTCGGCGATCCACCAGCGTTCGGCGTCCGCCCGCCAGTGGATGCGCAACCTTCAGGCCCGGGCCACCGACGGCGTCATCCTCGTGGCGTCCGACGTGCAGTCACCGCTGCACGCCGAGCTGCGCCGGCTCAACATCCCGACGGTGGTGATCGACCCGGCCGGGGTGCCGGCACACGACGTGCCCACCGTCGGCGCGGCGAACTGGACCGGCGGCCTGGCCGCGACGGAGCACCTGGTCTCTCTCGGGCACCGGCGCATCGGCTTCATCGCCGGCCCGCGCCAGCTGCTGTGCAGCCGCACCCGGCTGGACGGCTACCGGGCCGGCCTGGAGGCCGCCGGCATCGCCGCCGAGGATGAACTGATCCAGCAGGGCGACTTCTACCACGAGTCCGGCTTCGCGTGCGCCGGCCGGCTGCTGGATCTGGAGCACCCGCCGTCGGCCATCTTCGCCTCCAGCGACCAGATGGCGTTCGGCGTCTACGAGGCCGTGCGCCAGCGCGGGCTGCGGGTACCGGACGACGTGAGCGTGGTCGGTTTCGACGACCTGCCCGAGGCGCGGTGGTCCTCGCCGCCGCTGACGACGGTCCGCCAGCCGCTGAGCGAGATGGGCACGCTGGCCGCGCGTACCGTGCTGCGGCTGGCCCGCGGCGAGACCATCGAGAGCCTGCGCATCGAACTGGCCACCCAGCTCGTCCTGCGCGACAGCTGCGCGCCGGTGCCGGATTGACCGCCGCCCCGATCAGGCCCTGCGAGGGCCGGCCGGGGCGGTCACGCACGGTCACGGGTCGGGCATCGAGGGTTGACGGCCGGCCGTGCCGGTCGTGATTTCGCCGGTCGGTGTACCGGAAGCCTTCCGGAACTGGCACTGCCGGGGTGGCCCCACCGCCGACGCCGGTCCCGCCGATGATGGTGGGCAGAGATGGTCGTGGTGGACGCGGTCGTGGGCAGCGGGTGGTCGCGGTGAGCCTGGCGACGACCATGGACGAGGAGTCGATCCGGATCACCTGGCGGGGCAGTCCACGATCGATCCGGACGGGTCACGCTGACGCGGGTGCCGCCGGGCGGGCCGGCCCGCCGGCCCCGTCGTTCTCGTCGACCTCGTCGTGCGGCGTCTGCTCGATGATCTCCCGCACCCGCTGTCCGGGCAGGCGCAGCTTGAGCGCCAGCGCGTAGATGACCGCGGCCCACAGCAGGTTCACCACGAAACCCCAGCCCAGCCCGATCGTGCCGGTACCGCCGTACGAGCTGAGGTAGCTGATCACCGCGAGTCCGGCCAGCCACAGCGGCGCCCACGCGCCGGCCCGCCAGTCCATCCGCCGACCCCGCAGCGCGCCCGTCGCGCCGGACACGGCCAGCAGGACCAGCCCGACGAGGATCGCGACGAACAGTTTCCAGTTCGTGTCCCAGCCGGCCCAGAACACGATCATGTTGGACGAGTAGAAGCCGAGGAACGGGATGATGTCCTTGCCCGGCAGGCGGAACGGCCGGGGCCGGTCGGGCAGTTCCCGGCGCAGGGCCGCGAAGACCAGCGGACCCGAACCGAACGACAGCACCGTGGCGCCGGTGACCAGGCCGACGAGCTGCTGCCAACTCGGGAACGGCAGGAAGATGACCAGCCCGACCACGAACGAGATGACCGTGGACACCCACGGCACGCCCGTCCGGCTGAGCCGGGCCACCCCGTCGGGGGCGTTGCCGTTGCGGGCCATCGCGTAGCCGAGCCGCGAGGTGACCGCGGTGTAGACCAGTCCGGTGTCGCCGGGGGAGACGATGGCGTCGATGTAGAGCATGACCGCGAGCCAGGTCAGCCCGAGGATGCTCGCGATCGCGGCGAGCGGCCCGAAGTCGTTGGCGAAGGCCAGCGCCGACCAGCTGCCGGAGGAGGTCAGGGTGCCAGCCGGTACGGCGCCGATGAACGCGATCTGGAGCGCGATGTAGATGACGGCGGTCAGCAGTACCGAGCCGACGACCGCGATCGGCACGTTGCGCCGGGGATCGGTGGTCTCGCCGGCCAGTTCGATGCCCTGCCGGAACCCGAGATAGGAGAACGTGATCCCGGCGGTGGCGATGGCGGTGAACACGCCGTGCATGCCGGACGGCGCGAAGCCGTGACTGGTGAAGTTGGCGCCGTGGAACGCGGTGACCAGGAAGGCGATCACGACGATCGCGATGATGGCCAGCTTCCACCACACCAGTACGTTGTTGAGCCGGGCGAAGAACCGGACGCCGACCACGTTGACGACGCAGAACAGGGCGAGCAGGACGACCGAGACGACGAAGCCGGCAGGGGTCAGCGTGTGGACGGTCTCGCCGCCGCGGGCGTGCGCGGTGGTCAGCCGGAAGTACTTCGTCGCGTACTGCACCGCGCCCTCGACCTCGATCGGTGCGACGACGGCGCACGACAGCCAGGTGATCCACCCCATCAGGTAGCTGGCCAGGCCGCCGAAGGCGTAGTGCGGCATCCGTACCACGCCGCCGGAGACCGGGAACATCGTGCCGAGTTCGGCGTACGTCAACCCGATGAGCATGATCATGATCGCGGCGATCAGCCAGGAGAAGATGGCAGCCGGCCCGGCGAGTTGGGCGGCGTTCATGGCGCCGAACAGCCAGCCGGATCCGATGATCGAACCGACGCCGGCGAACAGCAGGCCCACCATCCCGATGTCCCGGCGCAGATGTGGCTTGCCCGCCCGAGCCGGTCGGACATCCGTCGTGGTCATGTTCCCCTCCCCGGTACCCAGCGGAAACGGTCACGTCGCGTACCCCGTGGAGAGCGGAAATAATCCTGGATGTGTCGATTGCCGGCGGAGTGCGGGTGCGCCCGCTTCGCTCGCGGGCGGCACCCGGCCGGCGCCCCGCGCGGTCGGGCCGCTGGAGCACCGGCTGCGCGCCGCCTGCGCGCCGGGCGCCGACGACGCCGTCACGCCGGAGGCGGCCGATCAGGCGTCCTGGCGGGAGGTAGCCGGCCGGGGCGCCGATTGTGGTGTTCGACGCGGCGCAGAAGCGGACCGGCATCAAGGTCGTGGTGGAGCCGGGTATCTCGTCGGTCAGGAGGCGGCCAGGGCGCCGGTCGCGCGCGCGGCGCGGCGGGCCAGGTCGGGCAGCACGGTGCCGAGCGCGGCGTCCACGGTCAGCGTCGCGTAGTCGTCACCCCGGGTACGCCCCCGGTTCACGATCGCCACCGGGACGCCGAGCTTCGCCGCGCGCAGCACGAACCGGCGACCCGACATGACGGTCAACGAGGAGCCCAGTACCAGCAGCAGCCGCGCGCTCTCCACCAGGGCGAAGCACTCCGCGACCCGGGGCGCCGGAACGTTCTCGCCGAAGAACACCACGTCGGGCTTGAGCATGCCGCCGTTGCACGTCTGGCAGCTGACCGTGTGGAAGCCGCCGAGCTGGTCGTCGTCGAGGTCGACGTCGCCGTCCGGATTGATCCTGGTCGCCCGCGCCTCGAACCGGGGATTGGCCTGGCCGAGCCGGGTGTGCAGCTCGGTCCGCGACATCGAGTCGCCGCAGCCGAGGCAGATCACCCGGTACAGGCTGCCGTGCAGCTCGATGACCGCCCGCGCGCCGGCGCTCTGGTGCAGACCATCGACGTTCTGCGTGATGACGCCGGTCGCCAGGCCCTGGCGCTCCAGTTCGGTGATCGCGTGGTGGCCGGCGTTCGGGGCGGCCCCGGCCATGGTGAGCCACCCCATGTGGCTGCGGGCCCAGTAGCGCCGCCGCGCCGCCTCGTCCCGGGTGAACGCCTGGTAGGTCATCGGGCTGCGGCGGTTCATCGTCCCGTTCGGGCCCCGGTAGTCCGGGATGCCCGACTCGGTGGACAGGCCCGCGCCGCTCAGCACGACGACGCCGCCCCCGGCGACCAGGCCCGCCAGCTCGTCGAGCCGGTCGCTGACTTCCTCTGTCACCTCTCCATGCTGCCTCATCGCCGGCGGAACCGGCGAGGTGCCGGGCCCGGCCGGCGCGACGCCTCCCCGCTCGTCTCGCGGTGCCGCCCCCTCCGCGCGGGCGCGTCCGCCTGTGCCCGTGGCGCGGCCCCGGCCGCCATCGCGGCTGTCAGGTTCCTGATCCTCCGGGGGCCGGGGTCTGGCCCCCCAGCGCCGCCGTCTGCGATCGTTGGCTCCCCGGCCCCCGCCCGCGGGCGCCACGGACTGGAGGCGATCCATAGTGGACGGTCACGACGTCATCCTCATCGGCAGCGGTCACAACGCGTTGGTCGCCGCCGGGTACCTCGCCCGGGCCGGGCGCGACGTGCTCGTACTGGAGCGCAACGACCGCCCCGGTGGGCTGGTCCGCACCGAGGAGCTGACCCTACCCGGGTACCGGCACGACGTGTACTCCTCGTCCCACCCGTTGCTGCTGGCCGGACCGGTCTGGGCGGAGCTGGGCGGGGACCTGGCCGCGCGCGGCCTGGCGTACCTCAACACCGACACGCCGACCGGAGTGTCCTTTCCAGACGGTCGCACCGCGGTGTTCCCCCGGTCCATGGACGCGATGCTCGCCGAGGCCGACCGGCTGGCGCCCGGCGACGGCGCCGCGTTCGCCGCGTGGATGGAATCGTTCGCGCCGTACGCGCCCGCCGTCTTCGGCCTGTTCGCGCAGGATCTGGCGGAGCCGGCAGCGGTGGAGACGATCGGGCGCCTGCTGCGCGGCGACGGGCCGGGGCTGACACCGTTCGCCGCGACGGTCTTCGAATCCGCGCGTACCACCGTCTCCCGGTTCCGCTCTCCGGTGCTGCGGGCGATGCTGGCGCCGTGGGTGATGCATCTCGGTCGCACGCCCGACGAGCCGGGCAGCGGAGTCTGGGCGACGCTGATCGCGCAGGCCATCCTGCTCGCGGGGATGCCGATCCCGGCCGGCGGCAGCGAGTCGCTGGTGACCGCCCTGGCGCGGCTGGTCACCGACCACGGCGGGCGGATCGTCACCGGTACCGAGGTGACCCGGATCCTGGTCGAGGGGCGGCGCGCGGTGGGGGTGCTCACCGCCGACGGTGAGCGCTACCTCGCCCGGCAGGCCGTGGTCGCCTCGACCAACGCCGACCAGCTGTACCTCCGGCTGCTCGGCGACGACGCGCCGCCGGCCCTGCGCGAGCAGGCGGCGGGGTACCGGTACGGGCGCGGCTGCCTGCAGATCCAGCTGGCGTTGAGCGAGCCGCCGCGGTGGCCGGATCCGCGTTTCGCGCGGATCGGGCAGCCGCACCTCACCACGGGACTGGACGGCTGCACGCTGGCCGTCGCGCAGGGCATGGCCGGGCTGCTGCCGGCCGAGCCGACGTTCACCGTGGACTGCCCGACGGCTCTGGACCCGGGTCGGGCTCCGGCCGGTGCGGCCATCATGCGGATACAGGTGCTGGAGCTGCCATGCCATCCGGGCGGCGACGCGGCCGGGGTCATCGACGCGGGTGACGGCGGCTGGACGCCGGATGTGACGGCGCGGATGGTCGACCGGGTACTGGGCATCGTCGGGCAGCACATCCCCAACATCCCGGACGCGGTCCTCGCGCACGCGGTCGTCACCCCGGACGACCTGGCCCGGTTCAATCCGAACTGCGGGCCGGGCGACCCGTACGGCGGCGCGAGCGACCTGGCGCAGAGCTACCTGCTGCGCTCGCTGCCCGGCCAACCCGGGCACCGTACCCCCGTCGACGGGCTGTACCAGTTGGGTGCCGGCACCTGGCCGGGCCACGGGGTGAGCGGCGGCTCCGGCTACATCGTCGCGCACCAGTTGCTCGACGGCTGACACGGTCCTGGCCGGCGCGGTTCCGGCCGGCACTCGCCCTGGCTGGCGCGGTCCCGCCCGGCACCCGTCCCGGGCTGGCACCCGTCCCGGCTGGCGCGGGCGGCCGCGCGGGTCAGTCCGGCATCCCGTCGGGGTGGCGTTCGGGCGCGGCGAGCCGCCGCGCCCACAGCTCGCGGTACGGCTCCAGCCACTCGTGCACCTCGGCCAGCGGCGCCGGGGACAGCCGGTACAGGCGGCGCTGGGCATCCTGGCGTACCTGCACGAGCCCGGCCTCCCGCAGCACCTTGAGGTGCTTCGACATGCCCGGCTGGCTGACCGGCACCGCCGCGATCAGGTCGTTGACCGAGCACTCGCCGGTGCGCAGCACGTCCAGGATCTGGCGGCGGCGCGGCTCCGCCAGCACTTCGAACGTTGATGGCATGACGGTAATATAACCGTCAGAGAATGTTGCGGCCAAGCGCGGCCGGGAACGGATCTCCTGACGCGGTCGTGCGGTGGAACCGCGGTGACGCGGCGGGCGGCGGTCGCGGCCGGCTACCGCGTGTGGCCCGGAGGCCGGACGGCCGGGCGTAGAGTCGGGCGGATCGTCCGCACCCGGGGAGTCCACCGATGAACGCCACCGCTGACCTGCCCGCGCTGCTCGCCGGCGACCGCGCCGGCGTCGGCCGCCCGCTGCTGACCTACCACGACGACGCGACCGGCGAGCGCGTCGACCTGCCGGCGCACGCGCTCGGCTCGTGGACTGGGCGGACCGCCAACCTGCTGCGCGAGGGCTGCGGGCTGGGCGCCGGCAGCCGGCTGGCGATGCTGATGCCGCCGCACTGGCAGACCGCCGCGGTGCTGCTCGGGGCCTGGTCGGCCGGGGTCGCGGTGTCGTTCCGCCTGGCCGCGACGGCCGGGCTGCCGCCGATCGGGGCGGACGCGGACGGGCCGCTGGACGCCACGTTCGTGTCCTGGAACCGGCTCGACGACTGGCTGGAGGACGTGCCCGCGGCCGATCACTCGTTCGTCCTGGGCCTGGCCGCGGCCGGGGCGCCGATGCGCGAGGTACCGGACGGGTACCGGGACTACATCGCCGAGGTCGGCCGGTACTCCGACGACCCGCCGGCGTACCTGCCGCGGGGCACGGCGCCGGCGACCTTCGACGGTACGACGCTCGGCCAGTGGGAGAGCCTGGCCCGGGAGTTGGCCGACATCCAGGGTCTCCGGGCCGGCGACCGGCTGCTGGTGGACGCGGCGGAGCACGAGCACCCGGTGAAGTGGCTGCTCGCACCGCTGTCGGTGGGTGCCTCGGTCGTGCTGTGCGCGAACCTCGACCATGGCCGGCTGAATTCCCGGATCGAGGCCGAGGGCGTCACCCGGGTGCTCTGACCGGTCCAGAACTCTCGGGGGATCCCCTGAGTTGGTGCATCAGGGGCCGATCGTGGCTTTTTCCGGATGCCGCCGGTCGCTGGAGCGGGCAGAGTAATGCCGTGGCCCGCGACGGGGGCGGGCCCGGCGATCGGAGACACATCCATGAGGGTGCCGACGGGCATGCGGCGGTGGGGGCTGGAGGTCCTGGCACTGGTGGTGCTGGGCGCCACGGCCAGGGCCTTCCTGGTCGGGGGGTACGCGCCGGAGGCGCCCAGGTAAGCCGTGTCTGCGAGCGCAGCCGCCCGGACCGGGGGACGATCCCCGGTCCGGGTAACGGCGTCGGCGCGCTCGGCTTGGCGTCGGCGCGCTCGGCTTGGCGTCGGCGCGCCCGGCGCCCGGGACGGCCGAAGCGCCACCGGCCCGGTCCTGTGCCGCCGGTAGGATGCCGGAGTGCGGGGGAGTTCCGGAGGCGGCCACGCCCTGTTCGCCGTGCCCGTGGTGCGGGAGATCGAGCGGGTGGCCTCGGGCCACCTCGGCCGGCCCTGGACCGCCGCGGGCTTCACCGATCTGGACGACCGCGCGTCACACCCGTGTGGCGTGCTGCACGGCCGGCGGTTCTCCGTGTTCGCCAAGCTGCAGACCGGGGCGGACGCGGCCCGGCGGTGCGCGGTCGAACTGCGCGACCTCGACCTGCTGCGGCGGGCCGGCGTGGCGACTCCGGCACCGGTCGGCACGGGTACGGTCACGCTCCCGGCCGGCTGCGTGCTGCTGCTGGAGGCGGTACCCGAGACCCCTCCGCAGCAGCGGTCGGCCGCCGACTGGCGGGCGATCGGTCACGCCCTGGCCCACCTGCACCGGATTCACGGTGAGCGCTTCGGCGCCGACGCGGACAACTACTTCGGCCCGCTCGCGCAAGACAACCGCCCCGCGGGCGGGCGGGCGCGGCCGGGGCCGGCCGGTGGTGGCGGGAACGCCCCGCGAGTGCCCCGGGGAGCGCACCCCTCGCGGGGACCGGGGGATCGGTGGGCCGACTTCTACGCGGCGCGCCGCCTGGAGCCGTTGCTGCGGTACGCGGTCGACGCCGGCCACCTGCCGGAGGCGCTGACCCGCGGGGTGGAGCGGATCGTCGCGCGGCTGCCCGACCTGTGCGGCGCGGACCCGCGCCCGTCACTGCTGCACGGCGACGCGCAGCAGAACAATATCCTGACCGGTCCGGGCGGTCCGGTGCTGCTCGACCCGGCCCCGTACTTCGGCCACCCCGAGGTGGACCTGGCGTTCGTCGACCTGTTCGGGCCGGTACCGGACGGTGTCTTCGACGGGTACCGCGAGGCCGCCCCGATCGACCCGGGCTTCGCCGATCGGCGGGAACTGTGGCGGCTGTCCGGGTACCTCGCCGTGCTGGCGGTCGACGGCGGGTCGCCGTTCGGGCGTTCGTTCGTACCCCGCGTCGCGGAGGCGATCGCGCGGTACGGGTGAGCGGGCGGGGGAGACTGTTCACCGGTCCCCTTCGGCAGGCACTGGTCCTGTGCGACCGCGGGATGTGCCTTCCCGGCTGCGATCGCCCGTCCCGATGGTGCGACGGGCACCCACCTGGTGTACGTTGCGTGCCTCGCAGGGGGCCGCCCGGCGTTTTTTTACGCCTTGACATATGTTGATTAATCAATCAGGCTCTCTGCAAAGAGCGCGCTCTCCATAGATACCGTTCGTTGCCTGTCGTCCCGCGCGGCGCGCGGCCGGGTGCACTGCCCGTGCCCGGCCCGGCCACCGCGGCCGGCACCCCGGATCCAGGAGACGCGCATGAGCTTCCGTCCCAGCCTCGCGCTCCGGCGACGCAGACCGCTGGTCGCCGTCGTCGCCGCCGCGGCACTCGCCATGGGTGCCGCCGTCATCGCCTCGGCGCGGCCCGCCGGTGCCGCGTCGACGCTGCTGTCCCAGAACAAGCCGGCGACGGCCTCGTCCGCGGAGAACGCCGGCACCCCGGCCTCGGCGGCCGTCGACGGGAACACCGGCACCCGGTGGTCCAGCGCGTTCAGCGACCCGCAGTGGTTGCAGGTCGACCTCGGCTGGTCGGTGACGGTGTGTTCGGTCTCGCTGAACTGGGAGACGGCGTACGCGACGGCGTTCCAGATCCAGGTGTCGGCCGACGGTACGGCGTGGACGCCGGTCTACTCGACCGCCACGGGTACCGGTGGGGTGCAGACCCTGGCGGTGAACGGGACCGGTCGGTACGTGCGGATGTACGGTACCGCGCGGGCCACCGGGTACGGGTACTCGCTGTGGGAGTTCGCCGTCTACGGCTCCACCGACCCGCCGGCCGGATGCGGCACCACCAACGCGGCACAGGGCCGGCCGGCGACCGCGTCCTCGTCCGAGGGGGCCAGTACCCCGGCCTCGGCGGCCGTCGACGGGAACACCGGCACCCGGTGGTCCAGCGCGTTCAGCGACCCGCAGTGGTTGCAGGTCGACCTCGGCTGGTCGGTGACGGTGTGTTCGGTCTCGCTGAACTGGGAGACGGCGTACGCGACGGCGTTCCAGATCCAGGTGTCGGCCGACGGTACGGCGTGGACGCCGGTCTACTCGACCGCCACGGGTACCGGTGGGGTGCAGACCCTGGCGGTGAACGGGACCGGTCGGTACGTGCGGATGTACGGTACCGCGCGGGCCACCGGGTACGGGTACTCGCTGTGGGAGTTCGCCGTCTACACCACCGGAACGACGACCACCGGCGGGGGAGGCGGCGGCACCGTCTCCGGCCCGGTCATCTCCCGGTACACGCCGGTGAAGGCATCCTCCTACGTGGGCGCGAACGCACCCGCCGCGGCGCTGGACGGCCGGACCACCACCCGGTGGGAGAGCGCGGCCAGCGATCCACAGTGGATATATGTCGACCTGGGCGGTACGGCGGCCATCACCGGCGTCGTACTGAACTGGGAGGCGGCGTACGCCACCGGCTACCACATCGACGTGTCCGCCGACGCCGTCACCTGGAACACCATCTACTCCACCACCGCCGGCCGGGGCGGCATCGAGAGCCTCGGCATCACCGGCACCGGCCGGTACGTTCGGCTGTACGGCACCGCCCGGGCCACCGGCTACGGCTACTCCCTGTGGGAGTTCGAGGTGCACGGTACCGTCGACACCTCGACCTCCACCGCGCCGCTGCTGTCCGGACCGACCCGCCCGCCGGCCACCACCGGGCAGTTCGCCCTGTCGTCCCCGGCAGACGGCGCGATGGTCACGAACACCCGGCGCCCGACGCTGTCCTGGGCGGCCGTCGGCGGCGCCGCGCACTACCAGGTCTGGATCAACATCAGCCGCACCGACTACGACTTCACCGCCCCCGGCCGCCTGCTCGACCTGTACACGAAGGTGGCCGAGCCGACCGGAACCAGCTACACCCTGACCTGGGACCTGCCCGACCGGTGGACCTACAAGTGGTACGTCGTATCGGTGTCCGGGTCAGGCGCCACCACCACGTCGAACATCCGGACGTTCAGCGAATACCTGCCGTCGGTCAGCACGGTCGCCGACGGGGTACCCGTCGTGGGCGGCGCGCGGGACGCGAACAAGGACGGCACCATCGAGCCCTACGAGGACTGGCACCAGCCGATCGCGACCCGGGTCAACGACCTGCTCGGCCGGATGACCGCGCAGGAGAAGGCGTACCAGATGTTCTACAACGCCCAGGTGTACCCGCAGGCCGGGTGGCACTTCGGGCCGGCCCAGCCGCAGGACCTGAACAACTACCTGCTGGCCTCCTCGGCGACCCGGCTGGGCATCCCGTTCATCTCGGCCGGCGACACCATCCACGGGTACCAGACCACGTACCCGACGCAGAGCGCGCTGGCCGCCGGGCGCGACTACGCGCTGGACTACAAGCTCGGCGACATGCAGCGCCGCGAGGAGACCGCGGTCGGCACGCGCGGTGTGCTCGGGCCGCTGGCCGAAATCGGCACGAAGGTGCTGTACCCGCGCATCCAGGAGGGCAACGGCGAGAACGCCGACGTCGCGGCGGCCCAGGTGCGCGCGCTGGTGGCCGGCCTGCAGGGCGGGCCGGAGCTGAACCCGCACTCGGTGCTGGCGACGGTCAAGCACTGGCCCGGTGAGGGGGCCGGCGGCGAGGCCGGGATCACCTACGACGCGGTCACCATCAAGTACCACATGATCCCGTTCAAGGCCGCGATGGACGCCGGCGCGGTGAACATCATGCCCGGCTACGCCGGCAGTTCGTACCTCGACCCGGGTGGCCCGGGCGCCGGCGACAGTGCGCCGATCCTCGCGTACCTGCGCCAGAACCTCGGCTACACCGGGCTCATCACGACCGACTGGCTGCCCTCCGGCCAGCCGTGGATCGACGCGGCCAACGCCGGCTCGGACGTGATGGGCGGCGCCGACCCCGGCGCGGCCGGGTTCTCGCTGGCCACGTTCATCTCCAGCGTGCCGGCGAGCCGCATCGACGACGCGGTGCGCCGGATCCTCACGCTGAAGTTCGAGCTGGGCCTGTTCGAGACCCCGTACGGCGACCCCGTGAACGGCCCGTACCGCTGGCACCAGCCGTCGTACGTCGCGCTGGCCGACCAGGCCGAGCGGGAGTCCATCACGCTGCTGAAGAACTCGAACGGCATCCTGCCGCTGGGGCTCAAGGCGGGCGACAACATCGTGGTGGCCGGGCCGCGGGCCACGGACCCGAACGCGTGCTGCATCTGGACCAGTTACTTCCACTCCGAGTACGGCTCGCAGGACATCTTCGACGCCATCAAGAGCAGGGCGGCCACCGCCGGGGTCAACGTGTACCAGGACACCGGCCCGTCACCGAAGCTCGCGGTGGTGGCCGTCGGCGAGGGTTCGTACACGCACGCGACACAGTGGACGGACACCCAGCCGTACCTGCCGCCCGACCAACTGTCCATCATCCAGAACTTCAAGAATCAGGGGATCCCGGTCGTGGTGCTCCTGGTCCTGCCGCGCCCGTACGTGATCTCCGACTGGAACGGGCTCGCGGACGCGATCGTGGTCACCTACCGGGGCGGTGAACAGCTGGGGCCGGCGGCGGCCAGCCTGCTGTTCGGCGACTACACCCCGCGCGGCAAGCTGCCCTGGCAACTGCCCCGCAGCATGGACCAGATCCTCAAGCCCGGCGGCGGGGACAACCTCGCCGACGCGGTGGAGCACTGGGACCTGCCGTACGACCTCGGCGCCACCGACGCCGAGCGCGCCGACATCCGGGCGCACATCGACGCCGGCCAGCCGGTGCCGACCACGTACGGGAACCCGCTCTACCCGTACAGCGCCGGCCTGCAGGGCTGGCAGTAGGGAACGGGACGCCCCGGCCATCGTCCGGGTGGCCGGGGCGTCCGCTCAGCCGCGCCGCTCCGTTGCCGGCGGCGTGGATCTGGTACCCGTGGGCGGCCGGTGCCCTGCCGATGGTGGGTGCCCTGTCGTGGACGGGTGCCGTGTCGATGGCCGGTGCGACCGGCGCCCCCGCTGGCGTGGCGCGGGCAGGTGGCGTTCCCGCCAGTGCTCCTCGGTGAGGTCGTGCAGCCGGGCGTGCAGCAGGTCGGCCACCGTGATGACGCCGATCGGCCGGCCGCCGCCGGCCTGGTCGACGACCGGCGCCCGGGTGAGGCCGTGCTCGGCGAACAGGTACGCGACCGTACTCAGCGTGTCGTCGGCGCGGACGACCACGCCGGTACCGCCGGCACTGCCGCAGGCCCCGTCGGACTGCCCGGCGCACAGCGCCGACGCCGCGGCGGGATCCGGCCGGACCACCTCGCTGACGAAGAAGCACTCCAGCGGATCGACCGAGTACTCGCGGGTCAGGTGCATCCCGCGTCGGGCGATCTTCTCGGTCAGGATCGACCGCTTGAGCAGCAGCGTGGACAGCGCGTACGCGGCGGTGGCGGTGATCATCAGCGGCAGGACCGCGGCCCACGCGTGGGTCAGTTCGAGGGTGAACACGATGCCGGTCAGCGGGGAGCGCATCACCCCGCCGACGACCGCGGCCAGCCCCATCATCGCCCAGAAGCCGGCGAACACCGGCGGGAACACGTGCCCCTCCAGCGCGCCGAGCGCCGCGCCGATCATGAACACCGGCGCGAGCACGCCGCCGGACGTGCCCGACCCCAGGGACAGCGACCAGATCGCGGTCTTCACGACGAGAATGCCGATCACCAGGGAGAGCGCCGCTCCGCCGGTGAGCAGCTGATCGATGACGTCGTACCCGACGCCGAGGGCACGCGGTTCGATCAGGCCGCCGACGCCGATGATCAGACCACCGATCGCGGGCCACCACATCCAGTGCACTGGCAACCGGGCGAACCCGTCCTCGGCGAAGTACACCAGCCAGGTCGCCGCGACCGCGAGCAGCCCGCCGGTCAGGCCGGCGACCAGGCACAGCGTGTCCGCGGCCGCGGAGATGTGGACGGAGCCGACCGGTACCGGGAAGACCGGCGCGGTGCCCAGCAGGTACCCGCGTACGACGGTCGCGGTCGCCACGCACGCCGCGACGGGTACCAGGCTGCGCGGCCGCCACTCGAACAGCAGCAGTTCGACGGCGAGCAGCACCGCGGCCAGCGGGGAGTTGAACGTCGCCGCCATGCCCCCGGCGGCGCCCGCGACGAGCAGGGTCTTGCGCTCGTCGGCGGTCAGCCGCAGCGCCTGGGCGAGCACTGAACCGATCGCCCCACCGGTCATGATGATCGGCCCCTCGGCGCCGAACGGCCCACCGGTGCCGATGCTGACCGCGGAGGACACCGGCTTGAGAACGGCCACCCGCGGCGCGACCCTGCTGCCGTTGGTGAGGATGGCCTCGATCGCCTCGGGCATGCCGTGGCCACGGATCTTCTCCGAGCCGAACCGTGCCATCAGCCCGACGATCAGGCCGCCGGCGACCGGCGCGCCGAGCACCAGCCACCACGGGTGGTGATGCTGCCCGGGCGCGGTCATCGCGGTGTCGATCCGCTGGTAGAACACCAGGTTGGTGAGCAGGCCGATGAGCTTCAGCAGGCCGAGGGCGGCCAGGGCCGCGGCACCGCCGAGCAGCAGCGCGCACGCGGTGATGAGGAGCATCCGCGAGCTGACCGTGAAGTCACCGAGCTTGGCGGGGCGGCGGGTCATCGACCCGGCCGTCCGCCCGCTCACAGCGGCACCGGCCCGTGCAGGTCGGTGGCGTACTGTTCGCCGACCGCCTGGTGCAGGCGGCGCATGGAGGACGCCAGCGTGGCGCGCTCGTCCGGGTCGAGGCGGCCGAGCAGCCGGGTCAGCTCGGCCCGGCGCCAGTCCAGCACCTGATCGACCAGGCGCTTGCCGGCCGCGGTGAGGCCGAGCGTGACGATGCTGCGGTTGGCCGGGTCATGACCCCGCACGACATGGCCGGTCGCTTCCAGCCTGTCCGCCATGCGGGTGACCGACGACGCGCCGTGACCGAGTTCGTGCGCCACCCGGGAGGACGGGCACCAACCGATCTCGTGCAGCACCACGAGCATCCGGAACTGCGGCAACGACACCTTCCCGTCCAGCAGGGTCAGGCTGCGCAGCGCCACTCCGACCAGATCCCTCGTCGCCGTCTGGCATGCCTTGATCTCGGCGTCCGACGGCGCGACCACCCTACGACTCCCCATGGCGCAATTCTTGCACCGAGCAACAGTTGATTGAAGCAAGTGTGAGGGATGTCGCGATCATCGAGGGGCAGCCCCGACCTGCGGCGGCCGGTGTGGTGGCATGACGCATGACCGCTCGCCGGCCCGCCGCCACTTCCCTCGCGGCCATCTCGGTCATCGGTCCGGGGCCCCGCCGGCCGTGCCGTGCCACGGCATCGTGGCCAGGGAACGGGGTCTGGCTCACCGCGTACGTTCCTCCACAGTGGATCGCCCCACCGCCGCCGGGTGACCTGAGATAGTTGACCGATGTCGGTCGACAGCGGGGGTGGCGTAGGTGGGGCCGGGGAGCCGGACGGCGCGTGGGTGGTCTGGCGGCAGGACGACAACGGCAACCGCTTCGTGGTCGCCCGCCGGGGCTCCCGCGCGGAGGCGGAGGGGATCGCCGCCGAGCTGGAGGCGCGCGGGCACAAACAGACCTACTGGGTGGCCCCGGCGGGGTGACCGGTCCGCCGCGGTGCGGTGGGGACGCCCCGGTGGCGCCGGGTGATCGGGCCGCACTGGGGTTGCGGGGACATGTACGGATGGTTAGCGTTTGAGCGCTACCGGAGGTGATCGAAGCGCTACGACTGCACCAGCTGACCGTCGCCGCGCCCCAGGGTCCGGTCCGCGTCTGCGTGCACGTGCCGCCCGCCACGCTCGGCGCGGTCGTCACCCCCGCGCGCACCGGCCGGGCGGTGGCCCGGGTGGTGGCCGGGCTGGCGACACCGAGGTTCGGACAGATCTGGGTGGGTGGCCGCGACGTCACGGACCTGCCGCCCGCGCGCCGGCAGATCGGGTACGTGCCGGCCGGCGGCGCGTTGCTGCCGCAGCTGACCGTGCGCCGCAACATCGAGTACGGGCTGCGCCGCCGCGAGCTGGTGCACGACGTGTCGCGGGACTGGGTGGAGACGGTGATCGAACGGCTGGAGCTGCGTGCCACCCTCGACCTGCGACCGCACCACCTGTCGGAGGCGCAGCGGCTGCGCGTCGCGCTCGCGCGGGCGGCCGCCTGCCTGCCCGAGGTGCTGATGCTGGACCTGCCGGTCGAGACAGGCGCGGAAGGGCTGAGCGACCTGGTGCCGCTGGTGTCGCCGGGCGACGCGCCCGGGGTGGCGGTACTGGTCTGCTCCGCGAACCCCGGCGTGCTGTCCGGGATTCCGCTCCAGGTGCGGCCGGAGGCGGTGACGTGACGCCGCGGCGCGGTGGCGACCTGGCGCGGTGGCGCGGTGGCGACCTGGCGCGGTGGCGCGGTGGTGACCTGGCGCGGTGGCGCGGGGGTTCGCGGCGCGGCGGTGGCGCTGCGGGGATGAGCCGGCGCGCGGTGCTGCGCGCCGCCGGGGTGGCCGGGGTGTCGGCCGTGGCCGGCTCGGGCTGTTCGAGGTCGGGCCGGGCCACCCAGGTCGCGGTGGTGTGGAGCGACGGCGAACTGGACGAGTTCCGCGCGGTGCTGCGCGGGTACCCGGAGCCGGTAGAGGTGGTCAGCGCGGGTGACGACATCGACGCGTTCCTGCGGGCGCGGCACCTGGCCGGTACCAGCCCCGATGTCGCCATCCTGTCCCGCCCCGGCCTGGTGGCCGACTACGCCCAGCGCGACTGGCTCGCCCCGCTGTCCGACGACCTGGCGGCACCGTTCCGGCCCGAGTGGAGCGACATGCTGCGCTGGAACGGGCACCTGTACGGCGCCTGGGTCAAGGCCGCGTTCAAGTCGCTGTTCTGGTACCTGCCATCCACATTGGACAGTGTGCCGCAGACCTGGGACGAGCTGGTCGCCCTGGTCAAGCGGATGGGCCGGACGGCCGGCTCGGGCCCCGCCCCGCTGGCCATCGGCGCCGCGGACGGCTGGGTGCTCACCGACTGGCTGGAGAACGTCCTGACCTGCGTCGCGCCCGCCGGCTTCTACGACGCACTGGCCCGGGGCGAGCCGCGCTGGGCCGAGCCCCCGGTGATCGAGAGCCTCAACCGGCTGGCCGACCTGTGGGCGCTGCCCGGCGCGTTCATCGGCGGACCGGACCGGGCCCTGCTGACCCAGTGGGACGAGTCGGTGGTCGAGGTGACCACCGGCCGCGCGGCTCTGGTGTTCGAGGCGGACTTCGCGCAGGGGTACGCGGCCTCGTTCGGCAAGCCCGGACTCCCGGCGGCGCGGACCTTCCGGTTCCCCAGCCTGGACGGCGTGCGGCCGGTGGTCGTGGGCGGCGACGCGGCGGTGGTGCTGCACGGCTCGCGGCGCGGGGAGGATCTGATCCGGTACCTGGTCGGGGCGCACGCGTTCGACCCGTGGATCGCGGCCGGCGGGTACCTGTCGCCCAACCCGGAGGTGCTGCCCGAACAGTACCCGGACGGCCTGCAACGCGAGCTGGCCGCGGAGTTGACCGACGCGCCCGTGCTGCGCTTCGACCTGTCCGACCGGCTGATCGGTTCGTTCGGCGGCGCGGACGGGGTCGGGATCTGGCACATCCTGCAGGACTTCTTCCGGGCGATCACGGAGCGCGGCGCGGACCGGGCCGCCGTGGTGAACCGCACCGCGGCCGCGCTGAACCGTGCGGCCCGTCACGCCGGGGGTGCGCCGTGACGGACGCCGAACGGCCCGACCGCGACGCCACGGTCCGGGCGCGGGCCGGCGCGGTGCCGTCGCCCGGCGGCCCACCGCGGGGCGAACGGCTCGCGGGCGAACGGCTCGCGGTCGAGTGGGCCGTGGGCCGGGCACGGGAGGCGCCGCTCGGCGAGGTCGTGGTGCTCGACGACGTGGGGCCGGTGCGGCGCGGTCGGGCGTACCCGGCCGCCGGGGCGGCGACGGTCCTGCTCGTACCGGCCGCGGTGCTGCTCGCCGCGCTGGTGCTGTGGCCGGTGGTGCGTACCCTCCAGGCCAGCGTCATCGACCCGGACACCCACGCGTTCGTCGGGCTGGCCAACTTCGAGCTGCCCTGGCCGGTGATCGGCCGCACCGTACTGTGGGCGCTGGTCGTACCCGCGGTGGTCACGGCGCTCGGGTACCTGCTGGCGAGCGTGTCCCGGCGCACGTACGAGGGGCGGCTGGTCCGGCTGATCCTGCTGCCGCCGATCGCGGTACCGCTGGTGGTCACCGCGGTGGTGTTCCGGCTGATGTACGACCCGGATCCCGGCCGGGGTACCGCGAGCGCCCTGGCCGCCGCGGTGTTCGGCAGGGCACCCGGCTTCCTCGGGCCGGCGCTCATCACGGTGTCGCTGATGACCGCGTTCGTCTGGGCCTGGGTCGGCCTCGCCGTGGTGGTGTTCCGGGCGGCCCTGGACGCGATCCCGGCCAACCTCGCCGACGCCGTGCGCGCCTACGGCGGCACCCGGCTGGACCTGTTCCGCGACGCGCGCTGGAAGCCGCTGCTGCGCCGTACCGTCGCGGTGGTCTTCGCCCTGGTGGCGCTGGCCACCGCGCGTACCTTCGACCTGATCCTGGTGCTCGCGCCCGGCTCGGTCCGGGACGCGGCGTCGGTGCTCGCGGTCCGGGTCTGGCAGACCTCGGGCGGCACCACCAGCGGCCCGGGCGCGGCGGTCGGCGTGCTCTGGCTGGCCATCGTGGCGCTGGGCATGGTGCTGGCGTCGCTCGGCGTACGCCAGGCGTGGCCGCCGCCCGCGATCACCACGGCGAAGCGGCCGCGACGGGCGTGGATGCGCGTGATTCCCGGCCGCCGACCGGTCGGACCGGACGGCGGTGCGGCCGAGGACGGGACCGGCAAGGAAACCGGTGACGGGACCGCCGAGGGGACCGGTGACGCCGGGGACGGGACCGGTGACGAGACGGGTGACGAGACTGAGGACGACGGCGGGCCGTCGACGGCCGTGCGGCGATCCCGGGCCGGCCGGGCTGTGGCCGCGGTGGGCCGCACGGTGCCGTCCGCGGCCGCGGTCATCTGGGCGTTCCCGCTGCTGGTGCTCGTCGCCACGTCGCTGCACAGCCCGAACGACGCGGCCACCGTCGGCTGGTGGCGCGCGCCGCTGAGCGGAGCCTCGTACCGGCAGATCTTCGACGATTCCGCGCTGGCCCGGTCGCTGGTGTTCACCGCCGCGCTGGCTCTCGTGGTGACCGTGGTGGTGGTCGGCCTCGCGCTGCTCGCCGCGTACCCGCTGGCCTGGCTGGCCGGCCCGGCCGCGCAGACCGCCGGCATGATGCTGCTGGCCGCGTCGGTGGTACCGATCCAGGTGATCGCCGGGCCGGTCAACGAGGTGCTCGCGACGGTACGGGTCAACGGCAGCGCCCAGGGGCTGGCCCTGGTCCACGTCGCGCTCGGCCTGCCGTTCACGATCCTGGTGCTGCGCAACGCGTTCGCCGACGTTCCGGCCGCGACCCTGCGGCGGGTGCGGCTGACCGGCCAGCGGGAGTGGGACGCGATCTGGCGGATGGCGGTCTCGATCCGGCCGGCGCTGGTGGCCGTGTGCGTGCTGGAATTCGTCCAGGTGTGGAACGACTTCGTGGTCGGCCTGCTGTTCAGCGGGCCGGACGGCACCCCGCTCGGCCTGCTCGTGTACGGCCAGGCCCGGGAGTTCGTCACCGGCAGCGGCCCGCTCGCGGCCATCTCCACCCTGGTGTCGGTCGTGCCCGTGCTGCTCGTCGTGCTCTTCCGCCGCCAGGTCGTCACCGGTCTCGTGTCGGGGGCGCTGCGATGACCGGCTCACCGGGCGGTCCATCGCCGCGCCGGTACGCGTGGAAGACCGTCGCGACCGTCCTCACCGGCGCCGCCGGGATCAGCATCGAGGTACTGGTCAACCAGGTCAGCAACAACTCCTGGACATCGGTACCGGCCGCCGTGGTGCTGGCCGGCGCCGGGCTGTTCCTGCTGTACCTGCAGTGGCGGCCCAGACCGGGACCGGACGGCCCGGGTGCCGACGCCGGCGAGGCCGTACTGACCTCCTCGGCGCGCGGGTCGACCACCCTGCCGTACACCTCGGGATTCGCCGGGCGCGACGACGATGTCGCCGGCATCGTCGAGGCGCTGGACACCGAGCACGCCGTGGCCGTCGTCGGCCGGCGCGCGGTGGGTACCTCGTCCTGCGCGGTGCAGGCGGCCAACGTGATCCGGCGCAAGCCCGGCCGCGAGAAGATCTACTACCTGAACCTGCGCCCGCGGGGCCGGCGCCGCAACGCCCGGTGGATGCTCGCCGAACTGGCCCGCGCGGTGGGCGTCGCCGAGCCGCGCAACGGCCTGCCGGCCGCCCTCGCGGAGACCGTGGCCGCGCTGCGGGAACGGTTGAACGACGAGAACATCCTCCTGGTGCTCGACAACGTGGACAGCCCGGCGCAGGTCCGGCCGCTGCTGCCGCCGACCTCGCGGTGCCGGCTGCTGCTCGCCGGTACCCCCGCGATGGCCGGCATGGACGGGGTGGCGGCGCGCTGGCTGGCCGAGCCGGATCCGGACGACGCGGTGGAGATGTTCGCCGCGGCGGGCCAGGCGGCGCCGGGCGCGCGCAGCCCGCGGGTCGATCCGCGCCGCGACCCGGCGATACGCGACATCGTCGAGCTGTGCGGCCGGCAGCCGCGGGCGATCCGCGCGCTGGGCTACCGGATGGCCCGGCACGGTTGGCGGTCGGGCGACGTGCTCACCCTGCTGCGGGCGGCGGTGTACGCGCCGGCCCACCATCCGGCGCCGCTCGCCGACGCGCTGGCTCCGCTCACCGACCGGGACGTCGCGTACCTGGCTCTGAGCCCGGGCGCCCGCCGGCTGTTCCGGCTGCTGGCGCTCGCCCCGGGCGCGGTCGACCGGCCGGCCATCGGCGCCCTGGCCCGGCGCTCCCCGGCACGGCTGGACCGGCTGCTGGAGGAGTTGGCCAACGGCGCGTTCGTGGTGGGTGCGGAGGGCAGCCGGTACGAGGTGCGGCCGCTGCTGCTCGGGTACGCGCGGCTGCACCTGCGCCAGGAGGAGCCGGTCTGGCGGAGGACGGCCGCGCAGGCCCGGCTGCTGCGGCTGCTGGCCCGCCGCGCGGAGCGGCACGTGGCCAGCCTGACCGTCGTCGGCCTGCGGGTACCCGGGAACGTCACCTCGACCGTCCGGGATCCGGCCCTGCCGCTGGACGACGACCCGTACGGCTGGTTCGACCTGCACGGCGGCCTGCTCCGGGCGCTGGTCGACCGGACCCCCGGCACGGCCCGGCCGATGCCGCGCCGGCTGCGCCGCCGCTGGTTCCGGCTGGCTGTCGCGCTGGCCGGCTGGTACGCCCACGAGGACCGGCTCGACGACTGGGCGGACGTGTGCCGGGCGGTGCTCGCCGCGCCGACGGCCGGCGACCGGCCGGAGATCGCCGCCTGGGCGCACAACGAACTCGGCGTGCTGCGCCGCCGCCGCGGCGACGCGCAGGGTGCCGCGGCGGCGCTGACCCTGGCGCTGGCCGAGCGCGGCCGGCGGGCGACGGCGCAGGCGCAGATGAACCTCGGACTCGCCCTGCTCGACCTCGGCCTGGCCGACGACGCGATCGAGCACCTGGAGCTGGCCCGCCGGCACCGGGCCCACGCCGACCGGGCCGGCCAGTCGCTGACCGACCTCGCGCTGGGCGCGGCGTACCTGGCCAAGGACGAACCCGAGCGGGCGCACCACCACCTGGTACGGGCGGCCAACACGTTCCGGGCGCTGGGCGAGTCCCGCGGGTACGCCGCCGCGCTGACCAACCTGGTCCTGGCGCAGTCCCGGCTCGGCGAACACCTGGACGCGGCGCAGTCGTGGACCGCCGCCCTGCGCGAGTACGACGGCCTGACCGACCTGACCGGCCGCTCCGCGGCCCTGCTCAACGCGGGCGCGACCATCCTGGCGTCGACTCCGTCCCGGGCCGCTCAGGCGTACGAGCTGCTCGACGAGGGACGCCGGTCGCGTGCCGGGCGCCAGCGCGACGCCGGGCTGGGCCGGACCCTGCTGTACCTCGGTGACGCCGCCGACCTGCTCGGGCGCCCGGCGGACGCGCACACTTACTGGTCGGAGGCGGCCGAGGTGTGCGACCGGGCGGGCGACACCACCGGGGCCGAGGCGGCCGGCGACCGGCTCAGCGCGCCGCCCCGCGACCCGGCCGAGCCCCGGCCGTGAGCGGGCCGCAGCGCCGGCCGTGAGCGGGCCG
>JBDZVD010000086.1:0-29683 GCA_040255525.1 Micromonosporaceae bacterium | reverse complement strand
GCCGGCCGCGAGGTCCCGGCCACCACCTCGGCCGGCTGACCGGCGGCCCGCCCGGGATGCCGGAGCGCGCGAACCCCGGGGCGGCACCGCCGTTCGGGGTGGGCCTTCTGCCGGTCAGTGCGTCGCGGCCAGCGCCGCCGTGGGGGTGAGCCGGGCCGCGCTCGCCGCCGGGTAGAGCCCCGCGACCGCGCCGATCGCCGCGGTCGCCGCCGCCCCGCCCACGCTGGCCCAGGCCGGTACCACGGTCGGCCAATCCTGGGTGGCCGCGTACCCGGCCGTGATGGCCAGCCCGAGCACCACTCCGCCGACCCCGCCGAGCGCCGACAGCAGCACCGACTCGACGAGGAACTGCAGCCGGATCTGGCCGCGGGTGGCGCCCAGCGAGCGGCGCAGCCCGACCTCGGTGCGCCGTTCCAGCACCGAGATGACCATCGTGTTGGCCACCCCGACGCCGCCCACGAGCAGCGCCACCGCGCCGAGTCCGAGGAGGGTACGGCTGAGGGTCTGGTTGGTGTCCCGCACCGCGGTCAGCGTGTCCGAGGGCCGCGACACAGTGACCTCGTTGGGATGCTCCGGGTTGGCCGTCGCGGCGAGCACGTTCGCCACGTCCTCCACCGCGTCGGGCCGGGCGCGCAGGTATACCGTCGTCGGGTACCCGTCGAACCCGAAGTACGTGGTGGCCGCCGGCCAGCCGATCAGCGCGGTGTAGTCCAGTTCGGGGGCGAGCGGGTCGGGCGCCAGCACACCGAGCACGGTGAACGCCCGGCCGCCGAGCCACACCTGCAGGTCCGGCAGCGCCGAGGAGACGCCGAGGATCTGGGCGGCCTTGGCGCCGAGCACCGTGGCCGGGAAGTGGCCGGTGGCGTCGTTGAGCCAGACCCCGCCGGCCAGCGACAGGCCCACGGTGCCCGGCAGGTCGTCCCGGGTCGCGTCGACCGTGATGCCACCGGTCTGCGCGGCGGGGATGTGGTCGTTGCGGTACACCCTGATGTTGGGCAGCCGCCCGACCGCGCTGACCGACGTCACCGGCCCGATCCGGCCGATCATCGAGACCGCGTCGTCCGGCAGGTGCGACGGGTCGCCGAACAGCGACTGGCCGGGCCCGACGGTGAGCAGGTTGGTGCCCAGCCGGTCCAGGGTCTGCTGGAGGCTTGCCCGGCTGGACGTCGAGATGCCGACCACCGCGACCATCGCCCCGATGCCGATGGCCAGGCCGAGCGCGGAGAGCACCGCCCGCAGCGGCCGGGTGCGCAGCCCGACGCCGCCCAGCCGGAACACGTCGGCCCAGCCCAGCCGGGCCGGCCGGAGCGGGCGGGTCATGGCCGCGACCGGTCCGCGGTGACCCGGCCGTCGCGGACGTGTACCTGGCGGGGCAGGCTCCGGGCGATCTCCCGGTCGTGCGTGATGATCAGCACGGTGGTGCCGTCCCGGTGCAGCTCGCGGAGCAGGTCCAGGACGCCCGCCCCGGCGACCGAGTCCAGGTTGCCGGTCGGCTCGTCGGCGAGCAGCAGTGCGGGCCGCCCGGCGACCGCGCGGGCGATCGCCACCCGCTGCCGTTCGCCGCCGGACAGCTCGTGCGGGTGGTGGCCGAGCCGCCGGCCCAGGCCCACCCGTCGCAGCGCGGCCGCGGCGCGGGCCAGCCGCTGTTTGCGGGGCACCCCGGCGTAGAGCAGCCCGTCCGCGACGTTGTCCAGCGCGCTCACCCGGTCGGCGAGGTGGAACTGCTGGAACACGAAGCCGATCCGCCGGGCCCGCAGGGCGGAGCGCTGCCGATCGGACAGCCGAGCGACGTCGTACCCGTCGACTCGGACGGTACCGGCGGACGGGCGGTCGAGAGTACCGATCAGGTGCAGCAGGGTGGACTTGCCCGAGCCGGAGGGCCCCACGATGCCGATCAGCTCGCCGGGCGCCACGGTCAGCGACACCTCGCGGAGCGCGCTGACCCCGCCCGGGTACCGCCGCTCGACCCGCTCCAGCTCGACGATCGGTGTCACTGCGGTACCCCCACGACCGTGCCGGCGTGGATCCCGTCCCCGGTCACCTCCACCCGCCCGTCGGCGAACAGCCCCACCCGTACCGCCACGATGCGCGAGGTGCTGCCGTCGACGACCTGCACCCCGTACCCGCCCTCGGCCAGCGCGAGCAGTGCGGCCACCGGTACGGTCAGCACGTTGCGGCGCTCATCGGAGACCAGCGCGACGGTGACCGGGGCCTGGTCCAGGGTGCCGAGCTTGCCCTGGTCGGCGATCGACACGGTGACCTCGATGGTGGTGCTCTGCGTCGCGGCCACGTCGGGATCGGGCCCCTGGCGCCGGGCCACCGTGCCCACCGTGTCGACCTTTCCGGCGACGGTGGTGTTGTCCGGCAACGTGATGGTCGCGGCCGCACCGATCTTCGCCAGTTCCTGCTTGGCCACATCGAGCGGGACGGTGACCTCGCGGACCGTGCCGGTGTAGGTGAGCACCCGCCCGCTCGCCGGGTCGCCGGCCTGCCCGGTGAGCGTGGCGACCCGGACCGCCTGCGCCGCGAAGACCACCCGGCCGGGATCGACCCGCCCGGTTCGCGGCAGGCCGAGGTCGCTCTGCCACCGGCGGACGGCGCTGGC
This sequence comes from Micromonosporaceae bacterium, assembly GCA_040255525.1. Classification (GTDB taxonomy): domain Bacteria; phylum Actinomycetota; class Actinomycetes; order Mycobacteriales; family Micromonosporaceae; genus Rugosimonospora. The sequence goes on along the minus strand of JBDZVD010000086.1, from coordinate 27,078 downwards.
CGTGCTGGACGTGTAGTCGTCGTCGACGGTGAATCCGGTGTACCCGAGCGCCGCCAGGTTCTGCTCGAACTCCCGCACGTCGGCTCCGCTGGCTCCGGGAATCAGCGGTCGGTAGAGCGGTTCGGTGCCGTACATGAGCACGACCGGCTGGGCGTCGACCTGGAACAGGGCCTGGCCGCGATCGATCACGGTACCGGTGGCGGGCAGTGCGGTGATGATGCCGCCGAGCCGGGTGCCGACCGCGGTCTCGTCGCCGTACCCCAGGGTGCCGTCGACCGACTCGGTGTCCTGGAGGGTCATCCGGGTCACCCGGGCGGTGGCGCGGGGCAGGGTGCCGCTCGCGGCGGTACCCGGGGACGCCCCGCCGAAGCCGACCGCGGCGGCTGCGGTCGCGCCGAGCGCGACGACCCCGGCAACCAGCCCGAGCGCCAGGCCGGTGCGCCGGCGCCCGCGAGCCACCGGTGCCGCCTGCGGCGGTGCCGGTGCCTGTTCGGGCTCACTCATGCGGTACCGCCGGGCAGGAACGATGGCCGGATGTCCCGGCAGGCCGCCTCGGCGTCCTTGAACTGCTGGCTGGTACGGTCGATCTTGGCTAGGTCGGCGATCGGGATGAGCCCCGTCACCGGATCGGGGTCGGGCACGTCGAGCCCGTACGAGCGCAGGCACGCGGCGAACGTGCGCAGCGCGTCCACCTGCTCCGGGCTGAACTTGGGCGGCCGGCCGCCGTCGGGCAGCAGCGACCGGCACGCCTGGTTGGCCGCGTTGAGCTTGTCCGTGTCGACCTTGCCCTGGACGAACAGGCCGCCGTTGGCGTCCGGGTCGGTCATGTTGACGCCGTGGTCGCGCACGCACTGGGCGAACGTGCGCAGCTGGTCGTTGCGGTCCACGGAGGCCGTCGGGCTGGGCCTGCCACCGTGGGCGGTGCCGCCCGCGGTCGCCACGCCGCGCTCCTGGTGCCGGCCACAGCCGGCCAGCGCAAGCACGGCGATGGCAGCCGCGGCCGCCGCGGCGCTTCGGACGGTACGCATGTCAGCTTCCCTCCAGGTCGGTCTCGCGGGTCGGGCCGGCTCCGGCGGCACCCGTCGCCCTGGCGAGCCGGTCGGCGTGCGCCAGCGCGCGTGCCGCCCAGGCGAAGTCCTCCTCGTCCGCGGCGAGGTCGACGATGAGGTCGGTGCGGCCCGCCCGCAGGTGCGCGGCGAGCACCTCGCCGATGGTGGCCACCCCGCCGACCAGAAGCGGGCAGTCCATCCGGAGGCTGCGCATCGGCCCGGTCCAGTGCCACGGCGGTCCGGCCGGGTCCCGCCCCGCGTCCGCAAAGGCCGCGTGGCGCCAGACCGCGTCGGTGTAACGCAGCGCGGCCGTGCCGGCCGATTCGAGATCGGGATCGTCGGGGTACCGGGTGCGGGCGACCCGCCACGCCTCCGCGTCGCTGTCGCGGACCAGCAGGCCGGCGTACCCGCCCAGGCGCTTGGCCGGCTCGGGCCGGTCCGGCCCGATCATGCCGATGCGTACCGCGCCCAGCGCCTCCGCGCACTCCTGCGCCGCCGGGGACGCGCCGGCCACGAACGGCTCGGGGCGCAGCTCCGGCGGCCCGGGCAGGCGTACCCGGGCGCCGCGCAGCCGGTAGAACTCACCGTCGGCCGTGTACGGTGCGGCGGTGCCCAGCAGCCCGAGGACCGCCAGCCCGTACTCGCGCAGCCGGGCGTACCGCCGGTCGTGCGGGGTCTCGTCGCCGAGGGCGACCCGGTCCGGGGTGGCGGTACCGGTGACCAGGTTCAGGTACAGCCGCCGGCCGTACCGGTAGGTCAGCGACGAGACGAGCTGGGCGACCGCGAACGGGTGGTGGTACACCGGGTTGACCGCGACCAGCGGAGCCAGGTGCTCGGAGGCGTCCAGCGCGTGCTGGCCGACCAGCCACGGGTCCATGAGCGTGTCGTTGCCGGTGTGCGCCAGGATGCCGGTGAACCCGTAGCGGTCGGCCAGCCGGATCGTGGTGTCGATGTCCGTCCACGCCCGCTGCGGGTCGTGGTTGCGGGGGCTGATCGCGAAGACTCTCACGGCATGTCCTCGTGCCACTGGTACCAGTCGTCCCCGACGACCATGTCCCGGACTCCCCGGTCCTCGCAGTACCGGACCAGGTCGGAAACCCGGTTGATGAACCCGTACCCCTTGAAGTTGAGCGACGTGTTGCACAGCACCCCGAGCCCGGTGAGCCCGGCGAACGCGGACAGCAGGTCGTGTAGCCGCGGGTTGCCGTCGCGGGTCACCGTCTGTGCCCGGGCCGTGCCGTCCACGTGCGTGACAGCGGCCAGCGCCGGCTCGGTGACCCGGCGGAAGTAGAGCATGTGCGGGTCGGGGGAGGCGTCGTCGAACACCTTGGCCGCGTCCTCCAGGCGGCACACCGGCGCGATCGGCCGGTAGTCCTCGCGCTGCTTGATGTCGTTGAGCCGGTCGCGGGTGGCGGCCGAGAACGGCTCGGCCAGCAGCGATCGGTTGCCCAACGCGCGTGGCCCGATCTCGGTGCGCCCCTGCACCCACGCGACCACCCGGCCGGCCTGCAGCGCCCGGGCCAGCGCGTCCAGGTCCAGCGGCCGGCGCCGCCAGCGGGACGGGTCCGGTACCGCGTCGTGGCTGGGCGGCAGGCCCCGGTACACGTCCCACTCGATGTACGGGTCACCGGTCAGCGTCGTCTGCACGTCGATCGCGGTGCCGATGGCCGACCCGGAGTCGTTGGTGCAGGGGGGCACGAACACGTCGCTGAAGTGGCCCAGCTCCCGCCAGCCGCGGTTCCACTCGCAGTTGAGCCCGCAGCCGCCGGAGATGCGCAGCGGCAGGCCAGCCGGCAGCAGGCTGGTGGCCGCTTCCGCGTACGCCTGGAAGATGCGCCGGGTCAGCAGCGCGGCGGCGGTCGCCAGCTCGGGAGAGCGCAGGCCGGCGTTGAACACCGGGCTGTCCGCCATGCCGGGCTTGGTGCGCGGGCCCCACGCGGCGTTCGTCAGGATCCTGTCCACAGTGGACACGATGGCCGAGTCCGCGTCTTCGGCCCGGCCGTACGCGGCCAGCGCCATCAGCTTGCCCGCGTTCTCCGGGTGCGGGATGTCCCGGTGGTGGTGCAGCTGCGGGTTGGCCAGGTCGTACAGGTACGCGTAGCGGATGCCCGGGTGGTCCATCACTGGGATCTTCTTGACCAGCCGGAATCGCTCGTCGATGAGGTAGAAGCCGCCGATCACGCCCTCCCAGACCAGCACCGCCTGGGCGGTCGCGGCGGTACGGGGGGCCATGCCCAGCGCCATCATGACGTGCGAGCGCTCGTGGGTCGAGGTGAACCGGGTGACCGGCTTGCCGAAGAACCGCCCCGGCACAGACACGCCTTCCTCGATGCCCAGGTACCCCGCGCCGATCGGCCGGTGGCGCAGCAGGTTCGGGGCGTCCCAGCCGCCGAGCCCGACCGCGTCCGGTACCCCGTCCAGGTGCTCCGCGAACTCCAGCAGGGTGCTCGGGGTGACCGAGCCGTAGCGCCGGAAGGAGTCCTTCTCGGCCTCCAGCGACAGCACCAGCTCACCGTCCCGGATCGCGGCCAGCGACCCGTCATGCCCGGGTTTGATCCCGACGACCAGCATCCACCTCACCCTTCCAACCGGTACGCCTGGTGCAGGGTCGCCACGCTGTCCACAAGGTGCAGCATCCGGTCCTGCACCTGGCTGACCGGCCCGGAGCCGGCCTCGACCCGGTGCAGGAACGCGTCGACCGCTGCCGGGTCGAGGAGCCGGTTGCCGGCGAGTGCGCCGGCCTCGACCCGCCGCCGCAGCGCCCCCGCTGCGGCCCGCCCGTCCGACGGCGGCGCGAAGAACGGACGTTTCCCGCCCCGGTACACCTCGTCGGTCAGCACGTCCCGCATGGCCTCGCGCAGCGGGCGCTTGCCCGGAGTGCCGGCCAGCGTGGCAGGGGAGAGCCGGCGCGCCAGGGCGAACAGCTCATGGTCGAGCAGGGGCAGCCGCACCTCGACCGAGCGCGCCATGTCCAGCCGCTCCGCGGCCAGGATGTAGTTGCAGAACCAGGTGCGCAGGAACAGGTACAGCGACTGGTGCACCGGCGCGCGACCGCGTAGCTGGGGCTCGGCGCGGTCGATGACGGCGGCGAGGCTGTCCCGCCGGGCGTACGCCTCCCGCACGTCCCGGTGGAGCAGCGGGCGCACCGGCAGGCTGGTGTTCAGGCACCGCTCGACGAGCCAGCCGGGTAGGAAGCCGAGCCGCGCCAGGGTGCCGCTCAGGGTGGGCTGGTCGGCCCGCTCCAGCAGAGCGCGGTGCGACCGGGCCGCGTGGGCGAGCCGCTCCGGGGAGGTGGACAGCGCGGCATCGGCCTGGTGGTGGGGGTACCCGCCGAACAGTTCGTCGCCCCCCTCGCCGGCCAGCGCGACGCGAAGCCCGGCCCGGGCGATCGCGGTGCTCTGCGCCAACCGCGCCGTGCCGTGGTGGTTTTCCTGCGGCATCTCGCCGGCGACCACGGTCTGTTCGGCGGCCTGCGCGACCGTGCCGGCGTCGAGGGTGACCTCGTGGTGGTCGGCGGCCAGCGCGGCCGCGGTGCGCGCGGCGACCGGTCCCTCGTCGAGCGGGCTGCCCGGGAAGCACACGGTGAAGGTGCGCAGTGGCGCGTGCCCGGCCGCCGCGCCGACCACGGCGGAGGAGTCGAGGCCGCCGCTGAGGTGGAAGCCGACCGGCACGTCGGCGACCAGGCGCAGCCGGACCGCCTCCGCGACCCGGTCCCGGATGGCGTCGACGGAAGGCTCGTCGCCAGTCTCGGCCGCCACCGGGTAGTCGAGATCCCAGTAGCTCGACACGGTCACGCCCGCCGGATCGGCACGCAGGATGCTCCCCGGCGGTACCTGGTGGATGCCGGCGAACAGGCTGCGGTCGGGCGCGAAGCAGCCGTGCAGGTAGTCGTGGAACGACTCGGTGTCCCAGCGCCGCGCCGCCCCGGCCGCGAACAGCGCCTTGGCCTCCGAGGCGAGCACCAGCCGCCCGCCGATCCAGCTGTGGTAGAGCGGCTTGACCCCGAACCGGTCGCGCACGGCGAGCAGCCGCTGCCGGGCCGGATCCCAGAGCACCACGGCGAACTCGCCGCGCAGCCGGTCGACGAAGCCGTCCGGGTCCTCCTCGTAGAGGTGCACGGCGATCTCACTGTCCGAGTCGGTACCGAACCGGTGCCCCCGGACGGCCAGTTCGCGCCGCCGCTCCCGGTACCCGTAGAACTCGCCGTTCACGACCGCGCGCACCGCGCCGGCCCGTACCGGCTGGGCCCCGTTGGCCACCCCGACCACCGCGAGCCGCGCCTGTGCCAGGCCGACCCGCCCGTCCGGCGAGACCCACCGGGTGGCCGCGTCCGGCCCGCGGTGCCGTAGCCGCTCGACCGGGTCCAGGTCGGCGGCGACCACACCACCGCGCGGTGCCCAGATCGCGACGATGCCGCACATCGCGCGCTAGCTCCGATCGGCCCGCGGCGTACCGGCCGCGCCGAGCAGCCGCATGGCATCGGACTCGGTCAGCGCGTCGAGCCGGTCCACCGCCGCGGCCAGCCGCGCCGTCGCGTGCGCGGCGGGGAGCCGGTCGTGGTCGACCTTGCCGTTGCCGGTCAGCGGCAGTGCGGGCAGTTCAACGACGCGGGCGGGCACCAGGTAGCCGGGCAGCCGCTCGGCCAGGTGCGCCCGCAGCCGCTCCGGATCGAGCCGGGCGCCCGGCTCGGCCACCACATAGCCGACCAGGTGCGTGCGGCCGGGGCCGGGGATGACCGCCGCGTCGGCCACGCCCGGCGCGGCGCGCAGCGCGGTTTCGATGTCGCCGGGCTCGACCCGGAAACCTCGCAGCTTCAGCTGGCGATCGGCGCGGCCGTGGTAGCGCAGCGGGCCGCCGCCGTCCCGGCTGGCCAGGTCGCCGGTGCGGTAGCGGCGCGCGCCGCGGCCGGCGGGGTCGGGGACGAAGCGCGACGCGGTGACGCCGGGCCGGTTGAGGTAGCCGCGGGCCACCGCGCCGCCGCCGACCAGCAGTTCGCCGCCGGGGTCCAGGTCGATCCGGGCGTACGGGAGCGGAGCGCCGATCGGCACGTCCGCCGGGTCGCCGGGGCGTACCTGGTGGACGCAGCAGCCGACGGTGGCCTCGGTGGGGCCGTACTCGTTGAACACGCCCGCGGCCTGCCAGCCCTCAAGGTGCCGGGCGTGCAGCGCCTCGCCGCCGACCACCAGCACGCCGATCTCCGGGGAGCCGGTGCCGTCGACCGTCCACTGTGCACGGAGTGCGGTCAGGTGGGACGGGGTCAACTTGGCCAGCGCCCAGCGCCGGGTGCGCAGCACCCGGGTGAGCGCGCCGGGCGCGTCATCGGGCACCAGGTGCACGCCGCCGGCACCGAGCAGCGGGACGAACAGCGCGGTGAGGGTCAGGTCGAAGGCCGGCGAGGTGGGTAGCGGTGTGGGGCCGGCACCCCCGTACGCCTGCACGGCCCAGTCCAGGTAGCGCAGCAGGGCGCGATACGGGATGACCACCCCCTTGGGGGTGCCGGTCGAGCCGGACGTGTACATCACGTACGCGGCGTGCTCCGGGTGCACGGCGGGCAGCGGAATGCGCCGCGCGCCGTCCACCGGGCGCTCGTCGGTACACAGCACGGCCGGTCCGGCCGGACCGGCGGGAGTGCCGGGCGCCGCCAGGATCAGGGTGGCGCCGCTGTCCTCAAGGATGGCGCGGTGCCGGGCGGCGGGGTGCGCCGGATCGAGGGGTACGAAGGCGGCACCGGCGCGGACCACGGCGAGCAGCGCCACCATCAGGTCGACGGTGCGCGGGGACAGCACCGCGACCCGGCGCTCCGGACCCGCGCCACGGGCGAGCAATACCTGGGCCAGCGCGTCCACCCTGCGGTGCAGGACCGAGAAGCTGAGGGACCGGGTGCCGTCCTCGACCGCGATCGCGTCGGGCGTTCGCCGGACTCGCTGGACCAGCCGGTCCCGCAGGTCAGCGGTCATCGGGCCCATCCGCGCGACACCACCCCTCGGCTACCTCAGTACGCTGTGCCGCGCCCACCGCCGGCCCCGGGTGCCTCGGCGGTCGCCGTCTGTGGGGGCGGGGCGCCCGTCGCTCGCCGGCTCGCTGCTGGCACGCTACCACTCAAACACAAGATTGTGGATAGCGTCTGGCGTCTTTCCAGCGATCATACGTCTGGCGGTTGACACGCCTAGCATCAGTCATCTTTCATTTGCGTCATGCATCTTGGGTTTGCGGGACGGGTGGCGGGAGCCGCTGATGGTCGCCGCTGACCCGGTGGCCGGAGCGCTCGCCCCGGTGTCTGGGGAGCCGGCCAGGCCGCCGGCGTCGACCGACGAGGTGCGCCCTGCCCTCCTCCCGGGGCTCACCGCACCGCACCTGGCCGGTCAGGCCCGGCTGTGGTCGGCCAGCATCATCCACGAAGACTCCGCGCCCTACGTCATCAGCGCCGCGTTCGAGCTGCGCGGGCCGGTGGACGTGAACCGGCTCGCCGCCGCGGTCCGGGCGCTGCCCGGCCGGCAGCCGGCACTGACCGTCCGGTACCAGCTGGTCGACGGCCAGCTGACGCTCACCCCGGACCCGGCCGCGCCGGCCCGCCTGGAGGTGCGCGACGAGCCCGGCCCCGGTGCGGTGGCCGAGCTGGTCGCCGACTCGCTGGCCGGCTGGGCGTGGGACCTGGCCGAGCCGCCGCACCTGCGGGCGACGGTGTGGCGGCTCGGTCCCGAGCATCTGCTGCTGGTGGTCGGGGTGCACCACATCGCGGCCGACGCCTGGGGCTTCGACCAGCTGATGAAGGACCTCGGCCGGCTCTACGCGGGCGACGCCGATCGGGCCGGGCCGGCGCCCGGGGCGGCCCTGCCCCAGCCGGCTGACCCCGAAGCGGTGCGCCGTTCGATGGCGTACTGGCACCGCGAGTTCGCCGTGCCACCGGGGACCCTCATGCTGCCCGTCGCCGGGGGCGGTGCCGCCGGCGCCGCTTTGCACGGGCTGTTGCGCCACGACGAGGTGGCCTTCACCCTCCGGGCCGGTGCCGCCGCGGGCGCACCGGGGGTGACCCCGGGCACTGCGGTCAGCGCGCTGTTCGCCGCGTATCTCGCCTTTCTCGCGGGCCAGGATGACGTTTCTGTCGTCTATCCGGTGCCGCTGCCCGGGCTGGTGTCCCGGGGCGCCGGGTCGGATCCGGGCGCCGCTCCACCGATCTCGTCCATGACCAGCCTGGGCATCCTGCGGCTGGCGGTGGACCACGAACTGACCGGGGCCGGCCTGCTGCGGCTGGCCCAACGCAAGGTGCTCGCCGGGATGCGCCACCCGTACGGCGCGCTGGAGGCGTGGGCGGGCCGCCGCGAGTCCGGTACCGGCACCCTGCCCAACGTCATCGTTCAGTGGCTGCGCGGCTCGGACGGCTGGCTGAGCCCGGCCGCGATGGCGCCGGTGGAGGTGACGAAGGTACCGACTCCGCTGTGGGTGTCGGAGTTCGACCTGGACCTGTGGGTGACCGGGGGATGGGACACGCTGAGCTGCCGGCTCGGCTTCCGGCCGGACCGGGTGCCGCCGGAGGCGGTGGCGCACCTGGCGGACGGCTTCGCGGCGTTCTACGCGGCGGCCACGGCGGCGCCGGACGTGCCGCTGCGGCAATTGCCGCTCACCGGCCCGCCGGCCACGGCGCGTGCGCCGCACACCCCGGCCTCCGCCCCGCGCACCGGGACGGGCGCGGGCGGTTTCCTTGAGGCCATCGCCCGGCAACCCGGCGACCGCGCCGCCATCGTGACCGGCACCGCGACCGTGGACTACCGCGAGCTGACCCGCCGCGTGGGCCGGTGGGCCCGGCTGCTGGCCGACCGGGGGGTACGCTCCGGCCAGCGGATCGCCGTCGACCTGGCTCCCGGTACCGCGCCCGAGGCCCCGTACGGCATCTGGGCTGCCGGGGCGGTGTACGTGCCGCTGGTCGCCGACCTGCCCACCGCGCGCATCCGGTACCTGCTGGACGCCGCCGGGGCCGGCACCGTGGTCACCGACCGGCCCGGCTGGTACCGGGACAACCTCGCGGACGTGGCGGTCATCGACCCGGCCGAACTGCCCGCCATCACCGCCGGTTGGGCAGCCCCGGACGCCGACGCGCCCGCCTACGTCGTGTTCACCTCCGGCTCCACGGGACTGCCCAAGGCCGTCGGGGCGACCCACGGCAACCTGCGCCACGGAGTACGCGCCTTCCAGGAGGCTGTCGCCGTGCCCGCCGGGGCGCGGATCGGGCAGACCTCCGCCGCGATCTTCGACCCGTCGCTGCTGGAGATGCTGCTCGCCGTCGAGGTCGGCGGGTGCCAGGTGGTGGCGCCCGGCCCGGTCCGGCGCGACCCCCGGGAGCTGGCCCGCTGGCTGGCCGCGCACCACGTCGACTTCATCGAGGCCACCCCGACCGTGTGGGCCGAACTGGTCGGGCCGCTGGGCGGCCAGGCGCACCGGCCGAGAGTGTGCGCCTCCGGTGGCGAGGTGCTCACCGGCCAGCTCGCCGCCCGCATCGGCGCCCTCGGTGGCGAGCTGTGGAACCTCTACGGCCCGTCGGAGACCACGATCTGGGCGACCGCCCACCGGTGCGTCGGCGGCGAGGCCGCCGACCGGCCCGGGATCGGCCGGCCGCTGCCCGGCACCGAGGTCCGGGTGGTGGGCCCCGACCTGCGCGCACTGCCGCCCGGGTTCGTCGGCGAACTGCTCATCACGGGGCCCGGGGTGACCCGGGGGTACCCCAACGACCCGGAGCTGACCGGTCGGCGGTTCGTCACCCTGCCCGGCCCGGACGGTACGCCCCGGTGCTGGTACCGCACCGGCGACCGGGTCTGGTGCGGGCCGGACGGCGAGCTGTTCTTCGCCGGCCGCGCCGACCGGCAGGTCAAACTCGCCGGCAAGCGCATCGACCCGGCCGAGGTGGAGTTCGCGCTCGCCGGCCACCCGGGGGTACGGACGGCCGTGGTCATCGCGACCGAGGTACCGGGCCGCACCGGTACGGCACTGTGCGGATACGTGACCGCCGGCCCGGGCGGGCTCGACCGTGACGGCGTGCTGGCGTACCTGCGCGAGCAGCTGCCCCGGCACGCGGTACCGGTGGCCCTGGTCGAGCTGGCCGAGCTGCCGCGTACCCCGACCGGGAAGGTCGACGCCGGCGCGCTCCCGCCCCCGACCGAGGCTGACCTGCTGACCCGCGGCACCCGGTTCCAGCCGCCGGCCACCCCGACCGAGGCGCTGGTGGCCGAGGCGTTCGGCCAGATTCTCGGCGCCTCCCCGGTCGGCGCCCTGGACGACTTCTTCGAGCTGGGCGGCACCTCGCTGAGTGGACTGCGGCTGGGCCGCCTGCTGGAGAGCCTGGTGGGCCGCGAGGTGCCGGTCGCCACCATCTACCAGGGCGCCACCGTGCAAGGCATCGCGACGCTGCTGGACACGCAAGAGCGATAGAACAGGAGCCTGGTGCATGACCGCCACGAACCGGCCGCTTGACCGCGACGCCTCCTCCGTCGGCGCCGCTGGCGGCCGCACGACCACCGACCCGACCGGCGCCACCTTCGAGGCGTCCCCACTCCAGCAACGGCTCTGGCAGCTGCGGCACTCCGGGCGGCCGGCACCGTACGTCCAGGCGCGGGTGGCGCTCGCCGGGCCGGTGGACCGGGCCGCGCTGGCCGCTGCCGTGGAGCGGTCGGTGGCGCGGCACGAAATCCTCCGCACCACCCTCCACAGTGGACCCGACGGGCGGGGCGCTCAGCTGGTCCACGACACCGGGCCGCAGCTGCGGGTCGCCGGGGACGCCACCTCCGTCGAGGAGGCATGCGCCGCCGAGCGCGCCGCGCTGGACCCGGTGACCGGGCCGGCCTTCGGCGCGCTCCTGGTGGACAGCGCGGGGGAGCTGGTCCTCACCGCGCACGCAGCGATCGCGGACGCGGCCTCGCTGCGCCTGCTCGGCGACCAGCTGACCGCCGCCCTCGATCCGGCCCCCGCGCTGGACGGCGCGTCCGCGGACCGGACGGCCGAACCGCTGGCGTACGCCGACTTCGCCTCCTGGCACCGCGACCTGCTGGTCACCGACGACGGCGCGGCCGACCGCCGGGCCTGGGCCGGCCGGGTGGCCGAGCTGGACCAGGCGGGTACCCCGGCCGCGCCGCTCGGCGAACCGGTGACGGTGGTCCGGGTGCTGCCCGAGGATCTGGTCGCCGGCGTGGACGCGCTGGCCGGCGCGCACGGCGTACCGACCGGCCGGCTGGTCGCGGCCGGGTACGCCGCGGTGTGCCAGCGGATGCAGGGCGGCCGCGACATCGTGCTGGGGCTCGCCGAGCCGGCCCGGGGGTACGACTCGGTGCGCGAGGCGATCGGCCCGTTCGCGCGTACCCTCCCGGTGCTGTGCGGGTTCGACCCGGACGGGTCCCTGGGGGCCGCGGCGGCCCGGCTCGACGCGCAGCGCGCGCAGTGGGCCGAGCGGATCGACTACCTCGACCCGGCGGCCGAGCGTGACGGCTGGTACGGGTTCGAATACACCGAGGACGAGGTGGAGACCGGCTCGACCGAGCTGGTCCGGCTGAGCGCGGTGCGCCGGGACGGCAGGCTGACTCTGCGGCTGCGCTTCGCCGGCGACCCCGCACCGGCCGAGTCGGTGCTGGACAGCGTCGAGGCGCTGTTGCGGGACGCGGTACGCCGCCCCGAGACCCCGGTCGCCGCGCTGGACGCGGTCCCGGCCGGCCAGCGCGACCGGCTGCTCGCCCGGGGCCGTGGCCCGCAGGCCGCCGGGGCCGGCGTCCCGGTGCACGAGGCGGTCGCCGGCTGGGCCGCGTCGCGACCGGACGCGGTGGCCGTCAGCTGTGGCGACCGCGAGCTGACGTATGCCGACCTCGACCGGCGGGCCAACCAGCTGGCGCACTACCTGGAAAGCACCGGCGTCCGCCCGGGCGACCGGGTAGTGATCAGCCTGGACCACTCGGTGGAGCTGCTGGTGGCGATCCTCGGCGTGGTCAAGGCCGGGGCCGCCTTCGTACCGGTGGATCCGGCGCACCCGCGCGAGCGGCTCACCCACGTACTCGCCGACACGAACGCGGCCATGCTGCTGTGCACGGCCCGACGGCGGGCCGGCCTGCTGATCTCCACCCCGATGCTGGTGGACGACGAGTGGCCCCGGCTCGCCGACCTGCCCGGTACCCCGCCCGGGGTCACCGTGGCGCCCACGGACACCGCGTACGTGCTCTACACGTCCGGTACCACCGGGACCCCCAACGGCGTGCTGATCCCGCACCGCGGGCTGGCCAACTACCTCGCCTGGTGCGCCGCCGCGTACGACCTCGCGGCCGGCACCGGCGCGCTGGTGCACTCGTCGATCGGCTTCGACTTCACGCTCACCGCGCTGCTCGGCCCGCTGCTGGTCGGCAACCGGGTGGTCATGCTGCCCGAGGCCGGCAACGTGGCCGGCCTCGCGGCAGCGCTCCGGGCGCACCGCGACCTGAGCCTGGTCAAGCTGACCCCGACCCACCTCGATGTGCTGGGCCAACTGTTGGTCGCCGAGGACCTGGCCGGGGCGGTGCGCACCGTGGTGGTCGGCGGCGAGGCGCTGGACGCGCGGGCCGTCGCGCCGTTCCGGGCGGCCGGCGCCCGGGTGGTCAACGAGTACGGCCCCACCGAGACGGTGGTGGGCAGCACGGCGTACGTCGTCGGGGAGGCCGACCCGGCGACCGGCCCGGTACCCATCGGCCGGCCCATCGCGGCGACCCGGGTGTACCTGTGCGACGCCCGCGGCGCGCTGCTGCCCGACGGGGCGGTCGGCGAGATCTGCATCGGCGGCGCCGGGGTGGCCGACGGCTACCTCAACCGGCCGGAGCTGACCGCGCAGCGGTTCGTCGCCGAGCCCGGCGACCCGGCCGGGCGCATGTACCGCACCGGCGACCTCGGCCGGTGGCGGCCCGACGGCGGCCTGGACTACCTGGGCCGGCTCGACGACCAGATCAAGATCCACGGGGTGCGTGCCGAGCCCGCCGAGATCGAGGCGGTACTGCTCGGCATCGAGGGCATCGCGCAGGCCGTCGTCGTGGTACGCCGGGACGACGACCCGGGCCGATCCTCGCCGCTGGCCGGCATCCCCACCCTGGTCGCCTACCTGGTCCCGGCGCACGGCGACGTCCCGCCGGGTCACGCCCGGCTTGCCCAGCTGTGCCGGGCGCAGCTGCCCGAGCAGCTGGTGCCCCGCGCGTTCGTGGTGCTCGACGCGCTGCCGCTGACCGTCAACGGCAAGCTCGACCGGGCCGCGCTGCCCCGTCCGGACCTGGACGCGCGGGCGGACACCGACTACATCTCGCCGCGTACCGACGCCGAGGAGATCATCGCCGGGGCGATCGCGACCGTGCTCGGGGTCGACCAGGTCGGCATCGACGACAACTACTTCGTGCTGGGCGGCGACTCGATCCGCAGCGTGATGGTGACCAGCCGGGCCCAGGCCCGCGGCGTGCCGGTCACCGTCGCCGACCTGCACGCCAGGCCGACTGTGCGGCGGCTCGCCGAGCACCTGACGACCAGGCAGGCGCAGGAGGCACCCGCCGCCACCGAGCCGTTCTCGCTCATCTCCGCCGAGGACCGCGCGTTGGTTCCGCCGGACGTCGAGGACGCCTTCCCGCTCAACCTGCTCCAGGAAGGGATGATCTTCCATCGGGACTTCGCCGCTAAGTCCGCCGTGTACCACGCGATCGCGTCCATCCGGCTGAAGGCGCCGTACGACCACGACGTGATGTACCTGGTGATCAACCAGCTGGTGGAGCGGCACCCGATGCTGCGTACCTCCTTCGACATGACCTCGTTCAGCCAGCCGCTGGAGCTGGTGCACTCCGAGTTCGTCTGCCCGCTGCACATGGAGGACCTGCGCGCCCAGCCGCGCCAGGCGCGCGAGGCCCGGGTGAAGGAGTGGATCGCCGACGAGAAGGCGCGCGGCTTCGAGCTGCACGAGTACCCGCTGATCCGGTTCATGGTGCAGCGGCTGACCGACGAGGAGTGGCAGTTCACCTACGGTTTCCACCACGAGATCGTGGACGGGTGGAGCGAGGCGCTGATGATCGCCGAGCTGTTCAGCCACTACTTCTCGGTCATCTACGACGAGCCGATCGCCATCAAGGCGCCGACCTCGACCATGCGCGACGCGGTCGCTCTCGAGCTGGAGGCCCTGCGAGACAAGCGGAACTACGAGTTCTGGGAGTCCTACCTGGCGGACGCGACGATGATGCGGCTGCCCCGGTTCGGGGCCGGGCTCAAGGCGGACAAGGGCGCCCGGGACATCGTGCGGATCGAGGTACCGGTGCCGGTCGAGCTGTCCGACAAGGTCAAGCGGCTCGCCGTCACCCACGCGGTGCCGCTGAAGAACGTGCTGATGGCCGCCCACCTGGTGGTGATGTCCACCTACGGTGGGCACGCGGACACGCTGACCTACACGGTCGGCAACGGCCGGCCGGAGACCGCCGACGGGAGCACCGCGATCGGCCTGTTCGTGAACAGCCTTGCGTTGCGCGTACCCACCCCCGGCGGTACGTGGCGGGAGCTGATCGAGGCCGGCCTGGAGTCGGAGCGGGCCTCCATGCCGTACCGCCGGCTGCCGATGGCCGAGCTGAAGCGGCACCAGGGCAGCGAGCCGCTGGCCGAGACGCTGTTCTTCTTCACCAACTACCACGTGTTCGGCGTGCTGGACCAGTGGACCAGTCGCGGGGTCAGTCACGTGGCCACCGACCTGTACGGTGAGTCGACCTTCCCGTTCTGCGCCATCAACCGGCTCAACCGGGAGACCGGTCACCTGGAGATCCGGCTGGAGTACGACGCCCTGCAGTTCTCCGCCGAGCTGATGGGCGGCGTGCGGGACTGCTACGCGCAGGTGCTCACCGCGATGACCGAGGACCCGGGCGGCCGGTACGACACCGAGTCCTTCGCCCCGGCGACCGACCAGCGGCTGTTCCGGGAGGTCTGCTGGACGCCGGCCGCGGCGGCGGACGACCGGTGCCTGCACGAGCTGATCGAGCAGCGGGCGGCGGCCCGGCCGGACGCGGTCGCGGTGCAGTGCGAGGACGCGTTGGTCAGCTACCGGGAGCTGAACCGCCGGGCCAACCGGCTGGCGCACCTGCTGCGCGGCCACGGCGCCCGGCCGGAGCGGGTGGTCGGCGTGCTCGCCGAGCGCAGCATCGGCCAGCTGGTCGCGCTGCTGGGCGTGCTCAAGGCCGGCGCCGCGTACCTGCCGCTGGACCCGTCCCAGCCCGCTGACCGGATCGCGGCGGTGCTCGCCGACGCCGGGTGCGACCTCGTGGTGACCCAGCGGGGACTCGAAGACCGGCTGCCCTCCGGCGTGCGAGCGGCCGCCGTCGAGGATGCCGCCGGTCAGCCCACCACCAACCCCCGCACCGGCGTCACCCCGGCCAACGCGGCGTACGTCATCTACACCTCGGGCTCGACCGGCCAGCCGAAGGGCGTCGTGGTGGAGCACCGCAACGCAGTCGCGTCCACCCGGGCACGGGCCGCCGGGTACGCCGAGGCGCCCGACCGGTACCTGCTGCTCTCCTCGTTCGCGTTCGACAGCTCGGTCGCCGGCATCTTCTGGACCCTGACCCACGGCGGGACGCTGCTGCTGCCCGCCGAGGGCCTGCAGCGCGAGCCGGCCGCGCTGGCCCGGCTCGTCGCCAGCCACCGGCCGAGCCACACGCTGGGCATCCCGTCGCTGCTGAAGCTGCTGCTGGACGAGGCGTCCGGGGCGGCGCTGGACTCGCTGCGGGTGGTCATCTCGGCCGGCGAGTCGTGCCCGGCGGAGCTGGCCGACGGGTACGCTCGCCGGCTGCCGCGCGCCACGTTCCACAACGAGTACGGGCCGACCGAGGGCACCGTGTGGGCCAGCAAGTGGTCGTCGGCGCCCGGTGGCGCCCCGCCGCCGGAGCTGCTCCAGGTGCCGATCGGGCGGCCGGTGGCCGGCGCGCACCTGGTGCCGGTCAACCACAACGGCCGGGTGGTGCCGATCGGGGTCACCGGCGAGCTGCACCTCGGTGGGGCCGGGGTGGCCCGGGGGTACCTGGGCCGGCCGGCCGAGACCGCGGCGAGCTTCCGGCCGGACCCGTACGCGGTCGCGCCGGGCGCCCGGGCGTACGCGACCGGGGACCTGGGTCGGGTACTCCCCGAAGGGGTGCTGGAGTTCCAGGGCCGGGCCGACCACCAGGTGAAGGTGGGCGGCTTCCGGGTCGAGCTGGGCGCCATCGAGGCGCTGCTGGACGCGCACCCGGACATCGAGCGCTCGGTGGTCGTCGCGACCGGCGAGGAGCTCGGCGAGCGGGCCCTGGTGGGGTACGTGGTGCCCCGCGCCGGCCGGCGGGTGGAGCCCGAGGCGGTGCGCGGGTACGTGCGGGACAAGCTGCCCAAGTACATGTTGCCGGCGGTGGTCATGGTGCTGGACCAGGTGCCGCTGACCGCGACCGGCAAGGTCGACCGGGCCGAACTGCCCCCGGTCAGCCACGCCCAGCTGGCCGGCGGCGCGGAGTACGTGGCCCCGCGCAACGACATCGAGGCGGCCCTGGCCGGGATCTGGTGCAAGGTGCTGGAGCTGGACCGGGTCGGTGTCAGCGACTCGTTCTTCGATATCGGCGGCGAGTCGCTGCGCGCGATGCAGGCGATGGCCGCGACGAACAAGGTGTTCAACACGTCCCTGTCGGTACGCCGGATCTTCGACGCGCCGACCATCGGCGAGCTGGCCGAGGAGCTGAGCCGCGCGATGGCCGAGGGCGCGGCGCGGCCCGCGGCGGAGCCGGTCGGGAGCCCCGGATGAGTGGACCGTCCGTGCCGCCGCCGGTCCCGCTGCACCCCGGCCAGCGCGGGCTGTGGTTCCTGCACGCGCTCGCGCCGCGGGACACCGCGTACAACACGTGCACCGCGATCGACCTGACCGGGCCGCTGTGCCTGCCCGCGCTGCGCGCGGCGGTGGCCGGGATCGGCCGCGCGCACGACGCGCTGCGCGCGATGCTGTCCGATGTGGACGGTGAGCCGGTGCAGTCGTTCGCCGACGGGCCGTCGCCGCTGCGCGTGGTCGACCTCGGTGGGCTGCCGGACGGCGCCCGCGAGGCGGCCGCGGCCGAGCAGCTGCGGCGGCTCGCGGCCACCCCGTTCGACCTCGCCGCCGGGCCCCCGGTGCGGTGGCTCCTGCTGCGGTACGGGCCGCGCCGGCACGTGCTCGTGCTGGACGTGCACCACATCGTGTTCGACCGCGACTCGCTCGCCGTGGTGTGCGCGGCGCTGGAACGGTGGTACGCGGCCGGGCTGGCCGGCCAGCCGGTACCGGTGGGACCGGCCCGTGGCGACACCGCCCTGGCCTGCGCGGCCTGGGACGCGGGGGAGCGGGCCGAGGCGGGGCTGCGGTACTGGCGCACGGCGCTGGCCGGGGTGCCCCCGGAGACCCGGTTGTTCCCGGCCCGGGAAGCGCCGGGGCGGCGGGCGCCGGTGCGCGAGCTGTTCGCCCTGGCGGCGGCCGACGTTGCGGACCTGGCCCGGGTGTGCGCGGCCGAACGGACCACCACGTTCGCCGCGCTGCTGGCTCTCGTGGGCGCGCTGGTCGGCCGGTACGCCGGGCAGCGCGACGTGGTGCTCGGCGCGCCGGTCTCGCTCCGCGACGTCGAGGAGCACCGCGACGTGGTCGGAATGATGATCAACACGGTGCCGCTGCGGTTGCGGCTGTCCCGGGACGCGACCTTCCGCGACCTGCTGCGCCAGGCCCGCGACGTGGTGCTCGACGCGCTGGAGCACCGGCGGGTCCCGCTGCACCGGGTGGTGGACTCCCTCGGCGTGGCCCGGGGTCCCGACGCCAGCCCGCTGTTCCAGGTGCTCCTGGCCTACCAGCGGGATGCCCCCGAGCCGCGGCTGCCCGGCCTGCGCGCGGTGGCCCGCCCGGTGCCGGCGTCCGCAGCGAAGTACGGGCTCACCGTGACCGTCACGGAGGGTACCGCCGGGCTCGTTGTGGAGCTGGAGGCCGACGCGCGGGACTGCCCGCCGGAGCGGCTGGCCGCCTGCGCCCGGCACCTCGCGACGCTGGCCCGGTCTGCGGGCGCCGCTCCGGACCGGCCGGTCGACTCCATCGACCTGCTGGATCCGGCAGAGCGCGCGGCCGCGCTGGCTGCCGGCCGCGGCCCGGTCACGCCCCGGCCACCCGGCGCCGGGGTGCACGGCCTGGTGACCGGCGCCGCCCGGGCCCGGCCGGACGCGGTCGCGGTGCACGAAGAGATGCCGGACGGCGGCGTCGGCCAGCTGAGCTACCGCGCCCTCGAACGGGCCGCGGCCCGGCTCGCCCGCGCCCTGGTGGCCGCCGGCGTCCGCCCCGACCAGCCGGTGGGCATACTCCAGCGGCGCGGCACCGGGCTGGTGGTCAGCCACCTGGCCGCGCTGCGCGCGGGGGGCGCGATCCTCCCGCTGGAACCCAGCGACCCGGCCGGCCGGCTGGCCCGGCTGGTCACCGAGGCGGGGCTGCGCACCGTGGTCACCCACCGGGGCATGGTCGCGCGGTGCGACCGGCTCGGGGTGGCCGCGCTGGCGGTGGAGGATTTCCTGGGCCCGGCCGGGCCGGCCGCCCCGCCCCGGCCGGTACCGGGCGCACGGGCCGCGTACGTCATCTGCACCTCGGGCTCGACCGGGGTACCCAAGGCGGTCGTCGTGCCACACGAGGGCCTGGTCAACCGGCTGCGCTGGCTCCAGGACGCGCACCCGCTGGCCGCCGGCGAGCGGGTGCTCGCCAAGACCCAGATCTCCTTCGACGTGTCGCTGGCCGAGTTGTTCGGGCCGCTGATCGCGGGTGCCACCCTGGTCATCGCCGAGCCCGGGGGCGAGCGCGATCCGCAGTACCTGGCCCGGGTCATCGACCGGGAGCGCATCGCCGCCGTCCACTTCGTCCCCTCCATGCTCGCGCCGTTCCTGGTCGAGCTGGAGGCCACCGGCCGCCGGCTGCCGGCCCTGCGCACCGTGGCGTGCAGCGGCGAGCCGCTGTCCGCCGGGCTGATCCGGCGAGCCGCCACGGTGCTGGACGCCGTGGTGCTCAACCTGTACGGGCCGGCCGAGGCCTCGGTGGAGGTCACCGGGTGGCCCACCGTTCCCGACCAGCCGGTGAGCGTCGGTACCCCGAGCGTCAACGTCGAGTGCCACGTGTTCGACGACCGGCTGCGGCCGGTACCGGCGTGGGTGGTCGGCGAGCTGCACCTGGGCGGGGCGTGCCTGGCCCGGGGGTACCTGAACCGGCCGGGCCTGACCGCGGCCGCGTTCTGGCCCGCGCCGGCCGGCGCCCGGCTGTACCGGACCGGAGACTACGGCCGGCGCGCCCGGGACGGCAGCCTGGAGGTGATCGGGCGGCGCGACCACCAGGTGAAGGTCGGCGGCCGCCGGGTCGAACTGGGCGAGGTCACCGAGGCGCTGCGCCGCCGGCCGGGCGTGCTCGACGCCGCGGTGACCTTCGACGGGGACCGGCTGGCGGCGTTCGTGGTGCTGGACGGGGCGACCGCGACCACGATCGAGGAAGTGCTTGCCGGGCTGCGCGGCGAGCTGCCCGGCTACCTGGTGCCGTCGGTCGCCGAGGTGCTGCCCCGGCTGCCCACCACGGCCAACGGCAAGGTGGACCGCCGGGCGCTCGCCGACCGGGTCGGCGCGCTGGCACCACCCGGCGGGTCCGGCACCCCGCCGCGCACGGAACTGGAACTGCGGCTGGCCCGGGCGTGGAGCGACGTGCTGGGTGTCTCCGCGGTCGGGGTGCACGAGCGGTTCTTCGACCTGGGCGGCACCTCACTGACCCTGCTGCGGCTGCACCGGCTGCTGGCCGGTACGGTGGCCCGCGAGCTGACCGTCCGCGACCTGTATCGGTTCCCGACGGTGGCCACGCTGGCCGCGTACCTGGCCGAGGGCGGCTCGGGGGAGGCGTCGGGCAGGCCGGCGGCCCGGGGGGCGCGCCGCCGGGCGGTGGTCGCGAACCGGGCGGTCGTCGCGAGCCGAGCGGGGCGGCGGAGCCATGACTGAACCAGCCGTGGCCGGCGCTGTCGCCCCGGAGCCGATCGCCATCATCGGGCTGGCCGGCCGCTATCCCGGCGCGAACAGCGTGGAGCGGTTCTGGGCCAACCTGTGCGGCGGAGTGGAGTCGATCAGCCGATTCTCCGGCAGCGACCTGCTCTGCGCCGACCAGGACCCGGCGCACGTGCTGCACCCGGGGTTCGTCGGGGCGGAGGGCACCCTCGCCGAGGACCCGGGCCTGTTCGACGCGGAGTTCTTCGGCTACCCGCCGCGCGAGGCGGCGCTCATGGACCCGCAGCACCGGATGTGCCTGGAACTGGCCTGGGAGGCGTTCGACACCGCCGGGTACGATCCGTCCACTGTGGACGCCCCGGTTGGAGTGTTCCTGTCCGTCGGGCTCAGCAGCTACCTCGTGCGCAACCTGCTCGCCGGCGACCGGGCCCGGCAGCGCGCCGTCCAGCAGCGGGACGGGCTGCACCTGTTGATGCACAACGACAAGGACTTCGCGGCGAGCACGGTCTCGTACCGGCTGGGCCTGACCGGTCCCAGCCTCGCGGTCGGGTCGGCGTGCTCCTCCTCGCTGGTCGCGGTGCACCTCGCGGTGCGCAGCCTCCAGGACTACGAGTGCGACCTCGCCCTGGCCGGCGGGGCGTACCTCCAGGTGCCGCACGGGCAGGGGCACGTGCACACCGACGACAGCGTGTACTCCCCGGACGGGCGGTGCGCCGCCTTCGACGCCACGGCCAGCGGCACGGTGGGCGGCAGCGGCGCGGGGCTGGTCCTGCTCAAGCGGCTGGCCGAGGCGCGCCGCGACGGGGACGACGTGGTGGCCGTGATCATCGGTTCGGCGGTGAACAACGACGGGGCCGCCAAGCCCGGGTACACCGCGCCGAGCGCCGCCGGCCAGGCCGCGGTGATCGCCGAGGCGCACGCGGCGGCGGGGGTCGGCGCGGACACCATCGGGTACGTCGAGGCGCACGGCACCGGCACCACGGTGGGCGACGCGATCGAGGTCGAGGCGCTGACCGGGGCCTTCCGGGCGGCCGGGGACGGGGTCGGGTACTGCGCGCTCGGCTCGGTCAAGACGAACATCGGGCACCTGGACGCGGCGGCCGGGATCGCGGGACTGACCAAGGCCGCACTCGCCGTACGGCACGGGATGGTGCCGGCCAGCCTCCACTTCACCGCCCCGAATCCGGCCCTGGAACTGGAGCGCTCGCCGTTCCGCGTGCCGGCCGCGACCGCCGCCTGGTCCGGGCCGGACCGGCCACGCCGGGCCGGCGTCAGCGCGTTCGGCATCGGCGGCACCAACGCGCACATCGTCCTGGAGCAGCCGCCGGCGCCGCTGGCGCGCGACCGCACCCTGCGCCCGGAGCAGGCTCTGCTGATCTCCGCCCGGGGGCCGGCCGAACTGACCGCACTGTCGGCCGCGCTGGCCGCCCGGCTGCGCGCGGAACCGGCCCTCGACCTGGCGGACGTCGCCGGGACGCTCGCCGGGCGGCGACACCTGCCTTACCGGCGGGCGGTGATCTGCCGGGACGCCGCCGAGGCGGCCACGGCGCTGGACGCGGCGGCGCCGCCCGCGCCGGCGGTACCGGACCGGCCGGTGGTGCTGGTGTTCACCGGCGACGACCCGGTGCCCACACTGGACGAGCCGGCGTTGACCCGGTATCTCGACGAGTGCGCGGCGGCGGGGGCCCCGACCGGGGAACCCGCGCGGCGGTTCTGCCTGCAGTACGCGCTGGGCCGGGCGCTGCTGGACTTCGGTGTCCGGCCGGCGGCCGTGGTCGGGCACGGCGCGGGAGAGCTGCCCGCGGCGGTGCTGGCCGGGCTCCTCCCGCTGACCCAGGCGCTGCGCCTGCTCGACTCGCCCGACCCCGCGCTGGTCCCCGGCCCGGAAACGGCACCGAGCACGGGCGGGCCTCGGTACATCGGCGGGCACGCCGGGCCGCTGTCCGACCGCCTGGCCCGCTGCGCCGATCTCGGGCCGGCCGCGCTGGTGACCCTCGCAGCGCCGGCCGGGCCGACCGAAGTGCCGGCCGGACTGACCGTGGTGCCGGCCGTACCGCGGCCGGGCGGCACCCTCACCCCGCTGCTGGCCCGGCTCTGGGCCGGTGGGTCCACAGTGGACTGGGCGGCTGTGCATCGTCCACAGCGGACGGTGCGGGTACCGCTGCCCGGTGGGCGGTTGAGCCGGCGGCGGCACTGGGTGGACCCGCCCGCCCTGCCGGTCCCGGTACCGGACGTCGCCGAACTGGCCGGCCAGCTGCGTACCCGCGTCGCGGCGGAGCCCGACCCGGTCCGGGGCATCGACGAGTACCCGGGGCTGCGGGCCGGCCTGGACCGGCTGTGCGCCACCCTGGCCGGCTGGTACCTGCACCGGGGCGGAATCGCACTGCCGGCCGGAGCGCGGCTGGCGGTACCCGACCTGGCCGCCCGGCTGGGCGTGCGGGCGCCGTTCCACCGGCTGCTCGACACGCTCCTCGACGCGCTGGCGGCCGACGGCGTGCTGGCCCGGGACGGCGACGCCGTGACGGTGCGCCGCGCGGTCGATCCGTCCACCGTGGACGATGCCGCGGTCGCCGCCGAGGCGGGCCGGCTGTCCGGCCGGTACCCGGGCTTCGCCGGCCTCGTCGAGCTGCTGGTGCACTGCGTCCGGGGGTACCCGCGTGCCCTGTCGGAGCCCGCTGCCGCGCTCGGCGTGCTGTACCCGGACGGTACCGGTGACCTCCTGGCCCGTACCCTCGGAGCCACCGTCGAGCACCGCGCGGTGGACCGTCTCGGCGGGCTGCTCGGCGACCTGCTGGACCGGCTGGCCGCCGGCCTGGACCGGCCGGTACGGGTGCTCGAAGTCGGCGCCGGTGAGGGGAGCCTGACCCGGATCCTGGCCGGCCGCCTTCAGCCCGATCGCGTGGTGTACCGGGCCACCGATGTCTCTGCGGTGTTCGCGGCCGGGCTGGCGGCGCGGGCCGCGCAGCGCGGGCTGACCGGGCTGCGTACCGGCGTGCTGGACATCGCCGTGGCACCGGCCGCGCAGGGGTACGCCGGCCACCGGTACGACCTGATCTGCGGGTTGGACGTGGTGCACGCGACCCCGGATCTGCACAGGAGCCTTGCCAACCTCCGTGCGGTGCTCGCCCCCGGCGGGGTGCTCGCGCTGGTCGAGACGACCGCGCCGGACCGCTGGCTGTCGCTGATCTGGGGCCTGTCGCAGAGCTGGTGGAGCTACACCGACCGGCGCGAGTACGGCCCGCTGCGCAGCGCCGGCGGGTGGCGCGAGGTGCTGCGCGCCCTGCCCGGCGGTGGCGAGGTGATCGAGCCGCCGGACGGGCCGCGGGACGCGGCGCTGGTGCTGTTCCAGGAGCCGGGCGGCCTGCGCCCGGCGGCCCCGGCCGTCGCCGCCCCGGCCCCGGCAACCGCCATCGACGCCTGGCCGGCCAAGCGCCCCGACCTGAGCGCCTGGTGCTACCGGCCCGGCTGGCGGCACCTCCCGCCGGCGCGGCCCGCCCCGGTCGATCCGGGCGCGGTCTGCCTCCTGGCCGGTGTCCCGGCCGGGGTGCGCCCCGGCGACCCCGCCGGCGCGCTGGTCGCCGAGCTGCGCCAGCGGCTTGAGCCGCTGGGCGTCACGGTCATCGAGGCCGGGACCGCAGCGGACGGGTGCGCCCCGGTGCGCCTCGTGGTGCACCTCGGCGCCTGGTCGGACGCGCTGCACCGTGGCGGGTCGGCCCGCGCCGACGAGGTGTTCGCCGCCCAGGCGGCCGGCGTGCACGCGGTCACCGAGGTGGCCCGCGCGCTGGACCGGGGCGCCGGCCGGGCCGGGGTACGCATGGTCGCGCTGACCACCGGCGTCCAGGATGTGCTCGGCGGCGAGGTGCGCCACCCGGAGCACGCGGCCGTGGCCTCGGCCGCCAAGGTGATGCCGCGCGAGTACCCGTGGCTGGCGTGTACCGCCCTCGACGTGGCACCGGACGCCCCGGTGGCGCACGTGGCCGGCTACGTCGTTGACGAGCTGCTCGCCGCCCGGGAGACCGGGCTGGTCGCGTACCGGGGACGCCACCGGTTCGGGCCGCATTACCTCGCCGACCCGCTGGATCCGGTACCCGCCGGCGGGATCCGGCCCCGGCTCGGCGGCACGTACCTGATCTGCGGCGGCCTCGGCGGCATCGGGCTGAGCCTCGCCGAATACCTCGGCGCCGCGCCCGCGCGCCTGGTGCTGACCGCTCGGCGGGACTTCCCGCCGCCGCAGGAGTGGGCGGCCCGGCTCGCCGCGACCGGCCCGGCCGACCCGACCGGCCGGACCATCCGCCGGCTGGTCGCCCTGCGGGAGGCCGGCGCCCAGGTGATCGTCGCCCGCGCGGACGTCACGGACGCGGCCGCGATGTGCGCGGTGATCGAGCGCGCGGAGCGCAGCTTCGGCCCGCTGACCGGGGTGGTGCACGCGGCCGGCCTGCCGGACACCGCCGGGGTGATCGCGCGGCGTACCGCCGCGGAGACCGACGCGGCGACCGCCGCCAAGACCCGCGGGGCGCTGGTGCTGGACGAGGCTGTCGGAGACCGCCCGCTGGAGTTCTTCGCGGTGTGCTCCTCCATCGGTACCGTGCTGCACAAGCTGAAGTTCGGCGAACTCGGGTACGTGGCCGCCAACGACTTCGTCAACGCGTTCGCCGAGTACCGATCGGCCCGCCGCCCCGGGCTCACCGTGGCGATCGCGTGGAGCGACTGGCTCGCGGAGGGCATGTGGGCCGAGGCGCAGGAGCGGCTGGCCGGCCGGTACGCCCGGGCGGACGAACTGGGCTCGGTCGGCGCCGATCCGACCGAGGACATCCTCGGCGGCCTGACCCACGCCGAAGGCGTCGAGGTGTTCGCCCGGCTGCTCGGTCACCGGGTCGGGCCGCGCGTGGTGGTCTCCACGCAGGACCTGGACGACCTGCTGGCCCGGCACGAGGCGTTCACCACCGCCGACCACCTGGCCGCGGTGAGCCGGCTGCGCATCGCGCCCGGCTCGCCGGCGGTGCCCGCCGTGCCCGAGCCCCCGGCGCCCGCCGCGGCCGAGCTCCCGGTGCCCGCCGCGGCCGAGCGCCCGGTGTCCCCGGCCGCGAACGGGTCCGCGGCAAGCGCCGGGCCGCCGGGCGCCGGTGCGGTGCGACACACCCTGGCCGGGTTCTGGTGCACCCTGCTGGGCGTCGCCGAGGTCGGCGCGACCGACGACTTCTTCGACCTCGGAGGCGACTCGCTGGTCGGGCTGCGGCTGCTCGCCATGATCCGCGACGAGTACGGCGTGGACCTGCCGATCGGCTGCATCTTCGAAAGTTCCACGGTGACCGCGCTGGCCGAGGTGGTGATCCGGGCGCTGGGCGCGGGTCGGGGCGATCGCGAGGAGGTGGTGCTGTGAGTACCGATCCCGAGGTGGTCGAGCTGCTCGACGACCTGCGTGGCCGAGGCGTGACCCTCGCCGCCGACGGCGACGAACTGCGCTGCACCGCGCCGCCCGGGGTGCTCACCGAGGTGCTGCTCGCCCGGCTCGGCGCGGCCAAACCCCGGCTGCTCGCGGCGCTGCGCGAGGCCGAGGACATCCCCCGCGCCGATCCGGCGGCCGGTGTGCTCTCCTTCGCCCAGGAGCGGATCTGGCTGCACTCAGCGCTGTGGCCCCGCAGCAGCGCCTACAACCTGCCGCTGCGCGTGGACCTGGCGGGCCGGCCGCACCCGGCCGCGCTGCGTGGCGCGCTCACCGGCCTGCTGGCCCGGCACGAGGTGCTGCGCACCCGGTACCGCACGCTACGGGGCCGGCCGCGGCCGGTGGTGCCCGCGCCCGAGCCGGCCACGCTCCCGGTCGTCGACCTGTCAGCCCTGCCCGGCCCGGCCCGCCAGGCCGCGTTGGACCGGCTGGCCGCCGAGGAGGCGCGCCGCCCGTTCGACCTGTCCGCCGGCCCGGCGCTGCGCGCGGTCCTGGTCCGGCTCGCGGCCGACCGGCACACGCTGCTGATCACCCGGCACCACATCGCCAGCGACGGCTGGTCGCTGCATCTGCTGCTGGACGAGCTGGGCGCCCGGTACCGGGCCGGGGTCGCCGGACGCCCCGACCGCCTGCCCCCGCTTCCGGTGCAGTACGGGGACTTCGCCGCCTGGGAACGGGCGCGGGCCGGCCGGCCCGAGCACGAGGAGCGGCTGGCCCGCTGGGTCGACCGGCTGCGCGGCGCGCCGTTCGGCCTGGACCTGCTGGCGGAGCCCGACCCGGACCGGGAGCCCGAGCCGGTCGACGTCCGGTCGGCCGTGGTACCCGCCAAGCTGGTCGCCGGCCTGCGCCGGGCCGCCCGCGCCCGGCACACCACCCTGTTCACCGCCCTGCTCACCGCCTTCGGCGCGGCCTTGTACCGGGTCGGCGGCCAGGTCGATGTGGTCATCGGTACCGCGAGCGCCGGGCGCGACCGGGTCGCCCTGGAGCCGCTGATCGGCAGCTTCGTCACCATGCTTCCGTTGCGCCTGGACCTGTCCGGCCGGCCCACGTTCGCGGCCCTGCTGGAGCGGGTGCACCGGGTGGTGCAGGACACCCTCGCCGACCGGCAGGTACCGGTCGACCAGCTCATCGCGCGCCTGCGCCCGACCCGCACCCTGCACGACAACCCGCTGTTCGCGGTCGCCTTCACCCTGCAGAACACCGCGCAGCCGGCGGTGGACCTGCCGGGCCTGCGGCAGTCGCTGGCCCCCGCGGTCGCGGTGGCACCCAAGTTCGGGCTCGCCCTGACCGCCTCGGACGAGGGCGGCGACCTCGCGCTGCGGCTGGAGTACGACGCCGCCCGGCTGCCCGGGGCGGCACACGACGTGGTGATCGTGGACGGTATCGAGCCGTCGATGCGGTGGCGCTCCTACACGATCGAGCTGCTCGAGCTGGCCGAAGAGCTGGGCGTCGGCACCCTGGTGACTATCGGAGCGTTGCTGGCCGACGTGCCGCACACCCGGCCGATCCCGGTGACCTGTACCAGCGACGACCGGTCGATGCTGTCCCGTCTGGGGGTCGAGCAGTCGCGCTACGAGGGGCCGACCGGCATCG
>JBDZVD010000085.1:0-29771 GCA_040255525.1 Micromonosporaceae bacterium | reverse complement strand
CTTCATCGGCGGTGCGGGCGGCTTTGGCGGCGGCGACGCCGGCGTCGGCGACGCGGGCGGCGCGGGTGGCGATGACCGCTGCCGCACCGGCGCCGGCGGCGGCCAGGGCGATGCCGCCGGCCATCATGGCGGCGTCTTTCCAGTCGCCGTTGGCGGCGTAGGCGACGGTGGCGACACCTGCGGCGATCATGCCGACGGGGCCGGGGATGATGCTGGCGACCGACGCGACGGTGGCGACGACTTTGAGGGCCTTGCTGAGGTTGATGTGGAAGCCCCAGGTGCCTTCGGGGTCGGCGCGGTTGATGGGGTCGGTGCCGGCGTAGCTGTAGCCGCCGAGTTGGGTGGGGTCGGTGGAGTCGAACAGGGGGTCGACGCTGGTGAAGCGGCCAATGCCCGGGTCGTATTCGGGGGCGCCGAGGTGGGTCAGTCCGCTGGCGGTGTTGGTGGGTTGGTCGAGGAAGCCGCGGTTGTCCGGTGCGGTCGCCGCCGCGCCACGCGGGTCGCCGTACGGGGTGTACTGGCGCCAGGTGGGGTTCTGGGCGGTGCGGTCGAGGTAGAGGGTGGGGGTGCCGTGCTGGTCGGCGAGGACGAACCCATAGGCAGTCAGCAGGGTGCCGGTGCGGTAGGCCTGGCCGCCGCCGGGCAGGTCGTAATACCGCACGCCCGTTACGGTCCCGGTGCTCGTGTTCAGGGTCAGTTGCTGGTTGGGCAGGTAGAGGACCGTGCTGCCGAGATCTTTTTGCAACAGCAGGTTGCCGTCGGCGTCGTAGACGAAGCTGCTGGACCCGTTCGCGCTGCCGCTGATCTGGGTCAGTTTGCCGGCGGTGTTGTAGGTGAAGACCTGATGGCCGTTGCCGGCGTCCCGGGTGGCCATGTTGCCGGCCGGGTCGTAGGTGTAGGCGGTAGTCACTGTGCTGGTGCCGGTGACCGAGCTGGTGCCGGTCAACGTGTGGGGCTGGCCGGCGCTGTTGCCGTCGTAGGTGTAGCTGGTGGTGGTGTCCGTGCCGGTGGCACCGGTGTAGTGCTTGGTGCGGCCGGTCCACCCGTTGGCATCCACGGTCCAGGTGGTCCAGTAGGCGCTGGATGAACCGAGCCCGGAGCCGAGCATGGTATGGCTGGCGGTGGTGGGGGTGACGGCGCAGTTGTCAGTGGCGGTCCACGCCGCGGTCCGCTGCGTCAACCCGTTGTAGCGGTAGCACTGGGTTTCGGTCGTGGTGGTGGACCCGAGCCTGGCTTCGGTCTGCTGAGTGATGTTGCCGGACAGGTCATAGGTGTATGCCTGCTCGTCAACGTTGGTGGGGGTGGTGGTGGAACGGGTGAGCAGCTGGTCTTTCAGCCACCCGGTGTCGGTATCCCAGGTGTTGGTGATGTAGCCCTGATCCAGGTCGAGAACGCCCGAAAGGCACACATGGCGCGGATGCGGTTAGCCAAGGCCAAGGCCGCTGCCCGACGTCGAGCACCCGGAGGGTGACCGATGGCTGAGGATCGCTTGTTCAGTAAGGCCGAGCTTGCGGACTACCTCGGGGTGTCGGAGGCATGGGTCTCCAAGAAGGTGACTGCCCGGCTCATCCCGCACACCCGCATCGGCAAGCACGTCCGGTTTGCGCCTCACCATGTGGAGGCCATCGTCGCGATGGGCGAGCAGTCTGTCGTCCCGCCCGTGACGCTGTTCCAGCTCCGTCAACGGAAGGCAGGGGCGCGGCGATGGCAGTCCGGGTCTACGTGATCGACGAGCCGTCCGACGACCCGTGGATCCGGGCGGCGGTCGACAACGCTCCCCCACTGACCGACGAAGCCTGCCGACTGATCGGTGACGCGTTCCGCCCGGCGGTCGAGGCCGCGATCGCGGAGCAAAGGCCACGAAGGTCCGGGCCAACCCGACCACAGCGCGGTGACTGACGACACTAGCTGCCTCCACGAATGCCCGACATACTCCGCTCATGGTTGACGATGGGTACATCGAAGGCGAAGTCGACACGTGGGTCAACGCGATCGAGACGCTCTACGGTCAAGAGGTCCCAGGCGGCTCGCTAGGCCGCGACGCCGAACACTCGATCGCCATGCTGATGTCCGGGTACGGATTCCAGGACGCCCCGATCCAGGTTCTGCGCATGATGGGCCACGCCATGGAGATCGGATATGTCCGGGCAATCAATGACGTCGAGCGTGGGCAGTTCGACGATGACATCCGGATGTGGCGACCCGACCTGAACGAGTAACGGCACTTGCGCCCCACCGCCGCGACCTGCGGCGATGGGGGGTGGACTGACGTCGGCGAACCGGATTACCTCGGTCCACCGGGGATCGGTGCGATGGCGGGCTCGGCAAGCACCTCGCTCTCGACGCCGGCACGAAACTGGCACCAGACTTCTACGGTGAACCGATGGCTCTCACGATCTCGATCATCAGCCTCGTAGCCTCGATCCTCAGCGGTATCGGCGCTGTCGGCGCTTGGCGCGCCGCAGGCCGAGCAAACAGACACGCAGAAGAGGCCAACGAGCTCGCGAGGAAGGCGAACGCGCTGGCGGAGCAGGCGAACGAGACCAACACCAAGACGGCGGCGATCGAACAGGCCAAACGTCATAATGACCTGCGCCCCCAGTTCGAATTCAAATTCGTTCGCTCGTCCGGTGGCCAGCCTGCGCAGCTAGAGGTCAAACTCGCTGGGCCGGCGGAACTCGGGCGGCTGGACGCTGTCGCGATCAGTATCCGGGACGACGACATGCGCGCGCGACCGAGCGCAAGCTCCTCGGCGGATGACGACATCGAGGACTACATCTGGGGACCGTATCGCTTTCGGCCAGGCATCGGCGGCACTGATCAGGCGGGCCGTCACCTCGGCGAGTTTTCGATCGAGGTCGGCGACTCCAGGCGGTTCCTCCTCGACCTGACCGTGGAGCCCCAGGGACACGTTCCTCCCGGGTCGTGGCGGCAGTCGCAACAGGGGAAGCGAATTCGGCTGACCGTGACCTCGACACACGAGGGCCTCGACCCGTGGACCGACGTAGACGAGGTACGAACGCCCGCCGTTATCCGTGCCTTCTGAGGCGCACGGCATTGTGTGGGGGTATCCGAAGGGGGTACAGTCGTCCACATAACCCCATGAGATACCCCCAGGAGCGCTAGTGCCCAAGGTCAATGTGTACCTGCCGGATGACCTCGCCGAGCAGGTTCGGATTCGCCAAGTCCCTCTGTCGGCCGTATGTCAGGCTGCGCTGCGCAACTACCTAGACCTGCAAACTGCCGATGTTGATGACATCCGGATCGTGATCGACGCGCCCGCGGGATCGATCCCCGTCATCGACGAGACGGGTAGACCGATCCTCCAGTTCGATGTCGCATCCGGGCGTCCATGCTGGACGCTCTGGTACACCGCGCCCGGCGGTGGCGTAGAGGTCCGTCCATTGGGCGCCGACGCGGGCATTGTCCCGGTGGAGGAGGCCCGCGCATGGTTGCGGCGAGTACGCGGTGAACCGTTGGAAAAGATCACGGTCCCCGTCGGCCCCGATGGGATGACCATGGCCTTCATGGGCCGATGGTTAGTCGAGCCGGACCGCGACGAGACGCGTACCCGTGAGTCGGGCTATGACGCCGGAGGATATTGGGGTGTGGCCCTGACGCAACGCGGCAGGTTCGCCGTCTACGCCGCGCACTGCAACGACCAGTGGCCAGCGTGGCTCCACGACTTCGACACCCTCGACGATGCGCGCGGCGAAGTACCGCAGGACATCCTCGCACTGGCCGGGGCCGGACTCGGCGAATCGCGCGAGGTCTGGAGGGACATCTGATGGGTGCGCTCAACAGGGACCAGGTCGCCGAGATCCTGGCTGGCGACGCCGACGCTCATCGGCGCCGGATCGACGAGCTGTGTGAGCAGGTCGGCCTCCCGGTTCGCGAAACCGACCGATTCGACCGTCGGACCAAGCAGCAACGCGAGGATCACGATCGGCGGCGCCGTTGCATTGTGGGCCGGGAGGCGTGTTGAAGCGGCGCCGGGTCTGCGGTCAGATCGCTTGGGCGAGTTCGGTGAACGCGGCGGCGACCCGCGTTGTCGGCGAGGCGTCGACGGCGAGTTCGTAGTGGCCGCGGCGGAGGTTTTGCATGAAGGCGTGTCCGGCGATGATCGCCTGTGCTGTCTGATCCGTTCGTAGTCCGCGCATCGATCTCAACCGGTGTTTCAGCTGACTGTGATCGGCCTCGATCGGATTATTGGCGTACTGCTCGACGTGGTGCCACGCCTGCGGGAGCAGGTCATCCAGGACGCCCGGATAGACCGCGGCCGGGTCGGTGACCACCTCGGTGGGTTTGACCTTCAGCGTGGACAACGCTCGTCGGAAGAACCTTCGGGCCGCGCCGGCGTCGCGGCGGCTCGAGACAAGCACGTCGATGACCTGCCCGTACTGGTCGATCGCCCGATAGACGTACCGCCAGGCTCCGTTGACTTTGACGTAGGTCTCGTCGCAGAACCACCTGTCACCTGGTGAATGGCGGCAGAATCGGGCCGCGTCAGCCAGCAGCGGTGTGAACCGCTGCACCCACCGGTAGACGGTGACGTGGTCGACCTCGACGCCGCGCTCGACCAGTAGCTCCTCAACGTCCCGGTAGGACAGGTTGAACCGCAGATACCAGCGGACCGCGACGACGATCACCTCGGTGGGGAACCGGAAGCCAGCAAACGCCGACCTCGGCGGCAGCCACGGGCGCGGACGACTCGACCACTTCACTGCTCAAGTGTGCCTCGATCTTGCCAACGCTCAACGCAACGGAGCCGCCGCGGCATCATCGCCGCCACAGCCCACTCGGAGCCTTGGACCATTGGGTATGCCCCGCCTGGCTGGACCCAACTGCGCGATCACCTGTATGCCCACGGTTTCCCCGATGCCGAGCTGCTGGCCGGCGGACTGGTCACCACCGCCCGCAACGGCCGCGTCATCGACACCTTCCGTGACCGGGTCATGTTCCCTATCCGCAACCGCGACGGGCAGGTGGTCGCCTTCACCGGCCGCGACCTGTCCGGCCGCGTCGACGTTCCCAAGTACCGCAACACCACCACCACGGTCATCTACCGTAAGAGCGAGCTGCTGTATGGGCTGGCCGAGCAGCTTGGCGGCGACGTCCAGCCGGCGGCCGTCATGCTCGTGGAAGGACCCGCGGACGTCGTCGCGGTCGCGCGCCTGCGAATATCCATACCCGCCGCCGACTACCCGGACCCGTACGCCGCGGTCGCACCCTGCGGCACCGCACTAACCGCCGCGCAGGTCGCCCTGCTGGCCTCCGTCGTACCACCGGGAACGCCGGTGGTGGTGGCGTTCGACGCCGACGCCGCCGGCGCCAAGGCCATCGACAAGTCGTACGCCCTGCTGCACGACTGGCCAGGACCAGTCCAGGCGATCGCGCTGCCCGCTGGCTCCGACCCGGCCGCACTCGTCGCCGCCGGACCAGCCCAGGCGTTGGCCCGCTTCACCGAGGCACGCACCGGGTTGGTCGACATCGTGGTCGAGCAGCGACTCGTCCCGTACCTGACCCGCCTGGACACCCGGTTGCAGGAGTTGGCGCGTTTCGACCGCGACCCCACAACCGAGGCCGCAATGATCCGGCTGGACGCGGTGCACGCCGTCGCGTCGCTGCTCGACGACGCCGCACGCCGAGACTCTGACCACGGCGCCCAGCTCATGATAGAGGTCGCACGCCGGCTGGGCCTGGAACCTTTGACCGTCATCGAGACGGTCTACCCACCCGACGATGAAGTCGACCCCGACACCGCCCACGACCAGCCCGAACCGGCCGGCCCCGTCGACGCGCAGAAGCCAATGACGGACGAACGTGCGGAGGCTCGCCGGGAGAGCATTGCCCTGGGCGGCCCAGGATTTCCCGACCCCAGCGTCGTCGGGCACCAGTACGCCCGGGCCAGCCCACCTGACGCGCCCGCGGCCACCTGGGTGCAACACGACCCCAACACAGGCCACAGCGCATGGGTCCTCGCCGAAGGCATCGGCGACACCCCCGCCGACCGGGAAGCCGCCCACCTGGCCGCACAAATCGCCGGCCGAACCGCGGTCCTCGTCGGCGCCCACAAGGCCGTGCAGATCGCTCGCACCGCGCTCAACGCCCACTTCACCCAATGCGACCGGTCAACTCCGGGTGACGCGACGATCGCCGTCCTCAGCTCTTTCGACGGCGAGCACCCCCGCCCCGGACACGGCCGGTTCACTGTCGCCTGGGCCGGCGACACCCGCGCCTACGCCACCACCGGCCGCTGGTTCTCGGCTTTGACCGTCGACCACACCCTGCGCGAGCACGGCACCGCCGCCGACCAGCACCAGCGCGATGCGGTCGCACTGCTCAGCGAGGCAGACGCCTCGCCTGCCGGCCCGGTCGGGCCGCACGAGCGGCGGTTCATCTCTCGGGCGACCGACCGTACTTGGCTCGCTGGGGCGGACCTGTTTGACCTCGCCGCAGTCTGGCGCGCGGCACGCGCCCATGAGCGCCACATCGCCACCGCCGGTGCCGTCGCCGAGGCCATCGAGGATCGGTTGCGGCAGACGTACCCGAAGGCGATGGAACACTACGACCAAGCGGTTCGCGCGGGAGCCGAGAGGTGGGAGGCCATGCGCGCCGCCGCCCAGCACCTGCCCGCCGTAGCGCGGCGGCCCGGCGACGGCGGGCTGACCTCATCGGTACGCGGCGGCCCGATCGGCGTCAACCGCATCGACCTGCCCGCGACCCAGATCACGCTCGTCAGCCGGAACCTGCGGGAGGGCGACACGAACCTGCTCCGGGAAGCCGTAGAGGCCCATCGGCCCGCCGTGGCTATCAACAACCTACGCCGGCTCCACGCCGCAACCGCAGCCATCGTGGTACGGCCACGGCCCGACCAAGCCCGCACCGCGATGACCGCGGCGCAGGTGGCCCGCCAAGACCAAGCAGCCAACGCCGGCCGCACCCCGTACACGCCTACCGACCTCCGTGACCGCTCGAATTGGCCGGCGCCATCTGCGGCGGCCCGGAGTCCGGCACGGGCACGCTGACGAAGGCCGAGTTTCTGCGTCTCGATCTACCACGCGAAGCGGCTCATGCCGCGAACAAGTCGGATCCCGTTTGTAAGATCTCGCCCATGTCACGAGTAAGCCCGGCCCGACAGTCCACATCGCAGCCCGACGTGCCGGTCCTTCGGGGCCTCGGACCACTGTACGAGGAGAATCTGCATGGGCGGCACGCAGCGGTCCTCCTCAAGGTCCTGACCGACGGGTCCGCGAGCGCCGTGACGAACGTCGCGATCGCGGGGCACTACGGCAGCGGAAAGAGCAGTGTCATCCGCGGCGTCCAGGCGGGTCTGGACAAGCGAAAGATCAACTGGGTCAATCTATCGCTGTCGAGCTTGGGTATCGACGACACGAAGCGGGCGCGCATCCAGCAGGACGGGACGCTCGCGCCACTGACGAACCTCATTCAGAAGGAGATCGTCAAGCAACTGCTTTACCGGAAGGCGCCCGCGGACATGCCGGGGTCGAGGTACTTCCGCATCGACTCATTCAGGCCCTGGCCGGCCGCGATCTGGGGTGCCGCAGTCGCGGTTGGGTTCTTCGTGATCGCGGTCCTGCTCGGGCTGGTGAATCGCGTAAAGAAGATGGGCCCCCAGGCCCTGGTCACCAGTCATGGCTGGGTTCCGTGGGTCATCGTCAGCGGGTTCGGCGTGTTCCTGGGCGTGATCTGGTTCCTGGGTTTGCGTACACTCCGGAGCCGGGTGCGGGTGGAGAGCGTCTCCGCGGGCGGAGCAGCCGTCAAGCTCAGCGCGAAGGAGAACTCGTATTTCGATGAGTACCTCGACGAGATCGTTTACTTCTTCCAGAGGACGAAGACCCAGGTCGCGATCTTTGAGGACCTGGACCGGTTCAGGGACCCTCACATCTTCGAGACGCTACGCGAGTTGAACACCGTCCTGAACAACTCCGAGCAGATCGGGTCGCGGCCGGTTCGGTTCGTGTACGCAGTCCGCGACAGCATCTTCGAGCAACTCAAAGTTGATGCCGCCCCGGACGGCGACGCGGACGCCGATGGAGATGTAGCAGCGCTTCGTGCGTCAACTCTGGAATCCGCCCCGCCAGCGAACAGAACGAAGTTCTTCGACCTGGTTGTCCCGATGGTTCCGTTCATCACCCACCGTTCGGCGCGGGACCTGTTGGCGGCGGAGTTCACTGAATCGAATGAGCAACCTTCGACTGCTCTAGTGAATCTGGTCGGCGCGCATCTGGCCGACATGCGCCTGATTCGCAACATCCGGAATGAGTTCGAGATCTACCGTGGCTCGGTCCTGGGCGAAAAGGGCCTCAAGGGCCTCACCGCAGATCGACTGTTCGCGATTATGGTCTACAAGAACCTCCACCTGGAGGACTTCGAGGCCATCCGACTCGGAACAAGCAAAATCGACGAGGCGCACCGGGCCTTCCGCGACATGGTCAAGCATCAGACTGGCCGCCAGGCAGCGGTCAGCAAGGCGGCACTAGACCGGATCTCGTCGAACGCCGTGTGGGACAAGCACGCGAAGGCCGCCGGCGAACGGCTCCAGAAGGTACTGCCCATTGTTCACCGGGCGACGCGGATCGGTGGCCAGCCGGTCCTTCAGTACCAGTCGAAGCAGTACGCGCTCTCGGACCTCACGTCCAGCGACTTTTGGAGGTCGCTGCACGAGACCCGAAGAGAGGCGCTGCTTGTCCAACCCGGATACCAAGGCGTGCCCCTGTCTTTCGATGACGTGATCGCGTTGGCCGGGGATGGAGCCGCTGCGCTGGATGACGCCATCGAAGCCGATGTCGCACGTCTGCAGCGCGCCTCCCGGGACGCGCTGGAGACCAAGGACTTCGTCGCGAAAGCCACGATGACGCAGCTCATGGCCAGGACGGACCTGGTCATGCCCACCGACAGCCTCGTCGAACGTAACCTGGAAGCCATCGTCGCCGACCTTGTGTCGCCCTTGGCCCACGAGCTCCTCGCCAAAGGCTACATCGACGAGAACTTCACTCTGTACTGCTCGGATTACCACGGCATCGCCACCAGCGTCAGTGCGATGAACTTCATCCTCCACTGCGTCCAGGCCGACCGGGCAGACCACCGCTTCCGGTTCGACGAGGCCGCCTCCATCGACGCGGTCGAGAAGGAGATGGGCGCCCGCTTCCTCGACGGCGAGAGCATCTTCAACCTCCAGGTCTTCGACCACTACCTGCCCACGCGTCCCGAACTCCTCGACAAGGCACTCGACAAGCTCGTCATACGCGCCGGGACTGACTCCTCCTTCATCAATGCGTACCTTCTGGACGGCGCGTCCAAGAACCTCTTCGTAAGCCAACTGGCTCATCGCTGGAAGAGTACGTTCGTCCATCTGGTCGAGAACGCCCCGATCGACCTCACGGCGGCCGTCGCGCTCATCGATGCCGCAGTTGCCAGCGCTGATCGAGATGTCGACTACGACTCCTCGGACCGGGTAGCGGAGTTCGTGTCAGAGCATTACGCCCAGATGCAAGCGTTCGTAGGGACCATGGAAACATCGAAGGCTGCGGACCTGGCGGTCCTGGTTGGTCGTCTCGGCGCCCAGGTCAGCGACCTCGCGGTGCTGGGGGACGAACAGCGCAAGGCGGTGGTCGGAGCTGGCCTGTACCCGGTCACGAGGGCGAACCTGTCCGCGGCGCTCGGTGAGGGCACGCTGCTGGCCCTTGACGTAGTGAAGGCAACCAACAGGACCGTCTATGAACACATCCTTGAGAACCTGGACACGTACCTCCATGCCCTCGAAGAGAATGAGTTAACCGTCGATGCCTCGGGGGACTTTGTTGCGGTGCTGAATGACGTCGCTGGCGCCGCCGAATCGGCGGTGCTGGCGATTGCCG
This sequence comes from Micromonosporaceae bacterium, assembly GCA_040255525.1. Classification (GTDB taxonomy): domain Bacteria; phylum Actinomycetota; class Actinomycetes; order Mycobacteriales; family Micromonosporaceae; genus Rugosimonospora. The sequence goes on along the minus strand of JBDZVD010000085.1, from coordinate 19,890 downwards.
AGGGCGCCTCGGAGTCGTGCGAGGTGGCTGATTTGAAGGAACTTGACGAGGTGGCATGGACCGCAGTGGTGTCGGCTGGCCGGTTTGCGCCGACCGTTTGGAACGTGAGCCAGTTCGTAGCGAAATTCGGCGTCAGCCAGGAAATGGTGAAGGACCTGAACAGGCTCGACCTCACCGAGGTTCAGGCGCTGAAGGAGGAGTCCAGGTGCGACCTCGCGTATGCGCTGGCTCACGCCGAGGACCTCGACCCGGCGACGAGGGTCCGGCTGGTTCAACAGCTCGAGCTCCCCGACGGGTTGCATCCCGAACGCCTGACCGACGCCGGGCTCAGGCTGCTACCGGCGCTGCTGGCAGCCGAACTGGTGCCCGATGCTGCCGAGACATATGCGCGCGTGAGTGATAGGCCGTTCGCGTTCCGCGAGAGGTACTTCGCGGCGTCGAAAGACCTGAAGTCCTACGTGTGCGAGCTACCGCTATCGAGCGACGACCTGCCCAGGATGATGCGGAGTCCACATGTGGCACCGGCCGTCAAGCGGGCCATCGCCGATGACGCGGAGTATATACACGGTCGGTTGTCTCGGCAGGGCGCCATCGCGATCTGCGAGTGGGCGGCCAAGGGCAATACCGTCTCGGTGGAGCTACTGCTCAAGCTCAGCGAAGCCGGAGCGCCCGCCGAGCATGTCCTGAGTCTGCTGGAACCCCACCTCCCTGACATCGAGCTACCGGTGTTGGACCAGATTCTTCTGGCGCTCGGCGACGAGTACGAACCGCTCACCAGGGTCGGGGGCCACCGTCCGAAGTTGAAGGAACGGGATGGGACCGAAGCGCTGCTCAATGAACTAAAGCGCCGCGACCGGGTCAGTTCGTTCAGCCGAACGTTGCTCGGTGACATCCGGGTTAACATGCGTCACTAACACCCCGCCAAACAGTCCGTAACCAGCCGGGATCTGCCGCGGTCCAGGCTGTGGTTTACCGTCGGTCGGCTGCCCGACCGCATCAGGCACTCAGGCTCCATCTGCCGCCTGTCGGAGGGGGTTCAGGGATGGGGCGCTTTGCCATGCCGGCCCGTGACGCAGGTATGCGTAGACGACCGCGTGACACCCGGCGGAGGGGCCGTCGATGCGCAGTGGCGGGGTCCGGTCGAAGGTGAGGATGCAGGAGTCGCCGCTGAGCTGGTAGTTGGTGACGGCGTGGTGGTCGAAGCACTGCCAGCGGCCGGCGACCGCGCACCAGGTGCTGGTGGTGGTGACGACGACCCGGGCAGGCTGGTGTTCGCGCCATTGCGGGCGAGAGAGGCTGGCGGCGCGGGCGTACCCGATGGTGGAGCCGATGAGGTGGCCGATGGCTGCTCCGGCCACGACGCCGGGTGAGCCGACCGCGACCATGCCACCGGGCTGGTACCTGACGTCCATGGCGAAGTATCGCGAGTAGGTGAACGGTACGTCCATGTGGACCGGGCCGCCGACGAAGTCCGGCGCCAGCACGGTCGGGAGCGGCTGGCCGTGCGCCAGCGCGTTGTAGAGCTGCACAGCGTCGTGCCGGCCGGCGTGCCGCATCCGCTTCGGTATCTTCCGGGTGGTCATCGTCGCCTCCGTGCTCGGTCTGCTGAGGGAAGTACTCGTCCCGGCTGCCATGGGTCAGACGATCGCTGGCTGGCTCTGGTCGGTGCGGTGGGTTGGGTGTCGCTCTGCTGCGGGTACCACTGCCAGGCCAGTCGGGACGCTGCCGGTACCGACGGACGTTTGCGGCGTACGTCGGCGAGTCCGGAGCGGGGTTGGGCGCCGATCGCCGTGGCGAAGGCGCGTCCGTTGGCGGCGGCCCGGCGCAATCCGGTGAGCAGCGACCGGTATGTGGGGTGGTCGGGTGGTACGGGTCCCCATTGCGGACGGTGGATGAGGTTGCCCGGCTGCTGGTTGAGTTGTCCGGTCGGGGCTAGCACGCCGCCGCGGTCGCGGGCCATGTTGATGGCGTCGTGAAGCAGGTCGGCCAGGTCGGGCAGGCGTGCGGCGAGTTGCTGGGCGTCGTGGCGCCACGCCGACTTGGCGGCGGCCGTCGGTGCCCAGTAGATCGGACCGAGCCAGTGCCCTTCGGGGCGCAACTGCTCGCGGAGCCAGGCGGCGACGCTGGTGGCGGCGGCCTTCAGTGTGGTGTGGTCGGCGGCGGCCGGGGCCGGACTGCGCAGGTCGGTGGTGGCGGCGAGTGCGGTGCGCCAGGGCAGCGCGGCGGCGGTATCCTCTCCGGTGAAGACGAAGCCGGGCGTGGTGCCGGCATAGACGTGTGCGATGTGGTGGGTGATGGCGAGCGCGGCTGCGGTAGTGGCGGCGAGCTGACCGACGGTGAGCCGGTCGCCGTGGCGGATCAGCCAGGACCGGGCGGCGTCGATCGCGTCGATGCAGTCGCCAGTGGACGACAGGGCGGACCATCGGTGGGGGTCGTCAACCGGTGGCGCTACGGTCAGGCCCAGCGCGGGCGCCTTGCTGGGCTGCCCGGCGGAGGCGACCACCTGTGCGGTCGCGACCAATGCGCTCTTGCCGGTGCGAGCGGCGTCCTGTGCGGCCGCGTCCAGCAGCGGTTCCAGGTCGCCGGGTGCGTCGTGGGGATGCAGCCACCGGGACAGACGCCGGTCCATGACGGCTGCCGCGGCGGCGAGCTGGGCGAGGGCGGCGAGGTTGTTGGCGGCGCCGACGCCCGCCAGGATCACCATGCCCTCACTGGTCAGCGGCTGGTGGGCCGCGGTCGGGTGGGTGTGTGGGCCGGTGTTGCTGGCCAGGATGTCCCCGGCCACCCTCAGCGCCTCGGCGGCCTCGCTCAAGGCGACGGCGACCGGCCCGGTCGTGGGCAAGTCGATACGAGTGGTCCGGCCGGCGATAGCGCTCGTGGCGACGGCGTGGCGTAGACCGATCGCGAGCTGGGTCACCGGGTCGGAGTCGGCGGTGCGCGGTCGTGGCGGCGGTAGCTGGCCGAGCGGTGATAGCTGGTCGGGGTGGAGGCGGCCGACGGCGACGGTCTGCCGTTCCAGGCTGCGGTACAGGCTGGTCCGGGACAGGGCCGCGCTGGCCCGACCAGCCGCATCGGGCGGCGGGTCACGCAGCGCGGCGTACGCCCGGGCCAGCGCCGCGGCGCCAAAGTCGAGCTGGTCGCCGTAGGTCATGCCAGTTCCGCCGCAGCGTCGTGGAGTTGGTGGGCGGCGTTTGCCCACACGAGTCGCCGCCACGGGGAGCCCGCCGGCCCGCGGGCGGCGGCGGCGTACCGGTCGGCGAGCACTCGCACCAGCTCGATGACCGCCTGGCGTAGTTCGGTGCTGTCCGGGCCGGGAGACGGCAGCCCGGCGGCGAGGATCGGTGGGTCGGGAAGGTCCGCCTGGAGGCCGGTGAGGGCCTGGGTCACGGCGGCGGCGAACAGGTCCCAGTCGGCTCCCCTGGTACCACCTGTGCGGCGGATGCCGGCGTGCGCGGCCAGCAGCAGTGCCTGCTGCGCGGGCAGGCCGTCCGGGTCGTCGTCGGCGGACAGCGCGGCGGCGGTGTGCACCAGCAGCGACCGGTACGTAGTGGTGTTCATGTCTGGCACAGTCGTTGGCCTTTCTTGTGACGGCAACCAGGGATGGGGGCGATCTGTGGATGGCGAGGGTGGTTGTGGATAGCCCCGGCGGTGGTCAGTCCCACCAGGCTTCGGGCGCGGGAACGTTGTGGGCCGCGGTGTCGGGCTCGTGTTTGCCTGGCCGGGCGCCTTCCGGTTGGCGGCAGTTGCGCATCGGTCCGTCGAGCCCGATCAGCAAGGGCAGGTGGTGGTCGAGGTCCAGCCACCAGCCCGGTTTTGCCGCGGGTTCCCACCGGGCGGCTTCCCAGGTGTTCCACAGCACGGTGAGCCGGGTGATGACCTCGGCGTGGTCCCACCACTGTGGACACCAGTGCGCGCGGGGGTTTCCGGGTACCCGGTGCAGGAACATGGGAGTGAAGTAGCCGACCACCCAGGCTTCCAGGCTCGGGTACAGCTGCGGATTCTGCTGCTCGGCCTCGTGGTCCGCGCCGTCCGGTGCGAGCGAGGCGGGGGCCGTCATCGGGCTCGCCCTACCTTCCGGGCCGGTGCGGGCGCGGCGTTGGCAGGTCGCTTGGCCGCAACGTGTTCGGGCACCGCGGGGTTGTTGATGCCATCCGGGTACCACTCAGCGGCGAGCTGTGCCGCGGTGCGGGTGCTTGCGGCGTTGGCGGTGTCGCGGATGGCGGCGGCGACGTCCGCGGCGCTGTGGGCCATACCGACGGTGATGTGCTCGTCGTTGCCGGCGGTGGCCGGGTTATCGGGGGTCGCCGCGTCGGCCTTGCCCTGGGCCATTTCCCGCCCGGCCCGCGCGGCGAGGGCCTCGCGGAGCGCCTGCGCGGCGGCTTCGCCGCCGGGGCCGAGACGGCGTAGCTCGGCGAGGTACTCCTGCGGGTCGACACCGGTGGCCAGCCGGATCTGTTCATCGGCCAGCGCGGCGGCGAACGCCTCGTCCCCGACCGGCGGTTCGTCTGCGGGGCCGAGCGCGCCGGCACGGCGGCCGGCGGGATGCGGACGCATCACCGGGGTACGGGCCATCTCCGCGGCCGCGGCCCGCATGGCGTCCGCCCGCCGGGTACCGCCGCGCACCGCCTGGTCGTAGATGTCCATCGGGTGCGGGTACATCTCACGCAGCCGCTCCTCGACCATCTCGGCGGCGCCGTGCGCCTCGGGGAACTGGTGCTCGCGCAGCCGGGCGGTGCGCCAGGCCACGGCCAGGTCGTACAGGTCGGCGTTGGCCAGCCAGTCCGGGTCGACGGTTTGGGCGATGATGCGTCGGTCGTGCGCGGCCCGCTGCCGGGCCGCGTGTTCGGCCAACCCGTCCGCGTGCTGACGCAGCTTGCCGGCGTCCTTCTCCTGCGCAGCGGCGGCGGCTTCGCGCTGCTCGGCGAGCAGGAGCTGGCGACGGCGCTCCTCGGCGATCAGCCGGGCGGCGGCCTCGCTGAGGGTGGCGAGGACGGCGGCGGCTTGGCCGGTGCGTTGCCCGAGTTCCGCGGCGACGTCGGGGTGCTGGTCGGGTCCGATCTGGTCCATGCGGCCCTCTTCGTGAAGCGGGTGGCGTCATTTGGCATGGCCGGTGCTGTTCGGCCGGGCCTGGCGTCGAGCATCGCGGTGCCGGGTTGGCGAGCCCGTTGGCGTGACGGTTGACGGCGCCGCCTCGGTAGGCGCAGGCTCCGGCGTTCCGGTGGCGTCCTGGAGGAGCCGGGCGGCGGCGCGGGCGGCGCGGGCCTGATGGACCCGCTGCTGCGTGTCACGTAGCTCGGCGACGGCCGCCGCCAGCAGCGACAGCTCCACGATCAGTCGCCGCATCGCGGCTATCGACTGGTCGCCGGACAGGTCGCCGGCCAACCGCAGTAGCCGGGACATTGCGCGCAGTCCGTCGGCGTGGCGGGTGCGAGGCAGCCGCCGCCGGTACGGCGCTCGGGTCGCGCGATCGACCGCTTCCGCGGCCCGGTGCAGCGGGCCGCGCCGGGCGCCCTCGACCAACCTGGCCGCGGCGGTCAACGTGTCCGAGGCGGCGTACGCCGTGGCGGACGCGGCGACCGGGTCGCGTTGCTGACGGATCTGCGCGGCGGCGGCGCGTACCTGCGCAGCGGTCTGCTCGTAGATGCTCGCCTGTTGGAGGGGCGACAACTCTCCCGCAGCGGCGGTGGTGGGTTGGCCCCAGCGGGTGCGCAGGTGCGGCAGGGTCAGGTCCGGTGCGAGCTTCCCGCCGCCGTACCAGATCAGTTGGTTGTTGGCCTGGTCGGGCAGTGCGACGGCGTACCCGGTGATCTCGTCCGGCCGGATGCTGCTGGTGCGGGCACGGACCAGTAGCCCGGCCTGATGCAGCAAGGCGAAGAACTCCGCGTCCGAACCGGCCGTTGCCGCGGCGAAGCGAACCTCGCGTCGCAGCCGGTCCCGGGCCGTCTCCCGCCGCCCGGTGCGTCGGGTCTTGTTCAGCTCGCCCGCCGTCGGCCGGCGATGCCCAGTCCGGTCCGCCGGTCCGACCCGGTACAGCCCGTACCGCTGCTCCAAGTCGCGGCAGGCGGCCTGGGCCAGCCAGCGATCGTTGCGCCCCCACGCGGTACGCCGGTCCTGCCGCACCAGGGTCGCCACGATGTGGATGTGGTCTGGGCCGTGCCGGATCGCCACCCACCGCACGCCGCGCGGATCGCCATGCGCGGCCAGGCCGACCCGCGCCATCACCTCCGCCCCAATGTGCGCCCACTGAGCGTCGGTCAGCTGCCGATCAGTGGGGTGGGTACGCACGGAGCAGTGCCACACATGCTTGCGGGGCGGGTTACGGCCAGCCCGTACCGGCTGCTCCAACAGATCGATCAGCCGGCGGAAGTCCCGCATCCGGTTGGGGCCGAGCGGCGGCTCCATTTTGGACAGCGGGCCGGATCCATCCCAGGCGGCCACCAGGTGTGGATTGACGTGCTCCTCGCGCTTGCCCGGCCCGTACAGATAGCGAAGGAGACCACCTACCCGAGACCCGCGCACGATGTTCGGAATCACCGCATGCTGTGGCCGATCCTCGTGACAACCGCATCCAGCGCGGCCATCCGTCGCTCGCACAGCAGCACGACATGCTCAAGCCAAGCCGGTGCCTCGCCGGTGGCGTGGAGCGCGGTGACGGCCTGGTTGAGGTTGGTGCCGATGCGGCCCAGCGCCACTCGGGCGTCGAACAGCTCGCCCTGCAACTCGGCGAGCGCCTCCCGGCTGGGCGACAGCGCAGCTGGCGGGGTCCCCCGGGCGGCGGCCAGGCCAGCCTCGGCGAGGAACCCGGTCGGGGTCATCCCGGCGCCGACGGCAGCGGTCTCGATCTCGACCAGTTCGTCGGCGGTGAAGCGGGCGTTGAGCCGATGCGGTCGCCCCAACCGCAGATGGGTGCGGTCCCTCCCGCGTGGCCTGAGCATCGTGGCATCGCCACGCTCATCCAGTCCAGCCATGGCCGTGAGCCTGTCGAGCGGGGGTTAGCGGACCCGTTGCGGGAGCAGGGAAGTGTGCGACCCGGTCCCACAGGCCGGGGACTGCTGTCCGCCACCATGGCCCCCGACAAGTTCCGACCGCGCCCGGTCGGAACAGATCCGGTTACCGGATCTATAGCTTGCTCCCGCCCCGACCTCCGATTTCCGCGCGAAGGATCGCGGTTGTCGCGTCCAAGCGAACCTTGCGAGTGTCCGGGTAAGTCTGCGAGTGATCTTGCGAGCCGTTCGGAATAGGTCGGGATTCACCCGGGCACGCCGGGTTGGTTGCCGAAGATTGGTCTCGATGGAGGGCAGGATGGCGTGTCATGATCGTCGATCCCTCGGTAGGTGCCGGAGTGAGTGGTGTTACCGGTGGCCCGGAATCGGGCGCGGATGCTGTTCGAGCAGTTGAACTGCCTGAACGTCCGGCTGTCGGATGCGGAGATGCGCGAGGTTTCCGCGGCGGCCGGACGAGCGGGTTTGACTCCGACCGGATACACGGAATCCTCTACCACCGCCACGTCAGCTCCGTTGTCGCCCGTGAATGGTCCCGCTGCACGGACCTCTTCATCAACAGCAGCCAGCGCCGGCGCATCGCTGACTACATCAGGCCCACGGCGGCGCAATCGGACTATCTCGACGCGGATCTCGCGGGAGTTCCGCCCAGACCGAGCACATCTGGAGCAAGATGATCGAGCGGCGATCAGGGCTCACCAGGTCGTTCCTGGCCGACGCCACGATCGACAGTGACCTGCTGCTACTTCGGTCTCGGCCAGCGGCGGAGCGTGACGTTCGTCGATCGGATCAACTACCTGATGAGCTGGGAAATCGGAACACGTGTGCGAACCGACCCGAATCATCGACGCAAGATGTCGGTACGGTCCGTTACGATGTCCACCGCGAACAGAAGGACCCCGGGCGCCCCGCGCGCGGGCGACGGCATCCGGGGTCAACTCCCTGATGTGGTGTCAGGACCATACCCCGAACTCACACCTAGGCGTCAGCTACTCCGCCAAGGTGTGATCTTTGCCTGCCCAGCTCAGCGCCCTTGGGTCCCTCCTAACGGATGGAGACCCATTGAAGCTCATCAAGGAGAAGGTGACCTACTGCCGCTCGATCGGCGACTCAGAGAAGTTCCGGATCGAGGACGACCTCACCTGCCTGATCGGTAAGAACGAGTCTGGCAAGACCAACGTCCAGAAGGCACTCTTCCGGCTCAAGCCGATCGGAAGCGAGGCGTTCGACAAGGGGTGCGTACCTCTTGGTCGCTAGCGAACGGGGAGAGATGGCGACAGACCTCGCCGTCGAGACGGAGCGAGACGAGTACCTGTTGGCCCAGGTGCGGGAGGTGTTCGGTCGTGTGGTCTACAGCCACAAGACCCACGAGAAGCAAGCCGACCTATGCTTCCGGAAGCATCGGGTCCAGCAGGCTGCGCTCGTCGTCTTCACGGCGGCCAGCGCCGGCACGTTCCTCGCGGCGCTGCTCGGAAAATTCGTGAGCCCGCAGATCGCCGGCCTCGTCACGTCGTTCATCGCCCTGATCGTCACGGCACTCACCCTCGCGACGAAGAGCTTCAATTTCGGCGAGGAGTCTGAGGCACACCGCGACATCGCCTCGCGCCTGTGGGACGTGCGCGAGTCGTACTTGTCTTTGATCGCCGACATGATGTCCGGCGGGACGTCGGCGTCCGATGCCCGTGAGCGCCGTGACAAGCTCCAGGAGGCCACGCGTGAGGCTTACGCCGACGCGCCCAGGACCACACCCAAGGCATATGGCAAGGCGCAGGACGGGCTTAAAAACAACGAGGAGCTGACGTTCACGTCGCACGAGATCGACCTCTTCCTCCCGGAGGCCCTCCGCCTCAACGAGAGCGAGGCGGCCGCATGAAGGTCTCGGAGATCTTCGACACCCTTCTCGAAAACCTGAAGGTCGGCGACGCCAGCACCATCATCGCCGCGCGTCGGGATGAGATCACTAAGGCGCTGAACAAGGATTTCAGGTCGGTTGAGGGATCCACCGCGAACCGGCTCATGGTGGGCTCCTACGGGCGACACACGGCGATCCGCGGGGTGTCCGACCTCGACATGATCTACATCCTCCCGGCCAACCTCCGCTCGAGCTACGACAGCGAGACTGAGCCGCGGAGGATCCTCAACCGCGTCCGGGATGATCTGACGGCTCGTTATCCCAACACCGAGATCCAGGTCGACCAGTGCGTCGTGCGGGTGCAGTTCACCAGCAACAAGTTCAAGTTCGAGGTTCAGCCAGCCTTCGAGAACGCTGACGGCAGCTTCGACTACCCGGACACGAAGTCCGAGAGCTGGAAGGTCACCAAGCCGCGTCAAGAGATCACGGCGACCAAGGACTGCAACGATCGCACGTCGAAGAACATGCGGCACCTCGCTCGGATGGTCCGGGCGTGGAAGGACACGAACGGCGTGGTCATGGGCGGACTACTCATCGACACGCTGGTACACCGGTTCTTCTCGACCACCAAGGAGTACGACGACAAGGGGTCTCTCTGGTTCGACCTTATGGTCCGGGACTTCTTCGAGTTCCTCGCGGACGAGCCTGACCAGGACTACTACCTCGCGCTGGGCAGCAACCAGCGCGTGACGGTGAAGAAGCGGTTCCAGCCGAAGGCGAAGAAGGCGTACAACCGCTGCCTCGAGGCGATCGACGACGAGGGCAAGGCATCTGCGAACAAGAAGTGGCGCGAGGTGTTCGGCACGGCGGTTCCGCTTGAGACCACCAAGTCCGCTCGGTCGTACAGCGACACGGAGGAGTTCATCGAGAACCTGCTCCCCGTCGACATCAGGTACTCGATGGCGATCGACTGCAAGGTCACTCAGAACGGCTGGCGACCCACCATGCTGCGGATGATGCTCCGCGACCGGACCCCGCTCCTCGCGAACAAGGATCTCGACTTCAAGATCACCGAGTGCAGCGTCCCGGAGCCGTATGACGTGAAGTGGAAGGTGCTGAACCGAGGGGACGAGGCCGAGCGCCGGAACAACATTCGCGGCCAGATCATCTCGTCGAGCCGCCCCGGTATGAGGCACGAGCGAACCAGCTTCCGCGGGGAGCACGTCGTAGAGTGCTACATCGTCAAGGACGGGATCGTGGTCGCACGGGACATCATCGACGTGCCGATCAGCACCAACGCGGCATAGCGCTACAGAGCGGTGATGGTCATCGTTACGGGCCAACGCAAGAACCAGGGGTTCGCGACCATTCCGGTCCCCGAATGGTTGACCGGCGATGAAAACCGCAAAGTAGGTCCGGAGACTTCGACTCGTTGACGTCCGGACCTACTTTGCGAGCCGCTGGTCAGCGCCTTGATCATTCACAACCTGGGAAGCGGACGCGACAGCGGCGCCGATTTCAAGATCGGCGAAGGGTCGAATGTCGACACGGTGATTGATCTTGGTGGTCGGCTGCGGCAGCCGGCCGCGCCAGACTCGCGGTCGGTTACTCGGCGGTCTCCTGCTCCTGGTCCCATCGCATGAGAACGTGCCGGACACTGCTCTTCTGCCATTGGCCTCGACCCGAGGGCGTCGGTACGCCCTCGGCCTCCAACGTCGCGGCGATCTGGGCCAGGGAGTTGCCCGCCGCCCGCAGTTCGGCCGCTCGGCGCGCGGCCAGCCCTACCGGCGACGCGGGCCGGCCGAGTCGCACGCCGCGTTCGCGGGCCGCGGCCATGCCTTCGGCGACCTCGGGCCGCCGCGCTCGCGGCTCGGTCTCTGCCATTGCCTGATCGTACAGAAAAGGTCCCGGAAAGACGCCATCAGTTCGATATTTGTGTACCATTTTCTATACCTTTATTGTACGCTTGAGATGGAAAGGAGGGCTCGGCCAGCGGTGGCGCACCAGCCGAGCCAGCGGAAACCGGCCCTCTACCGAAAGGCGTCTCCGATGAACAGCTGCACTAGCACCGCCGGTCGGCACTCGCTCGCCGAGTGCCGCGCGCGCCGGCACTGACCACCAGCCGGGCTGGCCGCGGCCGACGCAGCCGTCCCAACACACCGCCGAGGAGCGCCTGGTGACGACCACCGACCGGTCCGACGAACTACCCGTCGCCGTCGCGCAGGAGCGGCTGCCGCACCCAAGCCCGCACTGCACCACCAACCGCGCCACGCTGCGGCTGACCCTCGCAGACGGGTCGCAGGTCACTGTGTTCGGGGACCAGATGGCCCGCTTCGCCGCCCTGGCCGCCGGCCGGGCCACCATCGCCGCCCTGATCCGCACCGAGCCGGGCGTCGCCACGTCGGAGGCGATCCACGCCTCCGGCACCGACGATCAGCACGCGGCCAGCGTGCACGGAAGGCTCGTCCACCTCGCCCGCGCCACAGTGGGCCCAGCCGATGGCCCGGCCCCGGCGTGCCGCGCTACTCGCCAGGGCGGCGGTCGCTGGCGGCTGACCGACGCCGAGATCACCTGCTCCCGCTGTACAGCGATCGTGGTGCGGCGGCGTGCGCTGCACCGATGGTGTTCCATGGTCGACCGCATCGCCCCCTCCAACATCACGCCGACCCGGACATCACCGACGGTGCCTCCGCCGATCCGCTCGGAGTCTCGGAGGCGGACTGGCTCGGCGCCGCGACGGCCAGACACCCGCAGCCGGTCGCGGTCGCAGTGTCATGCCGGCCGACGACCGGGCCAACCAGCCCGACGCCAGGACTTCGGCCGCTGGCGGCACGTACCGGCACGTCCGTACCGCGCCAGTCCGCTGACCTGGACCGCCGATCCCGCACCGCGTCACCGACCTCGCGGTCGCAGCCCGTACCGGCATGGCCCACGACCGCCGATCGGCCGGGCGCCGCCCAGAGTCCGGGGCGGCGGGCGGCGGACCCACCAAGCATCTGCCCGCCCCGGAGTCGACCGCCGGCCCGACAGCTTCCCGCTAACCCCTGTCACGTCAGTGACCAGGGAAAACGGTGCTACCCGTAGCGAGTCCGCTAACGGTCTGCGGCAATCGTCAAGCTGCACCACCAGGCGTCCCGCAGCCAGCCACCCGTTGGCTGAACCCCTGCGGACCGTCTCGGCACCAGGACGCACACAGACGAGCACCAATAGCCGCACCCGCGCGGCCCCTGACCGGTGTTGGCGCACCACCCGGGGCCTTGATCGGACACCGGAGATCGGACCCATGACTGACCTCACGACCCGCCCCATCGAGCCCGGCACATCCGGTCCCGCGTTGGCGCCGGTACCGGTGAACGGCACGGCATCCGGCGACCGCCGGGCCCTGCGGCACGCTTCCCGTGCCGAGCAGGAGCGGATCAGCGCCGACGCCGAGATCGAGCGGCGCGCCCGCGCGGCTCAGCTGGAGCTGGAGCTGCGTGAACGGCGGCAGGCGGGGGCGCGCCGGGAACGTCACGCCGACGAGCAGGACAAGCAGGCTCGCAGAAGCCAGCGTCGCATCCACCGGGCCGCGCGCCGTGCAAAGCTCCGGGCCGCAGCCGCCCAATGGGCGGACCGGGCACTGTTCATCCTGCCGATCCTGTTCCCGATGGCCGTGGCCTGGGTCGGGCAGATCCGCTTCGCGATGACTGTCATGCACTGGCCGCTGCCGGCAGGAGTTGTGTTCGCCGCTGGGTTCGAGCTATCCACGGCGTACGTCGCGCGCCTGGACTGGCGAGCCCGTGCGGCCGGCGACTCCGGTCTGCTCTTCCGTGGCGCCACCTGGGGCTTCGCCGCCGGAGCAGCGATCATGAACTACTGGCACGCGGCCGGCCCGGACTTCGCCCCCACGGGCGAGGCCGTCTCCTACGGACTGATGTCGCTCACCGGAGTCGTGCTGTGGGAACTGCTATCGACCTACCGGCACCGCACCGCGCTGCGCGCCGAAGGAAAGCTGCCCGCCGCCCGACCCCGCTACGGCCTAGCCCGCTGGATCTGGTTCCGTCCACTGACCCGGGTGGCCTGGCTACTCGCCCTGCGCGACGGCTACACCACGACCAACGCAGCCTGGCAGGCCGCGCTCGCCGCAGTCGAGCTGTATGGATCGGCACGAGGCGCGCGGAAGGCCGTACAAGCCGGTCGGCCCGCACCGCGACCAGAACCCCTCGCCGAAGAACAGTCCAAGGTGCGGGACGTCGATGAGATTCCGGAGCAGGCTGTCGAGCACATGCGGGACGGTGAAGACCACCACGCGGACCGGGATATCACGGCGCGGGACTTGGAACCGGACTTCCCCAAGCGGGACAACCTCCGGGACCCCCGCGATCGGCAGGAAGACCGGGACGTCACCGAACGGGACACCGCAGCGTCCCTCGGCCTCCGGGACTCCGCCACGGACGCCACGGGACCAGCCGGCGAGAGCCGTCCCGACGGCACCGGCGAGCCGCTCCACGCGGCGATCGGCGACGAGCCGGCTAACGGTCGGCTCGATGGTCTGCTCGACCAGACCGGCGAAGAGGACGACGCGACGATGAACCAGATCGCCGGCGAGGACGGCCACGACGACACTCCCGAGAATCAAGAACCACCGGTCGCCGACGGGCCGGACGATGCCGCAGCGAGAGACAACGCCGCGCCAGCCGGCGACCGCCAGGTAGCGCGGCCAAGCCAGAGCAAGGGCGCCCTCATCGCGAAGATGAAGGCCTACGCCCGTGAGCGCGCGGCTCAGGGAGTCTCCGTTACCGGCGCCGACCTCGACCGCCGGTTCGGTACCCGCGACTACGGTCGGAGGGTTCTCCGTCAACTCGCGGGCGAACCCGATCCGGCAAACCGGACAGCCCCAGACACCGCGACAGCGCCGGATACAAGCGAGAACTGAGACGCCGAGGTCGGGCCGGCACCGACCCCGTTCGCGCGGGACGGCACGGCTCGACACGTACCCCCGGCAAGCTGCGGTGTCCCGCGTTACATCCTCGGGCAGCCGAAGCCAAGACGCCCCGGCCAGCGGGAGCGTTCGTCTCGCCGGACACCCGTCGTCCCGACAAGTCCGATGGTGCCGCGTCCCGTCCTGCTGAGACACCCGGGCACAGAGTACGCGGGACGTCCCGTCTCGTAAGCCAACCGGGACGGGACAAACGTCTGTCACCGACAGAGAGTCCTTCGCAAGAACGGGACTTCCGTTTGCGAGTCCAACCGCACGCCGGCTCAACCCGGTGTCCCGGTGAGCACACCAAAAACCGCAACGTCCCGGTCAACCGGTTGGCGGATCCGCTACCCGTAACCCGTGACGTCGCCGCCGCCAACACATCCCTCAACCCTCGACCGGCACCGTCGGATCAACACCTACCGGTGGTCAGCAACAGCTGACCACAGAGGGAAGGATCCGAGATGACAACCACAACGGGCCCCGCCCAGGCCAACCAGGCCGGCGGCCCCCGCGTCTGGACCATCGACGCCCTACGAAGCCTGGGCGCCACCATCGACGTGGAGACCGCCGGAGCGATCCTCGGCATCGGCCGATCCAAGTCCTACGAGCTGGCAAAGGCCGGCAAGTTTCCCGTCCGCGTACTACGCATCGGCCGTCGCTACCTGGTACCGACGCCGGCGATCCTCGACCTGCTCGGCATCACGGCCTGACCCACGAATCTGCTCAAGACGCCGGCGGTGAATCTGACCACGCAGGCCCTCCACGAGCCCGCACCCGACTCCGTCACGACTGCGGCCCACCCGCACCAGCCGTCGAATCTGATGGCCGCCCCGATGGCCGCCCCGCCGGCAACTGCGCCCCCGGGTGCTGAACAGCCTCGCTCCCCACAGCCACCGCCTCGACCACGGCAGCCGGTATCGCGACGCCCCTGGCGAGGTTGAGCGCCAGACACCCCAGGAACGCATCCCCCGCCCCCGTCGTGTCCACCACCGGAACCGCCGCGGCGCTGACCATGTCAGACCCGACCTGGTGGCTGTATGCCGCACCCCGTGCCCCGGCCGTGACCACGACAGCGGCCGGGCCGAGCTCACGTAGCCGGTGCGCAGCGGCCACGGGGTCGACATCGGGAACCCCCAGGACCTGCGCCGCCTCGTGCTGGTTGACCACGAACAGGTCCAGGCGTCGCAGCACCTCACGGTCGAGCGAGGAGTGCGGGACCAGATGACCGATCCGCAGCGTCCCCGGACGGGCAGACGCGCGGAGCGCCGCGGTGACCGGTTCCGCCGGCATGTCCAGCTGGACCGTCACCACCGGCGCGTCCATCTGTACCAGCGCGTTGGCGACCTGGTCGCCGGTCAGCTCGGTCCGCGGGGACAGCGCCAGGGTGAGGAAGTTCTCCCTGTCCGGCGTGATCTCGATGATCGCCGCGCCGGTCGGTATCCCTGGCAGCAGCCGGAAGTAGGCCACCTCGACGCCTGCGTCGGCGAGGGTACCGGTGAGCAGCTGGCCCAATGGGTCGTCACCAGCGTTGCCGATCGGGCAGGCACGGCCACCAAGCCGCGCGACGGCGACGGCTTGGTTGAGACCTTTACCGCCGGGAGCGGTCACCAATTCGGAGCCGAACGCGGTTCGACCCGGGCCGGGGCGGAAGGGCACCCACACCGCCAGATCGACATTGGCGCGACCGACCACCACCACCTCGACCGACGACGTGCGCGCGGCGGAGTTCATGACCCGGAGCTGGCGGGGACGGCAAGCGCGTCCAGCAGCGCTGCGGGGGCGGGCTGGTTCCTGAACGGAGTCAGCCGCTGCCCGAGGAGTGCCACCTCTCGCTTGACCCTGGCCGAGCCGGTGGCCTCCGCCAGCTCAAGCGCCTTCAGCGCCGTCGTTGCCGCCTCATCGGGTTGCTCGCTGGCGAGCTGTGCCACCGCGGCGCGAGACAGATACGGGCCCCTCTCGCGCTGATAGGGCGTGGGCCAGACCGCGAGCGCCCGGCCAAGACATTCAGCCGCCTTCTCCGGGTACCCGAGGCGCAACCGACCTTCACCCCCATGCGTGATCCGAAGGGATTGAGCAAAGGGAGCCAAGATTCCCATCCGAGACGACCCGCCCATCCACCAGTGTCTCCCATGAAGCTGTCGCCTGGGCCTCGAAGATCCTGGAGGCTCAGCCGAAGATCACCAGGAAGAAATTGCCGCCCAGGTTGGCGTAGGGGGCGCCCGTCGCGTCAGGTGCTGGCATCCGCCGAACCTCATTCAGCCACCGGAAGCCCCTCGGTCACCGTACCCAGGGTCCTTCTGCTCCCCTACGTGGCCGTCAATCAGGGCGTAGCCACATCCGTCGTGCTGGCAGAAGATCACGTGATGACCGTGGCTCGGACCGGCGCCAGAGCAGTCGCAGGATTGCCAGCTCAGATGGAGCTGGCCTGGTCCCCAGGGCCTCCCGCAGGAAGGGCAGGACTTCGGCGCTTGGTATAGGACGTGGGACACTTGAGGATTGTCGAACGCATGTCCTATTCGGGCAACCGGTTCGCTGAGATCACTTCGGGGGAGATACGTACGTCCCGCGCTGAGGAACCGTGAAGACCAGGCGCCGCGTGCGTAGCTCAGCGACGGCACGGCGGACCGTTTCTCGGGCTACGCCGAACTCCTGGACCAGGCTGACCTCAGAGGGAATCGGACGGTTGGGCAGCAGTTCGCCCCTCTTGATCCGGTCAGCGATCTGGTCCGCAATCTGGATGTAGATCGGTACCGGTCCGTCTGGGTCGATCATGTAGTCAACGCTAGAGCAGGGCATTCGTAGGCTTAGGATGAACTACGTCTAATGACGTAGGTAGACGTATGTAGACCAGCGACTTAGAGTTAAGGCTTCCCAATCGCTTGGCGACCCGTGAGGGAGTGATCATGTGAGCGGACCGAACGCCGAGATGGCAGAGCCAAAGATGGCCGTCAATTTGACGGCTGCACGGTGGCCCCTGATCTTCAAGGCGGACTCAGCCGGCCTGAAGATCGAGTGCGGACGGGGGTTATGTCATGCGGTCATCGTCGATTTGAAGCCGGCCGAGGCTGCCGAGGGTTGGCGAGCCTCGAACGGCGAACTGGGCGCGCTGACCTACGACCACCTAGCCAATGACTGCATGTCCGGACGGCTGCGTCGGGGTGGTGGCATATGAACTGTCCGCCGTGGTGCGAAGGCAATCACAGACCTGCCGGTGAGCACTCCAGTCGCACCTTCCGATATGGCGGCACAGCGTTGGAGCTGATGCAGTTCCCCGGCGAGGAACCGCAAGTCACGATCATGGAAGGCTTCGACGGAGGCGCCCACGTCACGCTTCCCCTTGACGATCTGCCGCATCTCGTTGAAGGCATCGGCACTCTGTACCACGAGTAGAAGAGAGCGCGAAGGATGACAACAACCTCGGTTCCCACCGAACCGGCAGGAAGAAGGTTGCCAGGCTGGGCCTGGGACTGATTGTCGGTCCGAAGTCCTGAGAACGCCGGAAGTCGCCCCCGTCACCTGTCACGTAGGCAAGAACGGGGGCGGCTCGCGAATACGACACGGCCCAGGCCGTCGCCGACATTCAGACGGCGGCGAGGCGCTCATCCCGGGATCGTATCGAAGCTCCGGCCGTCAACGCGTTGGAGGCGCAGCCGCCTGACTTTGTGCTCCCCGAGAATGCCGCCCAGTAGGTCGTGCCCCTTCGTTGACACCTGTCCAACGTTTGGTCGGCACACCACGACGCTGGCCCTCACCAGCCCTCATCAATGGGTATGACCCAGTCGGGACGTTCTCCGGCGACCTCATAGAGATCTGGCTCGCCGGTGAGCAGGCCAGCTTGGTGCCGATAGGTGAGCACGGCCGCGGCTGCGGCGTCTTCCCGCCCGTCAAGGTAGATCGTCCAGTCATCGAACAGATCCGCGTCCCTGCGACGGTCTGGTGCAAGCGTGATGATCTGATCGAGGTGCAACAACTCGCGGAGGTCAACGGTGGGTTCCCGGTGGGTTCCCGGCGAACCGCCTCAATCAGGCAATGCACCGGTACGGCAACGTCCTGGCCCGCCTCGGCTGCCAGCAAGAGCGGCTCGTGAACGTGCATCGAGCCGGCCGCGTACGCAAGGATCGCGGTGGTATCGATGACAAGGGCGATGGGCCGAAGACCGTCAGCGCCGGTCACGCGGCATTGCGTCGACGAGCCGCGGCTACCTCGCGCACGACCTGAACCTCGACATCGCGCGTCTCCTGGCTGATCGCGGCAACCCGCGCCAGGGCCGCCCGGTAATGCTCCCGGACACGCTCACGATCTGTCGCCTGCTCGTCGGCCATACGCCGAGTGTACGGCTCCAGACCGGCACAGGAGGGCATCCGACATACGTTCGACGATTTCGCCGTCCACTCCGCGCCGACGGTGATCGCCAGGATCTGGACGACGCCCTACGGCCATGCCGCCAAGTAGCTCAGCGCGAAAGGCCATCAGCTCGGCGGACCCAACGGGACGTCATTCGAACGGCAACCCAGAGTTGATGGGACACCTGTGCATGATCGGGAGGCGACTGCCCGAACGTCCCGTCGCCCGAGAGCAGCTCGTCCCGCGGGACATTCCCCACGCGGGAGAAGGTCCCGGCGCCCCGTGCCGCCGCCACGAAGTCGGCGGCGGCACGGGACGCACCGGTTACGCCGCCTTGCGGATACGGCGGCGGGCGTCCGCCAGGCGCCGGGTGGGGTTCGAGGCCGGGGTCTGCCGGGTCTCGGCCGGCGGTTGCGTCGTACCCGTACCGAAGATGGCGCTCTCCATCAGGTCCGCAGCCTTGCGCCTGCTCGGGTCGAGAACGTGGGTGTACCACTCGTCGGTCGTGCGCGCGTCGGCGTGGCCGAGAAGGTCCTTCATGACGTGCTGCGGCACGCCCGCGTCCGCGCCAGTGGTGGCCGCGGTGTGTCGACCATCGTGCAGCGAGATGACCGGGACACCCGCGGCCAGGCAGCACCGCTCCCACTCCTGCGTCAGGTACCGCGGGTAGTACGGCAGCCCATCCTCCCGGCAGAACACGTAGTCGCCGTCGTCGTAGATCTCCGCCGCGGCGGTCTTCTCCACGTCCTGACGCTCTCGATGAGCGCGCAGGACGGTAATGGCGACACTCCCGAGCGGGACAGTGCGCTTGCTCTTGCCCTTGGGCGCCTTCTCGATCACACCGTTGCGGGAGGTGGTGGTGCGCTGCCAGTGCACCGCGAGCGCCCGCCCGTCCAGGTCGATCTTCTCCCACTTGAGCCCGAGCAGCTCTCCACGACGCAGGCCGGTCACGATCGCCAGGACCCAGGCCGCGTAGAGACGGTGATCAGCGTGGTAGGCCAGAAACTGGGTCGCCTGCTCGGAGGTCCAGACGCCCTTGCGTCCCTGGGTCTCCCGATCCTCCTTGCGCGGCTTGCGTACGCCGTCGATGACGATGTGCAGGTCGCTCAGCGCCTTCATCAGCACCCGGTGGACCGTGCGGACAGTCGTGCGGGACAGCGGACGACCGTTCTTGCCGCCTCGCTTGATCAGGGTCTTGTACAGGTCGTTGATGGCCCGGCTGTTCAGCGCGTAGACCGGTCGGGAGCCCAGGTGCGGGACGATGTAGCACTTCACGATGTCCCGGTAGTTGCCCAGCGTCGTCTCGGCCACGTCCAGCTCGCGCTCGCCGAGCCACGCCTCCAGCTCGGCGGCGAGGCTGCCGTCTGCGGCCAGGTCGGCGCGGCCGTACGTCTGGCGGGCCTTGGTCTCCGCAGCGTGGGCGTCCTCCTGCCGCAGGAAGCCCTTGCGGTTCAGTTGCCGGCGTTTGCCGTCGGCGGCTGGGGGCAGGTCGATGGTGAACATCCAGCGGGTCTGGCCGCGGGATAGGCGGTAGCTGTAGATAGCCACAGGTCGATCTCCTCCGCTAACGGGGCGAGGAATAGACCGACTCTGAGCGATCTCTGTTAGCGGAACCGTTAGCGGAAACCAGGCAAGATCTTGAATCTTGCCTGGTCAACCCTGGTCGGGACGGCGGGATTTGATGGGATGAAGGGGCGGGGCCTCCGCTCCTCGTGACGTACTCGCCGTAG
>JBDZVD010000084.1:0-30074 GCA_040255525.1 Micromonosporaceae bacterium | reverse complement strand
CGCCGGTGCCGGCGCCCGCCGGCACCTCGCCGTCGCGGGCGGCCACGAGCCGGCCGTCGTCGTCGACGGACAGCCGCTCCTGCGGGCCGCGCACCCGAACGAAGTAGATCAGCGCCGCCAGGAACACCACCAGCGACGTCCACTCGTTGAGCCGCAGGCCCAGAACGTGGTGGGCGCTGTCCACGCGCAGCGCCTCGACCCAGAACCGGCCCGCCGTGTACGCCATCGCGTAGAGCGCGAACGCCCGGCCCCGGCCGAACCGGTGCCGCTTGTCCAGTTGCCAGACCAGGATCGCCACGCCGACGTCCCACAGCGACTCGTACAGGAAGGTCGGCTGGAACATCCCCTCCTGCAGTAGCGGCTTGCCGTCCCTGACCAGCGCGTGACCCTGGTTACGGTCGTCCATGACGTGCACCCGCAAACCCCAGGGCAGCGACGTCGGCCGGCCGTACAGCTCGTTGTTGAACCAGTTGCCCCAGCGGCCCAGCGCCTGCGCCAGCGGCAACCCGGGCGCGGCGGCGTCGGCGACGAAGACCAGCGGCACCCCGCGCTGGCGGCAGGCGATCCAGGCGCCCAGGACGCCGCCCGCGATCGCGCCCCAGATGCCCAGCCCACCGTGCCAGATCTCGAGCGCCTCGACCGGGTGGCCGCCCTTGCCGAAGTAGTCGTCCGGCGAGGTGATCAAGTGATACAGCCGGGCGCCGATGATGCCCAGCGGCACCGCCCAGACGGCGATGTCGAGCACCAGGTACGGCGGGGCGCCGCGGCGACGCATCCGGACCTCGGCGACCACGCAGGCGGCGACGATGCCGAGCACGATGAACAGGGCGTATGCCCGAATCGGAATCGGTCCCAGGTCCCAGACCGCGGTGCTCGGGCTCGGAATTGCGGCGAGGCTCACGGTTGCACACGCTACCGCTGTCGGGAACCTCCGGGCGCCCCTGGTCTGGACTAAATGACGGGCCTAGGCTTTTCGTCCATGAACTCCGTTGAGTCCGCGGTCGCGGCGGTCATTCAGGACCCCGCCGGCCGCGTCCTGCTCTGCCAGCAGAGCCAGGGGCACCAGCTGTGGGGGCTGCCCGGAGGGACCATCCGCCCGGGCGAGAGTCCGATCCATGCGGCCGTTCGCGACATTTGCGCGGAAATCGGCACAGACGTACGGGTTACCGACCTTCTCGGCATGTACCAGCTGACCGGCGACGGGTGCGGCGAGGACCTCCCCGATGTCCTGGTCTATGTCTTCCGGGCCCGCCTCGAAGGCGAGGCCACCGTCAACGCACCGGGTCGCATCCGCCGGCTGGCCTGGGAAGATCCCGGCTCGCTGCCGGTCCCGACGACCGCCACCACGGTCACCGCGCTCGCCGACGCCGCCGCGAACCGGTCCGGCGTCCTCCGCGTCGTCCAGCGCAACAAGGAGCCGGAGATCCCGGATGCGATCGACGCGCCGGACCTGGCGGACGCCACGCCCGAGGCGGCACTCAGCGCGATCTGACCGGCCGCGGCACTCACGCACCGGCCGGCGCCCCGCTCACCCCGACGCGGTCGTCGAGGACCCGCGCACGCCCCGCGCCAGGTCGGCGGAGAGCGCCCGCAGCGCGTCCATGCCCGAGTCGAAGTCCTGGGCGTCGAGCAGGCAGCGGATCAGCGCGCTGCCGACGATCACCCCGTCGGCGTAGCCCGCGACCGCGGCCGCCTGGTCTCCGTCGCGTACCCCGAGCCCGACGCCGACCGGCAGGTCGGTGAACCGGCGCAGCCGCTCGACCAGGGTGGGTGCGGCCGACGAGGTGTGCTCACGGGCGCCGGTCACCCCCATCACGCTGGTCGCGTAGACGAAGCCCTGGCAGTGTTCCGCGGTCATCGCCAGCCGTTCGTCGGTCGACGCCGGGGCGACCAGGAAGATCCGGTCCAGCCCGTACCGGTCGGAGGCGACCAGCCACTCCCGCGCCTCGTCCGGGATCAGATCGGGCGTGATCATCCCCGTCCCGCCCGCCGCCGCGAAGTCGCGGGCGAACCGGTCCACGCCGTACCGCTCGATCGGGTTCCAGTAGGTCATCAACACCACCGGTACGCCGACCTCCGCGACCGCCTCGATCGTGCGCAGCACGTCCCTGGTGCGTACCCCGCCGGCCAGCGCGATCTCGCTGGCCCGCTGGATCACCGGCCCGTCCATCACCGGGTCGGAGTACGGCAGCTCGACCTCGATCACGTCCACTCCGGCGGCAGCCATGGCGCGCATCGCCGCGATGCCGCCCTCCACCGTCGGGAAGCCCGCCGGCATGCAGCCGATCAGTACCCCGCGGCCGTCCGCGCGCGCCTTCTCGAAGGTGGGTGCCAGGCTCACGACCGCTCCCCGAGGATGCCGAAAAACTTCCCCGCCGTCTCGACATCCTTGTCGCCCCGGCCGGACAGGTTGACCACGATCGTGGCGTCCGGACCCAGTTCGCGGGCCACCCGGCGGGCACCGGCCAGCGCGTGCGCGCTCTCGATGGCCGGAATGATCCCCTCGGTACGGCAGAGCAGCGCGAACGCGTCCATGGCCTCCGCATCGGTGACCGGTTCGTAGGTCGCCCGCCCGGTGTCGTGCAGCCAGGCGTGCTCCGGGCCGACGCCCGGGTAGTCCAGGCCGGCCGAGATCGAGTGCGACTCGATGGTCTGGCCGTCCTCGTCCTGCAGGATGAACGTCCGCGCACCGTGCAGGACCCCGGTGTCCCCGCCGGTGATGCTGGCCGCGTGGCGGCCGGTCGACACGCCCTCGCCGCCCGCCTCGAACCCGTACAGCCGGACCGCGGCGTCCGGAATGAACGCGTGGAAGATCCCGATCGCGTTGGAGCCGCCCCCCACGCAGGCGCAGATCGCGTCCGGCAGCCGGCCGGTCAGCTCCAGGCACTGTGCCCGGGCCTCGACGCCGATGCCGCGGGCGAAGTCGCGGACCATCGCCGGGAACGGGTGCGGCCCGGCGGCGGTACCGATCATGTAGTGGGTCGTGGCGACGTTGGTCACCCAGTCGCGCAGCGCCTCGTTCATCGCGTCCTTGAGGGTGCGCGAGCCGGTGCTCACCGGTACCACCGTGGCTCCCAGCATGCGCATGCGGGCCACGTTCAGCGCCTGGCGGCGGGTGTCCTCCTCGCCCATGTACACCACGCACTCCAGGCCGAACAGCGTGGCCGCGGTCGCGCTGGCCACCCCGTGCTGCCCGGCTCCGGTCTCCGCGATGATCCGCTTCTTGCCCATCCGCTGGGTCAGCAGCGCCTGGCCGAGCACGTTGCGCACCTTGTGCGCGCCGGTGTGGTTGAGATCCTCGCGCTTGAGCAGGATCCGGGCGCCGACCGCCTCGGACAGCCGGGTGGCGTCGTACAGCAGGGACGGCAGGCCGCCGTACTCGCGCAGGAGCTTGGCGAACTCGTCCTGGAAGACCGGGTCTGACTGGATCTTGCGGTACTCGGCGTCCAGCTCGTCCAGCGCCGGGATCAGCGCCTCGGGCATGAACCTGCCGCCGAACCGGCCGAAGTGACCGGCCGGATCCGGAAGTCGCTCGGCGGGCGCGTCGCCGCTCATCGCGCCGGCCTCGGCGTGGCCGGGTGGCTCCCCGCCGTCACCAGCTCCGCCACCGCCTCGCGCGGACTCTTCTGGGTGACCAGCCCCTCGCCCACCAGCACCGCGTCGGCGCCGGCCGACGCGTACCGGATCAGGTCGTGCGGCCCGCGAACCCCGGACTCGGCGACCTTGACGATGTCGTTCGGCAGCCCGGGAGCGATCCGCTCGAAGACCTCGCGGTCCACCTCCAGGCTGCGCAGGTCACGGGCGTTCACGCCGATCACCCTCGCACCCGCGGCCATGGCCCGGTCCGCCTCGTCCTCGGTGTGCACCTCGACCAGCGCCGTCATGCCCAGCGACTCGACCCGCTCCAGCAGGCCGACGAGCACGTTCTGCTCCAGCGCGGCGACGATCAGCAGCACCAGGTCGGCACCGTGCGCGCGGGCCTCATGCACCTGGTAGCTGGAGACCACGAAGTCCTTGCGCAACAGCGGCACGTCGACCACGGCCCGTACGGCGTCGAAGTCGTCGAGGCTGCCGCCGAACCAGCGGTTCTCGGTCAGCACCGAGATGCACCGCGCGCCGCCGGCCGCGTACTCCCCGGCAAGATCTGCCGGGTCCGGGATGTCGGCGAGCCGGCCCCGGGACGGCGAAGAGCGCTTCACCTCGGCGATCACGCCGACGCCCGGCGCGCGCAGAAGGCCGAACGCGTCCTTGGGAGGGGGCGCGGCGGCCGCCCGCTCACGGATCAGCTCCAGTGGGGTGCGCTGCTGCCGGGCCGCGACATCCTCCCGCACTCCAGCCAGAATCTCATCGAGCACACTCGGGCTGCCCGCAGCGGTTGACATCGGACTCCCCTCGTCGGGTGTCATGGGGCCGATGCTAGGGGGCGGCATCGGACTCCAAGTGCCGGGGGTATGGCACGCCTCACCAGATGGACTACTGCATAATGCTTATTCCCCATGATTGAGTCCATGATCGGTCTCAATCACCGGGTGGGATCCTCGCCCCGGTCCAGCGCGTCCCACATCGCCACGTCCGAACGGGACGGGCCGGTGTGCTGCGGCTGGTCCTCGGCCGGCGTACGGGGCACCCGGGGGCGCTCGTATCGGCCGCCCATGGCGGGCCACGAGCGGCTGCGGAACGTCGCCTCCCAGCCGCCGTACCCGATCAGCAACCCGCCGACCATCGCCAGTACCGGCCAGATCACCGTCAGGCGCGCGACGGTGGCCAGCCCGTACGCTCCGCCGCCGAGTACGCCGAGCGCGGACAGCAGCAGGACCACCCCGATCAGTGAGCGGGACCGGCCCCGGGTGGCCAGCAGCGCGCCGGCACCGGCGAGCCCGACCAGCGCCAGCGCGGTCAGCCAGGGCACCAGCGACGAGCCGGTGCGCGGGATGTGCAGGACGGCAGCGGGCGCACTCCGGCGGATGATCTCCACCGTCCAGGTGCGGGACACGGCCAGCAGCGACAGCGCGGCGCCCCCGGCGCAGCCGAGGACCGCCCTGGTCAGCGCTCGCCGCCACGGTTTCACCGCGCCGCCCTCGCTGTCGATCTCATGATTGCTCACGGCCCCCGCTCATCGTGCCGGACGCAGTGTCTCGGCGGCGGCGATCGCGGCCAGCACGGCGGCCGCCTTGTTCCTGGTCTCCTGCTCCTCCGCGACCGGATCGGAGTCGGCCACCACTCCCCCACCGGCCTGGACGTAGGCGACTCCGGCACGCAGCAGGGCGGTGCGGATCGCGATCGCGGTGTCCAGGTCGCCGCCGAAGCCGAAGTAGCCGACGACGCCGCCGTACAGGCCGCGCCGGGTCGGCTCCAGCTCCTCGATGATCTCCATCGCGCGGACCTTCGGCGCGCCGGAGAGGGTACCGGCCGGGAACGTGGCCACCAGCGCGTCGAACGCCGTACGGTCGTCGGTCAGGTCGCCGACCACGGTGGACACGATGTGCATCACGTGGCTGTACCGTTCGATGGTCGCGAACTCCCGCACCTGCACGGTGCCGGGCTTGCACACCCGCCCCAGGTCATTGCGGCCCAGATCGACGAGCATGACGTGCTCGGCGCGCTCCTTGGGGTCGCCCAACAACTCCTCGGCCAGCCGGGCGTCCTCGTCCGGCGTGGCGCCCCGCCAGCGGGTGCCGGCGATCGGGTGCAGCATCGCCTGCCGGCCGGTCACCTTCAGGTGCGCCTCGGGTGAGGAACCGACGACATCGAAGCCGTCGAAGCGGATCAGGTACATGTACGGGCTGGGGTTCGTGGTGCGCAGCACCCGGTAGATGTCCAGCGGGTCGGCGTCGGTGGCGCGTTCGAACCGTTGCGACACAACGATCTGGAAGCACTCGCCGTCGCGGATGGCCTCCTTGGCCGTCTCGACCGCCTTCGGGTGCAGCCCGGCCGGGGTACGGGACGCGACCCGGCCCGCCTCCGGGAAGTCCACAGTGGACACCAGTGGCGGCGTCGGTCGGGACAGCGCGGAGGTCATCGCGTCCAGCCGGCCGATCGCGTGATGGTACGCCGCGCTCGCCTTCGCGTCGTCGGTGTCCGTCGGCAGCACCGCGTTCGCGACCAGCAGCGCCGAACCGGTGAAGTGGTCCAGCACCACCAGGTCGGTGGCCAGCAGCATGCCCAGCTCGGGCACCCGCAGATCGTTCTCGGCCAGCTCGGGGAGCCGCTCGAACCGCCGGACGATGTCGTAGGCGAGGTAGCCGACCAGCCCACCGGTCAGCGGCGGCAGGTCCTCGCCGGTGGCCGGAGTACCGGAGCCGGCCAGCGCCCGGACCGTGCCGCGCAGCGCCTCGACCGGGTCGCCGTCGACCGGCACGCCGTCCGGCGGGGTACCGAGCCAGTGCGCCCGACCGTCGCGCTCGGTCAGCGTGGCGGCGCTGCGCACCCCGACGAACGAGTACCGCGACCAGGCCGTGTTGCCCGCCGACTGTTCGGCCGACTCCAGCAGGAAGCTGCCCGGCCCGCCGGCCAGCTTCCGGTACACCCCGACCGGGGTTTCCCCGTCGGCGAGCAGCCGGCGGGTGACCGGGATCACCCGGTGTCCCCGGGCCAGTGCGCGGAATGTCCCCTCATCGGGGGTCACGACGCCCGTGGTCACTGGTCCCTCTCCTCGTAGATCACATCGGTGAAGCAGGTGCGGGTGCCGGTGTGGCAGGCGGCGCCCACCTGTTCGACCTTCACCAGCAGCGCGTCCCCGTCGCAGTCCAGCGCCACCGAGCGCACGTACTGATGGTGCCCGGAAGTCGCGCCCTTCACCCAGTACTCCCGGCGGCTGCGCGACCAGTATGTGGCCCGGCCGGTCGTCACGGTCCGGCGCAAAGCCTCCTCGTCCATCCAGGCCAGCATGAGCACCTCACCGGTGTCGTGCTGCTGGACGATCGCGGCGACCAGGCCGGCCGGATCGCGGCGCAGTCGAGCGGCGACTTCGGGAGCGAGAGCAGGGGCCACTGCCCGATTGTTCCCTACTCGACCGGGCCGTTGCCAAGGTGTCCCACATCCATCGACGAGCCCCCGATCGTCCTCGCCGGCTCGGCCTATTTCGGGGGCTGTGCTGCTCGACTTGCCGGAGTACCGTATGACTGCGCCGCCGCTGATTCCCGGCGATCGCACATCCCCTGCACTCTTCGGGCCTCCGTCACCAGAGCGGACAACCGGGGCGGCTCACCGTCGCTTCGTCTCCGCCGCGGCCCGATTGGCGTACCCGTGTGCGCCTCCGCGGAGGATGCGTGGCTTTGCCGCGAGTCCGCGCTGACGCGAGCGGACCAGCGTCTGGCGCTCGTGCCGCCAGACAGATGCGGACGGAGACTTGCCATGCAGGCGAACATGGAACGTGCCGACGACGTGCCGCCAACATCCGGATCGGAATCGGCGGCGATCCCCGCTCCCCGACTGCCAGCCGACGACGCGACCGCCGAGTACCCGCGGGTCCGGGCAGCGGCCGAGACACCGGTCGCCGACCCTGCCGCGGCCGAACCGGACAACCAGGCGACGGACAACCACACAACGGACAGCGAGTTCGCGGCCGCGACCGCATCCGCCGGATCCGGCGCGGAGTCCGAGGCGGAGCCCGAGGCGAACGCGTCCGCCGAGGCCGCGGCTCCCGAGCCGGAGGGCGACACCCCGGCCGATCCCGACGCGGTGACCGGAACGCCGGCCGAACCGACCGACACCGCGACGACCGACGACTCGACGACTGGCAGCGCGACGGTCACGGACGCCGGGGCCGATGACCCGGCGCCGGTCTCCGAGGCGCCCGCCGAGGCCGCAGCGCGGGCGGCATCCGGAGAGTCCGACGCGTCCGAGGGCTTCGCCGCATCCGAAGCATCCACGGAGTCCGCCGCCGAAGCTCCGGTCGAACCAGCGGTCGACACCACCCTCCAGGCCGGCCCGGAAGCCGACTCCGCGACCGCGCCCGGCACGGCCGTCGAGACTGCCGCCGAGCCGGCGATGCCGGCCGACATCGACACCGACATCGAGGCGGAGCCCGAGCCGGAGGCGGAGCCCGAGCCGGAGCCCGAGCCGGAGCCGGAGCCGGAGCCCGCAGCCGAGTCGGGGGCCGAGGCCGAACCCGAGGCCGAGACCGAGTCGGGGGCCGAGGCCGAACCCGAGGCCGAGGCAGAGGCAGAGACCGAGGCAGAGGCAGAGGCCGACCCGGAAGCGGAGGCGACCGAGGCGACGGACCCCGCACCGGAGGCGGATGCCGCGATCGAGGACGAGCCGGGCGCCGAGACGCCGGCGGATCCAGCTTCGGACTTCGGGGAACCCGAGGCTGCCGCCGCGCCGGCCGAGCAACCGGCGGGCGATGGGTCCGCGGACCAGGCACCGGAGGTAGAAGCCGAAGACAACACCGACCAGCCCGAAGCCGAGGGCGACGGAGAACCAGCCGACGAGCCGGAGCCCGAGCAGCCGGAGGCCGGCGCCGCCGCCGAGGACGAAGACGACGAAGAAGACGACGGCACCGGCGACCCCGAAGCCGAGAGCGGATCCGGCCCGGAACCGGAGGCCGCGGCGGTGGAACCCGACACGGACAGCGCCGGCGCCCTCGCTTCGCCGGACGCAGCTGGATCCGGCGCGGCCGACCCGGATGTGGAGCAGGCGGCCGAACCGTCGGCGGCGGACGCGAGCGCACAGGGCAGCGAGCAGAGCGACGCGACCGGCGGCCCGGACATCGAGTGGGAGGCCGGCGACGAACCGTCCGCCGGGTTCGACGCCGAACCGGAGGCGGAGACCGCGACAGAGACCGAGGACGCGACAGAGACCGAGGACGCGTCAGAAACCGGCACCGCGACGGAGATTGGGACAGCCGACGACACGACCGTCGAGCCGGTCACCGAGGCCGATGGGACCGGAGCCGACGGGACCGGAGCCGACGCGTTCGAGGCCGCCACGGAACGAGAGGCGACCACCTCGGCGGATGCCGAGGTGGTCGACGACAACACCGACGAGCCCGAGGCCGCAAGCGACGAGCCGAGCATCCTCGACGAGCCCGAGGCCGCAAGCGACGAGGCCGACGCCCTCGACGAGCCGGTGGGCGGAAGCGGCGAGGCGGCCGAGCCGCTAGCCGAGACCGACGACATCGACACCGCCGAGGCCACCGACGAAACGGAAGAACAAGCCACCGACGAACCGGCAGCCGAGGCCGGCCCGGCCGGCGAGACCGCAGAAGCGGAGGACGCCGCCTTCACCGGCGACGACACCGAGCCTGCCGCCGAGCCGGCAGCGGAGACCGAAGCCGGGATGGCGGACGACCCCGAAGCGGTCACCGAGTCCGACGGCATCGAAGCGCCCGGCGGCGAAACCGTCGCCGGGCCGGAGGGCGCCGAGGCGCCGGCCGCCGAGGCGGATGAGCAACCCGAGAGCACGCGGAGCGAGGACGCATTGACCGACCACCTCGGCGGGGTCGAGCCGCAGGAGATCGTCGAGGAGGCCGAGGAGATCGCGGCCGCCGCGGCCGAACCGGAGGCCGTAAGTCCACTGCCGGATGTCGCCCCGGCCGGTGCCGACGACTACGACCTGATCGGCGAGGACGAGCCGGACGACGCGGCCACCACGTTCGTGGCCGTCGAGGACGCCAGCTCCGATGACATCGAGCCAGTCGGGAGCGAGTCCGCCCACCCCGAGCAGGGCGGCGTGCTGGTCGCCGAGGTCGCTCCGCTGCGCCCCGGGGACATACCGCAGACCACGATCGCGGTCTGGAGCCCGGACACGGTGGCGGGCTTCCGTGAACATCTCAAGGAGGTTCAGGCTCGATTCGTCGACGAGCCTGTCGAGGCGGTCGCCGAGGCACAGTCGCTCGTGACCGAGGCGGTACGGGGTCTGGCCGAGGCCCTGCTCGCCGAGCAACTCGACCTCGACCCGCGACAGCACTCCGAGAACCCGGACACCGAGTCCCTGCGTATCGCGCTGCGCAGGTACCGGGACTTCCTGGAGCGGATCCTCGCGTTATAAGCGGCGACCGGTCCGGGGGGCGCGCCCCCCGGACCGGTCAGAAAGCGGCTCGGCCGGGTGCCTGCTCCCGGCCGCGGTCGTCCTTCGGGGCGTCACGCCGCCCGGTTGTGACTCGCCAGAGCGGCCAGTGCGCGGCGGACGTCGGCCAGCGGCACCGTCGCCGTGTCGTCCAACTCCGCGAGTCCTGCCTCGATGAAGTCCCGCATCAGCGTGGTGATCGGTACGTTCCGGGCTGCCGCTGCCACCTGGAGCCGTTCGTATGTGTCCAGCGGCATCCGCAGCGACCGGCTGACCATGGGTGCGGCTGTGTCCGGAGTGGACAGCGACGCCT
Organism: Micromonosporaceae bacterium; assembly: GCA_040255525.1. Classification (GTDB taxonomy): domain Bacteria; phylum Actinomycetota; class Actinomycetes; order Mycobacteriales; family Micromonosporaceae; genus Rugosimonospora. The sequence continues at coordinate 19,753 of JBDZVD010000084.1, read as the reverse complement.
CGGCACCATTGGCGAGCACGTCGCTGAGGCTGCCGCCGATCGCCTCGTTGATTCGCTTGTCTCGCTTCATGACTAACCCCCTGCAGCGACCTTCTCGAACATGGCCACCTCGTCCGGCCACATGTGCCGCGCCGCGATGATGTCCCAGTCGTTGTCGTCGCGGTCGGACTCCGCGAGGAACACCACGAGATACCCGCCCTCGGTCTGCGCGAACACCAGCTTGACGTCGGTCTCGTCCAGCTCGTCGCCGAGATGGCGAATGATCCGGTGCAGCGCGGTCAACGCGGACCACGCGTGCGCCGGGCTCACCCCATAGACCGCGAGGTTGTGCAGGCCGTCGGTCGTGAAGCTGTAGCGCTCCTCCACAAGACTCACCGTACCACGCTCGTGGTACGCGCTCGGTCGTCGATGACCGAGGCGGCGTCCGCCGCTGCCGGTTCGCCCAGCCCCGTCGCGGCTCAGCCGCCCGCCCGACTCGGAGGGCGTTGCCTCATTGCTGCTCCTGCTCCATCTGCCGGTAGATCTCGATCTTCACATTGATCGCTTCCAGGTCCCGTTGCAGGTCGGCGATGCGCTCCAGCACCCGCGCCTTGTGCTCCTCGAACAGGCGCCGCCGCTCCGCGACCGTATGCGGTCCGCGCCGGGCCAGTTCGGCGTACCGGCGCATGTCACGCACCGACATCCCGGTCGTCCGCAGCCTGGTCAGCAGCACCAGCCAGTTGAGGTCGCCGCTGTCGTACCGGCGCCGCCCGGCCCCGTCCCGGTTCACCGGCGCGACCAGGCCCTCCTGCTCGTACCAGCGCAACGTGTGCGCGGAAAGCCCGACCTTGGCCGCCGCCTCACCCACTGTCAGCCCGCTCGTCATACCAGCCAGCCTTCCCCTTCGAGTGCACTCGAAGTCAAGCTAACCACGCTTGCTCGCGGACAAGATTTCACCTAGCGTTGAGTTCAACGCATGATGACATAGGGGAGGAGCTCATGGCGAACGCGGTTGAGGTCGACAACCTCGTGGTGAGCCGGGGGAAGCGGACCGTGCTGCACGGCATCAGCACCGCGATACCGGAGGGTCGGGTCACCGGCCTGCTGGGACCGAGCGGCAGCGGCAAGACGACCCTCATGCGCGCGATCGTCGGGGTGCAGCGGGTGCGGTCGGGCCGGGTCACGGTGCTGGGCCATCCGGCGGGCGTCCCGGCGCTGCGCCACCGGGTGGGATACCTGACCCAGGCGCCCAGTGTGTACGCGGACCTGACCGTCCGGGAAAACGCCCGCTACTTCGCCAGCCTGTACCCGGGCGTCACCCGCCGGGACGCCGACCAGGCCATCCGCGACGTCGGGCTGGCCGACGCGGCCGGCCAGTTGGTCCGCACGCTGTCCGGCGGCCAGCACAGCCGCGCCTCCCTGGCGTGCGCACTGCTCGGCAAACCCCGGTTGCTGATCCTCGACGAGCCGACCGTCGGCCAGGATCCGGTGCTGCGCGACGACTTGTGGCAGCGGTTCCACGCGCTGGCCGCCGCGGGTACGACGCTGGTGGTGTCGAGCCACGTGATGGACGAGGCCGGCCGGTGCGACCGGCTGGTGCTGATCCGTGAGGGCCGGGTGGTGGCCGACGACACCCCCGACGCGGTACGGGCCACCGCCGGCACCGACGATCTGGAGAACGCGTTCCTGCGGCTCATCCGGCGGCGTGACGAGGTGAACGCGTGATGTCGGCCACCATCCTGTTCAGTACGACCGCCCGGGTGCTGCGCCAGCTCACCCACGACCGGCGGACCATCGCCATGGTCATCGCGCTCCCGCTGGTCCTGCTGACCCTGGTCTACTACCTGTTCCAGAACTCCCCCGGCACGTTCGACCGGATCGGCCTCGTCATGCTGTGCGTGTTCCCGTTCGTCCTGATGTTCCTGATCACCAGCATCGCGATGCTGCGCGAACGCACCAGCGGCACCCTGGAGCGGCTGCTGACCACTCCGCTGCACAAGCTGGATCTGCTCTTCGGGTACGGCATCGCGTTCGGTCTGCTGGCCGCGGTGCAGGCGGCGGCGGCCACCGGCCTGGCCTACTGGGCCTTCGACCTGCACACCGCGGGCAGCCCCGGACTGGTGATCGTCATCGCGGTGGCCGACGCGATCCTGGGCATGGCGCTCGGCCTGTTCTTCAGCGCGTTCGCGGCCAGCGAATTCCAGGCCGTCCAATTCATGCCGCTGGTGGCCTTCCCGCAGGTCTTCCTGTGCGGATTGTTCATCGCGCGGGACCAGATGGCAGGCTGGCTTCACGCGCTGTCCACCGCGATGCCATTGACCTATGCGGTACAAGGGTTGCAGGAGGTCGGCGGGCACCCCGACCCGACCGGTCTCATGTGGCGGGACCTGTGCATCGTGGTGGGCTCGGCGGTCCTGGCGCTCGGCCTGGCCGCCGCGACCCTGCGCCGCCGGACGGGCTGACCGACCGGGTACGCAGCGACGAGAAGGAGAAAAGGGCGAGTGGCACGTACCGGCCGGCGGCCCGGTAAGCAGGACACCCGGGAGGCGATCCTGCGCGCGGCCCGGGAGGCGTTTGCCGACCGCGGCTTCGACCAGGCGTCGATCCGTCAGATCGCGACCGGCGCCGGAGTCGATCCGGCGCTGGTCCACCACTATTTCGGCACCAAGGAACAACTGTTCCTCGCCACGGTCGAGGCCCCGGTGGATCCGGCGGCCCTGTTCCCGCACATCCTCGACGGCGGCGTCGAGCAGGTGCCCGAGCGGTTGGTGGGCACTTTCGTGCGGCTGTGGGACGACCCGGTCATCGGGTCGGCCGCGGCGGCGCTGGTCCGCAGCGCGCTCCAGCACGACTGGTCCGCCCGGATCCTGCGGGAGTTCCTGACCACCCAGATCCTGCGCCGGGTGCTCAACCAACTCGACCTGGACCCGGCGGAGGCGCCGATGCGCGGCTCGCTGATCGCGTCGCAGATGATCGGGATGGCGATGATCCGGTACGTGCTGAAGCTGGAGCCGCTGGCCGGCGCGGCACCGGAGACGGTGGTCGCGTCCCTGGCGCCGACGATCCGGCGGTACCTGTTCGAGCCGCTGCCCTACTGAGGCTGGGTTACGCGCAGATTCGCCGATCACGGGGCGGCTCACGACGCGTACCCTGAAGCCGTGCCCGTACCGTTCGACCGGGTAGCCAGCCGGTACGACGCCACCCGCGGCGGGCCGGCCCGCGGCAGGCAGATCGGCATGGACGTGCACCGCTGGCTGGTGCCCGGCCCGGTGCTGGAGGTCGGCGTCGGCACCGGGTTGATCGGAGCCGAATTGTTCGCGCGCGGGCACCAGGTGGTCGGCCTCGACCTGTCCGGTCCGATGCTGACCGTGGCGCGGGAACGGCTGCCCGGCCGGGTCGTGCGCGCCGACGCCCTGGCGCTGCCGATCGCCACCGGCTCCGTCGGCAACGTGGTGGTCGCCGCCGTACTGCACCTGGTCGACGACCTCCGGTTGGCGGTCGCCGAGGCCGCCCGGGTGCTGGTACCCGACGGGCGGCTGGTCATCGTGCACGGCCGGTCGGTGCACGATCCGGACGACATCGAGGAGGCGCTGCGGCCCCTGGCCCGGCTGCGCGCCCGGCGACCCGACTCGGAGTTGGCGATCCTCGACGCGGCCCGCGCTGCCCGGCTGAAGTCGGTGGCCGACACCATGACCGGCAAGGTGTCCTTCGAGGAGTCCCCGGACGATGTCGCCGACCGGCTTCAGGAGCGGGTCTTCTCATACCTGTGGGGACTGGACGAGGGCGCCTGGGAGCGGCAGGTGGTACCCGCCATCGACCTGCTGCGCGACCTGCCCCGCCCCGGCAGCAAACGGTACCGGGCGGCGAGGTTCGCGCTCAGCGTGTACGCGAAGTCCTGACCCGGATCACTCCGGCACGAAGGTGCCGCGCCCCGGGATCCCGACGATCACTCCGCGGTCCCGAAGGAGCCTGATCACGATGGCGATCGTCGCGCGGGAAACGCTGTAGAGCGAGGCCAGCGTGGCGTAGGTCGGCAGTTGCTCGCCGGGCTTGTACTCCCCTGCCTTGATCCGCTCGGTCAAGTCAGCCGCGATCTGGTCGGAGGTCATGGGCAAGGGCACGCGATCAGCTTGCCCATTGAGCCACCTGATTGCCACAGAGATGCTGTACTGTCTAACCTCTCTATGTAGTCTAGACTTGTGTCTCGTCCGAAGGGGAGGCACATGGACCCGTCCGGCCTGGTGCGAAGCTCGGCACGGGACCGACGAGTCCGAGGCATACCTCTCGATTCTGGAAGAGCGCGAGGGGGGCGACCGCGTCCTCGTTCCCTTGACCATGGTCCCGGATCGGAAGGTGGCCGAGCTGTTCCGCTGACGCGGTCCTCACCCGGCCAGGTGCGCCGACAGTACGGCGGCCTCCGAACGCAACTGCTCGGCCCGCTCCGGCCGGCCGGCCACCTCGTACTCGCGGGCCGCCGTCTCGCGCTCGGTCAGCTCGGCGCGCACGATGCTCTCCACCTGCTCCGGCGTGAGCACGAGCCGCTCCACCTCGGCCGCGCCGACACCGACCGGAATCCGCTCGATCGCCAACTGCTCGTCGGTCGCGGCCGGCCGGTCGACCGCCTCCGCGTTGTCCAGCGCCGCCAGCGTCGAGCGCAGAACCGTGACCGCGCCCCGGTCGCGGGCCTTCATGGCAACCGGAAGCGCGGCGCGCAGCCGCTCCCGCAGCGGGACGGCTGGCTCCTGCGTGATCTCACCTGACACGGCGGGGACGCTACCGCCACCGACCGGGGCGGGCGACCGAAATAGCCGGAGCCCCCGGCCGGGTGCCCCATGACGCGCTCAGCGATGTGACCGGGGAGTTCCGCCCGCTCGGGGCGCCGGCCTGACGCGCAGTCCGGCGAGGAGGAGTTCGACCATGAGCCGGGCGTCGTACCGGGGGTCCTTGTCTGCGCCGATGCACAGGTTGCCGACGCCCCGCATCAGGCCGAGGGGCTCGATGCCGTGGCGGATCTCGCCCGCCCTCGCGGCGGCGTCGAGCAGTTCGGCACAGACCGGCGTGAGCCGGTCGATGAAGTAGGCGTGCAGGGCCGCGAAGGCGGCGTCGTCGGACTGCAGCGCCTCGGCGAGGCCGTGCTTGGTGACCAGGAAGTCGACGAAGAGGTCGATCCACCGCACCAGGGCGGCGTGCGGTGAGTCGGCGCTTGCCAGCAGGGTGGGGCCTGCCTTGGCGCACGCCTCGACCTGGTGCCGGTAGACGGCGACGATCAGATCGGCCCGGGTCGGGAAGTGCCGGTAGATCGTGCCGATGCCGACGCCGGCCTTGGCCGCGATGTCGCGCACAGGCGCATCGACGCCGGACGCGACGAAGGTCGCAGCCGCCGCCGCCCGCAGAGTCTCCTCGTTGCGCCGGGCATCGGCCCGCTTCCGGGGGGCCGACGATGCCGATCCCTTGCCGAGGTCCGCCACTGCCCTGTTGCCTCCGTCACTCGCCTTGTCGATCGAACACGGCTCCGTATCGTCGAAGCGGAACACGGATCCGATAGCCCAGGATGCCAGAACGGGCAGCTCATGACCAAGTCGCGGGCGGAACAAACCCTCGCTTCAAGGAGAAAAGCTCGGGTACCACCCCGATGACGCGCCCACTCCAGCTGAGTGGCTACGCTCCGCTGACTCCCACCGTGCCAAGTCCCTGGGCTGACAGCCGGCGGACGATCGCGGACCATCGGTGGGTGGCCCGGGAGACGACGAGTGAGCATCACCAGCAGTCCTTCACCGAACACCGTGGACTGCTGTACGGCATCGCGTACCGCATGCTGGGAAGCGTCACGGAAGCCGAAGACGTGGTGCAGGATGCGTGGCTGCGCTGGGCTCGCGTCGACGGGGCCACGGTCGAGGACCCGGAAGCCTTCCTGGTCCGCACGACCATCCGGCTGGCAATCGACCAGCTGCGCAGCGCGCGGGTGCGGCGGGAGTCGTACGTCGGCCCATGGCTTCCCGAACCGCTGCTCACCCGGCCGGATGTCGCCGACGACGTGGTTCGGGCCGAATCCGTCTCCACCGCGCTGCTGGTCGTCCTGGAGACGCTGTCACCGCTGGAACGTGCGGTCTTCGTGCTCAGAGAGGCCTGCGGGCCGGCAACTACCGGCTCGGCGCCTGGGCCGTGTTCTTCGCGCTGTGCGTGGCGACGCTCACCCTCCACCTCGTTTAGGCGGGGTTCAGGCACCCGGGGCCGGTACCCCGTCGGCGCGGGTCTGCTCCAGCCAGGACGCGTAGAGCTTGGCGTACACCGAGCCCGGGTCGCGCAGCAGCGCCGCGTGCGGGCCACGCTGCACGATCCGGCCGGCGTCGACCACGATGACCTCGTCGGCGCCCTCGGCCGTGGACAGCCGGTGCGCGATCGCCACCGTGGTACGGCCCCGGGTCACGGCGTCCAGCGTGCGCTGCAGCCGCACCTCCGTCGCCGGGTCGACCGCGCTGGTCGCCTCGTCCAGTACCAGCACATCCGGGTCCGCCAGGTACGCGCGGGCGAGCGCGACCAGCTGCCGCTCCCCCACCGACAGCGCCTCGCCCCGCTCACCCACTTCGGTGGCCAGGCCCGCCGGCAGCCCGTCCAGCCAGTCCGCGAGCCCCAGCTCGGCGAACGCCCCGCTGACCTGCTCGTCGGTCAGTTCCGGCCGGCCGAACCGGACGTTGTCGGCCACGGTCGCGTCGAACAGGAAGCCGTCCTGGGGCACCATCACCACCCGCCGCCGCAGGCTGTCGAACCGCACGCCGGTCAGCGACTCGCCACCGACCAGCACCTGGCCGCGGGTCGGGTCCATCAGCCGGGTCAGCAGCTTGGCCAGGGTGGTCTTGCCGCTGCCGGTCTCGCCGACGACCGCGACCCGGCGCCGCGCGGGAATCTTGAGGTCCACCTTGGTGAGCACGTCGGGGCCGCCGGGATACGCGAACGACACGTCGTGGAAGTGCACGTCCAGCGGCCCGTCCGGCAGCGGTACCCCGCTGGTACCCGGGTCGGCCACGTCCGGCTCCACGTCCTGGATGTCCAGTACCCGCCGCCAGCCGGCGATCGCGTTCTGCGCCTGGCTGATCACCTCGGTCATCGTCTGTACCGGTTGGATGAACAGCACCACCAGGAACAGGAACGCGGTCAGCCGGCCCAGGGTGACGCCGTGGCCGCCGACCCCGAGCGCGGTACCGACGACGACGGTGCCGGCCGTGGCCACGGCGGCGGACAGCTCGCCGAACTGGCTGCCGAACACCGACATGCGCTGGGCCCGGTACTCCGCCCGCCGGTTGCCCTCGATGGTGGCGTCCAGCCGGCGCGCGGTGCGCTCCCGGATCCCGTACGCCCGGATCACGCTCGCCCCGACCACGCTCTCCGCGATCGCCGCGAGCATGGCTCCGACCGCCATCCGCACGTCGCCGAACAGCACCGACAGCCGCCGCTGGAACCACCGGACGGCCAGAATCATCGGCGCGAACACGAGGTAGACCACCACGGTCAACTGCCAGGAGTAGACGACCATGACCACGGTCGTGACCAGCAGCTGCCCGGCGGACAGCAGCAGGTTCACGCCGCTGTACTGGAGGAACTGGCTGATCTGGTCGATGTCGGTGGTCACCCGGGACACCATCGACCCGCGCCGCTCGGACTGCTGGTGCAGCATCGACAGGTCGTGGATGTGCCGGAAGGTGCTGGTGCGGACCTCGGCCAGCGCGGTCTCGCTGGTGACGTAGAGGCGGACGTTCATCCAGTAGCCGGCCAGCGTCGTGACCACCAGGATCGCCACGGTGACCGCGACGATGGCCGCGATCCGGTTCAGGTCCGGGCCGCCCGGCCTTTCCAGGCCGCCGTCGATGCCCTGCTGGATGGCGACCGGCGCGACCACCCGCCCGGCCGTCCCGATCAGACCGAGCGCGATCGTGCCGGCCAACCCCCGGCGCAACTGGGGCGACATCGCCAGTCCCCGGCGCAGCGCACCCACCTTTTTGGTCATGCCTCCACCTGCTCGTACGCCCGGACCAGGGCGGCGTATCCGGGCACCGTGTCCAGCAACTCGGCATGCGTACCGTGGGCCACCACCCGCCCCTGCTCCAGGTAGATCACCTCGTCGGCCAGCGCGATGGTGGCCCGCCGGTACGCGACCACCAGCACCGAGCTGGCCTGCTCGGCGGTCCGCAGCGCGGCGAGGATCGCCGACTCTACCCGGGGATCCACCGCACTGGTCGCGTCGTCGAGGATCAGCAGCCCGGGACGCCCGGCCAGGGCGCGGGCCAGGGTGAGCCGCTGGCGCTGCCCACCGGACAGCGAGGTGCCCCGCTCGCCGACCGCGGTGTTCAGGCTGTCCGGCAGGGCGGCCACGAAGCCGTCCGCCTGGGCCAGCCGCAGCGCCTGCCAGACCTCGGCGTCGTCGATGCCGTCCCGGTCGAGGGTGACGTTTCCGCGTACCGTGTCGTCGAACACGAACGGCACCTGGGGTACCAGCGCCACCGAACCGGCCAGCGCCGCGGCGGACAGGTCCGCCAGCGGGCGGCCGGAAAGCGTCACGGTGCCCGAGTCGGGGTCGACCAGCCGGGCGGCCAGCGAGGCGATCGTGGACTTTCCGGAGCCCGTCGGGCCGACCAGGGCGACGGTCCGCCCGGCCGGCACCTCGAAGCTGACGTCCTGGAGCACCGGTGGTCCGTCGCCGTACGCGAAGTCGACCCGGTCGAAGCGCAGCGTCGCCGCGCCGGCCGCGGGGCGCCCCTCGGCGCCGTACGCCATGTCGCCGGAGGCGGTGAGTACCCGCCGCACCCGCTCCCAGCCGACGACCGAGCGGGGCAGCTCGGCCAGCACGTACCCGATCGCCTGGACCGGGAAGCCCAGCACGGTGAACAGGAAGGACACGCTCACCACGTCGCCGATGGTGATCGCGCCGGAGCGCAGCCGCAGCGCGCCGACCAGCAGCACGGCGACCGTGCCGAGGGTGGGCAGCGCGTTCAACACCGGGTCGAACAGGCCGCGCACCCGGCCGACGGAGATCATCGCGTCGCGCAGTTGGGTGACGCGTTCGGCGAACCGGCGGGTCTCCGCCTCCTCTCGCCCCATTGCCTTGACCACCAGCGCGCCGTCGAAGCTCTCGTGCGCCACCGCGCTGACCTCCGCGCGCAGTTGCTGAGCCCGGGTCACCCGGCCGCTGACCGACCGGGAGTAGAGCACGTTGACGCCGAACAGCAGCGGGAACAGGCCGATGCCGACCAGGGCCAGCACCCAGTCGACCAGGAACAGCGAGACCACGGCGGCGACCAGCATGACGATGGCGCCGACCGCGAACGGGAACGGCGCGATCGGGTACCAGGCGGCCTCGATGTCCGCGTTGGCGTTGGACAGCAGGACACCGGTGGCGTGCCGCTGGTGCCAGGCGATCGGCAGGTCCAGGTACCGGCGGGTGACCTGGCGCCGGTACCGCGCCTCGAGGTTGAACTGCATCCGGCCGGCGCCGAGCCGGCGGCCGAAGACCCCGATCACCTTCAGCACCGCGACCGCGATGATCAACGCGGCGCCCAGCGCGAGGCTCCCGGCGGCCACCCGATGGGCGGAGAAGGCCGGTACCGCCACGCGCCCGACCACGGCGCCGACCACGTACGCGCTGACCACTGTCATGATCGCGAACAGGCTGCTGCCCAGCACGCCGAAGAAGAACATGCCCGGCTCATCCCGGATCGCCCGACCCAACAGTCGCAGCCCGCGACCGAGCATGTCAGTACCTCCCCCGCTTACGGCCGTTACAGTATTACGACATCGCGTCACCTCGGCGCAACGCGGTCCCCCGCTGGATACGCTCGGCGGGTGGCCCCGGTCAACTATGCCCGCTCCGAACGGGCGGGCATCTGCGATCTTTTCGCGGCCTCCCGGGTGAAATTGACCGGCCCGGAGGAACTGGCCGTCCGGCTGCGTGAGGCGAAGTTCGGCCTCTGAGCGCCCAAGAGCTCAGTCGGGCGCCGCTGCCGGCTCTGAGCCGGGCTCGAGCGCGACCGCGACCCGCAGCCCCGGCGCGGCGTCACCGAGAGTGACGGTCCCGCCGTGCAGCCGGACCAGTTCCCGGACGATCGCCAGACCCAGGCCGGCGCCGCCGGAGTCCCGGGTGCGGGCGTCGTCCAGCCGGGTGAACCGGTCGAAGACCCGGTCGCGATCCGCCGCCGGGATGCCCGGCCCGTCATCGGTGACCGTGACCACCACCCGGTCCGCCGACCTGCCCGCCGCGACCGTGACCCGGGACGACGCGTGCCGCACCGCGTTGGTCACCAGGTTGTCGAACACCTGCCGCAGCGCCACCGGATCCCCGGGCGTCCACTGCGGATCACCGGGCGCGACGGTGACCGGTACCCGCGCGCCGGCCGGTACCACGTCGCGCAGCAGGGCGGTGAGTTCGACCGGCTCCCGGCGCCGCAACCGGGGGTCTCCCTCCTCGGCACGTGCCAGCAGCAGCAGGTCGTCGACCAGGCGGCTCAGCCGGTCCACCTCCACCGCCAGGTCGGGAATCGAGGCCGGCTCGCCAATGTGCGCGGCGACGTCCAGTTGGGTACGCAGCGACGCGATCGGGCTGCGCAGCTCGTGGGCGGCGTCGGCGATGAAGTCCCGCTGGCGCTGCCGGGCGGCGTCCAGCCGGCCGAGCATCCGGTTGAGGGTCAGTCCGAGCCGGTGGACCTCGTCGTCGCCCTCCGGCACCGGCAGCCGGCCGACCTTGCCGGCGCTGATCTCCTCGGCGCCCTGGCGCAGCACCTCCACCGGGGCCAGCGCCCAGCCCACCACGTGCCAGGCCAGACCGGCCAGCGCGCCGACCAGCAGCGGGTACGCGACCAGCAGCGCGTCCCGTACGGTGAGCACGCTCTCCTGTACGTCCCGGTCCGGCGCGGCGACCAGGACCGTCTCGGCGCCGGACTGCGCGACCACGACGCGCAGCTGCCCGGCCAGCCCGATCCGGTTCGCCGGTACCACGACCACCCGACCCGCCCGGGCTCTGGCCAGCTCGTCGTCGTGCAGCACCGGCCGCAGCCGGTCGGCACCGATCGAGGCGGCGCGGATCCGGTCCTGCCGGTCGAGCACCTGGATGTACTGGGTTCCCGCGGTCGGGATCGGGTCGGCCAGCGCACCGGCGGTAATCAGCGACGCGATGTCGTCGGCGGTACCGCGCGCTCCGTTGTCGACCGCCCGGATCAGCACGAACCGCAGCACGGTGACCAGCAGCAGGCCGCCCAGCAGCAGGCCGACGGCAAGGCCGACGCTGCCGATGAGGATCAGGCGGCCGCGCAGGTTCAGGCGCCGGAACCAGGTCACTGTCCGGCCCTCCGGCGGTGCGCCGGCGTGGTCGATCCGCTCACCCGGCCGCGGCCAGCCGGTACCCGGCGCCCCGGACGGTCTGCAGCGACCGCTGCCCGTACGGCTGATCGATCTTGCGGCGCAGGTACCCGACGTAGACCTCGACCACGTTCGGGTCGGTGTCGGCGCTGGCGTCCCAGACGTGGTCGAGCAGCTCGGTCTTCGTGACCACCTGGTCGCAGCGGCGCATCAGGTACTCCAGCAGCGCGTACTCGCGGGCGGTCAGGCTGATCTCCTGGCCGTCGCGGCACACCCGACGGGTCGCCGGGTCCATGCTCAGCGAGCCGGCGACCAGCACCGAGGGGCGCTGCGGCGCACCCCGGCGCAGCAGCGCCCGGATCTTCGCCAGCAGCACCACGAAGGAGAACGGCTTGGTCAGATAGTCGTCGGCTCCCGCGTCCAGACCGTCCGCCTGGTCGTACTCGCCGTCCTTCGCCGAGAGCATCAGCACCGGCACCCAGTTGCCCTCGTCACGCAGTGTCTGGATGATCCGGTACCCGTTCAGCCCGGGCAGCATGATGTCGAGCACGACGGCGTCGTACGCCTCGTGCCGGGCCGCCTCCAGGCCGGCGATCCCGTCTCCGGCGAGGTCGACCACGTACCCCTCAGCACACAGCCCGCGCTGCAGCGCCCGAGCCAGACGCGGCTCGTCCTCCACTACCAGCAGTCGCACGAGACCCAGGATGACACGATTTTGTTTGCCCTGATTCTGCCGGTCTCAGGACCAGCACAGGATAAGTCAGACAGGATGGAACGTGACAACCAGTAACCAAGGCGCCACCAAGACCGCGGCGCCCACAGGTCACCGAGGAGGCCGAAACCCATGTCCGTAATGGCATCAAGGCCGATACTGCGATGGGCCCTGCCGGCTGGCGTGGTGGTAGCTGTCCTTGGCGGTGGAGTGGTCAGCAACCAGCTGCGCGCCGCGGCCAACGTGACGCTTCCCGACCGCGGCCCGGCCCAGCTGATGGTGGATGTACAGAGCGCAAACGTGACCGGAGTGTCCGGAACCGTCGTGGAGAAGGCCGACCTCGGCCTGCCCGCGCTGCCCGAGGGTCTCGGCGGCGACGGAAGTGCGCAGCTCAACTCCCTGATCAGCGGCTCGCACACGCTCCGCGTCTGGTACTCCGGGCCGGACAAGACCCGCGTCGCCCTGCTCGGCGCGGTCGGCGAGTCAGACGTCATCCGCAACGGCAACGAAGCCTGGATCTGGTCCAGCTCCGGCAATACCGCCACCCACCTCACGCTCGCCGACACGCCGGGCGCCCGCCCGAGCATGGGTACCGGGCCGCGCGTCCTGCCCGGCATGTCCGGCCTGCCCGCGACTCCGCAGCAGGCCGCGAGCGCCGCGCTGGCGGCACTGGGCCGGACCACCACGGTGAGCACCGAACCCGGCATCCGGGTCGCCGGGCGTTCGGCGTACGTGCTGTCGATCGCGCCCAAGGACACCAGCTCGCTGATCGATCACATCCGGGTGGCGATCGACGGCGCCGCGCACGTTCCCACTCAGGTCGAGGTGTTCGCCAAGGGCCACCCGGGCGACGCGGCGTTCTCGATCGGGTTCAGCCAGGTGGACTTCAGCCGGCCGGATGACGACCGGTTCGCCTTCACCCCGCCTGCGGGCGCGAAGGTCGACGACCAGACCGTCCGGCCTGCCCAGCCGTTCGGCCAGTTCGCCAAGCCCCCGGTCGCGGTCATCGGCTCCGGTTGGACGTCGGTGCTCGTGACCCGGCTGCCGGAGGGCATGGACCCGGCGGCACCGGGTGCGGGTGCGGGCGCCGTCAAGCCGGGCGACGGCCTGGACCTGAGCACGTTCCTGAACGCACTGCCGCAGGTCAGCGGTTCGTGGGGCAGCGGGCACCTGCTGCAGTCGCGGCTGTTCTCGGTGCTGTTCACCGACGACGGCAGGGTGCTGGTCGGCGCGGTCAGCGGCGACCGGCTGCAGGCGGCCGCGGCGGACCCCGCGGCGAAGCTGCGGTGAACTCTCCGGCAGTCGCCGACCACGGCACGGTGCGGGCCGTGCGGAACCCGGCCGAGCTAGCGATCAGCTCGGCCGGGTTGACCAAGCGGTTCCGGTCCGGTCAGGTCGCGGTGAACGGCATCGACCTGGCCGTACCGGCCGGCTCGGTGTACGGCTTCCTCGGCCCGAACGGCTCCGGGAAGACCACCACCATCCGGTTGCTGCTCGGGCTCATCGGCCCGACGGCGGGCCGGCACGAACTGCTCGGCGAGCCGATGCCCGCCGGTGCCGCCCGGGTGCTCCCCCGGGTCGGCGCGCTGGTCGAGGGGCCGGCGTTCCACCCGTACCTGTCCGGACGCGCCAACCTGCACCGTCTGGACGCGGCCGACCGTACCGTCGACCCGGCGACCGCCCGGGTACGCATCGACGCGGCCCTGGAACGGGTCGGGCTGCGTGCCGCCGGCCAGAAGCGGTACCGGCACTACTCGCTCGGCATGCGCCAGCGCCTGGCCATCGCCGGTGCCCTGCTGCGCCCCCGTGACCTGCTGATTCTCGACGAGCCGACGAACGGCCTGGACCCGCAGGGCACCCGGGAGGTGCGTACGCTGCTCGGCGCGCTGGCGGCCACCGGCACCACCGTGGTGCTCTCCACCCACCTGCTGTCGGAGGTGGAGCAGATCTGCACCCATGTCGGGGTGATGCACCTGGGCAACCTGGTCGCGCAGGGCACACTCACCGAGTTGCGCGCGCGCAGCGCGGCGCGGGCGGAGGTCGAGACCACCGCGCCCGAGCGGGCCGAAGCGACGCTGCGGGTACTGGGCCTGTCCGAGGTGGTCTCGGCCGGGGAGAAGGTCACCGGCCTGCTCGGCGACGCCGAACCGGAGAAGCTGGTGGCGGCCCTGGTGCACGCGGACGTACCGGTGCGGGGGTTCACGGTGCGCCGCGCCGGCCTGGAGGAGATGTTCGTGCAGCTGACCGGGGAGGGCTTCGATGTCAGCGGTTGATCTGGACCGGCTAGACCAATCCGGGCGCGTGCCGCGCGGCGGCGCGGCCGTGGTGTACCGGCCGCACGCCGTGTCCTCCCGGTTCTTCCGCTCGGAGCTGCTGCTCATCTTCGGCCGGCGGCGCAACTGGGTCGGCGGGTTGGTCCTCGCCACCGTGCCGATCGTGATCGCAATCGCGGTCAGAGTCTCGCCGCCCGCACCGGGCGCAGGCGGCCCGAACTTCCTGAACCAGATCACGCAGAACGGGATCTTCGTGGCGCTCGCCGCGCTGATGCTGGAGATGCCGCTGTTCCTGCCGCTCGCGGTCGCCGCGATCGCCGGGGACGCGGTCGCCGGCGAGGCGCACCTGGGCACGCTGCGGTACTTGCTGACGGTGCCGGTCGACCGCACCCGGTTGCTGGTCGTCAAGTTCGGCGCGATCGCGGTGTTCGCGTTGGCCGCCGCGCTGCTCGTGGCGTTCGTCGGCGCGATGCTGGGGCTGGCCCTGTTCGGCGGCGGACCGGTGGTCACCCTGTCCGGCACGAGCCTGCCGTTCTGGGCCGGCGTCGGGCGCCTGCTGCTGGTCGTCGCGTACCTGGCGATCTGCCTGACCGCGCTGGGCGCGATCGGGCTGTTCGTGTCCACGCTGACCGAGCAGCCGGTCGGGGCCACGATCGCCATCATGGTGCTCGCGCTCGGCAGCGAGATCATGGACGCGATCCCGCAACTCTCCGCGATCCACCACTACCTGCCGACGCACTACTGGACCGCGTTCGGCGACCTGATGCGCGACCCGATCTCGACGGCCGCGGTCATCCCCGGGCTGTGGTCGGCGCTGGCGTACACGGCGATCTTCGGTGCCGCCGCGTGGGCGCGCTTCGGCGGCCGGGACATCACCAGCTGACCGCGGGCTCCGGCGGTCAGGTGCAGGTGATCGCGGTGCCACCGGGGAGGATGTCGAACGAGCCGTTGGCCCGCACGACGCTGACCGGCGCGACGGACGCGACCACGTCACCGGGGCGCAGCCGCACTGCGGCGATCGTGCAGGAGAAGGGCCGGACGCCACGGTCGGCCGACCCTTCGTCGGCGAACAAGCCCTCCGCACGCAGCAGCGCGATGGCTTTCCGCACCGTGGTGCGGCTGCACCCGAACTCGTGCGACAGTTCGGTCTCGCTGGGCAGCGAGCGCCCGCGCATCCATGCTCCCGACAGGATCCGCTCGCGCAGTTCGTCGGCGAGCCGCTCCCAGGCGGGCCGGTCGGCATCGGCGCACATCATGCCCTGACGGTACATCATGCCGTAGGTACGTTGGTACCCCTGAACTGAAACCTGAACCGGAGTCGCGGGCGCCTGGATTACCGGCCGGTGACCGCCTACTCTTCGGTAACAAACCTGGAGAGCAGCGAAGGGCTCACAACCATGGCGCTGGACGTCCCGTACCGTTCCATCCCCGACATGGTCCGCTGGCGGGTCGCGGCCACCCCCGACCGGCAGGCGCTGGGTTATCCGACGCCAGACGAGCAGATCGGCTGGCTGACCTGGGCCGACGTGGGGGCGCGGGCGACCGCGATCGGGGCCGGGCTGATCCGGTTGGGCGTGCGGCCCGAGGACCGCGTCGCCATCCTGGCGAGCACCCGGCTGGAGTGGATACTCGCCGACTTCGGCGTGATGGCCGCCGGCGCCGCCACCACCACGGTCTACCCGACCACCACGGCGGACGAGGCGGTGTTCATCCTGCGCGACTCCGGGTCCACCGTGGTGATCGCGGAGAACGCCGAGCAGGTGGCCAAGGTCGCCGAGGCCGGCCCGCGCGCGGTGATCGTGATCGACGGTACCGCCCCGGGTGCGACCAGCCTGGCCGAGCTGGAGCGCTCCGGGGCCGCCGCGCTGGCCGAGGATCCCGGCCTGGTCGACCGCGTCATCGACGCCATCGAGCCGGACCAGTTGGCCACCCTCATCTACACCTCCGGCACGACCGGGCGCCCGAAGGGCGTCGAACTGCTGCACCGGGGCTGGTGCTGGCAGGGCATCGTGCAGGCGGACACCGGCGTGATGCGCGACGACGACCTGCAGTACCTGTGGCTGCCGCTGTCCCACTCGTTCGGCAAGGCGCTGATCTGCGGGCTCACCCACGCCGGGCTGCCCACCTACGTGGACGGCCGGGTCGACCGGCTGGTGGAGAAGCTCG
Organism: Micromonosporaceae bacterium; assembly: GCA_040255525.1. Classification (GTDB taxonomy): domain Bacteria; phylum Actinomycetota; class Actinomycetes; order Mycobacteriales; family Micromonosporaceae; genus Rugosimonospora. The sequence continues at coordinate 3,280 of JBDZVD010000084.1, read as the reverse complement.
GCACGGTGCACCCGACGCTCATGTGCTCGGCCCCCCGGGTGTACGAGAAGGTCTACAACGCGGTCGTCAACACGGCGATGGGCGCGGGCGGGGCGAAGGCGAAGATCTTCACCTGGGCCATGCGGGTGGGCCGGGAGGCGCTGCGGTACGAGCAGTCCGGCAGCGCGGTCCCGGCCGCCCTGGCGCTGCGCCGCCGGGTCGCCGACCGGCTCGTGTTCGGCAAGCTGCGCACCCGGCTGGGCGGCCGGATGCGCGCGCTGGTCTCCGGATCCGCCCCGCTGGCGCCGCAGATCGCGGAGTTCTTCGCCATCGCCGGGTTGCCGATCCTGGAAGGGTACGGGCTGACCGAGTCCAGCGCGGCCAACTTCGTCAACCGGGAGGGCCGGGTGCGCATCGGCACCGTCGGCAACGCGATGGGCGACCTCGAGTGCCGGTTGGACTCCGACGGCGAGATCCTGCTGCGCGGCGCCCCGATCATGCGCGGGTACCACAACCTGCCGGACGAGACGGCGGCCGTATTCACCGAGGACGGCTTCCTGCGCACCGGCGACATCGGCGAGTTGGACGCCGACGGTTACCTGCGGGTGACCGACCGCAAGAAGGACCTCATCAAGACGTCCAACGGCAAGTACGTCGCCCCGTCGCACCTGGAGGGCCTGCTCAAGTCCCTGTGCCCGTACGTCTCGCAGGCGCTTCTGATCGGCCAGTCCCGCAACTTCTGCACGATGGTGGTGACCCTGGACCCGGAGGCGATCACCGGGTGGGCGAAGGGCGGCCCGCTGGCCGGCCGCTCGTACCGGGAGATCGTCACCTCACAGCAGGCGCACGAGCTCGTGGCCGGCTCCATCGAGCGGCTGAACGCGCAGCTCAACCGGTGGGAGACGGTCAAGAAGTTCGTCATCCTGCCGCGGGACCTGTCGGTCGAGGACGGGGAGCTGACCCCGTCGATGAAGGTCAAGCGGCGGGTGGTGGAGAAGTCGTTCGCGGCCGACATCGAGTCGATGTACGCCGGCGCCCTCGCGCAGGCCTGAGCGCGCCGGCCCGGCGTCCGGCCCCGGCGAGGCCAGGTCCTAGGCGACCAGCGCCGGGACGTCATACCCGCGCGGGAACGGAGCGTCCAGGTCGCCGCGCGCCTCGACCAGCCGGTCCACCGCCTCCAGCAGGTCACGCTCGGGCAGCGTGAACGGCATCCGCAGGAAGCGTTCCATGGTGCCGTCCATCCCGAAGCGCGGGCCGGGCGCGAGCCGGATCCCGTACCGCTCGACCGCCCGGCACAATGGGCTGGAGATCGGCGCGTCCAGTTCGAGCCACAGGGTGACGCCACCGGCCGGTACCCGGAAGCGCCACTCCGGCAGCCGCTCACGCAGCGCGGCCATCAGCACGTCGCGCTGCCGGCGCAACCGCGCCCGCCGGGCCGCGACCACCGTGGACGCGTGCGCCAGCAGCCGGGCCGCGACCAGTTGGTCGAGTACCGGCCCGGACATGTCCACGCCGACCCGGACCGCGGCGAGCCGCTGCACCAGCGGCGCCGCCGCGCGGATCCAGCCGATGCGCAGCCCACCCCAGTAGGTCTTGCTCATCCCGCCGATGGTCAGCACCCGCGCGTGCCGGTCGAACGACGCCACCGGCGGCGGCATCTCCTCGAAGTCCAGCGCCAGGTCCACAAAGGACTCGTCGATGATCAGGTCGGTACCCGCGGAGTGCGCGGCGGCCGGCAGCCGCTCGCGCAGCGCCCCCGGCATCAGGTGGCCGGTCGGGTTCTGGAACTCGGGGATCAGGTACGCCACCCGGGGACGGTTCTGGCGCAGGCTGTCCAGCAGCAGTTCGCCGTCCCAGCCGGCGCCGTCCAGGCCGTGAGTGAGCATCCGAGCCCGCCGCGCGGCGAAACCGACCAGCGCGTTGGGGTACGTCGGCGACTCGACCAGCACCGGTTGGCCGACCGGCACCAGCAGCCGGACCGCGAGGTCCAGCGCGTTCTGGACACCGCTGGTAATCATGATCTGCTCGGGGCTGGTCGGCAGGCCCCGCCGGGTGTACCCGTCCGCCACCGCGGCGCGCAGTTCGATGAGGCCGACCGGGTGGTAGCCCGCGTCCGCGAGGTAGCGCGGCAGATCGGTCAGCGCTTCGGCGGCCGCGGCGGTCAGCTCGGGCGGCGCGCCCAGGGCCGCCCGGCCGAGGTCGATCATGTCGGGTGCGGTGCTCGGGGTCCAGATCCCGGCCGCGCCGACCCGCGCGCCGCCCGGCATCGTGGTCCAGCTTCCCGCGCCGCGCCGGCTGGTCACGTGGCCGCTCTCCCGCAGCAGCCGGTACCCGGCGGTGACCGTGGTCCGGCTGATGCCCAGGGCGGTGGCCAGCTCACGTTCGGCGGGCAGCCGCAGGCCGAGCGCCAGCCGGCCGTCGTTGAGCAGGCCGCGGACGGCAGTGGCGAGCGCCACGTAGTCCGGTATGCCCCGACCGGCATTCCACCGGCCGAGCAAACGGGCCAATTGCCGCCCGTGAAGGACATTCATCACGACCAAACCCCCGAAATTGGCTCTTCCGCTCGCAGTGATTGGCCCTCAGAGTGGCATTCGTGATGCGAATTGGCAACCGACCCCACCGCCCGGTACGGCGGCTCACCCAGCTCTACACCGGCCTCGTCCTGTACGGCGTCAGCACCGGCCTGATGATCCAGAGCCACCTCGGCAGCATGCCGTGGGACGTTCTGCACCAGGGCATCGCGCACCGCACCGGCCTCGCGTTCGGCTGGGTGTCCATCGGCGTCGGCGTGGCCGTGCTGCTGATCTGGATCCCGCTGCGCCAGCGCCCCGGCATCGGCACGATCAGCAATGTGCTGGTCATCGGCCCGGTCGCCGACCGCGCGCTGGCGTTCCTGCCCGCGCCGCACCCGATCGCCGCGCGGGCGGCGCTGCTGGTCGCCGGCATCGTGCTCAACGGACTGGCCGGCGGGCTCTACATCGGGGCGTCGTACGGTCCCGGTCCCCGGGACGGGCTGATGACCGGGCTGTCCGCCCGGACCGGCCGGTCGATCCGCCTGGTCCGCACCGGGATCGAGGTGGTCGTGGTGGTTGCCGGCGCCTTCCTGGGCGGCGTCTTCAATGTGGGTACCGTGCTCTACGCGCTGGCCATCGGGCCCCTGGTGCAGCTGTTCCTGCCCTGGTTCAGGGTGCGCCGCCCGGCGCCGGTGGCCACGGCGGGCGCCGCGACACCGGCCACGGCGGACACCCCGGCCCCCGGCGCCGCGCCGGACCCCGACGCGGTGATCGCCTACGCCCGCGCA
>JBDZVD010000083.1:0-30329 GCA_040255525.1 Micromonosporaceae bacterium | reverse complement strand
GACGCGAGCGCGGGCGACGCGCCCACGACGAGAGCCATCGCGGCGCAGGCCGCCCGACCAGCCCCGCCGCTACCCGCCCCGCGCAGCCACCGGGTGGCCGCGCCGCCGCACGCCGCCGCGGTGCCCCTGTGCCCGGCGCCGAAGCCCGGGTACGCCGCCTGCCAGGCCCTTCGGCTGGACGTTCCGCCGGTGCGGGGGGTAGGCCCGAACGACATCGTCGACGAGGGTTGGGGACCGGCCGATCTTCAGTCGGCTTACCGCCTGCCGTCGGCGTACCAGGGGGACGGGCAGACGGTCGCGGTGATCGAGGATGGCGACAGCCGCACGGCCGAATCCGACCTCGCCACCTACCGGTCGTACTATGACCTGCCGGCATGCACCACGGCGAACGGCTGCTTCCGCAAAGTGAACCAGGAGGGGCAGGCCCTCCCGCTCCCGGTCCCGGCGGACAGGAGCTGGGCGGGGGAGTCCGCGCTGGATGTCGACATGGTCTCGGCGGTCTGCCCCCGGTGCCACATCCTGCTCGTCGAGGCCGACTCCCAGTCCGACGGCGATCTGGCCGAGGCCGCCTACGAGGCGACCAAACTCGGTGCGAAATTCGTCTCCAACAGCTACGGCTGGCCTGAGTACAAGAGCGAGTCACGGCTCGACACGTACTACCGGGCGGACGGCGTCGTGATGACCGCCTCGACGGGGGACAGCGGGTATGGCGTCAGCTATCCGGCCGCGTCGCCGAACGTGATCGCCGTCGGGGGTACCTCGCTGTTGAAGTCGACCAACGCGCGTGGCTGGGTCGAGATCGCCTGGTCGTCGGGCGGGTCCGGCTGCTCGGCCTACGGCACGAAGCCGGCGTGGCAGCACGACATCGGGTGCGCGCACCGGACGACCGCGGACGTGTCGGCGGTGGCCGACGTGTCCACCGGTGTGGCCGTCTACGCTCCCGACGGCTGGGGCATCTACGGCGGGACGAGCGTCTCCGCTCCCATCGTCGCGGCCGCCTACGCGCTGGCCGGCCCGCCGCCGAGCAGCACGTCCCATCCGGCTCAGTACCCGTACCTGCACCCGACGATGCTCAACGACGTGGTCGGCGGCACGAATTCGTTCAGCGGCTGCGGGCCGGCCAACCTGGCGTACCTGTGCACCGCCGGGTACGGCTACGACGGGCCGACCGGCCTCGGTACCCCCAACGGCGTCGGCGCTTTCCGCGCGCCGGGCTGGTCGCTGGAGCCGGGGCTCATCGACGGCAACGCCAACATCTCGGTGGTCGCGGCGACCGCGGTGACGGCATCCACATCCGACCTGTTCACCGTCGTACCGGGCAGCGGCGTCTGGCTGCGCACCTCCACCAACGGCGTCTGGGCGCCCAGCGCGACGAAGATCGACACGACGACCACCACCACATACATCGCGGCGGCGACCGACGGCACCGGCGCGGTGCACCTGCTGATGAGCGAACCCGACGGCGTGTGGGAGCGGGTGAACCGCAATGGCGCCTGGGCCAGCGCCGTCCGCGTGGACGCCACCCCGTCGGTCGGCCCGATCGCGGCGACCACCGACCTCGACGGCGCGGTGGACCTGTTCATGTCGGTGCCGGACAGCGGCGTGTCCTATCGCCGCTACGCCGGCTCCGCCTGGTCAGCATCGGCACTCGTAGATACCAACGGCGCCATCACTGCGCTGTCGGCCGCCCGCGACATCACCGGCACGGTCCACCTGTTCATGGTGGTGCCGGGCAGCGGCGTCTGGACCCGTACCCTGACCGGCTCCGCCTGGTCGGGCTCCAGCTACCTGGACTCCACCCAGCTCCTCACCGGCACCGCGGCGACCCTGGCCACGGACGGTACCCTGCACCTGCTGACCAAGATATCCGACGTCGGGGTGTACGACCGGACGATGACCGGCAGCGACAGCTGGGCCGAAATCGCCACGGCCGCCGACCCCAACCCCGACATCACCTCCTTCGCCGCCATCCCCGACAGCGGCGGCATCGTGCACCTGATCACCAGGGTCGCCGGGATCGGCGTTTTCGACCTCGTGGCCAACCCGAGTTAGCTCGCGAGGGCCCTCGGGTGCCGCCCGCCCACGGTCGGGTGCCGTGTGCCGGCGGCACCCGACGTGCGCCGTTCGTGCGGGATACGTTTCGCCGGCGCCGACGCTTCCCGTATGAAGATCTCTTTCACGGTGCTCGGGCCGGTCACCGCGGTACGGGACGGCACGCCGGTACCGCTGTCCGGCCAACGCCTGCTAGCGCTGCTGGCCGCGCTGCTGCTGGCAGCGAACGAGCCGGTACCCACCGAGCGGCTCATCGAGTGGGCGTGGGGCGAGGGGCGCTCCACCAACCCCCGGGCCACACTCCAGAACGCGATGTTCCGGCTGCGTCACGCGGTCGGCGACGACGTGATCGAGACCACTCCGTTGGGGTACCAGCTGCGCGCCGACGCCACGACGCTCGACCTGCTGGCCTTCGACCGGTTGGTGACCGAGGCGACGGCCGCCGACCGGGCCGGTGACACGGCGCTGGCCGCCGACCGGCTGCGCCAAGCGACCAGGCTGTGGCGGCCGCCGCTGCTGGCCAACGTGGACGCGCCCGAACTGCGGCGGCACGCGACCGCCCTGCTGACCGAGCGGCTCCTGGCCGTCCACGAGGAGCACGCGCGGCTGTGCCTGCGACTGGGCCGGCACGCCGAAGTGGCGGCGGACCTCGGCGAGCTGGTCGAGGCGTACCCGTTCCGGGAGCCGCTGGCCGCACACCTGATGGCCGCCCTCGCCGGTGCGGGGCGCCGCGCCGACGCCCTGGTCACCTACGAGAACGTACGCCGCACGCTGCGCGAGGAACTCGGCGTGCAGCCAGGCCCCGCGCTGCGTTCGCTGCACGCCTCGATCCTGCGCGCGGACACCCAACCCGACGCGCCGACGGATGCCCCCGGCCCGGCGCCCACCAGCCATCTGCCGGCCTGCCCCGGGCGGCTGCACGGTCGCGCGGGGCAGGCGGCCGCACTGGACCGGTGGCTGGCCGAACGGGACCGGCCAGCGGTCGCGGCGGTGGTCGGTCCGGCAGGCGCCGGCAAGACCGCTCTGGCCGTGAGCTCGGCCCGCCGGTGGCGCGCGATGTTCCCGGATGGCACGCTCTACCTCGACCTCGATGGGTACGCCGCGCGGGCCCCCCTGCAGACCGGCGCGGCGCTGGGCCGGCTGCTCGACGCCCTCGGTGCCGGCCCGATCCCGGCCGGAGCGGCCGCCCGGGCGGCCCAGTGGCGTGGCCTGCTCGCCGACCGACGGATCCTGCTCGTGCTCGACAACGCCCGCAACAGCGAGCAGGTCCGCCCGCTGCTGCCGGGCGCGGCCAGTCCCGGCGCGGTCGTGGTGACCAGCCGCGATCAACTGCGCGGATTGGTCGCCCGGGACGGTGCCCGCCGGATCGCGCTCGACGCGCTCGACGCCGATGCGGTGCGCGCGCTGCTGGCCGACGCGACCGGACAACCCGCCGAGCGTCTCGACCGCGATCAGGTGGCCGAACTGGCGCACCGGTGTGCCGGGCTGCCCCTGGCGGTACGCATCGTCGCCGAGCGGCTGGCCCGCACCGGCGGCGCGCTGGGGGAGACGCTTTCCCGCCTGCGGGCGCCGGCGTTCCTGGCCGAGCTGAGCGCCGACGACGGTACCGACACCGACCTGCGGACCGCGCTGTCCTGGTCCTGCCGCACGCTCGACGATCAGACCGCGCGCGGCTACCACCGGCTCGGTGGCCACCCCGATGGCGAGTGGAGCCTTCCGGTCGTGGCCGCCGTCCTGCACCGGTCGCCGGATCAGGCCCGCGTCCTGCTCGACCGGCTGGTCGCCATCCACCTGGTGCGCCCGGTCGGCACGCAGCGCTACGCCATGCCGGCGCTGGTGCGGGCCCACGCCCGCGAGGGTTGCGGGCTGAGTTCGCACACACAGCCCCGACCGCTGCCTCCCGGCGCGTGGCTGGCCTCCCACGGCGCGGCAGGCTCCTCGGAGCGTGCCGGCAGCGCCGCGGGAGCGCGGCTTGCGACCTTTGCGGCTGTCCCAGCCACCAGCGCCGTCGGAGAGGCCCATGAGTCACGCTGAACCATCAGTCCCACCCGCGTCGCCTCCTGCGGTGACGCGGCGCGGTCTGCTCAAGGTGTCCGGCATGGCCGGCGCAGGGCTGCTGCTGTCGCTGTCCGCGGCGGTACCCGCGTCGGCGGCGGTACCCGTGTCGCTGAGCGCCGCCGAGGCCCGCCTGATCCTGCAGGTCGCCGCGGTCGGCGCGGTGTTCCCGGTCGCGTTCCCAGCCTTCGGTGAGACCGGGCCGGCGTCCTCCCGGGTCACCATGGCCCGCCTGGCACCCGCCGTCCGGCGGCTGAGCGCCGTGCGACTGTCATCGGTGCGCGCCGGCCTGGCCGAGCTGACCGGCGCGGGCATGCTGGACGTGGCCCCGCAGCGGCTGCTGGACGGCATCACGCTCCTGTCGAACTCGTCCGGGTCGCCGTTGACCCCGGTCGTGGCGTTGGCCATCGCCACGGTGTCGACCCACTTCGACCCGAATGCGGACGCGGCCGCGCAGGTATGGATCGGGGGTCTGCGCGAGATGCACCGGCGGGGCGTCCGGCCGCTGATCGGGTCGAGGACGGTGACGCGGCCGTGAACCTCGACCCGACCACGGCGGCGTCCCTGCACCGCGCCAAGCGACAACTGTTCCAGGCCCATCTGGGCGATCCGACGTTCACCGGCGCAGCAGTGGGGCTGCGGCAGCGGGGCGGCGGTCGCACCGACGAGCCGGTGGTCGTCGCGATGGTCAACAAGAAGCTCCCCGAACGGCAGGTGTCGTTGCGCCGGGCACTGCCCCGCAGCCTGGACGTCGACGACCGGTCCGTGGGAATCGACGTCGTCGAGGTCGCCCGCCCGCACGCGGTGGCACCCGCCAGCGCCTCGCCGGCCTCGATCGGCGGTCCGATCATCGGTAAACAGCCCACCCCGATCCAGGGCTGCGACCTGTCCATGCTGGACAGAGAGGTTCTCGGCGCGCTGGGCTGCCTCGTGCGGGACAACGAGGCCGGTGACATCTGCGTGCTGTCGTCGAACTACGTCATGGCCAACCTGAACCGGGGGCCGGCGGCCAGCCTCATCATCCAGCCGAGCATCTTCGGCGGCGGCACCTCGGGCGATGGCATCGCCCGGCTGCGGCGGTGGACTTCGCTGCCTGTCTACGGCTCCGAGCCGGGGTACGCCGACGCCGCGATCGCCCGGCTGGACAACCAGGACGCGTACAGCCGGGGGGTGGTCAACGACCTGATGCCGCCGATCAGCGCCGACCATCCGGCGGTGGGCATGGTCACCGCGTGGGACTACGAGTACCGCAATTGCTTCCTGAGCCGGATGGACCGGATCGTGGCCGGCCTGAACATCAGCCTGCTGCCAGCGGACGGCGCCGGTGCGCCCGGCGACTGCGTGGTGGAGCCCGAACTGTTGATGCACATCGAAAAGGTCGGACCAGCCACCGCCTACACCTCCAGCATGATCGACGCGATCGGCGCGATGGTGAAGGTCGACTACGGTACCGGCTCGATCTACGTGCTGCAGGACCTGATCTGGACTCAGGCGTTTCACTGGCCCGGCGACTCGGGCGCGGTGGCCTGCGTCGGCGGCAACGGCCACGAGTTCGCACCGCCCAGGGACGAGCCGGCCTGCATCGTGTTGGACTCGATCGGCAGTTACTACAACCTGGCGCTGTCCGACGACAACGGGCTGACCAGCCAGGGCCGCGACCAGTTCCTGTCGCAGAGCCAGGTGGGCAACCTCATCATCGAGCTCATCTACAACAACACGAACGTGGTCGCCGAACGCCTCGGTGGCAAGAAGGCCGGCCCCGAGGAGCAGGGCTACGCCAAGACGTACTACGACAAGTACCACGACCTGTTCGCGACCGTGCTCGGCGACCCGGACTCCGGCCAGGTCGTCACGGAGGAGAACCTCAGCGACGCCGAATTCATCCTGACCGGCCTGGTAGGCGGGCCAGGCACCGCGAGGCCGGTCCTGGTCGGAGATGAGGCCACCGCCGCCATGTGGATCTACGAGAATGTGTTGCTCCCCACCGAGGGCATGGATTACTACCAGGTCCTCGACTACATGAACGATCCGGACGTCTACCAGAACGTCTACAACCAGCTCGCGAGCCTGTCGACCATCGAGATGGTCGGCCCGGTCTACGGTGACACCCCGCCGCTGTGGGCCGACGCGACCCACCTGGACACCAACGCGTCCATCGCGCTGACCTCGTCGGTCGGCCTCGGCGACGGCTCGTATCTGGTGTTCACCACCGTTGCCGGCTCCGGTGTCTGGTCGCGGACGTGCACGGGCGGGGTGTGGTCGTCGACCGCGACGAAGATCGACACGACCGCGACCATCACCGCGATCGCCTCGGTACGCGACGCCGACGGCATCGTGCACCTGTTCGTGGCGAGCGCGAACGGGGTATGGGAGCGGATCCTGCGCAGTGGCGCGTGGAGCGCCCCGACCAGGGTGGACGCCAACGCGTCGGTGGTCTCGCTGGCCGCGACTGTCGACGCCGCCGGCACGACGCACCTGTTCACCGCCGTCAACGGCAGCGGCGTGTGGGAGCGCACCTTCCGTTCCGGCACCTGGGCCACCGCGGCGACGCAGGTGGACACCACGGCCACGGTCACCGCGGCGGCCGCGGCCACGGACTCCTCCGGCGCGCCGCGCCTGTTCATGACCGTGGCCGGCGGCGGCGTTTACACCCGTGCCTACACCGGCGGCACCTGGTCGGCGTCCTCGACGGTGGAGACCAACACCGCGATCACCGCCGTTGCTGCGGCCACCGCCGGGGACGGCCGCACTCACCTGGTCACCCTGGTTCCGACGATCGGCGTGTACGACCGGCAGTTGCGCGCCGGTACGTGGGACGCGGCACCGACCCTGGTCGACGCGGCGGCCGGCATCGCGGGCATCTCGCTGGGCGCGGCCACGGACGGGAGCCTGCACCTGCAGACGCGGGTGACCGGAAGCGGGGTCTGGGACCGCCGGTTCACACCGGGTACCTGACCCGGGCGCCGCCCCGTGACGGCGGGTACCCGCTACCGGCGGAGCCGGCGGGTACCCGCACCCGGCCGTCTGGCAAGGTTGATCGGCGTGACTGCCGGTTCCCCGACATCCGTCGAGTTCCGTGTTCTCGGCGCAGTGGAAGCCCTCGTCGACGGCGTACCCCGGGTGCTCAACGGTCGCCAGCGTTCCCTGCTGGCGGTGCTCGCACTCAACGCCAACCGGGTGGTCTCCACCAACCGGCTGGCCGCGGCGCTGTGGACGCAGCCACACCCGGCCCGCGTCACGACCCGGGTGCGCACCCTCGTCTCCGAACTGCGCCGGGCGCTGCGGGTCGACGGACTGATCACCACCAGGCCGCCCGGCTACCAGCTCAACCTCGAACCCGGCCAGCTTGACCTCGACGTGTTCGGGCAACTGGTCTCGCGCGCCCGGCGGCGGCCGCAGCCGCACGCGGCGATCGTCGACTACGACCGGGCGCTGGCGCTGTTCCGCGGTGCGCCCCTGGCTGGCGCGAGCGGGCCGCTGCTCGACGCCGAGGCGGCCCGCCTGGCCGAATTGCGGATGGGCGCGATCGAAGAGCGGGTCGCGGTCATGCTCACCGTCGGACGCCACGCCGAACTGATCCCGCAGCTGAGCGCGCTGGTGGCCGAACACACCATCCGGGAACGGACGCACGCGCAGCTGATGACGGCGCTCGACGGCGCCGGCCGGCGCAGCGAGGCCCTGGCCCTGTACACCCGGCTGCGCGAGCGACTCGTGGACGAGCTGGGCCTGGAACCCTCCGACGAGTTGCAGCGACTGCACCGCCGGCTGCTTGCCAAAGGCATCGGCACCCCGCTTCCGGCGCCGGCATCCGCCGCCCCGGTACCGACCGCCCCGCCGGTACCCGTCGACTCTGTCGCGCGCACGCCCCCGACCCGTCAGTTGCCACCGCCACCCGCCCGGCTCACCGGTCGCGCCGCCGAACTCGCAGACCTGGACGCGCTCGCGGCCGGTCCGGCCCGCCTCGGACTGGTGGTCGGCCCGGCCGGTGTCGGCAAAACCGCTCTGGTGGTGTGCTGGGCGCACCGGGTCGCCGACCGGTTCCCGGACGGCCAGCTCTACCTCAACCTGCGCGGCTTCGACCAGCGCGACCGGATGACGGCCGCGGAGGCCCTGCCCCAGTTGCTGCGGGCGCTGCGCGTACCCGCGGACGAGGTACCTCTGGAGATCGCTGAACAGGCCGCCCTGTACCGTTCGGCCGCCGCCGACCTCCGCCTCCTGCTCATCCTGGACAACGTCGGCGCGGCCGAGCAGATCCGGGACCTGCTGCCCGCCGGCGCCGGCTGCCTCACCCTGGTCACCAGCCGCGACCGGCTCAGCGGCCTGGTCGCTCTCGACGACGCCCGGCGCCTGACCCTGGACGTGCTCCGCCCGGCCGACGCGATCGACGTGCTGACCGGGGCCGGCGTCGAGCGCGCCAACGACCGGGACGCTGCCGACCTCGCCCGGCTGTGCGGTTACCTGCCACTGGCGCTGCGCATCGCCGCGGCCCGACTGGCGGATCAGCCACACCGCGGCATCCGGCAGTACGTCGAGGACCTCTCCCGCCAGGGTCGCCTGGGCGCGCTGCGGGTCGAGGGCGACGGCCGCGCCAGCGTCCGCAGCGCGTTCGAGCTGACCTACCGGTCACTGCCGCCACCCGCCCGGGCGATGTTCCCGCTCATGGGTCTGGTACCGGCGCCCTCCGGACTGAGTCGCCTCGCCGCGGCGGCGCTGGGCGGGGTGAGCGCCGGCGAGGCCGCCGCCGCACTGGACGCGCTGGCGCGCGTGCACCTGGTCACGCCGGTCGCCGACGGCCGGTACGGCTGCCACGACCTGCTTCTGGACTACGCCGCGGAGCTGGCCGCCGCGGACCCGGCATCGCATCGCCACGCCGTCGACCGTCTGCTGCACTTTTACCTGCACGCCACGGACGGCTGTGCGTCGATGCTTGTCGGCCCGGTCGGCCAGACGCTGCCGCGCCCGGAGCCGGTCGCCGGGGTACCCGTGATGGCCTTCGCCGACGTGGGGCAGGCGCGGGCCTGGGCCGCGGACGAGTGGGACAATCTGCTCGCCGTCGCCCGGTACGCCGCCGTGCACGACACCGATCTGCCTCCGTGGTCGCTCGCTGACGCCCTCCGGCCGCTGGTGCGGCTGCGCGCGTCAGCGCCCGAGGTCGTCGCGCTCGGGCGCAGGGGGCTCGCCGCGGCGCGGCGGGCCGGTGACCCGCTCGGCGAGGCGGCGATGCACTACCTGATCGGCTTGCAGCATTGGCGTTCGGCCGACTACCAGGCCTGCGTCGAGGCCAACGAACGGGCGATCGAGCGCTACCGTGCGGCCGGTTGGCTGCCCGGCCAGGCCGTCGCGGCCAGTGCCATCGGCGTCTCGCTCGTGCACCTCGGCCAGGTCCTCGGCGGCGCCCGGCGCCTGCTCGCCGCGCTGGACATCTACAACCGCCTCGACGACCGAGGCTCGGCGGCGGTCACCCTGGCCAATCTGGCCGGCGTCGCGCTGGAGCGCGGTCACCTCGTCCAGTCGCTGCACTTCGCCGACCTGGCCCGCCCGGCGCTCGCCGCCGCCGGCAACCGGCACGCCGAAGCGATCGTGCTGGCCAACGTCGGTCTCATCCGGCACGCACAGGGCCGTCTCGCCATGGCCCGGGACACCCTGTCCGAGGCACTCGACCTGTGCCGCGCGATCGGCGCCCGGCACCAGCAGGCCAGCGTGCTTATCAGCCTGGGCACGGTGAACTTCGACGCCGGCCGGGTCGCCGAGTCGATGAGCATGCTCGCCGAGGCCGAAGCGCTCATCGTCGATGTGGGCGATGACCGGCTGGCGTTGTACGCCGCCAACGGGCTCGCCCGTGGCGAACTGCACACCGGGCAGGTCGACGAGGCGATCAAGCGATTGGAGGCCGTGCTGAGCTGCGCCGAGGCTACCGGACACCAGCACGGGCGCATCGAAGCGTTGCTCACGCTCTCGCGCGCCTACCTGGCCCAGCGCGATCCGCGCTCCGCCCACGAGCGGGCGCGGCGCGCGCTGGCGACGGCCAGCCGCTGCGGGTACCTCGCCGCGGCGGCCGCGTCCCGCAGCGCCGTGGCCGCGTGCCGCCTGGCGCTCGGGGACGTCGACGGCGCGCGCCGGTACGCCGGGTGGGCGCTGCGGTTCCAGCGCCGAGCCGGCTACCGCCTCGACGAGTCGCGGACGGTGGACCTGCTGGCCGACATCGAACGAGCCCGCCTGCCGCGGGGTTGACGGGACGTGCCGCGACCTAGACGCCGTCCTCGCCCCGGTGCCGCCCGCGCTCCCGTCCCGGCTCCGTCTCCGGTGCCGCCCCGCCCGCCCTGACCTGGCTGATGGCCTGCACGTCCTGCACGAACCCGTCCGACTCGTCGACGCCGTACCGGTCAAGCACGTCCAGCACTTCTCTCACACCGGCCGGCCCGACCAGTACGTCGACCCGGATCCGGTCCAGTAGGTCCTGCTCCTGCCGGTAACCGCGCAGTACCCGCGGCGCGGGGTCCACCGTCGACACTGTCGCGTCAGAGACCACGATCGAGTGGGCACCCGCGGTCAGTAGGGCGTCCCGTACCTCGCGGGTATTCACCCGGGCAGGGTCGAGCAGCCCGCTGACGAGCCGGGCCGGCGTCCGCGCACCGTCGCCGCGCCCGTCGGCCGACCCCGCTCGGGACTGGCGCTCATTGCTCGGTGCCCCGGCGGTGTTGAGGGCAGCCACGCCCGACAAGTGGTACGCGTCTGAACCCTGCTCGGTCTGATCGAGGTTGTCCTGCGCGGCGGCGGGTGCCCGGAGTCCCACGACTGCCTGCACCAGTTCGGCGATCAGCCAGCTGAGAACGAACGCGAACGACACCACGGTAAGCACGCCGATCGCCTGGTGGCCGAGCAGGCTCCAGCCGCCGCCGAAGAAGACCCCGTTCGCGCCGAGCCGGTTGGTGCCGCGGTTGCCGAAGAACCCGACGAGCAGCGAACCGGTGATGCCCCCGACGAAGTGCACGGCGAGCACGTCCAACGCGTCATCGAGCCGGAGCAGATATTTCAGCCGCAGTGCGGTCTGGCAGACGAAGCCGGCTATCGCACCGATGGCGATGGCGGACAGCGCGTTGACATATCCGGCGGCCGGGGTGATCGTGGCAAGTCCGGCGATGGCCCCGCTGGCGCTGCCCACGACGGTGCAATGGCCGTCCCGCCATCGTTCGGCCAGCAGCCAGAGCAGCATCCCGGCCGCCGCGGCCAGGTGCGTGTTGAGCACCGCCTGGGCGGCCAATCCGTTGGCCTGCAGGCCGTCGCCGCCGTTGAAACCGAACCAGCCGAACCAGAGGATCCCCGCGCCGAGGATGGTCAGCGGTACCGAGTTGGGCGGGGACGCGCTGTGCGGCCAGCCGCGGCGGCGGCCCACCACCAGGAGCACGGCGAGGACCGTGGCCCCGGCCGACGCGTGAACCACCATCCCCCCGGCCCAGTCCTGGGCGCCGAGCCGGGCCAGCCAGCCGTTGGGGTGCCACAACCAGTGCGCGATCGGCGCATAGACCACAATGGACCAGATCGGCAGGAACAGCATCCAGCCGGCGAACCTCAGGCGGGCGGCGGTGGCGCCGGTGACCAGTGCCGGCGTGATGACGGCGAACATCATCTGGAAGGCGATGAAGGCCAGGGCCGGGATTGTCACGTGGCCCGTGACCACGTGCAGGTTCGGCGCCGGCGGCACCCGGAGGCCGGTCAGCCCGAGCAGTTCGAGATCGCCGAACAGCCCGGCGACCGCGTCGTCGCCGAAGGCGATGGTGTAGCCGACCAGCACCCAGGCCAGGCTGACCACGCCCAGGGCTATGACGTTCTGTTGCAGCATCGCCAGCACGTTGCGGGTTCGCACCATGCCGCCGTAGAACACGGCCAGACCTGGGGTCATGAACAGCACCAGGCCGGCGCACACCAGTACCCACGCCGTGTCGCCAGAATTGACCGAGGTCGAAGCGATCACGGTCGATACCTTCTTCCCTGTGCGTTCATGGCGCTGCACCGCGGTGCGGTCGGGCGGAGACGACAGATTCAACTATTCGTTCGTGGTTCGGAATCGGTGCGAACCTTGGCCGGGGCAACAACAACAGCCAGGTGGCGATGTTGAACGGCGCGGTCAGGACCGGGAGGGCCAGGGGCGTGAGCACCGTGGCCATCGCCACCTGGACGAACAACGTCAGCGCGATGCCGAACAGCGTGTACAGCGTCACCAGGACGCCGGGGCGGTGCAGCACCGCGCCGACCGCGACTGCCGTCAGCACCGCGTTGAAGCCGAACAGCCCCTTGTGCATGTCCAGCTCACCGGCACCGAACCAGACCGCGAGCAGCGTCGCGCCGGCGCTGCCGGTCAGCGCGAACACCGCCGACCAGCGGGAGTTGACCAGCAACGCGGCCACGATGACCAGACCGCTGATCCAGCTGTTGATCAGGTAGACCTCGGACACCCCGCGAAGGAACTCGGGAACCAGGTGCCAGTCGAACCCCGCCGGCCGCGCCGCCCCGCTGCCGGGAAACATCGGTCTGGCGCCGGTCTTCACTGTCAGTTGCGCGAACTGGTAGGCGCCCAGCAGCAGGACCCACGTGGCCAGTACGAACGGAAAGGTGAAAGCGGTCAGCCCCCATGGCTTGACGATGGTGTTCAGGGCGAGGGTGACCACGGTGGTGATGGCGGCTCCGAGGATCAGGTAGAGCCACATCAGCGACTGCTGGCCGAGGAACGTCGCCACACCGATCCCGGTCAGCAGTGGGCTGAACCCGAACAGTCCCTGCCGCAGCGCCTTCCCGTCGACCCGCAGGATGACCGCCATGAGCGTACCCACCACGACGCCGACGACCGCACCGCCGAAAACCCGGGGGGTGCCGTTCTCCAAGGCCCCCCAGGCGATCGCCCCGAGTACGAGCGACCCGGAGACTGGATTGTTCTGGAAGAGAACCTGGGCGGCGCTACGCAGGCACGCGTCGACGAGCCCGATCACCGGGTTACGGTCGGCCAGGGACTGCCAGCCGGTCACCGCAGCGGTCATTGTCGTCTCGCTTTCTGCTACGGCTCAGCGCCAGCTGAACACCGGAGGCAGAGTGCAACCAGCGACCTCTTCCCGGGCGGCAGCGCAGAACTGGCGTACCGCGGCACGGACCGGCTCCGTCTCCTGGCCGAGCACCTTGAAGATCAGACCGGCGTCGTTGGGCAACCGGCTCACCGCCGCGGCCAGCGGGATGTCCTCGGCCCAGATCGGTGATGTCCGGTCGAACACCCGGGCGGCCGGCTGCGGCGGGGCGAGCAGCACGACATTGCCGAAGACGTGGAACCGGTCCATCACCCCGACCCGGGCGAGGTCGAAACGCGCGGGCTCGATGATGAACTTCTCCACCAACAGCGGCCGCCCGTCCGGGCGCTGCGCGCGCAGGGTCGAGGAGAACAGGTCGTAGGCGAAGATTTCGCCGCCACGATAGTACTTCCGGCCGGGAAGCAGTACCTCGGCGTAGAGCAGCGAGGCGCTGTCCGGCAGCCGTACCGAGCAGTGGCTGACGAATCTGCTGTGCCGGTAGGGGATCAACGGCTCGGGCAGGAACTCCAGGTAGGCGTCCTCGGCGAGGACGATGTCCTGGCGTTGGGTACCGTAGTTGGCGTCCATCTCCTGGATCTTGGTGGCTGCCTGGGTCGTCACCTGGGCCTGGGCGCCCTCGCCCAGGTCGATGTCCAGCCAGAGCCGGTCGCCCTGCAGCACCCCGCCGGAGGTGGTGAGCACCATGACGCAGGCCAGTTCGGGCATCTCCTCGTCCCAGTAGAGCGCCCGCTGGGCCAGTAACGGCGCCTGCCGCCGGAGGTCGGCCAGAATGGTGCGGCCGTCCCGTCGCTGGAAGCCGAGCCGCAGTATCCCCACCTTGCCATCCGAGGCGGCAGGTAGCTGGGCCGGCTGGCTCTGGTACGGTGCCAGCTCCGGTGAGGCGTCCAGGCTCAGCAGCGCGGCAGGCGAGATCATGCGACGGTTTCGAGGTCGAACAGCGCGTTGCGGCGGATCAGAGCGACCAGCTCGTCGATGCCGTCGCCGGTCTTGCAGTTGGTGAAGACAAACGGCTTGTCGCCGCGCATCAGCTTGGCGTCGCGTGCCATCACGGCCAGGTCCGCCTCGACGTACGGGGCCAGGTCGGTCTTGTTGATGATCAGGATGTCGGACTTCGAGATGCCCGGCCCGTTCTTGCGCGGGATCTTGTCCCCGGCGGCCACATCGATCACGTAGACGAAGAAGTCCACCAGGGCCGGGCTGAAGGTGAGCGTGAGGTTGTCGCCGCCACTCTCGATGAGCACCACGTCGGTGTCCGGGAACCGGGCTTCCATGTCCTCCAGCGCGGCGAGGTTCATGCTCGGGTCCTCGCGCACCGCCGTGTGTGGGCACGCGCCGGTCTCCACCCCGACGATCCGTTCTTCGACCAGGATCCCGGTCAAAGCCCGCCGTACGTGCTTCGCGTCCTCGGTGGTGACCACATCGTTGGTGATCACCAGTACCCGCAGCCCGTCCGCCGTCAGGCGCGGCACCACCGACTCGATGATCGCGGTCTTGCCGCTGCCCACCGGACCGCCCACGCCGATCCGACTCGCCGACTTCATAGCCCGTCTCCCTGCATCTGTGTACTCAGCTCATGAACATGCGCACATGTGCGCTTTGGTGGGCCGCCGCGAGGATGTCGAGGTGCGGCGCGAAGTTGTGCATGTCGTCCAGACTCGCGAAGCGGACGTCGCGGTAGTCGGCCGGCACGGCCGCGTTGACCCCGAAGAGGACCGACTGGGCCTCCAGATGGTCCACCGGCATCAGGCGCACGGCCGCGCTGAGCACCATCGTCGCGACGCCGTACTGGTGGGCGGCGAACGCGTCCTGCTCGATCACCCCGATATCCGCGAAGACCACCCCGAGGACGACCGGAAAGGTCAGCGGCGCGGCCTCGCACCCCGAGTCACGGACCCATGTCCGGACCACGGATTCGCCCAGGATACGGGTCGCCGCCTCGGCCAGCTTCCGTCCCATCCGGGTGGACATGCCGCGCATCTCCTCGTTCACCTTGCGTAGGTGGACCGCCTCGTTCGCGGCGCGGATCTGGTCGAGGTCACCGGCGCCGGCCGCCCGGTGCCCGGCCAGCAGCGCGACGCCGTCGCCGGTCGCGGCGACCCGGGTGACGGTGCGCACGTAGTCCCGCAGGGTCAGCTGGTCATGGACGGCGCCGTGCTGTACCGCCATCTCCAGCCCGTTGGAGAACGAGAAGCCCCCGATCGGGAACACCGAGTCGCCGAACTGGAGCAGCTTCAGTGTCTCGGCAATCCCACGCACCGGGCCTCCTCAACGGTTGAGTTCGGCAGGCGCGTGGGTATGGGTTGTCGAGCCCGCCCCGCCGAACAGCCGGCGCGACTCGTGCGGGGCGAGGTACGCGATGATCTCGGTACCCGGGACGAATTCGTGGGTGATCCCGTTGAACGCGTGGGTACCCATCACCGAGTCCATCACCTTGCGGTCGACGGTGAGAGGGATGTACACCTTCGTTCCCTTCACCACCGCCGGCCAGTGCTGGTTGCCGAGGGCGTGCCCCAACTCGACCGCGGACCGGATCACCAGTTCGGCCGGCTCCCCGTCCAGCTTGTCGAGGTGGACCACCATCACCTCGCCGAGCTGTACCCGGGCGACGATCGCGCTGCCTGCCGGCTCGTCCCAGGCGAGGATGTCGCCGTCCCGCAGGCGAACCCCCCGCGCCAGCGACAGCGCCACCTCGACACCGCCCCGCGTCGGCT
This sequence comes from Micromonosporaceae bacterium, assembly GCA_040255525.1. Classification (GTDB taxonomy): domain Bacteria; phylum Actinomycetota; class Actinomycetes; order Mycobacteriales; family Micromonosporaceae; genus Rugosimonospora. Next base: position 14,437 of record JBDZVD010000083.1, on the reverse strand, counting down.
TCCGGAGCCGGTTCTTCTGCGCCTCCCACTGGTCGAGCATCAGGTCGTCGACGCGGACACCCTTCACCCGAGCGGCCCAGGCCGGCTCGGCAACGTTCCCCAGCACCGTGTGAACGAGCACCGGTGCCTCCTCTCGCCGCTAGCTGAAGAAGTAGAGCTGGCTCATCGGCAGGTTCCGGGCCGCGGGCACGGTGGCGTGCACGCCATCGAGCTTGACCGCGAAGGTCTCCGGATCCACCTCGATCTTCGGCAGCCGGTCGTTGCGGACCATGTCCCGCTTGGTCAGGCCGCGGGTGCGGCAGACCGGTACGACCTGGCGCTGCAACCCCAGCTGTTCACCGACGCCTGCCTCGTAGCCGGCGCGGGACACGAACGTGATGCAGTTCTTGGCCAGCGCGGTGCCGAACGAGCCGAACATCGGCCGGTAGTAGACCGGCTGCGGGGTGGGCAGTGAGGCATTCGGGTCGCCCATGATGGACCACGCGATCATGCCGCCCTTGATGATGTACTTCGGCTTGGTGCCGAAAAAGGCCGGCTCCCACAGCACCAGGTCGGCCATCTTGCCGGGGGTGACCGAGCCCAGTACGTGCGAGATCCCCTGGGTCACCGCCGGGTTGATGGTCATCTTGGCGACGTAGCGCAGCACCCGGAAGTTGTCGTTGCCCGGCGCGTCCTCCGGAAGCTTGCCCCGGACCGCCTTCATCTGAGCGGCCAGCTGGATCGTCCGCAGCCAGGTCTCCCCGACCCGGCCCATCGCCTGCGAATCACTCGACATCATCGAGATGACTCCCTCGTCCAGCAGGACATCCTCGGCGGCGATCGTCTCCGGGCGGATGCGGCTCTCGACGAAGGCCACGTCCGAGGGAACCTTCGGGTTGAAGTTGTGACAGACCATGATCATGTCGTACAGCTCGGCCTGGCTGTTCACGCCGTACGGCACGGTCGGGGTGGTCGAGCTCGGCAGGACGTTGATCTGCCCGGCGACCTTGATGATGTCCGGAGCATGGCCGCCGCCGGCACCCTCGGTGTGGAAGGTGTGGATCGTCCGGCCCTCGAAGGCGGCGATGGTGTCCTCGACGTAACCGCTTTCGTTGAGCGTGTCGGTGTGGATGCTGACCTGCACGTCATACTCGTCCGCCGTCTTCAGGCAGGCCCGGATGACGGCCGGCGGGGCACCCCAGTCCTCATGGATCTTGAAGCTCGGCGCTCCCGCCACGATCTGCTCCACCAGCGGCTTCAGGCCGCTGCTGTTGCCCTTCGCCATGATGCCGATGTTGATCGGGATCGTCTCGAAGGCCCGCATCATCCGGTGGATGTTCCATGGGCCCGGAGTGATGGTCACTCCGTTGGTGCTGTCGCTCGGCCCGGTGCCGCCGCCCCAGAGCGTCGTGACGCCGTTGCTGAGCGCCGCGTATGCCTGGTGGGGGGTGACAAGATGTACGTGTGGATCGATGCCACCAGCGGTGAGGATCAGGTGTTCGCCGGAGATCGCATCGGTACCCGGCCCGGTGACCAGCTCGGGAGTGACGCCGTCCATCACGTTCGGGTTGCCCGCTTTGCCGATGCCAACGATCTTGCCGTCCTTGACCCCGACGTCAGCCTTGATCACGCCGAGCGTCGCGTCGAGCACGGTGACGTTGGTGATGACGAGATCCAACCCGCCGCCCGCGTTGGTGTACTGGCCGTCGACCCCCATGCCGTCGCGCAGGGTCTTACCGCCCCCGTACATCACCTCGTCGCCGAGGACACGCAGGTCCTTCTCGATTTCGATATAGAGGTCGGTGTCTCCCAGCCGAATCTTGTCACCGGTCGTGGGGCCGAACATTCCGGCATATTCCTGCCGGGATATCTGGGCCATGAGGCGTCTCCTGACAGCGCGATACCGATCCCATGGTCGGCTGAGCCATTTCTCCTGCTATTCCTGCTCGGGACCTGACTTGAATCCCCGGATCCGGGCCTGTCGTTGCGCCTCCACACGGTCCGGTCGATATTCCGGAACCGGACCGGTGCCGGTCCACCCCTCGACGAGGCCGTTGAATCCGTACACGCGTTGCCGGCCGCCGAACGGCACTAGCTCGATGGTCTTCCGGTCGCCGGGCTCGAAACGCATCGAGGTGGTCGCTGGGATGTTCAGCCGCATGCCGAACGCCGAGTCCCGATCGAACGCGAGATTGCGGTTGACCTCGAAGAAGTGGAAATGCGAGCCAACCTGAATGGGTCGGTCACCGGTGTTGTGCACGGTGATCTGGACCACCGGCCGCCCTTCGTTGAGCTCCAGCGGCTGATCGCTGAGGACGTACCCGCCGATCGGTCGGACGTGCTTCGAGTTCGGCCCGGGATGTTGTACAGCCACTTCTCCTCCGGTTCCCGTTCGCTACCCGGTCTCCGCTACTGAATCGGCGAATGGACGGTCACCAGCCGCGACCCGTCGGTGAACACCGCTTCGACCTGGATCATGGGCAACATGTCCGCCACTCCGGGCATCACATCTGCCACCCGGAGCACGTTCCGTGCGTCATTCATGACCTCTTCGACGGTCTTTCCCTCGCGCGCCCCCTCCAGCGCGGCAGCCGATATGACGGCGACCGACTCGGGATGGTTCAGCTTGATGCCCCGTGCCCTGCGGGCATTTGCGATCTGCGCCATCGACAGAATCGTCAACTTGTCGAATTCCTTTGGTGTCAGATGCACCTCGCCCCTCCAGCCAATGACGTCGACGACAGCCGGGCAGCCAGATCGGGGTCGGGATCGCTCGTTCGCCCCGGCGGGGGAGAGCAGAGCGCGCCTTATCGATCAACTAGCCGCTGTGGCACCAGTTTGGACCGTTATGAACTGTCTACTGCAGGCCATGCTAGCTCGTCCGGTTTTCCCGTACGGAGAATCTGGAGATTCACGCCGACGGGCCGGACCCTCCCGCGGTGCACCTTTCGCCGGTGGGGTCGCAGCCGCCGGTTCGCCGGCGTCCATGCGGATCTGCGCACCCGCCTCCGGTAGTGGTGCCCGAGCCGGTCTGCCGCGGGGAGAACCTCCACATAGGACAGGCGGTGGTCCCCCAGTTGCGACGCGGCCCGCCCAGTCACTCAGGAGGGTGGACAGGGCCGGGCCGGCACCGATGAACTCGGTACGCGCCTCGGGCAGGACCGCATCTCGGCGGGCCGGCGGGAGTCCGCCCGGCTGCGAGAGGCCGCGACGCGCCCAGCATGGTGCGGGAGACGTCACCGGTTGCGGCGGGCGATGTCGGCGTTCAACGCGGTGGCGAACGCGGTCCACGCCAGGTATGGCACCAGTGAGGCGCCTGCGGCGCGATCTACCATCCACGCCCGGCGCAGCAGTTCCACGTTGGATGCGTTGAGCGCGGTGATCTCGGCGAGCGCGGCTGCCGGCCTACGGGCACCGAAGAATATCGCGGTCCATCCGGCGTTGAGTCCCAGGTTCGTCGCGTAGCTGAGCCGGAACACTCGGCGCCTGCCGGGCGGCGTGGAATCGATGCCCCGGGCCCCCGCGTAGGCCAACAGGATGTACAGGAGGGTCCATACCACCGGAAAGACCTGCCGGGGCGGCTGCCAGGCAGGCTTGTCGAGACCGCGGTACCACGTGCTGTTGGAGCTGGCAGTGCGCGATCCCAGCAGGGCGGCCACCGTCACCGCGGCGCCGGTCTTCACCCAGGTCGGCACGTTCATCGCCGATCCGTACCCAGGCAGCGTCACTTCATGCTCCCGCACGGTGGCGGGTCGGCGCGGCACATCGGCGTCCCACAAACCGGCGCCTGTTTCCTTCGCGACTGTAGCCTGCGCTATCCCAAGAGTTCGCGAAGTTCCTGTTCACGAGGGCAGGCGCTGATCCGCATCCATCTGGGCGAGCCGGAGACGCCCTCCCAGGTCGGCAGATCCGCAGCCGCTACCAGCCAGACGCCGTGGCCGGCAGCATCGCCGCCGTTGTCCTGCCGGCCGCTACCAGACGAAGGGCACGAGGCGGGCGCGGCGCTTCGCGAAGTCCAGGTAGGTGTCTCCCACCGCGGCGACGAGGGCGCGCTCCTCGCCCAACAGGCGGTAGACGAGGACCGCCAGCATCAGCAGGCAACGAGCCAGCGAGGGCGACAGTACGACCCCAGCGCCGCGAAGGACCACCACCGCAGAAGCACGCCGACCCATCCGACGACCCCGCCGAAGCTCAGGGACCACCGGCGCGGGTCCGTCGGGTTCCGCGGTCGTCCCCCACCCCGTGGGAGAGCCGGGATGGGGGCACCCGGGTCAGCTCCGCTTGCGGGCTGTCAGCAGTAGGTACTCCCAGTCCATGATGACCGTGCCGGTGCCGCGGTTGTGGTGTCGGGCGAGGCTTGCGAGGTCACGGTCGAGTCCGGCCACCCGGTCCGGGCTCTCGGCGATGCCGCGGTAGGCGGCGACGGTCGGGCCGTAGTTGTGTTTGAAGTAGTCGCAGAACTGCTCCGCAGTGGCGAAGTGGGTGACGGTCACGGACTGCCGGGTCGCGGTGACGTCGCTGACCCGGTCGCCGAACAGTTCGCGGACGTGGGCCTCGTCCCCCCACAGCGGCGGCGGCTGCGAGCCGGCCGGGGGCGGAGGGACGTAGGGCTTCATCGCGGCGAGCATCTGGCCGAGGAATCCTTGCGGTGTCCAGCTGAGCAGGCCAATGGTGCCACCGGGCCGGCAGACGCGGATCAGTTCATCGGCGCTGGCCTGATGGTTCGGCGTGAACATCACGCCGACGCAGGAAAGCACGGTGTCGAACTCGTCGTCGGCGTAGGGCAGGGCCTCGGCGTCGGCTTGTTGCCACAGCAGTGAGACGTTGCGCCGGACGGCCAGCTGCTCGCCCGCCGCGAGCAGTTCGGGGGTGAGGTCGCAGGCGACGACCTCCGCGCCGGCCATCGCGGCGGGGATCGCCGCGTTTCCGGACCCCGTGGCCACATCGAGGACGCGCTGACCCGGCCCAACCCCGCAGGCGGCGACCAGGAGGGCACCCAGATCAGGGATCAGGTCGGCCGCCACCGACGGATAGTCGCCGAGCGCCCACATCGCCCGGTGCTTGTCTTTGACCGCCCGATCCGTACCGATCTCTGCCGATGCGCCCATGCTGCCCTCCGATCATGCGGATACCTGTGCGATCGACGCTACGGGGCGGCATGGTCGGGGCCTAGTACGGGATCTGTACCAGGCGCGGGCCGCGGATATAGATTTGACCCGTGGGAGCGTCGTATCACCAGTTCTGCCCGGTCGCCAAGGCGATGGAGTTGCTCGACGAACGCTGGACGATGCTGCTCGTGCGCGAGCTCATCACCGGCAGCCGCCACTTCAACGAGCTGCGACGCGGCCTTCCCCGAATGTCCCCCACGCTGCTGTCCAAGCGACTGCAACAGCTCACGGACGCCGGCGTTGTCGAACGACGCCGCAACGGCAACGAGGTCGACTACTCGCTCACCACGGCCGGACTCGAACTGCGACCCATAGTCGAGGCGCTCGGCGCCTGGGGCATCCGTTGGATCGGTGAACTCGGCGACGAGGATCTCGACCCGAAGCTGCTGCTCTGGGACATGCATCGCAACATCAACCGCGCCACCGTCCCGGTCGGGCGGACCGTCATCCAGTTCCGGTTCCCCGACGTGCCGGCCGGCGCCCGTGACTGGTGGCTCGTGATTACCGCCAGCGAGGCTGAGGTCGACAGCGACGTCTGCGACATCGATCCCGGCTACCCGACTGCGGTGACGGTGATCGGTAGGCTCCGGACCATGGTGCAGATCTGGCGCGGTGACATCTCGTGGGCCACCGCGCTGCGAACAGAACAGCTCCAGGTGCACGGCCCACGAACGCTGTGTCGCGCCCTGCCCCGCTGGCTGGCGCTGTCCGCCTTTGCCGCCGTACCCCGCCCCGCCTGACCTGTGCGGCTCGTGACCCACCGGATGCCCCGCACCGCGCTCTGCCCAGCCCCCGCCGACTACTCGGCACGGCGGCGCGACCGCGGCCGCCGGGGGTACGCATGGGTTCGCCCCGGCTGGCCCGGCCGCGCGGTCAGACGGCGACCGCCTGTAGGGCGCCGAGGACCTCGGTGCTGGCCAGGCGGTACTGGCCGACGTAGTACAGCACCGATCCGGCCGGCACGGGCGCATCCCAGGCCGGACCGACCAGAAGCGCATCCGGGGTTCGCACGGCGATGATCGTGGCAGCGAACCGGAGGCCCATGCCGGTCTGCCACTCGCCGAACGGCACCGCCGGCGCACCGGCCGGCAGCGTTACCGAGTAGGTGTTGGCGCCGCCGTGCGTCATCAGTTCGGTGTAGATCTCGGCGATGCCCGGCGACTGCAGTTCCTCGGTGAGCATCCGCGGGTTGTGCCACTGCACGCATCGGGCGTCGCGGTCGATGTAGCGCACGTGCGTCGAACGGGTGAGGTCGCGCAGCGCAACGACGACCAGCGCGTCGGGCGCCAGGTGCGCGACGGCGACGGTCACGGCCAGGGCCTCGTTGTCGTCGCGGACATCGATGAGCACTCCGTAGGCGCGGTCGACGCCCGCGCGTCGTAGCACCGCTGGGTCGGTGTAGTCGCCGCGTACGAAGTCGATCGGCTGTTCGGGCATCGGATGCGTACCGACATCGGCGGCGGCGCCGAGCACCACCTGACGATCGTTGTCGGCCACCAGTTCGGCGATCAGCCGTTCGCTGCGGCCGGGGGTGTAGCCCAGCAGCACGACGTGACCGGTGTGGCCGACGCTGATCGAGCCGTTCATCCGTCGCCTCCTGACGTGGTCGAATACGAGCGTGAGCTGCGCGAACAGGGTGGTCAGGGTCGCCACGCCGCCGACGATCACGTACAGGCCGACGACGTGACCGCCGAAGGTGGTCGGGGCGTAGTCGCCGTAACCGACGGTCGCGCACGTGACCAGGAACCACCACCAGTAGTTCGCCGGCCGGACCAGTGCCGAGCCGGCCGGTTCGAACAACCACATGAACGGCCAGCTGGTAAGGAACACGAAGCACCCGATCAGCGCGGGCAGCGCAAGGTTGCGGCGCAGGATCACCGCTCGCAGTATCCGAATCAGGATGTACAGCAACAGCCCTCCCTTCGCCGATAGCACACCGTACCCCCGCGCGGAGACGCCCTCGCACCCGAACGGCGCGGGCCGTGATCGAGGAAGGCATCCGGGGCCTGCCTGGCGTGCGGTCGGATCACGGTGCCACGTGAGGGTCGGGGCGGGGCTGTGACGACCTCTTCGGCTGGCCGGCTCGCGTGCGGATGGTCGACGGCCGGCGGGTCCATCGTGTTGGTCGGGGACCTGCCCGGATCCTCGGCCGAGGCCCTCGGGCGAAGGTGGGCCGGGCCGACGCGCGGAAATCGTCGTCGCGAGGACAGATCCCTTTCGCGACCTGGCGCGTATCTCCCTTCATGGGGGTCACCGACGATGGGCTGCTGGCCGGCATGGCCGCGGGCGACGCGCAGGCCGCGGCCGCATTCGTGCGCCGTCACCAGGCGCGTGTCTTCGGCCTCGCGCTGACCATCGTCGGAGTGCGCGCAGTCGCCGAAGAGGTCGCTCAGGAGGCATTCGTGCGGGCATGGCGGTTCGCCGGCGCCTATGATCCGCGACGCGGCGGAGTGACGACCTGGCTGCTCGCGATCGCGCGTAACGCCGCGATCGACGCCGTCCGGCTCGGCCGCGACCGACCCTATGACCCAGACGTCCTGACCGACATGATCTCCCAGGTCAGCGACGGCCGAGCCGAGGACTACCCGGAACGGCTGGCCGACACGCACAGGATCCGGGCGGCGCTGACCCGGCTACCCCACGACCAGCGCGTCGCGGTCGTCCTCGCCGCCATCTACGGCCTGACCGCACGGGAGATCGCCGAGCGCGAACAGATTCCACTCGGCACTGCCAAGACCCGTATCAGACTGGGTCTGGCCCGGCTCCGTCACCAGCTTGAGGTCCGCGATGAGTGACAACTTTCCGTGCGAGCAGATCCGGCCCATGCTCGCGGAACTTGCTACCACGGCGGCCACCGGTCACGATCGTGCGCAGATCCTCTGGCACGTGCTCGACTGCCCCGCCTGCCAGCACGATCTCGCCGAGCTGGCCCGTACCGCCGACGAACTTCTGCTGCTCGCCCCCCAACAGCAGCCGCCGGCAGGGTTCGAGGCCGCCGTCGTGCAACGAATCCAGAACCTCGCGGCCGCGCGGGCACCCGACCGCTCCACGACCGCGCGACGGCTGAAGGCCGCGATCCGACGGCTCCTGCCACCCGGCACCATCGGCGTTCGCCTGCCGGCTGGCACGCTGAGGGCGGCGCGCCGGGCGCTCGTCGGCGCGGTGGCGCTGGTCCTGGCCGCGCTCGTCGGTGCGGGCACGATGCTGTGGCGCACGGCGCCGGACCGGCACCTGGCCGACGAGTACCGGCGCGGCCTGATCGTCGACAGCGGCCAGGCCCCGAAAAGCGCACCAATCACCACCGACGCGGGACTTGTCGTCGGGCGCGTCTACCTCTTTCCGGGGGCTCCCGCCTGGATCCTGGTCGCGCTCACGGCGGCGCCGCAGCCGGGCGGGTACACGATGTCCGTTGTGACCACCGGCGGGGTGCGGTACAGCGCCGGCGTCTGCCAGGTCACCGGCCGGGTCGGCACCGCCGGGTATCCGCTACCCGTGGCGGTGAACGAGGTACGGCTGGTCGAGATGACGCGCCCGGGGGTACGCCTGGATGTCCACCCGTAGTCGATGAATCTCCTGGGCCGCCTGCCGCGTATCACCTTGCGAAACCACGTGGAGGTGCGCAGGATATGCAGTGGAAGAAGATCGCGGGAGTCACCGTACTCGGCACGGCCGTCACACTCGCCGGCTGCGGCACGACAACCCACAGCGGCTCCGACGCCGGCACGGGCTCCGCAGCGACGGTGACCACCCGCCAGATTCCGGGTGCGGGCACCGCCCTGACCGACAGCGCCGGCAAGACGCTGTACTTCGCGGATCAGGAGGTGGACGGCAGCGTGCACTGCGTCGACGCATGTGTGCGTTTCTGGATCCCGCTGACCGTCTCGGCCGGGGTGACCCCCACCTCCGGCGCCGGCGTGACCGGCACGCTGAGCACGGTCAAACGCCCGGACGGATCGGTCCAGGTGACCTATGACGGCAAGCCCCTCTACACGTTCACCCAGGACAGCGCGCCGGGCAGCGCGAGCGGTAACGGATTCAAGGATTCGTTCGGCGGCATCGACTTCTCATGGCACGCCGCGGCGGTCGCTGGCGCTGTCGCACCGCCCAGCGCGGCGGCGACCGGCACCGGTGGCGACTACGGCGGCTACGGCTACTGAGCCCACGCGACGCGCGAGCGTCGGCCTGCCGGCCGGGGGGTGGCGCGGATTAGGGGCACCCGGCGCACTGTGACCCACGACACAGTTGAGGTGCAAGCCCGGTGAACCCGTTTCCTCGTATCACCCAACGTGAGGCGCAATCCGATACGGCGCAACGGCAACCGCAGCAGGGCCAGGCGGCCAGGCGCGGTCGGTCCGCAGGCAACGGCCGGCCGGTATCCGGCGACCGAACCCAGCGTCCGGCAGGCCGCGGCTGGCTGCCGCGGGCAGTGGGCGGTAGAGGCCGGACCGTTCGTGTTGGGCGCACTGAGCCACGAGGAACGCCTCCGGTACCAGGCACATCTGTCCGGCTGCCGGCCCTGCCGGGACGACGTGGCCCGGCTGGCCGGCGTGCGGGCGCTGCTTTCTCGCCCGGGAAACCAGGCGTGGGCCGATGCGGCGGCGCAGGCCGCCCCGCCGCCGCGCACCCGGACACCACACCAGCGCCGACGCGGACCGCGGGTGCCTCATCGCCGTGTGGCAGTGTTGTCCGCCGCGGTGGCCCTGGCCGCTGGCTGCCTCGCCGTCGCTCCGGCCGTCGGCACCCGACGGCCGCGGCGCGAGACCCCGGTCGTGGCGGTGATGCGACCCGTCGAAAGAGCTGGCTCGCTGTACGCATTACTGACGCTGGAGCCGATGGCCGACGGTTCCCGGATCTCGCTCCTGTGTGGCTGGTCGGACGCCGCGGCGCACACCAGGTGGCGGCTGCGCCTGACCGTGACGACCAGAGACCACCTCAGTGTGCTTGTCGCGGCGTGGACGCCGACAGCCGACATGGTCCAGCCGATATCGACATGGACAGAGCTGGAACCATCGCGCATCGAACGAGTCGACGTGCGTAGTGACACCAACGCCCGGCTCCTCACCTTCCCGCCGTGAGCGGCGCAGTCGCCGTCGCGCTTTGACGGGCTCACCCTTGCCGGCGGTGCCGAGCGGATCGCGGACGCCGGCGATGAGCACGCCAGCGCACCGGACGAGAGCTGCCGGTCAATGTCCCAGAGGACGGTAACGGAGGCGTACGACGCCGTTTGCGAATCGGCGCTCATCGAGCAGTTCGAGGTCGGCGCGCACGCCGGTCGGCAGCCCCGGCTTGCCCCCGCCGACAACCATGGGCCAGACGAACAGCTGGCACTCGTCGACCAGCCCGGCCTGGAAAGCCTGCGTCGCGAGGTTCGCACCGCCTACGGTGAGATCCCTGCCGGCCGTGGCCTTCAGTTGGCGTACCGCCACGGGATCGAAGTGGCGTTCGAGTCGGGTACCGGCAGTCGACACCGCGCTGAGAGTCGTGGAGTAGACCACCTTGTTCGCCGCCTGCCAGGCGCTGGCGAAGTCGGCCATGAGGCCGGACTGCGCGGCCAGGGCGGCGTCGGTCTCCCAGACGGCCATCGTTTCGTACAGGCGCCGACCGTAGAGGAACGTGCCGACGGACCGCAGGAGGTCGGTGGTGAACGCGAATACCTCGTCGTCGACGGGGAACCAGTCGAACGCGCCGCGTTCGTCCTCGATGTAGCCGTCGAGCGAGACGTTCGTCAGGTAGATCAGCTTGGCCATGCCTCATACTCTCGGTGATCGGCCACAACTGTCGGCACATTCATCAGCGTGGCGTCCAGTTTAGTGAACGCCTGGCGCCAGCCCTCCTCGCTGGGGCGCGCCAGATGTTCGGGGAGCCACTGGTGGATCTCCAGTCGCGTCCGCCCGTCCGCCTCGTCGTGGAACTCGACCCGCAGTCTCGTCTCGAACCGCTCGATGCCCTCCTGCAGCCGGCCACCGACGTGCATGACGCCTTCGAGCAGTTCGCCGTCGACGACGTCGGTGAGGTCGACCCCGATGCGCACGCGAAGGCCGGGGTCGGCCGCGTTGACCTCCGTCCACCGTTGATAGCCGCCCGGGCGCGCGTCGAACTCGATGTCGTCGCGCGGTAGGCAATCTCCGGTCGGGCCTCACCACGCCACCAGGTGGTCGGGATCGGTGAAGGCTCGGTAGACGAGTCCCAGAACCGCCGGTAGCGCTCGATCCAGTCGGCCGCCGGGTCACCCACCGCGCCGGCAGGCCACCGTTTATGGTGCGACTCAATCGCGGTGATCACCGCGGTGATTCCCGCGGCTACGTCCGGCCGCGAACCCCTCGTCCGGATCCCGCACCGGGTACCTCACTATCTCCGGGAGAAAGCGAACGGGCGCGGAGCATACATGAGAGGCCAAATCGAGATGATCTTTGCCGGGGCGGCTCAGGAACCGTGGCTATGAGAGGATGGGCGGCGGCATAGATGTCATCAACAAAGATCCGAAGATTCCAGGTAAACTGTTGGTCCAAAACCTTTTTCTGGCCCCCCGGAGGCTGTCGAGATGGCCGTGACGCTGAGCGATGTTGCCCGGCATGCCGGAGTCTCAGAATCCACCGTTTCCCGAGTTGTGCGCGGTGTCCCAGTCGTCAGCAAACAGGCACGGGTGCGGGTGGAGAAGGCGATCGAGGCGCTGAACTACCGGCCCGACGTCGCCGCGCGCAGCATCCGGACCGGTGCGAGCCACGCCGTGGGATTCGTCGTTCCGGACATCTCCAACGGCTTCTACGCCATGGTCTACGAGGGGGCGCAGAGCGCGCTGCACGACGCCGGTTACGAGCTGGTGATCGCCACGTCGCACGGCGAGCGCGAGCGCGAGCGCACCGCCATCGAGTCCCTCCTGGCGCGGCGGATCGACGGCTTGATCCTCTCCCTCGTGGATGAGCGTGCCCGCGACCTTTCCGCGACGATCGCGACCCTGCCGACAGTGCTGCTCGACCGCGAGCCCATCGAGGTGCGCGCCGATGCGATCCTCTCCGACCACGCGGCCGGCATGAACGCGGCCGTGCGCCATCTGGTGGGGCTCGGCCACCGGCGGATCGCGCTGCTGACCGGCAGTCCCAACCTCTACACCGCGCGCTCGCGCCGAGCCGAATTTCATCGGGCGGCCGTCGAGCTCGGGCTCGCGGAACCGGACCTCTATGATCTGGCGGGCGACCGGAGCGTCGCCGCTGGCGAACGCAAGACCAGGGAGCTGATGACCTCGGCGAAGCCGCCGACGGCGATCATCGCGGGAAGCAACCAGCTGCTGCGCGGTGTGCTGCTCGCGCTGAACGATCTCGATCTGACCTGCCCTCGGGACGTCTCACTCATCGCCTGCGAGGATAGCGACATCTGCCGGATCTACCGGCCGAGCATCAGCGTGGTGCGCCGGGACGTCGAGGCGCTCGGCGGGCTGATCGCCTCGCGCCTTCTGGCGAGGCTGAGGGAGGCGGCGCGGGCGAAGTCGGTCGACGGGTCCGCGCCCTGGACGCCCTCCGTGGAGGTGACCGCAACGGAGTTCGTGCCCCGGGGATCGACCGCGTCGCCGCCAGCGGCGCGCGGGCGGCGGGTGGTCGGCCCGCGTGCCGCCACGGTGAGCAGATAGGGCCCGGCGAAGCCCGGCTACTCTCGCCGGCCTGCCCGCCGCAGCAGGTGCGTCTCAACGACATCGGTGCCGGGCTCGGCCAGGACTGTCCGGATCTCGCCTAGGAGTCCGCGGTTATCGGAATAGACCGTGCTGACCAGAGAATTGTCATTCGAGGCGGGTTGGAATAGCCGAACACCGCCGATTCCTGGCCGATCCCGCAATCGGTCGTGCCGTCGCCGGAGTTCTCCGGCGACGCTTTCGTGCCGCTGGGCGGGCGGGTCGAATCTGCTCAGCAGCATGAATGGCAGATTCGCCGGAGAAAGCGCGGTACCGGGGTCGATCTGGCAGAGGATGTGGTGGCGCGACGGCTGACTGCGCAGCCGCCGAATCCGCCTCGTCCAGGCGGTCGAGTTCGCGCCGGATATCCGCAGGTATTGCGGATCGCGCAGCGCGTCCAGATCGGCAAGGTCGTAGACCGCGACCGATAGGTCGGGCTGGTCGAGACTGAGCCACCGCTGCGCCGTCAGCCAACCCGGCAGGTTGACTCGCTGCGGAATGTGCTCGGTGTCGTACCAGTCCTCGAACTCGTCCAGCGGCGTACCGGCGAACGGGATGATGACGATGAAAGCCCCGAGCGGGTCGGCCACCGGTCCTCCCGTGCCCATCAGGTGAGCACACCGTCGTCGGTCAGCCGCGTGATCTCCTCGTCGGGCATGCCGAGGACCTCCCGGCACACCTCGGCGGTGTGTTCGCCGAGCAGCGGTGCCCCTCGCCGGTACTCGATGGACATCGCCGAGAACCGGAACGGCGGGGCGTTGTACAGGGTCTGTCCCATCTCCGGATGTGGCAAGCGGACCCAGTGTCCGCGGTGCGCGAGCTGCGGGTCGCGGTCGACCACATCCACCACGTTATTGACCACACCGGCCGGTACCCCGGCGGCCTGCAGCGTGCGCATCAACTCGACCGCGTCGCAGCGCCGGGTGGCTGCCGCTATCGCGGCATCGACCGCGTCCGCCGCCACGCGCCGGCCGGCGGCGGTCTCCCAACCCGGCTGCGGGATGAGGTCCAGCACCGGAACGAGCGCGGCCCACTGCGTGTCGTTCTCGACGGTGACCGCGAGCCACCGGTCGTCACCCAGGCATGGGTACACCCCTTGCGGGCAGGCCGACAGGTCGGCGTTGCCCAGCGGTTGCGGGTCGTGTCCGTTGGCGGTGTATTCGAGGATCTGGGTACCCAGCAGCGCGACCATCGGCTCGGTCTGGGCGATGTCGATGTACTGCCCCACGCCGGTGCGGCGCTGGTGGCGCAGCGCGGCCAGCAGTGCGAAGGCGGCGTGGCCGGGGTTGGGTACGTGGTCGGGGTAGTTGGTGCCGGTGCCCAGCGGGGGACGGCCCGGGAACCCGCTGAGATGGTGCATCCCGGTCAGCGCACCGATCATCATGCCGTAGCCGAGGTAGCTGCTCTCCGGTCCGTCCTGGCCGTGCATCGACATCGACAGGTAGATCGCTCGCGGGTTGATCTCCCGGACCGCCTCGTAGGACAGGCCGAACTTGCCCATGACGCCCGGGGTGAAGCTGTTGGAGACGATGTCGCTTCCTGCCACGAGGCGGCGCGCGATGTCCCGGGCCTCCGGCATAGCCATGTTCAGGCACAGGCTGCGCTTGTTGGTGTTGCGGTCGGCGAA